>CAYZTB010000049.1:8325-22769 GCA_964481195.1 uncultured Bacteroidia bacterium | reverse complement strand
TTTCCATTACCGGAGGAGGCGGAGGCGGGGTGGGAGGAGGAGGAGGTTCGTTTTTGTCAAGCGGTGGTGGAGCTAAATCCACAATTATATCCATTGGCTTGTCAAAAGTTTCTATACCTGCATTTATCAGATTATAAATGATTGGAAAAGCAACCGCAAAGGCAACAATAGAGACAGAGACCACTAAAGCTTTGGTAAGGAACTTACTGTAATCTCTACGAATTTCATAGGCACCGTATGCTTTATTGCGGGTTTCAAATACCACATCGTTGCGGCCTTCGTAAACCACACTTTGCCAATCCGATGTGAACATTTTATTTGCCATTACTACTGAATACTTTAATTAATTCTTTTTCTGCTGGAGAAATATCAACCAATGCATATTTACCAACGTCAGCAACATTCAATTCATCTATAACGTCAATTACATTTTTATATTTAGCTTTTTCATCAGCCTTCACAATAACAAAAGTTGCTTTTTTATCTCCTTTAACACCTATTGCTAATCGCTTGTAAGTAGTATCAGCAATTTCACCTCTGCTAAGTTTTTCTTTAAGTTCATTCATTTGAGTTATCACTTTGTCATTTCTTTTTTGTAAAACTTTGCGTATTCCATCTTTGGAATAATCCATCGTTTTTAATATAGATGACTCAGGCTTGAACTTTCCATAATAATAAAATATTTTTTCCGCTTTTTCCTCTAAAAGGATGGTCATTGCTGTCTCATCGTCAACTTTGGTAGTTATGGTGGTATCCTCAGGCTCAACAGGCATATTAATTTCCATTGTCTTAGGCTTGCTGAACTGAGAGGTTAATACAAAGAAAGTAAGCAATAGAAAGCCTAAATCCACCATGGGAGTCATGTCGATACGGGCTCCGTGTTTTTTAGCACGTTTTTTCTGGTGTTTACCACCCCCGCCACCACTATTGCTTTCTACGTTTGCCATTTTTATTCAGGTGTCTCAGTTTCCATGTTCGTAATCAGGTTAAAACTATTAAGGTTTCTTTCCTGGAACACTTCAAAGACACGTTTTATCTTTTTATAGTCTGTTTTTCCATCAGCTTTAATAGCTATTCTACAACCATTTTCTTTTGGAACACTATTCTCAGCTTCCCAACGCTTTTTTTCGTTCCAACCAAAGGCTATCCAATCTCCTAATTGATTGTTTATGGAGTCCATAGGTATTCCTTGTGTTGCTCGGTCAATTTCACCTCTAATTTTTTCATCACCCCTAATATATTCAGTGAGTCTGCTCATAGGAACACCAAACATGGGCATGATTTGAAATCTCTTTATATCTGTTTCGTTTAAATCAACTTTATACTTTTCAGCCATCGTACGCAATATTTTTTCTCTAACCTCTTTTCCATCTAAGCTATAGAAAGCACGTCCTGCAGTATCCATGGTGATAAGCATAACATTTTCTGGAAGAATTTTTTCAGAATGAGAGGAAGGGGTAACTACTTCTACTGCTTCGTTCTTACGGAAGTTTGCAGTAAGAATAAAAAATGTTACCAATAAGAACGCCAAATCCACCATGGGAGTCATGTCGAGAGACGGGGCGCTTTTGGGCATTTTTATTTTTGACATACTAGCTTTTAGATTTAATTATTTGCTTCTACTAATAATTAACCTTTTGCTGAGAAAGACTGAACAATGCTAAATCCTGCTTCGTCAATAGCAAATGTTAATGCATCTACTTTAGAGCTAAAGAAGTTATAAAACACAATACCAAGTGTAGAACCTAAAATTCCAAACAGGGTATTTACAAGTGCTTCCGATACTCCAGTAGCAAGTGCTACTGTATCTGGAGAGCCTGCTTGAGCCATCGCGCTAAAGGCAGTAATCATCCCTAATACAGTTCCAATTAGTCCAACTAGTACCGATATGGATGCGCATGTAGAAAGTACAACTAAGTTTTTTGACATCATAGGCAGCTCCAGTGCTGTAGCTTCTTCTAACCCTTTTTGAATTGCAGCAATTTTAGATTCTTTATTTAATGAACCATCTTTTTCAACACGTTGCAATTCAACTAATCCAGTACGAATAACATTTGCAATAGATCCTTGTTGAACATCGCAAGCAGCAATTGCTTCATTAACTTGGTTATTTCCAACAAATCCACGTATAGATTGAACAAAATCTTTTACGCTGCCTGTGCCACTTACTTTTCCAAGTGTGATGCTACGTTCAATTGAGAACACAAACACAACTAGGTTAATTGCTAGTAAGCAAGGAACAATGAATCCTCCTTTATACATAATTCCCATTAAGTTACCTTGAATAGGGTGCTCACCGCCAGGGAAACGGAAAAAGCTAAAGTCTTCGCTATGTTCGAAGTTGGCAGGATTACCAAGTACAAACATGTAAATAAGTATACCCACAAATAAACAGGCTAAGATCATTATTGAGTTGCCCATTGAGAATTTTTGCTTGCTCATATTTATTGAATTTTAAAGATTAGGTTCTGTTTTTAAATTGTGTTATTTGATTAAGTCCAAAAACGCATCAAACATAAAAAAATTTTGCGATACAGCCACTTTTCATTTGTAAATTAGTAAGTGGTCGATTTGAGGAGTATCTGGTAAAAAATGTTAGTTTTTATTGTTGTTAAGTCTTTGTTCGTTGCGAAAAGTATTAAATACAGGTATCAAGGTTACCACAATTAACAGAATTACAATAATTCCTAAGTTATTTTGTACCCATACTATTTCTCCAAGAACATACCCTACAATCGAAAGTGAGCCAATCCAAAGTAAAGCGCCAATAATATTATAGGCAGTAAATTTTTTATAATCCATTTGAATTACTCCTGCTAAAATAGGAGCAAAGGTGCGAATGATAGGTAAAAACCTGCCCAGAATGAGCGATTTGCCTCCGTGCCGACTATAAAAGGAGTGTGTCATTTCCAGATATTTTTTTTTGAAAATCCAACTATCCTCTTTTTTAAATAGGGAAGGACCCACTTTTTTTCCGAATAAATAACCAGTCATATTTCCAAGAATGGCAGCAAGAGACATCGAGAGAATTAAGGTGTAAATATCAATACCAAGTAAATCTGGTTTAGTTTTGCAAAGTAAACCGGAAACAAAAACAAGTGAATCACCGGGCAAGAAGAAGCCAATCATTAACCCGGTTTCTGCAAAAATCACGAAGAGTAAAAGCCCTAACCCTCCATACAAAATGATGGACTCAGGGTTGGTAAGTTCTTTAAGGAATTCCCAAGTTTCTTGCATACTATGGAGTGACGACTCGTTTTTCGCCTGCAGCAATAATAGAGGCTACAGTTGCATCACTAGTTAGGTTAACTACTGTACGACACATATCAAGTATGCGATCTGTAGCAAATATTAAAGCAAGCCCTTCGGGATTTATACCGGTAGATTGTAAAATAATAATAAGCATTACCATGCCAGCACCGGGAACAGGTGCAGTTCCTATAGAGGCTAACACTGCAGTGATGATTAAAGTAAGCTGCATACCAAGCGTTAGTTCATAACCAAATGCTTGTGCAATAAACACAGCAGCAATAGTTTGGTACAGGCTAGTGCCATCCATATTTATTGTTGCTCCTAGTGGTAAAACAAAGCTTGTTACTTCCTCCGAAATGCCTAGTTCTTTTTCGCAGCATTCTATATTAACGGGAAGTGCTGCTGCACTGGAGCTGGTAGAAAAGCCAATAGTTTGCGCTGGAAGTATAGCTTTATAAAATTTCTTAAATGGAATATCTGTAAATGTTCTCAGCATTATTGGATATACTACAAACATCATTATAGCCAATCCAGCAATTACTGTTAATGAATAAACGCCAAGTGCTTGCAGAATATCAAATACTTGGCTAGGATTATCTCCTGCAATATCAGCAATTACTGCAGCCAAAAGAGCAAACACACCAATTGGTGCGAATAACATAATCATGTGCACCATTTTCAAAATCACTTCATTTAAGCTATCTACAAAATCTTTGATAGGTTTCGTTTTGTCTTCGGGAAGCGCTACCAAACAGATGCCAAAAAATATGGCAAAGAAAATTACTTGCAACATTCGTGTGTTGCTGCTCATTGCATCAAATAAATTTTCAGGAACAATTTCAACAACAAATTGTAGTGGACCGCGATTTTTTACTAGCTCAGCAGTATTCATTTTTTCAGAGGTGTTGTTTGCGTACATCTGTTGTAGTTCCGCCCTTTTTTCGGGTGAAAAAGAATGACCTGGCTTTACAATATTTACTAATAACAACCCAATTATAACTGCAATAACAGTAGTAATAATGAAAATAAATATTGTACGACCACCTAAGCGTGAAAGTCTTTTAATGTCTTTTAAATTAGAAACTCCGGAAATTAATGAAGCCAAGACAAGCGGGATGGCTATTAGTTTAAGTAAGTTAATGAAAATAGTACCAAATGGTTTTACCCAATCTGATGTAAACCCGCTCCAGCCCATCATACTTGACACAATGCCCCAGGCAGTGCCCAAGAACATTCCAATAAATATTTGCGTAACTAGGTTAGGTGCTTTTATAGTCATGAGTAATTTGTTTTCACCTACGAAAGTAGGAAAAAAGGAGGAAGGAATAGTGTTTAGTTAAATAAGACGAATAATCAAATCAGGAAAAAAGCCAAGTATAAAGGAGAGAAGCACGCAAAGTGCAAGTGCAACTTGCTGAGCTGTGGTAAGATTGATAGCTACAGCATTTTCTTCAGTGTTGTTATCAGCGTACATGGTGATAATAATTTTTAAATAATAATATACACCTATCAAAGATCCTAAAGCAGCTATAAGTACTAACCAAACGTAGCCATTTTCTAATGCAGCAGAAAACAAAAAGTATTTTCCAAAAAATCCTGCAAGTGGCGGTATGCCAGCAAGTGATAGCATGGCTACAGACATAGCAAATGCAGCAAGTTTATTATTCTTTGCAAATCCTTTAAAAGAATCGAACGTTAAAGCTGATCCGTTTTTTTCTATGGCTGACAAGATGGTAAAAGCAGCAATGGTTGCTACAGAATAAGCAGCTGCATAATATAAAACTCCACCTGCCGCTAATTTTCCTCCGGATAAAATTCCTAGTAACATATATCCTGCATGTGCAATACTAGAGTAGGCTAGCATTCTCTTTACGTTTGATTGATAGATAGCAGTTAAATTGCCTAGTAATATTGAAACGGCAGCTATCACCCAAACCACATCGCTCCACAATGATTCGAACGATGTAAAGCAAGTCATAAACAAACGTAAGAATGCAGCAAAGGCAGCGGTCTTAACGATGGTTGCCATATAGGCTGTCACTTGAGTTGGTGCACCTTCGTAAACATCCGGTGTCCAAAAGTGAAATGGAACAGCAGCCACTTTAAAACACATGCCAATTAGCATCATTAATATGCCGGCAGACAACAATGTTATTCCACCTGGTCCTCTCCAGCTTTGTAAAGCAGAAGGAGAGTCTAAATAAGTTCCAAGAGTACTTATATCAAAAGTACCTGTAGCACCGTAAATTAAAGCAATCCCAAAAAGCAAAAAGCAAGTAGCAAAAGCACCCATTAAAAAATATTTTAAGGCAGATTCGTTAGAAGCTAAATCATTTTTTCTGCTGCCTGCTAAGACATAAATTGGAATGGAAAGAATTTCTATCCCTAAAAACAACATAACCATGTTGGAATACGAAGCCATGACAACTGCACCGCAAAGTGCAAATAATGTTAAGGCATAATAATCGGTACGAGTAGATTCATTAGCAAGCATACCATCGCTAGCCATTAAAAACCATAAGAAGGCAATGCTACAAAGCACCATGGAAAACAACAATGCGTAGTTATCGAACGTTAGCATGTTGTTGTAGTAATAGATGTTGCTGTTCCAATCTTTTATTCCGGCAGCAATTGCGCCTAACAATCCAAGCAACACAATAGGCAATAATAATTTCTTGAACTTAAAAAGTTCTGCGAGTAACGAAATAACTCCAAGTGCAGTAAGTATGTACAATATCTTCATATCTAACTTACGGTTGAATCAGTTCAATAATTTTTAGTACAGATGGTTCAGCAATATCTAAAAGTGGTTTGGGATAAACCCCCATAGCAATTATCATAATTACGATTGGAATGAACACGGCCTTTTCATTCATCGTTAAATCTGTGAAAGTTGCAGTTACTGCATTCGTTTCTCCAAGCATTGCTTTTTGGTAGCTGCGAAGCATGTAAACTGCTCCAAGTATAACTGTTAAGCCTGCAAAGGCAGCCATCCAAGCATCGTACTGGTAAATTCCATTGATGAGTAAAAACTCTCCAACAAATCCATTGGTAATGGGCAGCGCAACACTTCCCAGCATCACAATCATGAAAACAGTTGCAAACCATGGAGCAATATTTCGAATGCCTCCAAGCACAGCTAATTGTTGTGTGTTAGTGCGTTTAAAAATAATATCAACCACAAAGAAAAGACCTACTACGTTTATGCCATGAGCCAGCATTTGCATCATAGCTCCTTGCACGCCTTGAACGGTTAGCGAAAATATTCCGGCAGATATTAAACCCACATGTGCAATAGAAGAATAGGCAATTAATCTCTTAAAGTCTTTTTGCATAATTGCAATGATGGATGCATACAAAATTCCAATGATAGATAGAATCATGGCAGTGTTTCCCCATTCTTGTACGCCTAACGGAGCTATAGGCAGCAAATAACGTATGACACCGTAGGTTCCCATTTTTAGCATGATGCCCGAAAGCAACATGGTTCCTTGTGTAGGAGCAACAGAATACGTATCGGGCTGCCAAGTATGAAACGGAAATACCGGCATCTTGATTGCAAAAGCAATAAATAGTGCCCAGAATATCCAAGTTTGCTCTGACGCAGAAAGGTTTGCACCAGCAATGTACAAGGCTTGAATATCAAAAGTTCTAGTAACGGCCTCTCCGTTTTCTAAAATAATATTATCGGTGTGTAAGTAAACGTAAATTAATCCTACTAACATGAGTAAGCTTCCTGCAAGTGTGTAAGCAAAAAACTTAAAAGTAATTTTTGCTCTATTTTCTCCGCCCCATAATAAACAGATAAACCAAATTGGAATAAGTGCTAACTCCCAAAAGATGTAAAATAAAAATCCATCCTGAGCGGTAAATACACCCACTAATGCCATTTGCATAAGGAGAATCAACGAATAAAAAGAAGAAGGATTTTTTATATCGCGATCAAAAGATGAAAGAATTATTAAAGGAACTAATATGTTAGTAAGTAGGACGAGTAAAATACTTATTCCGTCCATGCCAACTTTAAAATGAATTCCTAGTGATTGAATCCAAGTTATGTCAAACATAAATTGTACATCTGCATTTATGTGGAACTGTACTAGTGCATACAATGTAACTAGGAGTTCAGCAATTGCAGCAACAAAGGCAATTTTTTTTACTGAATAATTGCTTGCTAACAGAAGCAGCAAACCAGATAGTAAAGGCAATAATATAAGTAACCCTGTAATCATACTAGCTTGAAAAATAAAATAAGAATAATGCTAATTACCATTGCAAAAATGTAAAAACCAATATAACCAGTTTGTAAAAGTCTTGCCTGACCACTTATCCAAACTACACCTTCGCCAAAATAATTTACTACGCGATCAATGGCTTTAAGTTCTATTATTTGATGAAGTTTAATGGAGAGCCAGTCTAAAGGCTTTTGAATTAAGAAGCTATAAAGTTCATCCATGTAATATTTGTGGTAAACGATTTTTTGAACAGGATTTATATTTGCTCCATCTGCTAAAGGAATATTTTCTTTCTTCAAAAAGTAATACCAAGCAGCACCTATGGATGCAACTGCTGCAAGTGTAGCAAAGAGTATTAGAGTAATTTCTGTTGAATGCGAAAGGTGAGCGTTATGATAATGAGGTGCATTGTACGATGCTTTAAATACAGGATATAAATAATTATGTAGCCAATGATTGCCTCCAAATATTTCAGGGATACCAATTACGCCACCTAGTACAGCTAATGCTGCAAGCACAATTAGAGGAAAAGTCATCGTTTTAGGAGATTCATGCAGATGATGCTTTTGCTCTTCTGTACCTCTGAATGTGCCAAAGAAAGTCAGGTAAAACAATCGGAACATATAGAAGGCTGTCATGACAGCTCCTAATATTCCCATAAGCCAGAAAAATTTATTGTAAGAGTAGGCCTGAGCCAAAATTTCATCTTTAGAAAAGAAGCCTGAGAATGGAAATATTCCGGAGATGGCAATAGTCCCAAGTAAAAATGTCAAGTAGGTAATGCGTAAATATTTTTTAAGTCCTCCCATTTTACGAATGTCTTGTTCGCCACTCATAGCGTGAATTACACTTCCAGCTCCAAGGAATAACAATGCTTTAAAGAAGGCATGTGTAGTTACATGAAACACAGCCCCGGTATAAGCACCAACTCCAAGACCTAAAAACATATAGCCAAGTTGAGATACGGTAGAGTAGGCTAATATTTTTTTAATATCATTTTGGAATAGCCCAATAGTTGCTGCGAACAAAGCGGTAAACAATCCTACTCCTGCAACAATATCCATTGAAATTGGTGCAAGGGTGTATAAAATATTGGAACGAGCAATCATATAAATACCTGCAGTAACCATGGTTGCAGCATGTATAAGTGCCGATACAGGAGTTGGACCAGCCATGGCATCGGGCAGCCAGGTGTAAAGAGGAATCTGTGCGCTTTTCCCTGCTGCTCCAACAAATAATAATAATGTAATGGCAATCATTACAGTAGTGTCTGAAGAAAAAGATTTTGCAACATCAAATACTTCGTTGTAACGCACACTTCCAAAGGTTATATAGATGAGCATGATGCCAAGTAAAAATCCTAAATCACCAATGCGGTTCATTATGAAAGCTTTGTTCGCTGCTTTGTTGTACTCGTTATTTTTAAACCAGAATCCAATTAATAAATACGAGCAAAGACCAACTCCTTCCCAACCTACAAACATGGTTAAGTAGCTATCGCCTAAAACAAGCAACAACATAAAGAAGATGAATAGATTTAAATAGGAAAAGAATCTGGAAAACGCGGGATCATCGTGCATGTATCCAATCGAGTACACGTGAATTAAAAAACCAATTCCTGTAATAATTAATAAAAACCAGCAGGACAATGGATCAATTAAGAATGCAAAAGGTGCAGAAAAATTTCCTGCCGTAATCCAGTCGAATAGGTAAACAGTGTAGGATGCATCCGTTCCGGTGTTTCCAACAATACTCATGAAGGCATTGATGGATAACACAAAAGATACTAGCACAGTGCCACTTCCAATAATTCCCACTAATCCTTTAGAAAACTTCTTGCCTAAAAATGCAATGGCAAGAAAACCCAATAGGGGTAATAAAGGTATAAGTGCAATTGTAGCGTTCATAATATTAATACAGCGTTTCTAAAACAAAGTTTTAGAAAATAATTTTATCCTTTCAATTTATTTAATACGTCAATATCAGTACTTCCTGTGTTTCGGTAAATCATTACTAATATGGCTAGGCCTACAGCAACTTCTGCTGCAGCAACTACCATCACAAAAAATACTAATATTTGTCCAGCTGCATCATTCCAATAGGATGAAAAAGCAACTAATAATAAATTTATTGCGTTAAGCATTAATTCGATCGACATAAAAACAATGATGGCGTTTCTGCGAAACAGCACGCCCATTACCCCAATAGCGAATAATACTACGCTAAGTAATATGTATAGGTTTATATGTACAATCTGTATCGAACTCATTTTAATCTTTTTTACCTAATAAAACCGCACCTACCATAGCAGATAAAAATAGCAGGGATGCAATCTCAAAAGGCAGTAAAAATTGTTTAAATAATACTTTACCAAGGTTTTCTACTAACCCTAATCCGGCACTTGTCATCTCTGGAGCAGGAAGGGTAGTGGTGCTTTTAAGGGCGCCCACCAAAATAACTAATAATAATCCGGAGGCAATAACAGCAGCGCCTTTCACGATGTTGCTTTTGTGTTTTTCGGATTCTTTATTTAGATTTAATAGCATAATCACAAAAAGAAATAATACCATAATTGCTCCTGCGTAAACTATAATATGCACCGCAGCTAAAAATTGAGCATTGAGTAAAATGTAATGACCGGCAATTGTAAATAAAGTAAGTACTAAATAGAGCACACTATGAATAGGATTTTTTTCCAATACAACCATCAGACCACAAAGGATGGCAAGAAAGGATAAAAAGTAAAATATATATAGTGTCATATGCTTGCTCCAGCTACTTGCCCGTCCGTAAGGCGGGAATCTTACTCCCTAGGCAGAAAGATTTGTTTTGTTGTTTGTTAAGTCGTCATTCACCATTCTATTTGCCCCTTCACCTTCCCAAATGAGGAAGGTCGGGATGGGGCTACCTGTTGTGTTGTAAACTTTTATTCTTTTTAAACTCTAAAACTTCTTTTGTTTGTCTTTTCGAAACATCAATGCGTTTATTTTCTTCCATTGGCTCAACCAATAGGTCCTTCCCATATACGAAGCGCTGACGTAGAGAATCTGATGGTACAAGTCGATCAGTCAAAAATATTGCTTCTTTCGGACAAGCTTCTTCGCAATCGCCACAGAAAATACATCGGAGCATATTAATTTCGTAAGTAGCTGCATATTTTTCTTCACGATATAAATGTTCTTCGCCTTTTTTACGCTCGCCCGAAGTCATCGTTATTGCTTCGGCAGGACAAGCTACAGCACATAATCCGCAAGATGTACAACGTTCAGCACCATTCTCATCGCGCTTTAAAACATGCAGGCCACGGTACACAGGAGCAAATTCTCTTTTTACTTCGGGGTATTTAATGGTAACTTTTTTCTTAAATAAATGACTAAGCGTAATGCGCATGCCATTTAGGATTGCAGGGAGATAAATCCTCTCAAGAAAGGTCATTTCCTTCTTGCCTACTACAACACTTCTATTTGTTAGCGACTGCATCTTTCTAGTTTATTTTCCCAGTTAACCACATTACTATTCCAGTTATTGCAATATTTAATATTGCCAAAGGTAATAACCCCTTCCATCCTAAATTCATTAGTTGATCGTAGCGGAAGCGTGGCAATGTCCAGCGCACCCACATAAATACAAAGATGAAGAAAAATATTTTTAAGAATAAGAAGCCTGTTCCTGCAAGTGCCAACATATTTGGATCTTCAATAAAACGGCCTATGAAAGGCATATTGTATCCACCAAAATAAAGCGTTGCTATAATTGCTGATGAAATAAACATGTTAATGTATTCGGCAAATAAATAAAATCCAAGTTTCATGGACGAATACTCAATGTGATAACCTCCTGCAAGTTCGCTTTCGCATTCTGGTAAATCAAATGGAGCACGATTTGTCTCAGCAAAGGCACATATTATAAAAATCAGAAATCCAAAAGGCTGATAAAACACATTCCAATGTCCGCCTTGTTGCTGAGCAGCAATCTCTCCAATACTTAATGTGCCGGTAGTCATTACAAGTGCAATAATGCTTAGTCCTAATCCTATTTCATAAGATATCATTTGTGAAGAAGCTCGTAGCGCACCCAATAATGCATATTTATTATTTGAAGCCCAACCCCCAATCATAATTCCATAAACACCAACCGAGGCTACGCCAAGCAAATAAAGAATTCCAATGTTTAAGTCAGTAACTTGTAAGGAATAAGATTTCCCACCAATTTCTAGTGCGGTACCCCAAGGAATAACGGCACCTGTCAAACAGGCTACCATCATAGCAAGCGAAGGGCCTAATACAAAAAGAAATTTATTGGATGCATCCGGAATAAATTCTTCCTTCATAAACATTTTAACCCCATCAGCTAAAGGCTGTAGCAATCCAAAAGGTCCTGCGCGATTGGGTCCAATTCTATCCTGCAAAAAGGCTGCAACTTTACGTTCTGCATAGGTAGAATACATGGCTACTACTAGCGAGATGCTGAAAACAACTACAACAAGAATAGCTTTATATATAATGTGTTCTACTTCCATTTATTTTTTGCCTGGTGTAAATTTTTCTACTTCATTTTTTATTGACGGCAATGATTTTAAGTAGACAAATATCGCCATTAAATCATCGTCCTTCATTTTACCATACATAGTCCAAGGCATGATGGTATTCATGTCGCCAGGCTTTAACGTAGCATGTAGCGTTGAAGAGTCAGAACGAGAATGAAATAAATTTAAAAACTGTTCTACCTTCCAACTTCCAATTCCAGTTGCTTCATCCGGTGTAATGTTGCCAGCTCTTAAAATAGACCCATCTGGAAATGGAAATGCTCTGCCGCCACCAAATTCCATTCCGGCTATTAATTCCGCTTTGTCATTTACCTGCGTGTGACACTCTCTGCATCCGCTGGCGTTCGTCATGTAAGCTCCATACGCTAAACGATCGCTTGGGTCTGGTCTTTTTTGTGCTACTTCTTTATGTGGAAGCGTATTAATAATAAAGTTCATAGGAAAATCTGATACAGACTCTGGAGGCGCATTATTATTTTCTGGGAGTGTACGAATATATGCAATGATGCATTTAATATCCTCTGGATCCATTCTGCCATAATAGCTAAAAGGCATAACAGGAAACAGTGCTTTACCGTGCTTATTCACACCCGTTGTAATAGCTCTAAAAACTTCACCGTCTGTCCAATCTTTTAAATTGAATGGGGTGATATTACGAGAATAATATGCGCCAGGAAATTGAAATTTTTGATCAAATAATTCTCCACCCATTCCGTAGGTGCCATCTATAGGAGGGCCGGAAAACTTTGACCAATCACGCGAAGAATGGCAATCAATACATATAGAGACATGGTTGGCTAAATATTCTCCACGTGCAATATTCTCTGGAGTCATTTCTACTTTAATTTCAGGAGCTAATCCTACATTTGGAAGTGCCAACTTTATGTAGCTTAATAAGCCAGTGATAGCGAAAACTACTATCACTACAATCCACAACGATACTTTAGCAGCTTTTTTCACAAATATATTTTTTTAAATATTATTCGGATTTATAGCATCGTCTTTTAGCTTCATTACATTTCCTTCTAATTTCTTTTGCTGTTTTGCAATATCTAATTTTAATCCTTCTAATCCTTTTGAAGTTTCATAATGATTAGCAGAAATAACCGAGTGATTATCTATATCTGAAGGACCTTCGATAGTCCATTTGCTTAAATCTTTTTCATCAAACCTACAGGTGTTGCAAATCCAGTCAAGCACTTCGCCATAGGCGTCTTTTCTTCCAGTAACGCGTAATACATCTTGCCCTTTAAACCATAAACGCACTTTGCCAGAGCAAGTAGGACAATCGCGGTGCGCATCAACAGGTTTAGTAAACCAAACTCTACTTTTAAAGCGGAACGTTTTATCGGTGAGTGCACCCACCGGACAAACATCAATCATGTTGCCACTCATTTCATTATCAACTGCTTGTTCTATATAGGTAGAAATTTCCGAAACATCGCCTCGATTTACAACACCATGCACTCTGCCTGGGGTGAGTTGTTCTGCAACCTTTACGCAGCGGTAGCACAATATGCATCGCGTCATGTGAAGCTTTATCTTATCACCAATATCAATCTTTTCAAATTCTCTGCGTTTGAACTCGTAGCGAGTTTGTGCTACTCCATGCGCGTAACTCAAGTTCTGCAAATCGCATTCTCCCGCCTGATCACAAATAGGGCAATCCAATGGGTGATTGATTAAAAGAAACTCTACTACACCAGCTCGGGCTTCTAATAAATCAGGAGAAGTAATATTTTCTACTACCATTCCGTCCATTATAGTTTGTCTGCACGATGGGACAGGCTTTGGCATTGGACGAGGATCTTTTTCAGAACCTTTGGTAACTTTTACAATGCACGTTCTGCAATATCCACCACTGGTTTCCAGTTTGGTATAATAACACATAGCGGGAGGCACAATTTCCCCGCCTATCATGCGCGCTGCATTTAGGATTGTTGTTCCTTCTGGAACATCAATTGCTTTTCCGTCTATGGTAACTTTTGCCATATTTTTTTTAGCCACTGATTTTACAGATTTTCACTAACTCCCTTTCTGAGTTGATTCGTGTTATCTGTGGCAAGAATTAAACCTCCTGCAAATTATTCAACCTATAATAATGCTTAACATCAATTATGCTCTTTCCTTTATTTACATACTCTTCAAACTCAGGTCTAAAATGTCTGATAGCTGCAGCAACAGGCCAAGCTGCTGCTTCGCCCAGCGGACAAATTGTTTTTCCTTCTATTTTACTTTGAATATCCCAAAGTAAGTCAATGTCTTTCATGCTGGCGTGCCCTTCAATAAATTTGTGCAATATTTTTTCCATCCAACCTGTTCCTTCACGACAAGGAGAGCATTGTCCGCAGCTTTCGTGATGGTAAAAGCGTGTAAAGTTCCAAAGATTTTTTACACTGCTGGTATCTTCG
>CAYZTB010000049.1:0-8315 GCA_964481195.1 uncultured Bacteroidia bacterium | reverse complement strand
ATCTTCGTCCATGGCAATAAAACCGCCAGAACCAAGCATGGTTCCTGTTTGAAAGCCACCATCCGATAAAGATTCGTAGCTCATTAATCGAGGTTCGCCTTTAGCTGTTTTTAAAATAAGTTCAGTTGGTAAAATGGGAACCGAAGATCCTCCTGCAACTACCGCTTTTAATTTTTTTCCATTGAGAATTCCACCGCAATATTTTTCAGAATAAATAAATTCTTCGACAGGAACGCCTAACTCGATTTCGTATACACCGGGTTTGTTTATGTGCCCACCGGCAGAAATTAATTTTGTGCCTGTCGATTTTCCAATACCAATTTTTGCGTATTCATCGCCTGTCATGTTTATGATTGGAACAACGGCTGCAATTGTTTCCACATTATTAACTACCGTAGGACAACCCCACGCTCCTTTAATTGCAGGGAACGGTGGTTTGATGCGAGGGTTACCGCGTTTGCCTTCTAGCGATTCTATTAAAGCTGTTTCTTCTCCGCAGATGTAGGCGCCTGCACCGCAGTGAACATATAAATCTAAATCATACCCGCTGCCTAAAATATTTTTTCCAAGTAATCCTGCATCGTATGCTTCCTGAATTGCTTTTTCCAAAATATGGTACTGAAACATCATTTCACCTCTTATATATATGTACGAAGTGTTTGCTCCCAAGGCAAAGGAGGAGATGATCATCCCTTCAATTAAAATATGCGGCTTGCGCTGCATTAAAAATCTGTCTTTAAATGTACCCGGTTCTGATTCATCTGCATTGCAAACCAAATAGCGAGGAACGCCTGGAGGCTTTGCAATAAAGCTCCATTTCATTCCGGTAGGAAATCCTGCACCGCCTCTTCCTCGTAATCCTGATTTTTTTACTTCCTCAACAACTTCTTCGGGCTTCATCTTCAACGCTTTTTCCAAAGCAGTATAGCCGCCACATGCTCTGTATCCCGAAAGCGTATTAATGCCCGGTTTGTCTAAGTCGTTTATTAGTAGTTGTTTTCCCATTTGCCTCCCTAAAATCCCCTCCTTCAATGGGGACTTGTATTATTTTTTCGCCCTTCCTCCTCCCCAATGGGGAGGCCGGGAGGGGCTTTTATTGTTTTATATCCTTGTGATTTTTTATCCTTTCTTTTCTCCAATGAGAAACCAATTCACCTTTATTCTTGTATTCGTCCAATATAGTCCCACACTTTTCAAAAGTCAGGTTTTCATGGTATGTTTCCCCAACTTGAATCATAGGTGCTGTACCACAGGATGCTAAGCATTCTACTGTTTTAAGCGTAAATATACCATCGGATGTAGTTTGCCCTTCCTTTATATTTAGTTTCTTCTCAATAAATTTTACTAAATCTTCTGCGCCCATCAGCCAGCATGGCCCGGTACGACAAACCTCTATAACACATTTTCCAACGGGCTTTAAATTAAACATGGAATAAAAAGAAGCTACTTCATAAACCTCAATGGGCTGAATTTTTAAAATCATTGCAACATGATCCATGGTTTCTACACTTAACCAACCATCAAACTCTGCCTGAGCAATGTGTAAAATAGGAAGGATAGCTGATTTGTGTTTTCCTTCAGGGTAGCGCTTCATTATTTTCTCAGCCAAGGCAAGCGCATCATCCGAAAAGCGGATATTTTTTTTACCGGAATATTTAGATATAGAAGGGTCGTTTTGCATAAGCTTTATCCGAACGGATTCAATGGGGCAAATTTATTTATTTATTCCTGACAAAAACATGTTTTTATTCACATTGTTCTTTCCTTGTAATCAACGATTATTTTAACTTCGCACCAATAAATCATAAAAACATGGAAAACAACAATACAGAAACACAAAAAACCACAAGAAAGGTTGGTGGGTTATTATTTGTTGGTTGTATGTTTTTAGGCATGGCAGCAGGTTGGTATTTTGGAAATATGAAAATTGGTATGTTCTCCGGAATGGGGCTTGGCTTTATAATGATGGCAGTAGTCATCATGTCTGCTGCAAATAAGCGTTAAATATGTCAGACAAAATCATCTCTTCAAAAGCTCCGGACCCTGTAGGGCTTTATCCACACGCAAGAAAAGTGGGCAACCTACTTTTTTTGTCAGGCGTTGGTCCTAGAGAAAAAGGAAGTAAAATCATTCCCGGGGTTGAGTTAAATGAAAAAGGGGAGATAGTTTCTTATGACATAGAAGCACAATGTCACAGTGTTTTTAGGAATGTAAAATATATCTTAGAAGATGCAGGTAGCAGTTGGGATAAGATTGTTGATGTGACTGTTTATCTGACTAATATGAAAGATGATTTTTCAAAATACAACAAGTTGTGGGCAGAATATTTTTCAAACAATCCTCCTTGTAGGACGACCTTAGAGATAAATTGTTTGCCAACGCCTATAGCTATTGAGCTGAAAGTAGTAGCTGTTATTTGACGGAATAGTATCTTCTTTATTAGTATTTGCTTTTTCAATTTTTTTCTATCTTCACAGCGCGTTAAAAAAAGATATTCAAGTTATGGCAGAGGTAGAGTTGATAATGCCCAAAATGGGTGAGAGTGTTCACGAAGCCACTATTATTAAATGGCTTAAAAATGAGGGCGATAAAATCGCTATGGATGAGCCTGTGTTGGAAATTGCTACTGATAAAGTTGATTCTGAAATTCCTTCTATCGCAGAAGGCACATTAATAAAAAAATTGTTTAAAGAAGGGGAAGTTGTTCAGGTAGGAAAAGCGATTGCCGTAATTTCCACTTCGGCAGGAGCTTCAGTAACATCAACTCCGGAAGTTTCTAAGCCTATTCAGGCAAAAGCCCCAGTAAATGGTGGTAGTGCAGCTGTCAAGCCTGTTTTAGAAAATGTTTCCGTAGAGCGTTCATCTTCTGCTGGTAAATTTTACTCTCCACTCGTACGCAATATTGCTAAAACAGAAGGTGTTTCATTAACTGAGTTAGATGCGTTAGCAGGCTCCGGAAAAGATGGGCGTGTTACAAAGCAAGACATACTTTCTTTTTTACCTAATAAAGGAAAAGGAGTTGCTCAAACTCAACAATCTAAAACTTCGATACCAACATCTATTGTTTCAGTTCCTCCGGTTTTTGCTTCAGGCAACGATGAGATCGTTGAAATGGATAGAATGCGTAAACTTATTGCCGATCATATGGTAATGAGTAAGCATGTATCTCCTCACGTTACATCGTATGTAGAGGCTGATGTGACAAATATTGTAAACTGGAGAAATCGAATTAAAAATAATTTTGAGAAGCGAGAAGGAGAAAAAATAACATTTACTCCTGTATTTATTGAAGCAGTAGTTAAGGCATTAAAAGATTTTCCGATGGTTAATGTATCGGTTGATGGGACAAAAATTATTATCAGAAAAAATATAAACATCGGTATGGCGGCAGCATTACCTTCCGGAAATTTGATTGTACCCGTAATTAAAAATGCAGACCGATTAAATATGTTAGGACTAACTAAAGCTGTGAATGACTTAGCAAACAGAGCTAGAGCGAATAAACTAGTGCCAGATGATATTCAAGGAGGTACATTTACCTTAACAAATGTTGGTAGCTTTGGTAACTTAATGGGAACGCCAATCATTAATCAACCTCAAGTGGCTATATTAGCGGTCGGATCTATTAAGAAAAAACCTGTTGTACTTGAAACAGAGTTTGGTGATTCTATTGTTATTAGAAGCATGATGTTTCTCTCTCTTTCATATGATCATCGTGTTGTGGATGGAATGCTAGGAGGTAGTTTTTTAAGAAGAATCGCAGATTATCTAGAAAAGTTTGATCCAAATAGGGTTATATAATATTAAGAAATAACGAATGAAATACTTTTTTACCAAATTAGTTTCTGTTTTTTTAGTTGCAATTTTATTTGCTTTTTCGCAGACTTCTTCTGGGCAGGTTCCTCAGAAAGGTAAAGCCCCTAAAAAGACTAAAGATTCTACCTATGTTTCAGATTACAAAGTGATATTTGACAAAGCAGAAGCATTTTTAAAAAGTGAACTTTATGAGAAAGCACTTCCGTATTATGATTCTTTAGTAACACATAATTATAAAAATGCTAGCTGGACTTTTAAGTTAGGTTTGTGCTATTTAAATCATCCTTCTGAGTTTAGTAAATCTATCATATATCTTGAAGCTGCTACTGCAGACTATGCCTTGAATACTAAAGAGACTTCTTATAAAGAAGAAAAGGCTCCTGTAATTTCCTTTCTGTATTTAGGAGATGCATATCATAGAAATTACCGTTTTGACGATGCTATCGAGGCATATAGAAAGTTTTTATCTTATGTAGAAGATAAAAATAAATATTACATCACTTATATTGATTATAAAATTCAGACCTGTAAAAATGCAAAAGAGTTAATTGCAAAGCCAGTTAATATGCAAGTCAAGAATTTAGGACCTAATATTAATACCTCCTATCCTGAATACGCTCCTGTCCTTTCAGCCGATGAATCTATTTTGCTTTTTACCTCCCGCAGACCTGAAAATATTGGTGGATTAGTGGATGAGGATGGAAAATATTTTGAAGACATTTATCTTTCGTACAGGACAGATGATGAAATGGGTTGGCAGAAAGCAGTAAATGTTAGTGCTCCTATCAATACTGCAGGCCACGAAGCAACTATTGGCACTTCAATAGATGGGCAAATTCTATTTATTTATAAAGACGATGATGATAGCGGAAGCATCTACATTACAAGCTTTCAGGGTGATAATTGGTCCGTACCCGAAAAAATTAAAGGTGATGTTAATAGCAAATATTGGGAAACGCATGCAACTTTATCTGCCGATGGAACAACACTTTATTTTGTGAGCAACCGCCCAGGTGGATTTGGTGGTAGAGATATTTACCGATGTAAAATGTTGCCTTCTGGCGAGTGGAGTAAAGCATACAATTTAGGTCCACTTATCAATACTCCGTATGAAGAAGATTCTCCATTCTTACAACCGGGTAGTAATACACTTTATTTTTCATCTCAAGGACATAAGGGAATTGGAGGGTTTGATATTTTTCACACAGATTTTTTAGACACAGGACTCTTTGGAGGATGGACCGAGCCTGAAAATATGGGATACCCTGTAAATACAGCAGGTGATGATTTGTTTTATGTTCCAACAATTGATAAAAAGAGAGCTTATTATTCCTCTGCAGCGGCAGGAGGTTATGGTGATAACGACATATACCAGTTAACTTTTCCTGAAAAAGAAGAATCTAAACTTACCGTGTTTAGGGGAAATATTATTGATGATTTTGGAAAAATACCTGAAGGAGCGTCAATATCAGTAACTGATTTAAATACAGGTGAAGTTATAGGCAGCTATTTGCCAAATCCCAATACAGGGAAATACGTGTTAATATTACCTCACAAAAAAACATACCAACTTACTTATACAGCAGATGGTTTTCACCCAGTTTCCAACACTCATAAAATCGAACCAGGAAAAGAGTATTTGGAAACTGAAATGGTTTTTATTTTAAAAGATGTCAGGTTAGAAAGGAAGGAGTTAGGAACTATTGGCGTGCATGGTGTGGTTTCCAACTTAGCACAAAAGCCAATCAAAGATGTTGTAGTAAACGTAATTGATAATGAAAATGGTAAGTCAGTTGGAAAATACCAAACAGATAAAACCGGAGATTATCAATTCGTACTGAAACGCGGTCAAAATTATAATATCTCTTTTGAGTCCGAAGGATATTTAATGCTATCAGAGAATGTGAATATGCCTAAAGAAAATACCTATGCTTCCGTGGAAAAAAATGTAGTGCTACAACCTATTGCAGAAGGTAGTGTGATTGTGTTAAAAAATTTATTTTTCGATTCCAACAAATCAAAAATCAGAAAGGAGTCATTTGTTGAGCTTGATAAGGTGGTGAATTTTTTAAAAGATAGAACGGATATTAAAATAGAAGTGAATGGCTACACCGACAATAAAGGAGACGATAAATCAAATATAAAATTATCAACCGCTAGAGCAAAGTCTGTATTAGGATATTTATCTAAAAAAGGTACAGATAAGTCCCGTTTATCTTTCAAGGGATTTGGCGAAGAAAGCCCAGTTGCAACAAATGATACCGAAGAAGGTAGGCAAATGAACAGGAGGGTAGAATTAAGAATCACCAAGTAAAGCCCTGTTTTGACCATTGTGGTTTAATTACTCGTAACATTTTATTTTGCTAAGTATATATCTTTCATTATATTTGTCTAATTAATATAATAAACAATAATAATATTGAGAATATAATTACTTAAAGGATTCATGGGAATTAAACGCCAGCAAACAAAACAAAAACAAGCAAAAGATCGTGGTAAAAAAGATAAGACAGTCAAGCCTAATCCTCGTAGGGAAGAAGTTAAAAAAACTGGTAAGAAGAAAAAACCTTGGCAAAAATGGGATAAGCCAGAAGAAAAGAGACATGCTGGAAAGCCTGGTGATAGGCAGCAGGATAGAAAAACATCTTATCGTGATCGTAATAAAAACGAAAATATAAATATAAGATATTTTGTATATATGGATGGTAAGGGTTTACCAAGTGTTGATAATGCTGTTGATGCCATTCGTTTAGCGGAAACATTAAAAGAAAAATGCGAATCAAGATTGATGGTTGTAGAGCTGGTATATAGTGTTGGTTTAAAAGTAATTTTTGAATATAGAAAGCATGGTGTTGAATTAACAGCAAGTGAAAAAGAGATAGATAAATCTTACATGGAATTAAAAGTTATAGAAGATGATGTATTAAAAGGTAAAGAAATTTATATTTGGTGTGACGAAGATTTTGCACCATGTCAATCTGACTATAAAAAATAATAAAAATTATGTTTGAAAAGCTACTCTATTTCGGGTAAGCTTAGTTTTATCGTTCCTACTGTATGGTGGGATAATAGAACACATAATACTACAAGGAGATAATTATGATAAACCAATTTGCTAAAATAATTTTAAGTACAATGCTTACAATTATGCCAGCTGAAACAAATCAATCATATGTACCGATGGATACATGTGATAAATCTTGTCAAGAAACGCCGATTTGTTATTCAGAATTAGAGTGTGAGTTACCGAAATTTGATCGAAAAATATTTATTAATCGGAAATATGAATTAGCTTTATTATCTACTGATGTTGGTATTGCTGAACACATGGCTTTCGAGCAATCATTTTTAAGGCGCGAGTCTAAAAATGAAATATTAATTCGCTATGCAGTTATAGCACAAGCGATATCTGAAGTTTCAAATGAAAGGTCTAGAGATGTTTGCATTTCTTTTTGTTCTGAAGGTGATTTAGAATGCAGGTCTCAGTGCAAATATAATTCTACATGGCATTGGGATAGATTATCATTAGTATCTGCTTTACTAACATTTGCTAGAGAGGAGAGCGGATTCAAGGGGGACGTTCATATGGGTGTTATCAGTGGTGCTGGCGACTGCAAATTAATCTGGGACCCAGTATTAAGAATTTCTAGATACAAGTGTAAAGCTTGGTGTTCTGGTCAAGTTCAAATTAACAATAAAGCTTACAGCCAATTGGGATATTCTCGTTCTGCGATAACAGGAACAGATTTAATGAGTACTAAGCGATGTTTTCATGCAATGACTTTAGCAGCTACTAAATCAAGGGGTTATTGTGAAAGCAAAGAGAAGAAATCATGGGTAGCTGGAATGTTTAGCTTATATGGATCTGGATATTCGTGTAATTTAGACATTATGAATCGAAGGGAGAAAACATTTTGGTGGACCTACGGTTCATTATTGCGCGGAGAAAAAACTACAATGATTAACGATCTTTATTCAAATGAAGAAGTTTTATCGAGTGTCAATGAATTATTAACAGCATCACTGTAGTATATCTTAGATTTTGACATTTTCGTTTTGCGGTGCTACAGTGTGTGACGGTTAAATAATGGAATTAATTGATAAAATTATACAATGCGATTGTTCAGGTATACCTGATCAGTTAGAGAAAGAAATTTTTCAAAACATTGATTTATATAAAAACATTGATCTTTCAGAAATTTACCCTAATCACCACTGGGTTAACGTACCAGAATTAGATGGTTATTTTGCACGAAAATATAATATAAGGAATTCTTTCTATGTAATTAGTAAAATTTTTCATTGTTTAAAAACAGGATCTCACGCATTAACTTATGAATATAAAGGCTTTATTATAAAGCCATTAAGGATTACAAATCATAATTGGATTTTCGAAAAAAATGATGATTTCGACTGTATTTATAGATGTTCTGAATGTAATTTACGAGGCCGATATCCATTTAAACTTAAAATAAAACCACAAACAATTATCATACCAC
>CAYZTB010000048.1:0-22880 GCA_964481195.1 uncultured Bacteroidia bacterium | reverse complement strand
ACCTTACGGCATACGCACCTCAAGCGTACTTGTCTACCAATTCCAACATCCGGGCATTAACTTTCAATATTGGGAGGGCAAAAATAAGGAATTCTAAGTAGAGCATTTTTTATTATTTAAGAAAGATATCTGCTACCGACAAAGGTCTTTCTTTCTGTCTCCAGTTAAAGTCTTTTAGTAAAAACTCTTTAGGGATAAAATCACTCATGGGGAATAAAGTAGCATCTGGCTTTTTCAAAAAAGTAATTTTTTCTACAGAATTATCTTTTATATAAATCATCAGGTTGGTGCAGTTCGCCCTGTTTATACCTATTAATTTGTCTTTGTCTTTTGCAAAGTATATAGTTTGCCCGTTACCTTCCACAAATATTCTTACCAGTTTATTTTCATTAAAATAGCCGGTCATTTGCTTGCCTTTAATTTGATTGTACTTAATACTGTCCTCTTCAGAGATAATAAACGCCTGATTTTGTAAGTATAGATTTTTAATTTGCCCGCTAGTGATTTTCATTTCTACTTTTTCGGCAGTAAGTTGATTTTCCTCTTGCCACATTACCGGATCTTTGAAAAGGCGCATGATGGAATCTTTTCCGGAGTAGACTAAGGAGTCGCACTTTCCTTGCATATCGGTTCTGTAAAATTTAACTTTCTTATAAGCATATAAAACTCGCCAAGTGATAGAGGTGTCTTTTACACCTTTTCTGCTTATAGGGTGCTCATCAACAGCGCGTAGGGTATCTGCATGAAGGAATAGTGTATCCTCACCATAAAATTGCTTTAACAGCGCATTGCCGGTAACGGTTGATGTTTCTAATTTTCCAATTCTAACTGCTTTATTTCCAGAAACAATAATACTTTGTGCGGAATCAATTATAGAAACATTCCCATAAGCTCGACCTTCGTCTTTTACTTTATCAAAAAAGATAGAATCGCCTTTCATTTTTTGTTGCTTGGTGTCAACGTATGCATTCTTGCTAAACTTAGCAATGTCATTTGTTGTGTTATACCAGCCACTTTCGCAATAAATTTTATCGCCCGAACTTGTAATATGTGTTGGTCCTGAAAAATAAGCTGTGTTGTTTCCTGAATTATAATTTAATGTGTCGCAACGCATTACATACTGCGGGTTGGTAAGCACTACACTGTCTTTAAATGAAAAAAGTTTTTTGCGTGGATTATAATAACCAACGCGGCTAGTAAGTACATTTTGTTTACTTACAATGGTTCCTCCGCTGGGATAAGTAGCTAAGGTGGTAGCCATGTTGTAATAAAGGAGCTCTGTTTGTAGTGTAGAACTTTTTTGAATAAGCCTAACATTTCTCCGTATTTCAGACATACGTGTGTTGCCGCTGTAGTTTAGAAAGTCTCCATAAATATTTACTGAATCGCCCTGCTGAATGTGAACATTCCCAAAAGCATCTAGCGAATTATTAGAATAGAAATAAGCACTGTCGCAAAAGAGTAAGGCATCGCCATGCTTAAATTGCACTTTGCCAATTAAGCGCTTTGCTCCATTGCCAAGTTTTTCATCAAACAACAGATCATCGGCATGTAAAATTTCTACCTTTTTCGTATTGGTCTGTGCAAATAAATCGCAGGAAGAAAAAAATACAGAAATAATGAAAAAATATTTTAAAATTTTCAGCATGAATCAGAAAAAGTATAAACTAAGACGGTATCCAATATCAAGCCAATACACTTTTCTTTTCAGATTTAGTAGTGCTATTTAAGCGGTAAATAATCTTTTTACGATCAGGACCTACAGAAATTAATGTGATGGGCACCTTAATTTCCTTTTCGATAAACTGAATATATGCTTCTAATTGTTCAGGAATATTTTCTTCCAGGTTTTGAAGGTCGGATTTCCAGCCTTTAAAATCTTTGTAAATAATGCCAGGAGGGCTAGTAGTTATATCGTATGGAAGAAAATCTATTTTTTCTCCATTAATATCATAATGAGTACAAACTTTTAGCGTATCAATTCCACTCAACACATCGGCCTTCATCATAAATAGTTCTGTTACGCCACTTATAGCAACTGCATAACGCAAGGCAGGTAAATCTAACCAACCACAACGTCTGGGCCGGCCTGTAGTGGATCCAAATTCATTTCCTGCCTTTCTTAATGCTTCTCCGGTAGCGTCATTTAGTTCAGTAGGGAAGGGGCCGCTACCAACGCGGGTGCAGTATGCTTTAAAAATACCAATCACTCTTCCAATTTTATTGGGTGCAATACCCAAGCCGGTGCAAGCGCCAGCACAAACAGTGTTGGAGGATGTAACAAAAGGGTAGGAGCCAAAATCAATATCTAGTAAAGACCCTTGCGCGCCCTCAGCTAAAACTGTTTTGTTATTTGCAAACGCATCGTTCATGTATTGCTCACTTTCTATGCATTTGAATTTTTTAACTGTTTCTATACCTTCAAACCAAGCTGATTCAAACTCGGATAAATTATATTGAAAGTCATCATATAGGCCTAAAAGCTGTTTATGTTTTTCGACCAGAAAGTCATATTTCTTTTTAAAATCTGGAGAGAAAATATCTCCTATACGCAAACCATTTCGTCCGGTTTTGTCCATGTAGGCAGGACCAATACCTTTTAAGGTAGAGCCAATTTTTTCTTTTCCTTTAGATGCTTCACTTGCTGCATCGAGTAAGCGATGAGTTGGCAAAATAAGATGAGCGCGCTTTGATATAAAAAGGTTTTTCTGAGGCTTAGCTCCTAGTTTTTCAAGAGCAAGAATTTCTTTTTGGAAAATGGTGGGGTCAATAACCACCCCATTTCCTATAATATTTATTATCTCTTCATGAAAAATTCCGGATGGAATTAAGTGAAGCACATGTTTTATACCATTAAACTCCAAGGTATGACCGGCATTTGGCCCTCCTTGAAAGCGTGCAACGATATCGTATTTAGGAGCTATAACGTCAACAATTTTTCCTTTGCCTTCATCGCCCCATTGAAGACCTAGCAATACATCTGCTTTCATAGATTTAAGTAATTACAGTAAAAAAACTAATCGTAAACAGCAAAAGAAAATATGCACCAGCTTCATCAAATTTTGATGAATGGCATATTTATTGTTTACGATTAGCCTATTACTTAAAAAATATTACGCGTCCTTTCTGGTTGTGCGGAGTTCCTGCACTTCGTTACGCATATCCTGACAAGCACGCTTCAAATCCTGAAGGTGTTTGCGAACACGTGTTCCAGCTGCATTGTTACCGTTGTAAAATTTTTGCACATCGGTTTCCATACCAGAAATGATTGTTTTTAGTGCTTCGTACTTTTGCATAATTGTTTTGTTTATGTTGTTATTGTTTGATTAATTGTTGCTACGCTTTCAGATTGATATTCTCCCTTTTCTAGTTTCTCTTTTACTTTAGAAAAACTTTCTACGGTGTAATTCACATCTTCCATGGTATGAATCACTGTTGGTATTAATCGTAATATCATCATTCCCTTTGGAATAATTGGATAAACTACGATAGAGCAGAAGATGTTATAATTTTCTCTTAAGTCAATCACAATGTTTGTTGCTTCAGGAATAGATCCTTTCATGTAAACGGGAGTTACACAGGTGTTTGTATCACCAATATCAAACCCAGCTTTTTTTAATCCACTTTGTAAAGCATTAGTTATATTATGTAATTGATCTCTAAATTCAGGATGTTTTCTCATTAAATCAAGGCGCTTAAGTCCTCCAACTACCAACGGCATAGGTAACGACTTTGCATACACCTGTGATCTCATATTGTACCGTAAAAACTCTACAATAGTTTCTTCCGCAGCAATAAATCCACCAATCATAGCAAATGCTTTTGCAAATGTTCCGAAATATATATCAATTCCATCCTGACATCCTTGTTCCTCGCCAGTTCCTCCACCATTTTTTCCCATAATGCCAACTCCGTGTGCATCATCAATAAATAGGCGGAAAGAGAATTTCTTTTTCAATTCAACAATCTCTTTTAATTTCCCTTGATCGCCACGCATTCCAAAAACACCTTCGGTAATTACTAAAATAGCACCACCTGTTTCAGTAACCACTTTCTTAGCATGCTCCAGCTGTTTTTCTAAGCTGGTAATATCATTATGCAAGTAGGCAAATCTTTTTCCAATATGTAGTCTAACGCCATCAACAATGCAAGCATGAGATTCACCATCATAAACAATAACATCACGTCTATCTACAAGGGCATCAATGGCAGAAACCATTGCTTGATAGCCAAAGTTTACAAGGATAGCATCTGGCTTACTAACAAAAGCTGCTAGCTCAGCTTCGAACTGCTCGTGCAAATTTGTGTTGCCCGACATCATTCTTGCACCCATAGGATAAGCAAATCCATACTTTTCAGCTGCATCAGTATCTGTTTTTCTAACTTCAGGATGGTTAGCTAATCCTAAATAATTATTCAAGCTCCAAACAAGTTGCTTTTTGCCTCTAAAATTCATCTTACTGCTAATCTCTCCTTCTAATTTTGGAAAAGCAAAATAGCCATGAGCTATCTTAGCATATTGACCAAGTTGACCTCTGTTTTCTTTGATTTTATCAAATAAATCTCTCATATTCGAGTTGATATTTAATCTAAAATTAATCAGAAAATGAATGTAAATGTAATTTTTTTTGAAAAATTGCCAACAAATTAACAATTAACATTAATTAGCTATATTTGCGACCCTATAAAGTAAGGTGAAAAAGTTAGCAAAACCTATCATATTTCTCTTGATTTTTGTATCGATGATTGTGTCATCATGCAGTGATTATACGCGCCTACTTAAAAGTACAGATTATAATAAGAAGTACGATGCGGCCATTGCTTTTTATGAGCAAAAGGAGTACACCAAGGCATTGGGACTTTTGCAGGAGTTAGTAAGTGTGTATCGCGGAACTGCGAAGGGAGAAAAAATTATGTTCTATTATGCTTACGCTACTTATGCTGTAGGCGATTATTTATTAGCTGGCTATCACTTCAATAATTTTGTAAAAACGTTTCCTGCCAGCGATAGAACGGAAGAATGCGCCTACATGTATGCGTATTGCTATTACTTAGAATCTCCCAGGTATAGTCTGGATCAAACGGATACAAAAAATGCGATTAAAGAAATGCAATATTTTTTGAATAAATATCCAGAAAGCTTAAGAAAAGAGGAGTGTAATTCTATCATGTCAAAACTCAGAGGTAAACTTGAGGAAAAATATTATAGAATATCAAAGCAGTATTACTTTTTGGATGATTATCAAGCGGCAGTTACATCGTTTGAAAATGTTTTAAAAGATTATCCGGATACTAAATATAGAGAAGAGGCGATGTACATGATTGTGAAGTCAAATTATATTTACGCCTCCAAAAGCACCTTAGCTAAGAAAAAAGATAGATATAAATCTACAGTAGATTCATACAACAAATTTGTCAGTTACTTTCCTGAAAACAATAAGTACAGCAAAGAAGTGGAAGGATATTACGCAACAGCAAAAAAACAATTAGAACTTATTTCCCAATAATAAACATCAACACTATGGACTACAAAAAATCAAACGCTGAAACCAACACTGTAACTCGCGATCTTAGAGAGTACGAAGCCAAGACTGGCAACTTGTACGAATCTACTGTGGTGGTTGCTAAGCGTGCAAACCAAATCAATCAAGAAGTGAAGGAAGAGTTAACTAACAAGTTAGCTGAATTCGCATCTCACACTGATAACCTGGAAGAAATTTTTGAAAACAGAGAGCAAATCGAAGTTTCCAAATATTATGAGCGTCAGCCTAAGCCTCACGCCATTGCCATTCAGGAATTCATGGATGATAAAATTTATTACCGTAACCCGCTAAAGGGTACAAAAACTTTTTAAGTTTTTGTAAATGCATTTTGTAATAGGGAGATTAGTTCTCCCTATTACTTTCTTAAATTTTTTTCTTACGATGTTATCCGGAAAAAATATTCTACTTGGTGTAACTGGGAGTATTGCAGTTTATAAAAGTGCTTTTCTGGTGCGTCAGTTAATTAAATCTGGTGCACAGGTAAAAGTAATAATGACTCCAGCAGCAAAAGAGTTTATCACCCCGCTTACCTTATCTACACTTTCTCAAAATCCAGTTTTTTCAGAATTTTCAGTTTCCAATACTGGAGAATGGAACAATCACGTTGAGTTAGCGTTGTGGGCAGATTTAATATTAATTGCTCCTGCCACTGCTGATACCATTGCCAAGATGGCAACCGGCATTTGTGATAACTTATTACTTGCAACCTATCTTTCTGCAAAGTGCAACGTGTATGTGGCTCCTGCAATGGATTTAGATATGTTCAAGCATGCTACAACCCAAGTTAATTTAAAAAAGCTAGCATCCTTTGGAAATACTATAATTCTTCCTGAGAATGGCGAACTTGCAAGTGGTTTAATAGGCGAGGGAAGAATGGCTGAACCTGACAATATCGTTGAATTTCTTTCTGCTCAATTAAAAAAAAAAGCTCCTTTAATCGGTAAAAAAGCTTTGGTTACTGCAGGGCCTACTTACGAGGCGATAGATCCTGTTCGATTTATTGGTAATAACTCCTCCGGAAAAATGGGCTTTGCCTTGGCAGCCGAACTTTCAAAACAAGGAGCCGATGTAATACTTGTTTGTGGACCCAATAATTTACGTAGTAATAGCAGCAGCATAAAACGTATTGATGTTGTTTCTTCGGATGAGATGCACGCCCAGTGTATGAAATACGCCAAAGATTCGGACATCACCATTATGACTGCGGCAGTATCGGATTTTAAGCCAGCAAAAAAACAAGCGGAGAAAATAAAAAAAGAGAAAGGCCTGAATGAAATTAGTCTGGTTGCCACGAAGGATATTCTTTCGGAGCTTGGAAAAAATAAAAATAGAAGTCTATTGGTTGGCTTTGCACTGGAAACAGATAATGAATTAGCAAACGCTAAAAAGAAGCTACACAATAAAAACCTTGATTTTATCGTTCTTAACTCTTTGCGAGATCAAAACAGCGCTTTTGGTCACGACACAAATAAAATAACTATTATTGATAAAAAAGAAACTAAGAAGTTTGAGTTAATGAGCAAGGATTTATGTGCTGTGGAAATTGTAAAAGAAGTTATCCGTAAAGTAAAACGAAAATGAAATTCACCTTGTGCTTGATAATTGGATTAGGAATAAGCATCCTGCAAACAACATATGTACATGCTCAAGAACTTAATTGCGCAGTACAGGTGTTAGCTCCGCAAATTCAAAACTCGGCCGATAAAAAAATATTTCAAACTTTACAGCAATCTATTTTTGAATTTGTAAATAACCGCAAGTGGACCAACGATGTAGTTAAGCAAGATGAACGTATTGAGTGCAGCATTATAATCACAGTAACCGAAAGAAGCTTAAATGATTTTAAAGGCAGCATACAAGTGCAAGCAAGAAGGCCAATCTATAAATCGGCATACAACTCATTGCTGTTAAATGTTCTTGATAAAAATTTATCTTTTACCTACGTTGAGTACCAGCCCTTGGAATTTTCTGAAACTACAAATCTTTCAAACCTAACTTCCATTTTAAGCTATTACGTATACGTGATATTAGGAACAGATTACGACAGTTATGCTTTAGAAGGCGGTTCTGATTATTTTCAAAAAGCGCAAACCATTGTAGCCAATGCACAATCCGGCAACGATAGAGGATGGAAATCATCCGAAGATGATCAAAACAGATATTGGATAGTGGAAAATATATTAAACTCAACCTTTAAGCCTTTGCGCGATTGCATGTATCAATACCACCGTTTGGGTTTTGATATTATGGTTGATGAGTTAGAAGCGGGTAGGGCAATCGTATTGAAATCACTGTTGCAATTAAACAAAGTTCACGACCGAAGACCCGGAACTTATTCCATGCAATTATTTTTTTTAGCTAAAGCAGATGAGATAGTAAACCTATTTACACTTGCTGAGCCGGCAGAGAAAACTAAGTTGCTGGAATTGCTAAACGATATTGACCCAGCCAATACAGTTAAGTATAATAAGATTACCGAAAACGTTTCTCCGGGAAACGAATAGAATTAATTACGCTCCATGCTCCTTCACAATTTTATTTAGCCATTTTATCATTAGTAAAATAACTAATGTTGTTGCTAAAACAATTATAAAATTTACTAGAAAGAAATTTGCTTTATGCTCATAGCCATCCCACATGGAAGCAAGCACACCGCTCATTTTATTTCCAATAGAAGTTGAAAGAAACCAACCGCCCATCATTAAGGCCGTTAAGCGAGGAGGAGATAGTTTTGAAACTAAAGAAAGCGCCATGGGACTCAGGCACAATTCTCCAACAGTAATTACTCCATAAGCACCCACCAACCACATCATAGAACTTTTTTCAAGTCCGTTATGACAGGCAAAAGTTGCGCCAACCATAACAAGCGTAGATAGAGCTGTTATCAAAAAGCCGTAAAATATTTTCCAAGGTGTAGTTGGTTCTTTGTTTTTCTTTTTCAAAAATGAGAAAAACATAACAACAGGAAAAGTTAAGACGACAACCCAAAGTGGGTTTACAGACTGAAACAGTTCCGTAGAGATAAGTTTTAAGCTTTCGCCTTCGGCCGGGCGTTTTTCAACAGGTAAATTTTTATAGTAGAGTGGGTAATCAAATTCTTTAATAGGTTTTCCGGCTTCGTCTCTGGCAATACGAAACTGCGCATCTGCCTTAGGAACAGAATCTTTTACATAAGGTTTTTCTTGCACCATTCCTAAAACAGTTGCCGGAGGAACCAACATGGTTGGTATTTCCCTATCAGTATATTTATCGGCCCAAGTGGTAAGTGCTGTGCCATTCTGTTTAAAGACTGCCCAAAATACAATGGCCACAGCAAATACCGCTAACAAGGCAGATAATGGTTTTCTGTCCTGTGCATTGGATCGAACAAGTAAGGAAACATAAAATCCTGCAACAGGCAATGCTCCTAAAATAAATGCATCGGTGCTATCGCTTCCAAAAATATTACCCGGCAAAATCCATCCAATGTAACCTGCAATTAGAGCTGGCAATAATACAATGCCAAATATTTTAGCCAACGACATGTCCTCCGGATTGGTAGGCTTACGTACATCTGCATGGGCATAATGTTTCTGCCCAATCCAAAAAATAGCAACACCCACAAACATTCCAATACCTGCTGCCATAAATGCGTGTCCCCAGCTAAAGGTATTGCGTAGGTAAGCGCCAAAAAAGTTGCATATAAACGCACCAATATTAATACCCATGTAAAAAATATTGTAGCCAGCATCTTTTAAATGTTTGTACTTAGGATCGTTATACACGTTTCCAAGGATGGTAGAGATGTTGGGTTTAAAGAAACCATTGCCGATGATAATAAGAAACTGAGAAACCCAAAATGCTGTCATGCCAGGAATGGCTAAACCGCAATAGCCAATGCCCATAACAATTCCACCTATGGTGATGGACCATTTGTATCCTAAAATTCTATCGGCCAACAAGCCTCCAATAAAAGGTGTTAGATAAACAAGCGCAATAAAAGTTCCAAAAATATCGGCTGCTGTTTTGTTATCCATGGCCAAACCACCCCGCTGGGTATCTGTCATGTACAAAAAGAAAATGCCTAGCATTAAGTAAAACCCAAAACGCTCCCACATCTCAGAGAGAAACAGGAAGGGTAATGCCTTAGGGTGCTTGGTGTTTTCCTGACTCATCACTTAGCGAACTCCGTGCATCATTTTTTTAAGCACAGGTGTTAATGCAAAAAGCAAGATGGATGCCACTCCGCACAATATCACAAACACCATAAAGAACTCAAATAAATTGTGAATGGTATAACCTGCAAATACAGGATATGCGGCTCTGATATTATTTTCTGCTAGCATGGCAATTTGTGCCGCATCCAAGGTGATGGATTTATCAAGCACCGCCTGTAAATCTATTCCAAGCTCTTGTGCTTTAGTAAACTTATCGCCTGTAGCAGGAATGATAGAACCTAAAGTTCCTGCAAGCGCGTAGCCCGAAGCATTAGATAAAAAGAATACACCAAACAGAAGTGAAGCAAAACGCTTTGGCGCAAGCTTACCCACTAATGATAGTCCAATAGGAGATAAGCAAAGCTCACCCAACGTTTGAATTAAGTAAAGAAGTACAAGCCATTTTATTGCAAGTAAGCCCGAATTTCCTAAATCTTTTACATTAAAGGCAATTATTAGGTAACTTATTGCAATTAACATTAAACCAATGGATTGCTTAACAGGCGATATTGGTTCTTTGCCAGCCGCTCTAAGCTTATCCCACAACATGCTAAAAGGAATAGCAAGCATTACTACAAATATCCCGTTAAAGATTTGAACCATGGATGGTGGCATGTTCCAACCAAAGAAATCACGATCGGTTTGGTTATTTGCAATAAAGGTTAATGATGAACCCGCTTGCTCAAAGGCAGCCCAAAAGAAAATGATAAAAAACGATACGATGTAGATAACTAAAATTCTATCTCTTTCTATATTAGTAAGGGAGCTATCTGAAAGAATAAGTCCTGCTAGCGTTAAGCCACTTGCATAGATGATAGAGTAAATATAGTTTTGTCCAAAAAAATGATTGAACACAAATGCTAGAACAAAAAACGCAACACCCGAAACGGCAAGCGCCATGTTTGAGAAATTTGCCTTTTGCGATTCGCCCTCTTCAAAATCTGAAGAAACACTTTTAGATGGAAGATCTCCAATGGCTCTGCCATCAGGAGTGGTTACATATCTATCTTTAAGCGCTATAAACGTAAGAGTTCCCGCTATCATAGCTAAACCGGCAGCAAGAAAGCCCCATTTAAAAACATAAATATCGCGCACACCTGCAGCATCCACATGATCGCCAACAAAAGGACAAATAAACTGACCCAAAAAAGCACCAATGTTTATACCCATGTAAAAAATGGTAAAAGCAGTATCCAGTTTGTTTTTTTCCTCCTTTGGATAAAGGCTACCAACCATACTGGAAATGTTTGGCTTGAAAAAACCATTACCTAAAATAATAACTCCTAAAGCAATGTAAAGCAAGGTTCTTGCAAGCTCTAGGTTAGAATCAAATATAGAAGCGCTAAAAAACAAGGTTAGCTGACCAATAGCCATTAAAGTACCGCCCAACATAATGCAGTAGCGGTTTCCTAAAAAACGATCCGATACAAAACCACCTAGCATAGGGGTTAAGTAGCAAAGACCTAAAAATCCTCCATAAATAATGGATGATTGCTCTTCGCTTATCATTAAGGCACTTACAATGAATAGCGTAAGCAATGCACGCATGCCATAAAAATTGAACCTCTCCCACATTTCTGTAGCAAAGAGTACATACAATCCTTTGGGATGTCCCGGTTTTATTTCAGTCATTTTTTAAGGGTTTTAAGAATGGTCGAAGATAGAAAAATACTCATACCTTGAATCCATTATACAAGCTATGCTATTCACTACTTTTACACAATGATTATACCTTTTAGCACCACCGACTGGGAAACCATACCCTCAGAGCGGCATGAAGGAACCACAGGCTATGCCATTTGGAAAACAAAACAATACGATGGGCTGAGAATACGAATGGTAGAATTTTCTGAAAACTACGAGGCAGACCATTGGTGCGCGCTTGGCCACATCATGTATTGCATAGCAGGGGAGATGGATACTATTTTAGCAAACAACACTATTCATACTCTTAAACAAGGCATGAGCTGGCAGGTTTCTGATAAGCAAAGCTCCCACAAAACTAAAACCAAAAAAGGCTGCAAGCTTTTTATTATTGATGGGGATTTTTTGAAGTGATGGTTTTAGTGTTAAAAATTTGATTGCATACCGTTTTTAAAATCCCGAAGGGATGTAATATTTATAAAATATAGTTATGTGTAAAACAGCTTTCAAATCCCGAAGGGATAGAATATTTGTAGGATATAGTTATGTGTAAAACAATTTTGAAAATACCAAAGGGGTGAAATATTCATAGCTATAATTATGTGTGAAGCATTTTTTTGAATCCCAAAGGGATGGAATATTTATAACATATCATTATAGATAAAACAAAAACCTGAAAGGGTGATATTATCCTAACAGCTCAGCGTAGCGAGGACGCAACGCTGAAGGAATACACGCGCTACGATTAGCAGGGGCTAGAACACTTTGAGTCTTGGCGGCTAAAAATATTTACGCCTATACTGCGGCATAAAAACCTATTTGTCAGTATAAATGTTTTACTGATCCAAATCCAATGGCGTCTTTATACACTTCGGTTTCATGCAACTCGGCTGCCTTAATAATGCTATCGTTGCCAAATTTCTTTTTTATATCATACATAGTCTTACGTAAATGATGTTGCTGCACGTTATTTTCAAACATATCAAATTGCAGCGCACAATCAGGAATAAAATTAAACACATTCACGCCCATCATTACCAGGTTTGTATTAATAACCGGTTCGCAATGATTAGCCTTTTCATAAGCAAGCATTCTGCTCTTAATGTATTGCACTATTTTCATGGCATCCTGCACCGGATTTTTTTCGCATTTTATGTGCGTTTTATACTCCATGCCATCTTCATACCTGGCAGAAAAGGCAATATCTTTTGCATACACCTCTTGCTTAACCATTCTTTTTTCGAGGGTGGTACAAAGCGAAACCAATAAATCGTCTAGCACGTTAACCTCTTTACGCTGCGCTGCCGAAACATGACGCATGGCCTGCATACTTTTATAATCGCTGGTCGAAAAATCTACTTCCGAAAAATTTAGGCGATAATGCCAGTACGTTCCTACAATGCTTCTGCAAGCAATCTTTATCTTCTCTGGTGGCGTGTGCCTGAGCTGCAAAGGAGTATCTATGCCCGATAGCTTTAGGCGAATGGCCATGGCTTTGGCAATTCCTGGCAAATCTGTAAGTGAAAGGGTGGACAGCACCTGATCAATATTTTCAGGAGATATGAGCGTGAGTCCATCAGGCTTTTTTATGCCGGAAGCAAGCTTAGCCAAAAAAGCATTTGGGGCTATACCTATGGAACACTTCATATAATCGCCTACTTCCTTTCGTATATCTTCTTTAATTTTATTTGCTACCTCTATCAAATCTTTATGCACCAGCTTGTAGGATGCAAAATTTATCATGGCCTCGTCAATACTTTTAGGAATTACATCTTCCGAGTATTTTCTAAACACATTCATAATCTGCTGATGGAATTCACGGTATCGATTGGGGTGTGTTTCTAAGGGAATCAAATCAGGACATAGCTGAACAGCTTCGTTAAGGCGCATGCCAGTTTTAACGCCTAGCTTTTTAGCTTCTATGGAGGGTGCTATCACACAGCCATATTTGCCAGGGTAAACACATACTGCAACAGGTCTGTTACGCAAATAGAAATTCACCTGCTGCTCGCAGGTAGCAAAAAAGGAATTCATATCCACAAACATCACGTTTGGAATAAGGTTCTGCTTAATATGGTTTTGTTGGATGTGCATAACTAACAATAAGCTAATATACTTTAATCTGTTAGTTAGCTTTAGATAGTTAATAATTTACTATAGAGATGGCAAATTTCTCTCTAAAAATGCAAGGGAGACATTCGAACAAAATGCAGACAACTTCCCAGATCACGAAGTACCATATCCAACGGTATCAATAGAGTAGTGGCTAGCTAAATGTTTCATGCTAAGTACCGGCACTTTGGAATGGTTTACAATTTGCTGCGCAAAAGCGCCTAAAAATATTCCTGTAATTTCAGATTCATGTCCGGTGTTAATTACAATTAAATCGCATTTGTTTGCATCGGCATATTCCATGGCGGAGGCAGCAAGTTTGTTGCCTTTTACCAAGGTAGTTTTAAAAGGCAAGTTTTGTGCAGCAATATTTTCCTCTACAGATTTAATTTTATAGTTAAACTTATTTATCTCTGTTTGATCGCTAGAATCATTAAGTCCCAGTATATGAATCTTAGCGCCAAATTGTTTGGCAATAGATGTTGCTAAGTTTACTTTTTCTCTACTGTGAACAGAATTGTCGATAGGCAGCAATATATTTTCAAATCCTAGACCTTTGGTATCGTGCTGCATAGTTAGTACTGGAATATCTGAAAGCGTTACCACACGCTGCGAGTTACTTCCAATAAACAGTTCCTTGTAGCCCGATGCTCCGTGGGTTCCCATGATGATTAAATCAATCTTTTTGTTTTTAGCAAAATCAATTATCTCAGCATCAATGTTGCCTGTGGATACATACACTTCGGGCGTAATGTGATATTGGTTTTTTATTTCGGCCTGCAGCTCATCCATTTTTTGGCTTACTGCCATTTGAATTTCCTGAATGTTCATTAAGTCGTTTCTTTTTTCAGGAACTATTGAAAAGCCATAGCCGGTATGGGGCACTACGTGGATAAGTAGCAAATCTGCCTTTAAAAGTTTTGCCAACGTGGTAGTTTTTGAAAATACCGTGCTGGAGATTTCTGAAAAATCTATAGGGACTAGTATTTTTTTAATTACGTTATTCATAATTGAGAGTTTTTTATTTTATACGTCTAAGGTAATAAATTTAACGAGTACTAAAAAATGATATAGATCATTTTTGTGGCAGTACAATAATGCAACGTTTTGCCACAAAGACGCAAAGGCTCAAAACCGTGCTAAGAATTCAGTATTACAATGTGTTGCTTAGCGTCTTTGAGACTAAGTTGCAAATGCTATGTTGCTCCTTACAAATTATTTAAAATATAATTAGTAAGCATATTCCTCAAATGCAAGCTGGTGTTTTTGCCGCTGATACTGTGCGCTTTATCCGGATAGGCAAAAAAATCAAATTGCTTATTGGCTTCAACAAATGAAGTAATCATTTCTATAGAGTTTTGAAAATGCACATTGTCATCGGCTGTGCCGTGCACCAACAAAAACTTTCCTTTTAATTTATCTACATGATTGATAGGGGAGTTTTCGTCATACCCGCTGGCATTATCTTTGGGTAAGCCCATGTATCTTTCTGTATATACATTATCGTAGTATCTCCAATTTGTAACGGGAGCTACAGCCATAGCCATTTTAAAAAAATCGGCTCCTTTGGTAATACAAAGTAAACTCATGTACCCTCCGTAGCTCCAACCCCAAATTCCAATTCTGGATTTATCTACAAAGGGCAAGGTTCCCAAGTACTTGGCAGCTTCAATCTGATCTTCAGTTTCCAATTTGCCAAGCTGCTTGTAGGTGCATTTTCTGAATTCAACACCTCTGCCGCCAGTACCGCGGTTATCAACCGAAACAATAATATATCCTTTCTGACAAAGCATTTGGTACCAAAAAAAATCTCTATCCCAAGTATTATTAACTGTGCTGGAACCCGGACCACCATAAACATACATTAACACTGGATATTTTTTGCTAGCATCTGTTTCGGATTTTATAGAAGCAGGCTTCATCATCCAGCCATTTAACGTTTCGCCACTGCTGGTTTTAAAATTAAAAAACTCTTTAGTTACAAGGGTATAGTCATTAGTTACACGTAGCAAGGAGTTGTTATCCTCCAGCGTTCTAACTTCTTGTCCATCTTTTGTTCTTAGCACCGTAGTGGGTGGCCTGTTTGCGCTGGATTGAGTATGAATGTAGTAGGTGTAGTTGGTGCTGAAATCGGCAGCATCCCATCCTGCTAATGGCGATAATTTTTTCTTGTCGGTACCTTCTAAATTAATTGAATATAAACTTCTATCAGTTGCTGATATTTCGGTTGAGGTGTAGTAAAACACTTTTGCTTTAGTATCGTATTCTATTAAACTCATCACATCCCATTTGCCTTTTGTAATTTGATAGGTTAAGATTCCGTTCATATCAAAAAGATAAATATGGTTGTATCCATCTCTATCGCTGGTCCAAATAAATCCTGCTGGATCATTACCGGCAGGCAAAAAAGTTAGGTCGTCCGAAATTTCAATATAGGTGTTGCTAGTTTCTGTTAGTACAACTCTTGATTTCCCAGTGGTTGCATCCGTAAAAAGTAGCTCTAATTTATTTTGCAAGCGGTTCATCCGTTGAATGGAAAGCGTATTAGGAGTGTTTGTCCATTTTACTCTTGGAACATATTCATATTGTGTACCTAAATCTGCTTTTGCTCTGCTGCTTGTTTTAATATCGTAAATAAATATTTCAACTTTTGAATTTTCTTCTCCGGCTTTTGGATATTTGAATTTATACTCGGTAGGGTAGAGTGTGCCATATTTATTCATCGAAAATTCCTTCACGTTGGATTCATCAAAACGGTAGTAAGCAATCTTTTTTCCATCGGGCGACCAATACCAAGCTTTGGAAAAACTAAACTCCTCTTCATACACCCAATCGGTAGATCCGTTAATAATACCGTTAAACTTTCCATCGGTAGTGATTTTGCTTTCTTTCCCTGAAGCAACATCATATACAAACAGGTTGTTATCCCGCACAAAGCCAATCTTTTTTGCATCGGGAGAAAACTCTGCCAACATCTGCTTGCCATTTGCCGAAATATAAGTGGTAGTTTTTGTAGCAATATCATAGATGTAATAATCTTCCCTAGTAGAATGACGATATATTTGTTCCGATTCGCTGGTTACTAAAAGCTTAGATTCATCATCGCTAAATGCATAATCTTCAAACGCAATTCCCGATTCCTTGCCTTTTACTTTTAGCCACTCATTTTTAAGAATAGTATCAACTGCGTTGCCTGTTTTATATTCATACTTTACTACATATTGTCCAACTTTATTTGTACTCATCGTAGTGTAATGCTCTCCATTTTTCATAGATCGAATCCCAAAAATACGTTTGGGCGAAAATGTTCCTTTCTTATAAATGTCTTCCAATGTAATTTCCTTACCCCCTTTGTTGGTTGTAGCTGTTTGGATATTATTGTCTGGCGTTGCTTTTACAGATTTTTTTTGTTGGGCTAGAAGAGGAGTTAGAAAACTAAAAACTAAAAAGTGAGATAGGAGTATTTTATTCATGGTATTAAATTTAATGGCTGAAAGTACAAATTATTTACATGTACTTTAATCGGTTATTAACTTGTTTGATTAATCAGTAATTTTAACTTTGCTATCTATGGAATTTACTAAAATCAATAACACGCATATTGCTGCCTTTCAAAAAATTGTGGGCAATGAATATGTGCATGTTGATAAAGAAACATTGAATCATTATTCACATGACGAAACGGAAGATTTAAGTTTCATGCCCGAAATAGTTTTAAAGCCCAATACGCCTGAGCAGGTTTCAGAAATAATTAAAATTTGCAACAAAGAAATTATTCCTTTAACTCCGCGTGGTGCTGGTACTGGATTAAGTGGAGGTGCACTTCCAGTTTATGGTGGAGTGATATTATCTACCGAAAGGCTCAACAAAATAATTGAAATTGACGAATGTAATTTACAAGCAACTGTTGAGCCAGGAGTAATTACACAAGTATTTCAGGAAGCTGTAATAGAAAAAGGCTTGTTCTATCCTCCGGATCCATCCAGCAGAGGCAGTTGCTTTTTAGGCGGAAACCTGGCAGAATCAGCCGGAGGGCCTAGGGCAGTAAAATATGGCGTTACCAAAGAATATGTTTTAAATATTCAGTTGGTGTTAGCTACTGGCGAAATTATTTGGACGGGTGCCAACGTATTAAAAAATTCTACTGGATATAATCTTACGCAGTTAGTGGTAGGCAGCGAAGGAACCTTGGGTGTAATTACTAAAATAGTTTTTAAGCTTTTACCGTATCCATCAAAAAATGTGGTAATGCTGATTCCATTTACATCGGCTACCAAAGCTTGCGAGTCTGTATCGGCAGTATTTAGAGCCGGAATTACCCCATCGGCTATGGAATTTATGGAGCGGGATGCCATTGATTGGGCATTAAAATATGTTAGTGGCATCACCATTGACATAAAGGATGATATTCAAGCGCATTTGTTGGTTGAGGTAGATGGAAATGATTTAGATATTATTATGAAAGAAGCAGAAGGTATTTCAAAAATAATGGAAGTGCACGGTTGTGGCGAAATATTATTTGCAGATACCGAAGAGCAGAAGCAAAATTTATGGAGAATGCGCAGAAGTGTTGGAGAAGCAGTAAAGTCACATTCTATCTACAAGGAAGAAGATACGGTGGTTCCTCGTGCTGAGCTTCCAATTTTACTTGCAGGCGTTAAGGAGATTGGAAAAAAATATGGTTTCAAATCTGTATGTTATGGTCATGCCGGAGATGGGAATTTGCATGTAAATATTATCAAAGGGGATTTAACAGATGAACAATGGAACAATGACTTAACCGCAGGCATAAGAGAAATATTTGAACTTTGTAAAAAGTTAAATGGCACTATTTCTGGTGAACACGGAATAGGTTGGGTTCAAAAACAATATATGGATATCGTATTTCATCCCAAGGCAATAGAACTTCAAAAGAAAATTAAAGATATCTTTGACCCTAACGGAATTATAAACCCAGGAAAGATATTTATCTAAATCAACTTTATGTAATGCAAGCCCCCATAGAAACACGTTCATCAATAATTAGTATAGATGAAGAAGGCATACTTCACATTCATATTAAAGATGGAATGCAAGTTGAATTAGAAGATGCCAAAGAATCTTTTGCTATCTACAAAAAATGGGGCTGTGATAAAAATAATGTGCTACAATTGATGCAAGGAGGTAAGTTTTATGCTATGAGCAAACCTGCTCAAAAATATGCCACTGAACAATCGGTACACTTTTTTATTGCATCTGCATTGGTAAACAAATCTTTAGCAATACGTATTCTGTTCGATTTTTACCTGAGTTTTTTTAAACCCAAAATACCATTCAAACTATTTCCAACCGTAGCATCTGCACTTAAATGGTTGAGGAGTTTTAAGAAGTAAGTAACACTAAGCGTGTGCTTTCCACTTTTCAATAATTGCACCTATATCCTCTGGCAGTTCCGATTCAAACTCCATTGTTTTATTGGTAGTAGGGTGGGTGAATGAAAGATACTTTGCATGAAGTGCTTGCCGACTACAAATCGCAAAGCACCCTTCTACAAACTGCTTGAATTTTGAATTAGCAGAATTCTTAAGCACTTTATCACCTCCGTAATCTTTATCTCCAAAAATAGTATTGCCAATTAATTTCATGTGTACACGTATCTGATGTGTACGTCCTGTTTCCAGCTTACACTCAATTAACGAAGTGTATTTGTAGCTTTCCAACACTTTATAATGAGTGATAGCCATCTTGCCCATATTTCCCTCGGGGAAGGCGGCCATTTTTTTTCTGTCGCTTAAACTACGCCCAATGTTTGCATTTACAGTGCCTGCCTTTTCTTTAGGTTCTCCCCAAACCAATGCTTGGTATCTGCGGGATATTTTTCTGTCAAACATTTCTTTAGCCAACTTCGCAAGTGCCAATTCATTTTTAGCAACAATCATTAATCCCGATGTGTCTTTATCTAAACGGTGTACTAAACCTGGTCTTACAGAGTTCTGATCATCCAGCTTTGCTTTCAATGAAGCATCCTTTCCATTTAAATAATAGAGTAGGGCATTTACTAGTGTGCCGGTATAATTTCCATGAGCAGGATGCACAACCATTCCTGCTTTTTTATTTACTACAATTAAATCATCATCTTCATAGGCAATGTCAATGGGAATATTTTCGGGCAAGATGTTAATCTCCCTTGGCGGAAAAGCAAGTACTATCGCAATAACATCCCCAGGCTTAACTTTGTAGCTGGATTTTATAGGCTTCCCATTCACAAGTATATTTCCTGCTTCGGCTGTATATTGAATTCTAGTACGAGTCGAATTAGCAATTCGGGCAAATAAAAATTTATCAATCCGAACAGGCTCTTGTCCTGGATCAACCACAAACTTATGGTGCTCAAACAATTCTTTTTCTTCTGATGAAGAGGAGTCTAATTCTTCTGACATTTTATAAAATTAAAAATCCCCTCTAAGAGGGGACCTTTTGCAGAGCGGAAGACGAGAGTCGAACTCGCGACATCTACCTTGGCAAGGTAGTGCTCTACCAACTGAGCTACTTCCGCTTGTATCATCCTATTTGGATGAATAGTCCGCAAAAGTAAAAAAATAATGCAAGTCAGGCGGATGAATTTTTGTATCTTCGATATCCCCTTTAAAATCAAAATATGAGTGAAAATCTCACCCCTTTATTCGCAGTTTCCCCTATAGATGGTAGGTATAGGGGGCAAACCAAGGAGCTTTCGGACTATTTTTCTGAATATTCCCTTATCAAGTACCGACTTTTTGTAGAAGTAGAATATTTCATTGCATTATGCGACTTGCCCCTGCCTCAATTAAAGGGTTTTAACAAATCCAATTACAACAAGCTTAGAAGGATATATACCAACTTTTCGCAGAAAGATGCAGAAAAGATTAAAAAAATAGAGGCTATAACCAATCACGATGTAAAAGCTGTTGAATATTTTTTAAAAGAAAAATTTGAAGCACTGAAGCTTTCAAAATATAAGGAGTTCATTCATTTTGGATTAACCTCTCAGGACATCAATAACACTGCGGTCCCAATGCTTTTTAAGGACGCAGTGCATCATGTATATCTTCCTATTATTGATAACATTATTACAGCATTGCGGAGAATGAGCCAGGAGTGGGGCGATATTCCCATGCTTGCTCGTACACACGGACAGCCAGCCTCACCAACTCGCTTAGGCAAAGAAATATTGGTTTTTGTTGAGCGATTAGAAATGCAACGAAAAATGTTTTTGCGCATTCCGTATTCTGCGAAGTTTGGTGGTGCAACCGGAAATTTTAATGCGCATCACGTAGCATATAAAAATATAAACTGGACCAAGTTTGCTACCTATTTCTTAAAAACTAAATTAGGGCTTCACCGATCTAGATATACCACGCAAATAGAGCACTATGATAACATAGCAGCTCAGTTTGATGCGATGAAAAGAATTAACACCATCCTAATTGATTTTTCAAGAGATATATGGATGTATGTATCCATGAATTATTTCAAACAGAAGATTAAAAAAGGAGAAGTAGGATCTTCGGCTATGCCTCATAAAGTGAATCCAATAGATTTTGAAAATGCAGAAGGTAATTTGGGTATGGCAAATGCTATGTTTGAGTATTTATCAGGTAAGCTACCAATTTCACGCCTGCAGAGGGATTTAACGGACTCTACGGTGTTGAGGAATGTGGGAGTACCATTTGCACACACCATCATTTCGTTTAAATCAATTTTAAAAGGGTTAGGTAAATTAATAGTAAACGAAAAAACCATTGAAAAAGATTTGAGCGATAATTGGGCTGTTGTAGCTGAAGCGATTCAAACCATCCTTCGTAGGGAAGGGTATAAAAATCCATACGAAGCACTAAAGGATTTAACGCGCACCAATACCGTTCTCGGAAAAAAAGAAATTGCCAGTTTTGTTGATTCACTGAAGGTGGATAAAAAAGTAAAAGAGGAAATTAAAAAGATTACTCCGTTTAATTATACAGGTTTGTAAGTTTTAATCGTACTATGTAATAGTTTTCGGAGGTAGTTTCATTTATATTTATAAAAGAAAGTGATGCAGCTAGTTGGAGTAATAGGAGCGGGAGCTATGGGAAGTGGAATTGCTCAAGTGGCAGCAACGGCCGGCTGCTCAGTGGTGGTGTTTGATACTAACGAAAAGGCACTAGCGAATGCAAAATCCAATCTATCATCGGTTTTGAGTAGGTTGGTTGAAAAGAGAAAGATAAATTTAGACGAGTCTGAAAATATTTTTAGTCTTATTAAATATACAAGTATTTTTTCTGAACTTTCTGCTTGCAGCCTTGTTATAGAGGCAATTATTGAGAATTTAGAAGTGAAAAAAAAGGTGTTTTCTGATTTGGAAAAAATTGTTTCTCCTGAATGTATTTTGGCTTCGAATACTTCTTCGTTATCCATTACTTCTATTGCTTCGGCATGTACAAAAAACGATAGAGTGATGGGAGTGCATTTTTTTAATCCTGCACCGCTCATGCCCTTGGTGGAAATTGTTCCAGGGCTTAGTACGGATTTAGTGAAACTTGCTGAGGTAAAAAAAACAATTGCAAGCTGGAAGAAATTACCGGTAATTGCTAAAGATACTCCCGGCTTTATTGTAAACAGGGTGGCGCGACCTTTTTACGGGGAGTCTATACGTATTTATGAAGAAGGTATTACGAACTTTGCTACTATTGATGCGGCATTAAAAGAGTTAGGTGGATTTAAAATGGGGCCATTTGAATTAATGGACTTGATTGGCAACGACATCAATTATACAGTTACAGAAACCGTTTGGAAGCAATTTTTTTATGACCCCAAATACAAACCCTCATTAACACAAAAACGATTGGTTGAAGCTGGTCATTTTGGAAAGAAATCTGGAAAAGGGTATTACGACTATTCTCAAGAAAATATCTTAAATAGAAAAACTGAAGATAATGCTGTGCTGAAGCAACAAATATTGATGCGTGTGCTTGTAATGCTTATCAACGAAGCGACCGATGCATTATATTATGGCGTAGCAACAAAAGAGGATATTGACCTGGCTATGACCAAAGGTGTAAATTACCCCAAAGGCTTATTGAAGTGGGCAGATGAAATAGGGTGCAAGAGCGTTTTATCTCAATTAGAACAGCTATATACAGAATATAACGAAGACCGCTACCGTCCCAGTGTGCTTCTTAAAAAAATGGTTAAAGAAAATAAGACTTTTTACTAAGCATTATTGCTTAAGCACTCTATCTACTTTAGCCCAGCCACCACCGTTGTGTACGTTTTCAAAGCCATTAGACTTTAAAATGCTTTTAGCCGATGCACTACGCATGCCGGAGGCACAACAAGTAATACCATTACTGATTATATATTAGTCCATAACATTTGGTATAATGCCGAT
>CAYZTB010000047.1:0-23241 GCA_964481195.1 uncultured Bacteroidia bacterium | reverse complement strand
TTATCTGTGGAATTTATAATTTTGAACTTTTATGACTTATGAAAGAGGTCTAATATTAAAAGCATGCTACTTCAGGCATGCTTTTTTTTTGCTCATAACTATCGGTAGTAATTCACAATGTATAGTGAATAAGTATGGCTTAACTTTTTCATTTAAGGCTTAACTCAACGTACTTTTACTTAATTCATTAAACAAATTAACTATGCAGTTTGACTTACCCAAAGAAAAATCTTCTATCATCAAAGTGATAGGCGTTGGTGGCGGTGGCAGCAATGCTGTCAATCACATGTACAAGCAAGGAATTAAAGATGTAGACTTTATTGTTTGTAACACAGATCGTCAGGTGCTTGATGCAAGTCCGGTGCCATTAAAAATTCAGTTGGGCGCTACGCTTACTGAAGGTCTTGGAGCTGGTGCGCTTCCTGAAATGGGAATGAAAGCTGCGTTAGAGAATGAACAAGAGCTAAGAGATGTATTAAAAGGCACTAAAATGTTATTCATCACGGCCGGTATGGGTGGTGGAACAGGAACTGGAGCAGCTCCTGTAATTGCACAGATCGCAAAAGAGATGGGCATCTTAACCGTATCAATTTGTACGCTTCCTTTTGCATGGGAAGGAAAGTTAAGAAGGAAGCAAGCAGAAAATGGTTTGTCGGAGCTAAAAAAATATTCTGACTCTGTACTTGTTATTTTAAATGACAAGCTACGTGAGATCTACCATAACTTAAAAGTGAGCGAAGCATTTGCACATGCAGATAATGTGTTGAGCTCTGCAGCAAAATGTATTGCTGAGCTAATTAACGTTGCGCTTCGCATCAACGTAGATTTTAACGATGTGCGCAGAGTGATGGAAACCAGTGGCGTTGCCATCATGGGTTCTGCAATGGCATCTGGCGAAGGGCGTTCTTTAAAAGCGGTAACTCAAGCATTAAACTCTCCTTTATTAAATGATAACGACATCCGTGGTGCGCGCTATGTATTAGTAAGCATTACTTGCGGAGTAGGGAAGGATGAACTTTCGATGGATGAATTAGGTGAGATTACAGAATATATTCAGGAAGCGGCAGGACAAACTGCAGAGATGATTAAAGGATACGGCACGGATGAAACCTTGGGCGATAAAGTAAGCGTTACGGTTATTGCCAGCGGATTTGACCGCAAAGCTGCTGAGCTAGGATTTGAAACTACCGCACAGCCAGAAGTAAAAATGGTGCACCTGGAAGAAGTGAAAGCATCTCTTATTGCTGAGAAAAAAATTGAAGCTAAAAAGATAGAGGCAGAAGAGTCTGAACCCATCATGCTTAAGTCTGAAATATTAGCAGCTAAAAAAGAAGCAACTCTTGAAAAAACAAACGATGTTGAGCTGAGAAATACACCATCTTCAGAAACTATTGAGCCAATTATTGAATTAAAGAAAGCGGTAGAAAAACCAGCAGAGCCTGTACACATTCAAGTGAAGTTGGATCCAATTGTTGTTGCTGAGGTAACTCCAGAGCCTATTGCAGAAACTAAAATAGAAGTTATAGAAGAAGTGGTTGAAGTACTTGTTGCAGAAGTTGTTTCAGAACCTACCGTTGATATTGTTTCTGAGCCAATTGCTGAAACAAAAGTTGAAGTTGTGGCTGAAATTGAAACTCCAGTAGTTGACGAAACTCCAGAAGTATCTATGGTAGAAGAAATAACTACTCCTATCATTGTAGAAGCTACTCCAGCAGATACCACAGAGGTGGAAGAAGAAACACAGCCAGATCCATTTATGATTGTTAAAGAAGCAGAAGAAGTAAGCTTTACTTTTGATATGTCTTCAAACACAACAGTAACAGATAAACACGAAGAAACTCCTGAAATGAAAAACGATGAAGCGCCTATTGTTGTGAAAGCCAAGGATGAGATTAGAGCAGAAGCTCCTTCGGTAAACATGGATATCAAAAGAAATATTTTAAGCACCAACAGCCTGCAAACACCTAGCGCTGATGTTGGAGCAGATTCAAAGGTTACAAAAATTGCTGAGGTAACACTTAGCTCGCAGCCTCCTATCTCCGATAGCGAAGCAAGAGCAAAGGCACAGGAAAAAATTCAGAAGCTACGTGAACTTAGCTTTAAAGTTAAAACTCCTGGTGGCTTAGCAGAGTTAGAAAACGAACCAGCCTACAAGCGCAAGAACTATACTTTAAACGATACTCCTCATTCTTCGGAATCAGAAATATCTCGCTTAAGCCTTGGTACAGAAGAAAAGAAACCTAGCCTGCGCCCTGACAACTCTTTCCTGCACGATAAACCGGACTGAAACTAGTTAATAGGTATTAGGCTGTTTTCTAATCCCTAACTCCTAATAACTATTCCCTAAAGAACGTGTGTTATGTAGTTGAAAACCCTGATCTTGCATCAGTGGTTGAATAAAGAAATGACCTTGTGTGGGTCATTTTTTTTGAGGGTTTAAATGAATAAATTATAAACTTATTTCAGGACAAGACAAAATTTAGACCAGAGTTTATGAATTCCCTTGCTATCAAAGTAAAAATCTATTGTGTATCTTGAAAAAACACCTGTATTCATTTTCTCTACCCACCTGTTTGCTGTTGTGCCAAGGCTTTCATAAATTCCAAATGAATTTCCGAAATACTCATTTTCCCTCATAGGGAAAAGTTTTGCATTTAAGTCCTTATTAAAAACAGGAGTGGAGTAGCTGTTATATAGGAAATACAAAGAGTTGCCCTCGGATTTTTGTGGTTGCAGGTCTTCTCCGTTGCTTTTTAGACTAAAGCATCCAAAGAATAGAAGTGAGAGAAGGAGTTCTAGCTTCATTACGCAAATGTATGGTATTGGTTTTGACAAAAAAAATTAACTTAAGGTATATTTGATTGTTCTTTGCGCCCTTTGTGTGCTGTATCCCTACTGCGGCAGGCTACCATGCGTTAAAATGGCTGTTAAGTTCAGGAGCCGCAAAGAGCGCAAAGTATGAATCGCGAAGAACGGAGAGAAAAATTCAGGATAACCTAATTTTATCTGATACTCAACCCGCCAAACAAGCCCTTATTAATTCGTACATTCGTAAAAACACAAAATAATTACTCATGAGCCTAGAAGAAAAAATAAATACAGATATAAAAACTGCCATGCTGGCAAAAGATCAGGGTAAGTTAGATGCGGTAAGAGGCATAAAAGCTGCTTTGTTGCTTTTAAAATCATCGGGAAAACCTGTTACAGAAGATGATGAGATAAAGACCATGCAAAAGATGGTAAAGCAGCGCCAAGAGGCTGCTGATATTTATGCAACACAAAATCGTAAAGACTTGGCAGATGTGGAGCTTCAGCAAATTGAAGTTATTCAAGCCTACCTACCTGCTCAAATGACTGAAGCTGATATTAAAGCGGCTTTGCAACAAATAATAACTCAGGTTGGAGCAACTTCGCCTGCCGATATGGGCAAGGTAATGGGTCTTGCTACCAAACAGTTTTCCGGTAAGGCAGATGGTAAGGTAGTGTCGGGATTGGTGAAGGAGATGTTACACCCCCTCTAACGAGCTGCGCTCCCAACCTTCGGTTGTCCCGAAGTGGGAGACTTGTAGGGCGTAGGGGCTAATTATTGGGGAGCTATCTCAAAAATAATTTGAACACTAATCTCACGAATTAACGCGAAAAATTCAATTGATTTATTTTTGCTACAACATTTTGGATTCATAAAAATTACTTAGTGATAATTCGTGCAACCTGCCTGCCGGCAAGGCAGGTTGGTGGCTTTTGTTCTGCGCTAATTAGATGCTCTCTTCCTCAGTCAGAATTGCAGTAGGACTTTTGGAAATAAAATACAACAAGCTAATACATACTACAGCACTTGCAAGTACTAATAGGATGGAAGAGCTGCCTGTTCCAATGGTTTCGGCAGATTCTGGGATTGTTTTTTGGGAAACTAGGTAAGAAAATAACACTGCCAAACCGTTATTTAAAAAATGAAAGAGTATGGGCAGCCAAAGTGAGTTGCTCCAAACATACAGGTAGCCAAGCACAACTCCTAAAAGCATTCTGGGTAAAAATCCAAAGAACTGCATGTGTAAGGCGCTAAATAAAATAGCTGTTATCCATACTGCTACATGCGTATTCTTGGTCCATTCTAAAATCACATTTTGCATCGCTCCTCTAAACAATAGCTCTTCGCCAACAGCAGCAAGCAAGGCAATGATGATGATGTTTACGATCAAATCAAAAACGTTATCCATTTTTAAAAAGGCCTCGGTCAGTTTTTTTAAACTTTCCTCACTGGATTTCATCCAGTTTTCTAGGCCGGATAAAAAATCGGGCAGCGTAAGGTGGCTGTTTACTTCGCCCATCCAGTTAATTAAGGGCATGGCACAAAATACAAGAAGTACTACTGCTAGTCCAGACTGGCTGCTAAACCAATTTTGAATTTTTAAATACTTAAACTTTTTTTCGGAAGATATCCACGCAAATAATAAAGCAGGAATAATGAACATGATAATTGCACTTGCGCCCTGAGCAATTTTCATTCCTGTAATAATTTTTGGGTTGTTGTAATCCGATAAGGAAGCAATATCCTGCATCGACTCCATTTCAGCAAAAAGGAACAAGATTAATATTTGTGCTACCGTTGCAATGCCCAAGCAAAATAGAAATAAGCCTAATAAAAGCATGAATTTTCTTGCTGGGTGTTGCGCTTCTATTTGAGATTGAATAAACATGTGTTATTTTATCTTTTTTGCAGGTAATTGTTGGATTTAATAATGTTGTTGTAAGCCCAAGTTCCCTTATCTTTGTACTTCAATTTATTAATAGGATACAAACTTAGAACTTTTATAGCAAGAAATTATTTCTTAACACAATTTAACGTTGGCTAAGATTGGAAATATAGATTTAGGTGCGTTTCCGCTTTTACTGGCTCCGATGGAGGATGTAAGTGATCCGCCTTTTCGTTATGTCTGCAAGCAAAATGGTGCGGATATGATGTACACCGAATTTATCTCTTCCGAAGGATTGATTCGTGATGCAAGAAAGAGCATTAAAAAGCTCGACATCTTTGATTACGAACGCCCAATAGGAATTCAATTTTATGGAGGTAACATTGATTCCATGAAGCAGGCAACTGAAATCATCGAAGCCTCCAATCCGGATTTAATTGATATAAATTACGGTTGCCCCGTAAAAGGAGTGGCTTGCAACGGAGCAGGAGCAGGATTGCTTCAGGATATTCCTAAAATGGTACGAATTACAGAAGAGGTAGTAAAAAGCACTTCGCTTCCGGTAACAGTAAAAACACGATTGGGTTGGGATGATAAGACTCGAAATGTTGTGGATGTTGCTGAGCGGCTACAAGATATCGGTATTGCTGCCATCACCATTCATGGCAGAACCCGCAAGCAGATGTATAAAGGCCCGGCAGAATGGGATTTAATTGGTGCTATAAAAAATAATCCCAGAATGAAAATCCCTGTTTTTGGAAACGGGGATGTGAATTCTCCAGAGTTTGCCATTGACATGCGCAACAAACATGGTGTGGATGGGGTTATGATTGGAAGAGCCGCGATTGGATACCCTTGGATTTTTAGGGAGATAAAACATTTTATGGCAACGGGAAAGCATCGCGATAAACCTACCGTAGATGAAAGAGTGTTAACTGCTCGAACACATTTAGAAAAATCTGTAGCGTGGAAAGGGGAGCGCCAAGGTATTTTAGAAATGCGCAGCCACTATGCAAATTATTTTAGAGGCTTACCGTATTTTAAAGAATTCAGAATGAAATTTGTTACCTCGCTGGACCTTCAGGAATTGTTTTCCCTTTTTGACCAGGTGAAAGTGAACTATAAAAATAGTAGTGAATTGCTAGAGGTTAGTGCTTGAAAATTCACGAGTGTGTTTCGGGCGCATGACATTTTTCCAGTCATATCAATTTCCTATGCGGGCTTCGACAGGCTCAGCCCACAAATTTTGCTTAATCCGAGGTCTAATGCTTTCGAAGGTTGTTTGCCGGCTTTTTGTCCTGCGCCCATGTACTCCTCTGTGGTTCTCTGTGGGTTGTATATCTGTGCGCTCTGTGTTTAAAGGCTGTTAATGTAGTACCAATCTATTGGAATTTTCTGGTAAACACTCGTACCGGATACCAAGCAGCAAAAAAGCCAATCAGTAAAACTGTTCCCAGGACTAATAGTAAATCTGTTGGAATAACTTTGATAGGGTAGGAATCAACAATAAAACCCTCGCTAAAAGGAACTAGCTTAAACGTATTTTGAATCCAGCAAAGCAAAAGCCCTAAGGCAATACCGCCTAATACTCCACTAAGGGTAATCATCAGTCCTTCGCGCATAAATATTTTTTCAATTAATTTTTTATTTGCTCCTAAAAACATTAAGGTCTGAATATCTTTTTTCTTTTCAATAATGAGCATGGTTAGAGAGCCTATCACATTAAACGTTGCAATGACTAAAATAAAAGCTAAAATCAAAAAGGTCCACCACTTTTCTGAATTGATAGTCTTAAATAATACTTCGTTTTGTTCAAAGCGGGTTTTAATTTCAAAAGCATCTCCTAGTACTGAAGCAATTTCTGTTTTAATCTTTTCTAGATCTTTGCTTTTGTCAATGCCAATTTCAATGGCGCTTAATTCATTTTCTCGACCCAGTAAAGTGCGAGCCAGCGATAGTGGAATGATAGAAAAGCGATAGTCGAAATCATCGTTCAACGAAAACACGCCCGACACTTCCACGCTGCGAACTAAAAAGGCATCTTCGGGATTTAATAATGCTTGCGTTCCTCTTTTAGGAACATATATTTCCAAAGGATGCATAAAGTCTGTCAGCGAAATATTTAATCGATGGGCTAATCCATATCCTAATACGGCATAATCTATTTTGTCATGTTGTAACATGAATTCTCCTTCGCGTGTTACAGTATCTAGGCGGGTCATTTTTACAAAATCCTCATTTACTCCTTTGATAGTTGCAATCACTTGCTTCTCATCATATTTCAGAAGTGCATTTTCTTGTAATACTTCCGTAAAATAGACTACTCCCTCTACATTTTTAACTTTTGCTTTATCGTCCGGTGATAGGACAAAAGTTTTTCCTTCAACGGGTGTAATTTTTAAATCGGGATCAAACGTGTTGTACAAGCCAAATACCAAGGCAGAAATACCATTAAAGGCAGAGAGCACAATAACCAACGCCATGGTGCCAATACATACTCCGGTTACAGAAATTAATGTAACGATGTTAACCGCATTGTGCGATTTTTTGCTGATGAGATAGCGCTTTGCTATGAAGAGAGATAGGTTCAATTTTTCCAGGCTTTAACAATAAGTCCGGTTCCTGTTTTATGGGTTGAATAGGTATCTAGGTAGTTTAATACGAATGCAAAAGGGTAGGTAAGTAGGTAGTAAAAAGGAAGAATGATGAAAAATAATTTTGTGCTGCTAAGCATTAGCATGGGGTATTTCATGGACAGTCTCCAGGAAATTTTGCCGGGTGTTCCGTAGGCATATTGAGCATCAATCTTATAGAAGCCTGCCAGCTTTAATTTATCTTGAATTTCATTAATGTTATATCCATCCCGAACATGCTCACCTATAAAAGATCCTGCACTTTCCTCGTGTACATCGCTTCCTCCCTGATCGGAAGGGGTAGAGATAAGAAGCATACCGCCTGATTTTAGCGATGCGTGTATGTTTTTAAATACCTGCACATCTTCTAATATATGTTCCATCACATCCACTGAAAGTGCTAAGTCAAACTTATTTTCCTGTACAAATTTTGTCAGGTCTGCTACTTCGAATTTCACATTGTTTTTTCCAATGCTGCTAAAAAAAGAATTGGAGTCTTGCACTTGCTCTTCTTTAACATCTACTGCTAATATTTGTGCTTTTGAAAATTGATTGGTCATCCAATAGCTGTATTGCCCAAAGCCGGAGCCTGCATCGAGAATTGTAATTTCGTTGTTGGCATTTTCCTTTCGCCAAGCCTTCAGCGCTTTATGCACATGCCAAGTTCTTAGCAGCAACAAGTCTAAAAGATTATAAAAATTTTTTCGGAGGAAAGGAGATTTGTTAAACACATTTCCCAGAGAACGTTTTATTGGGTCGTATTCCATGTCCGCAATGAAAAGATTTATGTATTAGTCAAAAGAGGTTTACTCTTTCTACTTCTTTTTTTTAATTGGTTTTTCTTCAGGTTCTTCTTCAGTTTCCTCAGGACTAATAGTTAAGCTGCTGAATACCTTATCCATCTTTTCTACATAATCTCCTGAGTCATCTACAAAAAAGGCTACTTCAGGAACCACGCGCAGCTGTTTTCCTACCCGTATTCCTAAATATCTTCTTACCTCTTTAACTTGCGACCTGATGGATGCCAACGTTTTTTCCTTGTCTGGCACGCCAAACAGACTTAAATAGGTTTTGGCAAAGGCCATATCTGGACTCACAAATACATGAGTTACAGAGATGAGACCCGAGCCAAAGGCGTTCCTCATTTCCTTTTGGAAAATATCAGCTAACTCTTTTTGAATTAGGCGAGAGACTTTATTTTGACGTAAGGTGGACATGTATGGCGAAAGTACGAAAGTTAGGCGTTTCGTATGTGTCAACAGTCTATGTTAATATATCGGCAAATACAACATTATTTCAATTGTTTCGTTTTGTAACTTTCGCAACTGAAAACTGTATGAAACGATTTTTGCAAATACTAAGTTATGTAAAAGGATATTGGCAACACGCTATGCTAAATGTTGTTTTCAATATTTTCTCAGTCATTTTTTCTCTTTTTTCTTTAACTATGATTGCTCCGTTTCTGGAGCTTCTATTCCTGAAATCTGCGGATGAATATCAAACTATTTTAGATAAGGGCAAGCCTGTTTTGGTGCTTTCGGTTCAATCGCTCATCGATAATTTTTACTACTATTTGTCTGATATTATTTCGGAGAAGGGTAAGTTAAATGCCCTGATATTTATCTGCATTTTGGTGGTGGTTGTTATCTTTCTGAAAAACTTAGCTCGCTATTTTGCCATGTTTTTTTTAGCAACAATCAGAAATGGTGTGGTGAAAGATTTACGAAACGCCATGCACAAAAAAACGTTGGAGCTGCCACTTTCGTATTATTCTGATGAACGCAAAGGCGACATGCTTTCCCGTATGACCACCGATGTGCAGGAAATTGAATGGTCTATCATGCAGTCGTTAGAGTTATTATTCAGAGATCCCATTAACATTGTGATATTACTTGGAACCTTAATCTTTATGAGTCCTGAACTAACGCTCATTGTAATGATTCTGATTCCGCTGCCGGCAATATTAATAGGATGGGTAGCAAGTACGCTTCGTAAATCATCTTTAAAAGGTAAAATGCAGTTGGGCACTCTTTTTTCAATTATCGAAGAAACGTTAGGTGGCTTAAGAATCATTAAAGCATTTAATGCTGAAAAGCAGGTGGATAAAAAATTTAGAGATCAGAATGAAGAATACACCAACATCATGATTGGAATGTATCGTAAGGTTGACCTCTCCTCACCCTTAAGTGAATTTTTAGGCGCTTCCGTCCTCATGACTTTGGTTTATTTAGGAGGTAAATTAGTTATTGGAGAGGAATTGGCTGCTGCATCCTTTATAACCTACATCGCAGTATTTTATCAGTTAATAGCTCCTTCTAAAGCACTCACCACTGCATATTATAACATCCAAAAAGGGCTTGCCTCGGCAGAACGTGTGGAGAAGATTTTAGCTGCTGATTTATCTATCAAAGAGTCTGCTAACCCCCAAGTGCTATCTACATTTAACAGAGAAATAGAATTTAAAAATGTTTCTTTTGCCTATCGCAAAGGTGATACTGGCTGGGTGCTAAAAGATATAAACTTAAAAGTTCCCAAGGGAAAAACGATTGCATTAGTTGGACAGTCGGGTTCCGGAAAATCTACCTTGGCAGATATGTTACCCCGTTTTTATGATGCTGATAAGGGAGATATTTCCATCGATGGCATATCGGTAAAAGACCTGAAAATATCTTCGCTACGAAGTTTGATGGGAATTGTAACGCAGGAATCCATATTGTTTAATGACTCCGTTTACAATAATATAGCTTTAGGAATGAGTCATGTTAAGGAAGATGATGTGGTGGCAGCCGCAAAAATCGCTAATGCACATGAGTTTATTGATCAGATGCCTGAAAAATACCAAACAAATATTGGCGATCGGGGTGGAAAATTATCGGGTGGACAGCGCCAGCGTATCGCTATTGCTCGAGCAGTACTAAAAAATCCTGCCATCCTTATTTTAGACGAAGCAACATCGGCTCTCGATAGCGAATCGGAACGGTTGGTGCAGGATGCGTTAAATAAGTTAATTCAAAACAGGACTTCTGTTGTTATTGCACATAGGCTATCCACCATTCAGCACGCGAATGAAATAATTGTTTTGCAAAAAGGCGAAATTGCCGAGCGAGGCACACACACAGAGCTGCTGGCGAAGAATGGCGTGTACAAAAAGTTGTACGATATGCAGATTTTTGTCTAGCCTCTCTAAATAAAACCCACTACAGCTTCTGTAAATTCTTTTGGTTTTTCAGCATGAAGCCAGTGTCCGGCATCTGCTAGGGTGATTAATTCTGAATTTGGAAAGCTTTGTTTTATTGTTTCCCAATCAGCATCTAAAATATATTTTGACCTTTCACCACGAATGAATAGGGTAGGTGTGTTGATTTGTTTCTCTTCTAGAGAAAATGTTTTTCCTATCGTTTCTTGATTTTTAGCAATAACTTTCAAATTAAATTTCCATTCTAGCTTTTCTTCTTCATTCCATTGCAAGTTTTTTAAAAGTAGCTGTGTGGTAGCCCAATCCCCTATGATAGTTGATAAAGTTGCTTCTGCTTCTTTCCTGGTTTTGAGAATGGAAAGGTCCAGCGATAAAAGTTTTTCGATAAAATCAAATTGCTTGCCAGGGTATTCTTTGGGAGCCATATCGGCCACAATAAGTTTTTCTAGCAAGGAGGGATACATGGCAGAAAGCTGCATGGCTACTTTACCGCCTAAGGAATGTCCCATTAAGATGATTTGAGCATCTTGCTTTTTTTCAGAAATACTTTCTATTAATTTTTTTACATCTTCAGCCATGGCCGGAAATGTCCACTCCTCGCTATGTGGTGAGCTGCCGTGATTTCGTAAGTCCACCAAATAAACGTCAAATTTATCTGACAGCATTTTCCCAACGGTGTTCCAATTGTCTAATAAGCCAAACAACCCGTGCAAAAAGAAAAGCATTTTTTTGCTTTTTTCATTAGGGTTTTCACTTTCTATTTTTCTGAAAAACAAGTTCATTTTTATTTCGCGAATTAATTTATTTCGCACCTTGCGAAAATTACTAAAAAAGTGAAAGCCTACATCCATATAGGCGCACGACAAATTTGATAAGTAAGAACAATTTGCGGACTTTGCGGGTATTCCTTTGTGTATTCTTAGCAGTTTCTGTATTTAATGGTTCTATGTCGTACACACTCCTAATTATACCCTATTACTTACTCATTTTCTTATTCAATTAATTTTAGCTTTGCCGTATGAAAAGGAATATTTTACTCATAGCTATTTTAACCTTATTAATCGTTTTTTCTTGCAATATTCCTTATGCTAAAAAGCAAGATAAAGCACAGGAAAAAAGTTTTGGTTTAATAGCTGATTCTGGCATGGTGGTTTCTGCCAGTGCTATTGCATCACAAGTAGGTGCATCTATTTTAAAAAAAGGTGGCAACGCAATAGATGCTACGGTAGCAGTACAGTTTGCTTTAGCTGTAGCTTATCCCAATGCAGGAAATATTGGCGGTGGAGGATTTATGGTAGTTCGCATGAATACTGGCGAAACAAATGCTTTGGATTTTAGAGAAAAAGCACCTCTAAAAGCAACTAGAGATATGTATTTAGATAATGCGGGAAATGTGATACCTGATATGAGTGGTAGTGGCTCTATTGCTGCTGGCGTACCGGGTTCGGTAGATGGTATGGTCAAAGCGCATCAGAAATATGGGAGGTTGCCATGGATAGAACTTGTTCAACCTGCTATAGATTTAGCAGATAATGGATTTCCAATTTCAGAACGTCAGGCAAAAGAGTTTAATAAGTTAAAATCAGTTTTTTTGTCTTGGAATGATTCCCTTTACAATGTTACTCTTGTGAATAGAAGCAATGCTGAATGGAAGGTTGGCGATTTATTAGTTCAAAAAGATCTTGCTGCAACTTTAAAGCTTATACGTGACAAAGGTAGGGAAGGATTTTATGCCGGAATTACTGCAGAAAATATTATTAAGGAAATGAAACGCAGCAAAGGAATTATTTCTTTTGAAGATCTTAATGCCTATCAAAGTGTTTGGCGTAAGCCTATCACTGGCTGGTATAAGGGTTTAAAAGTTGTCTCAATGCCTCCTCCTTCTAGTGGTGGTATTGCTTTGATGCAGCTATTAAAAATGGTTGAAACATTTCCCTTGGAAACCTATGGTTGGAATAGCGAAGCATACACACATCTTTTAACAGAAGCAGAGCGCAGGGTTTATGCAGATCGTGCTCAACATCTTGGTGATGCAGATTTTTATCTTGTTCCTGTAAACGAGTTGCGAGACTCAAATTATTTGATTTCAAGAATGAAAAGTTTTAATGCCAACACTGCAACTAGTTCGATAAATATTCATGCAGGTATTTTTTCGGATTCACCTAAAAAAACAACAGTTAATTCATCCAAAGAAAAAGAAGAGACAACTCATTTTTCAATTGTAGATCAGTGGAGAAATGCAGTATCTGTAACAACTACGTTAAACGGCTCCTATGGTGCCGGAGTGTTTGTGCCTGGCTCCGGCTTTTTATTAAATAACGAAATGGACGACTTTAGCTCTAAGCCTGGCGTGCCCAATGCATACGGTCTAGTGGGAGCAGAAGCTAACTCCATAGCTCCATCAAAAAGAATGCTTAGCTCTATGACTCCTGCTATTATAGAAAAAGACAATCAGCTCTACATGGTAGTGGGAACGCCCGGAGGTTCTACGATAATAACTTCAGTTTTTCAAACCATATTAAATGTTTTTGAATTTGATATGACCATGAATGAAGCAGTGAACGCTCCCAAATTTCATCATCAATGGAAGCCGGATTCTATTTTCGTTGAAGAAGAGGCAATTGATAGTTTAACCATTGTTGCGTTGAAAAAGAAAGGGCATGAATTCATTCCTCGTGGTCCTATTGGCAGAACGGATTGCATTTTAGTATTGCCAACAGGAAAACTAGAAGGCGGAGCAGATCGAAGGGGTGATGATACTTCGGTAGGTTACTAATATAATAGTATGAAGGAGATCGTTAAATTGCAGGATAAGAAATTTCAGTCATACATCTCCTCAAAAGATATTGATAAAGCCATTAAAAAAATAGCTTCAAAAATCAATAAAGACTTTAAAAGCGAGATACCTCTTTTTGTTTCTGTTATTAATGGCTCTTTTATGTTTACTTCGGATTTGTTAAAAAAGTTAAATATAGATTGCGAGCTTTCATTCGTAAAACTCGCCTCTTATAAAGGAACAGATTCTACTGGAAAAGCAAAAAAATTGATAGGAGTAAATGAAAACATTAAAGGCAGGATGGTGGTTGTGTTGGAAGATATTGTTGATTCAGGAAATACGCTTGAATCATTAATGATTGAATTGAAAAAACATAAACCCAAAACAATAAAAATTGCTACCTTGTTCTTCAAACCAAAGGCCTATAAAAAAAGCTTTAAAATAGATTATAAAGGAATGAATATTCCCAATGATTTTATTGTAGGTTTTGGATTAGATTATAACGGATTAGGAAGGAATTTTAAAAAAGTTTATTCACTTAAAACCTGATTTTATGTTAAACATTGTCTTATTTGGTCCTCCGGGAGCTGGCAAAGGAACACAAGCAGTGAAATTAGTTTCAAAGTATAACTTGGTTCACCTTTCTACGGGCGATATTTTTCGTGCAAACATTAAAGGGGGAACCGAGCTTGGTACACTTGCTAAAAGTTATATGGATAAGGGTGATTTGGTCCCAGATGAAGTGACTATCAAAATGCTCGAATCTGAAGTAAATAAAGCATCTAGCTCCAAAGGATTTATTTTTGATGGATTTCCTAGAACGACTGCACAGGCACAGGCATTGGACAAATTTTTAGCAGATAAAAACATACCCATTGTATTAACCCTTGCATTGGAAGTGGATGAAGAGGAGTTAACAAAACGTATCATCTTAAGAGGAAAAGATTCCGGCAGAGTAGATGATCGGGATGAAACAATAGTACGAAACCGAGTAAAAGAGTACAGCACCAAGACAGCTCCATTAAAAGATTTTTATAAGGTTCAAGGAAAGTTAAAATCTATTCCTGGAGTTGGCTCTATTGATCAAATATTTGATGAACTTTGCAATAATATAAATTCAGTAGCAAAAGTAAAATGAGTAGGAAGGCAGCTAACGAGCGGGTTTTAGAATTCATCGATCATTATTCTACTACAGATAATTCATTGTTGGAAGTAGAATTCTTTTTCTATACCAGCTCGCAAGATGATGCAAGTAATTTGTCTATTGACCTATTCAAGCTAGGCTATAAATTATATGCCATTGATGAACCGGATGCAGCACGTAAAAATTGGGGTGTGATGGGCATAACTAAAAAAATGAAGATGGATGATGAATCCATTACCATTTGGACAGATAAAATGGATGCATTGGCTGAAGCAAACAATGCAGAGTTTGACGGATGGGGAACTTTAATAGACCCGGAAATTTAAAAATCAAAAAACTTTATGGCAGATTCGAATTTTATAGATTATGTAAAGATATGTTGCCGCTCCGGTAAAGGAGGCGCAGGCTTTGTACACTTTCATAGAGAAAAATTTGTGGATAAAGGCGGACCTGATGGAGGTAATGGTGGTCGTGGTGGACATATTATAGTCCGTGGAAGCAAAAACGTATGGACCATGCTCCCGCTTAAATACAGAAAGCATGTTATTGCTGAAGCTGGTGGTAAAGGCGAAAAAAAATTAAGCTCAGGTTCTAATGGAGAAGATGAAATATTGGAAGTTCCAATAGGTACGATAGTAAAAGATGCAGAAACTGGAGAAGTAGAATTTGAAATCACCGAAGATGGTCAGGAAAAAATTATTGTACCGGGTGGAAGAGGAGGGAAAGGAAATGCCTTTTTTAAGTCCTCTACCAATCAATCTCCTCGCAATGCACAACCCGGAGATCCTGGCAGGAGTGAATGGAAAGTTCTTGAATTAAAAATATTAGCTGATGTTGGATTGGTTGGTTTTCCCAATGCAGGAAAATCTTCTTTATTATCCGTAGTGACTGCTGCAAAACCAAAAGTTGCTAATTATCCTTTCACTACGTTGGTTCCTAATTTAGGAATTATCAAATATCGTAACCATCAGTCGTTTGTAATGGCAGATATTCCAGGAATCATTGAAGGTGCGCACGATGGCAAAGGTTTAGGTATTCGCTTTTTAAGACATATTGAAAGAAATTCAGTGTTGTTATTTTTAGTGCCTTGCGATACAAAAGATGTGGTAGCTGAATATAAAATTCTATTAAATGAATTGAAGCTTTACAATCCGGAGTTACTTAAGAAAGAACGTGTGTTAGGAATTTCTAAATGCGACCTAATGGATGAGGAACTTACGAAAGAGTTCAGCAAAGATCTAAAGAAAAGATTCAAAGAGAAAAAAGTTCCCGTAGTTTACTTTTCCTCCCAAACGCAAATGGGACTTGTAGAGCTTAAAGATTTGCTCTGGAAAAAGATAAATAGTTAACTTTTTACTTAGCCTTTGATTTTTCTAATGCCTTTTTCATAGGGTTTGAGCCATTTGATTCACCCCTTGCAGCAGTTTTAGTTTTAAATACTTCGTAATGTGAAAGTGTAATTGTGTTAGGCCAAGTATTGTTTTTCTCGTCAATATCTGCTGTTTCGCGGTAAGGATCTAATTTAATAGATACCACTTCTTTATCCTTGGCAAAGTTTTTTACCACTTTGTTTTCATCTTTCCTCCAGATATAAGCGCTGATGTATTCCACATCGCTAGTACCATCTTTAAAATTCCATTGGATAATGATGGGCATCACCAATCCGCCTTTGTTCGAAAAATGTAATTCGTAATAAGATTTATTCTCAAATTTTTTGAATTCCTCGCTGTCAACCAAGGAAAGGGTTTCATATTTATTGTAAGTAACTTTTTTAGGTTTATCTGTTTCTGGCTCAGGTTTATAGTAATAATAAAAATCCCTAAGTGTAGTGTCCTGGTCAACTAAGAACTTCAATCCACTTTCTTTATTTCTAAGTTTGGAAATATGTTGAAACTTATCTTCCTTTCTTTTTCTAAGAGTAATGGAGTCATCGCTTACCATCAATTGCATAGGTATTTGTGCTGTGTAAGCAAATGCACTGTCCAATGAAATATCTACCGGCTCAATGTCGTAAAACCAGCCTCTCCAATACCAATCTAAGTCAACTCCAGATGCATCTTCCATGGTTCTAAAAAAATCAGATGGGGTAGGGTGTTTAAAGGCCCAGCGTCTAGCGTATTCTTTAAAGGCATAATCAAACAATTCACGACCCATAATAGTCTCTCTTAGAATATTTAAAGCGGCTGTAGGCTTGCTGTAGGCATTGTTTCCTCCAGAAATTAGATTCTCGCTGTTCGTCATGATGGGCTCCAGTTGATCTTTAGGCATACTCATATAGTCAACAATCTTATGTGCCGGTCCTCTCTGCGAAGGATAATCATTATCGAACTCCTGTTCGGTCAAAAACTGAACAAACGTGTTCAAGCCTTCGTCCATCCACGTCCACTGACGTTCATCGCTATTTACAATCATTGGGAAGAAGTTATGTCCCACTTCGTGAATGATTACTCCAAGCATGCCGTATTTCGTTCCTTCGCTGTATGTTCCATCTTCATCGGTACGACCAAAATTGAAACAGATCATAGGGTATTCCATGCCGCTGGATGCTTCTACACTTATTGCAACCGGATAAGGGTAAGGTATAGTAAATTTCGAATAGGTTCTTAACGTATGTGCTACTGTTTTGGTTGAGTAGTTGCGGTATAAGCCATATGCTTCTTTAGGATAATAGCTCATGCACATGATGTGCTTGCCGCTAATTTTTTCCTCCATCGCATCCCAAATAAATTTTCGAGAACTGCCCCAAGCAAAATCTCGAACATTTTCTGCTTTGAATTTCCAAGTTTTAAATGTTGTTTTGTCTGGATTTTTTTCTCTGGCTTTTGCTTCCTCTAGTGTTACAACTTCAACAGGTATTTTTGATGATTGAGCTTTTGTCCAACGCTCCAATTGCGCAGGAGATAAAACTTCCAATGCATTTTGAATCGTTCCAGTTGATGCTATAACATGGTCAGCAGGAACTTTCATGGTAACGTCAAAATTTCCAAATGCAAGAGAGAATTCTCCTCGACCAGTAAATTGTTTGTTGTTCCATCCACCATAGTCATTGTAAACGCACATGCGAGGATACCACTGTGAAATAGTAAATACATAGTTGCTGTCATCCGGAAAATACTCATAGCCACCACGACCACCAATACTTTTTCTGTCCGGAATTTTGTAGTTCCACTTAATTTTAAAAACTGTTTTTTGTTTGGATGCTAATGGAGTAGGTAGGTCAATTCGCATCATCGTATTGTTAATCGTAAAGGGTATTGCTTTTCCAAGTATATCTGTTACGCTGATAATGTTTACTCCAAATCCTTCCAATTGCTTCTTATAATCTAAGTCTTCAAGTCTATTCGTAGTTAATATCGAAGGTTTTTTGCTTCCATCAAAATTGTTTGACTCATTGTTTGGGTTGTGTTCATTTTCATCTAATTGAAGCCATAAATAACTTAATTTGTCAGGTGAATTATTGGAATATGTTATTTCTTCTTCACCGTGTAATCTCAAGTCTTTTTCATCCAAGGTTGCTTTGATTTTATAATCTGCCTGTTGCTGCCAATACATATGCCCCGGAGCACCCGAAGCGGTTCTGTACACGTTTGGACTGGCTAAAATTGTTCCTAGCTGTTCAAACTTGTTTCCGTGGTTAGAAGCGGGATTGTTTTTAATGTTTTGAGCTGATGCTGCTATTACTACAAAAGCTAATCCTAGTGTAAAAAAGTGAGAAAGTAATTTCATAAATAAGAATTAAAATAAAATGAGTAATCTTTCAAGCGTCAAAAGTAACGCGATTCCAATTATAGTCAAGGAAATTGTTATTTTTTTTATTTTTTCTTTAACAGGTATTATCATATCTAATAATACAAAACATGTCAGAATAACAGCTATGATAAGTATTTGCCCTGCTTCTAAACCTAAATTAAATGCAAATAATGCGCTTATAACGGATTCTGATTTACCTAAAAGTGATTTAAGTAAAATAGAAAAACCCATGCCGTGTATGAATCCAAAAAAAAGTGCAAGGGTATAAGAAAACTGGAAGTTATTTTTTGAAAGGCTGTTACTCCTAAGTAAGTTGTTGGTAGCTGTAATAATTATAGTAATCGGTATTAGTAATTCTATCCATTTACTACTAAAATGGATGATAGACAGTGTGCTTAATGCCAGCGTTAAACTGTGTCCTATTGTAAAGGAGGAAATTAATATTAATACTGTTTTATATTGTTTAAACGAATAAATACTGCATAGCGCAGCTAGGAATAATATATGGTCATATCCTTGCCAATCGGCAATGTGTTCAAGCCCTGTAAAGAACCAAAGGTTAAAGTCGCTCACTATTTCATACTTTTGCTGAATGCGAATTAAAGAATTAATATTTAAAGAACAAATTTCTTTTAATATTATAATTGTTTTATTTGGATTCCTTTTTTTTTCAAGCTTTTCCCACCCGTATTATATAAGTGTAACTGAGGTTAGGATTGATCCTGCAAAAAAGACTATTAACATGAGTTGCAAAATGTTTACGGATGATATGGAAGCGGCATTAGGGAAATCGTTGCATTCATCGGTGTCATTATTTAAGGGTTCTGCTAAAAACGATTCGCTCTTAAATATATATGTAACTAAACATACAAGAGTGTTAGTAGGGAATAAGGAGATAGCGTTTAAGTATATTGGATATGAAATAGAGGAAGAAGCTGTTTGGTGTTATTTCGAATCTGCACTATCTGTTGTATCCAAAGAAGTAAAAATTCAAAATTCGATTCTTTTTGATTCGCATGAATCGCAAACCAATTTTATTCATTGTTACTATGGCGTTGATAGAAAAAGCTTTAAACTCGTTAACCCAAACAATGAAACAGTGTTTTCATTTTAATTTCATTTTGTGATAGAGCTATTAAAACAAATCGACACTAAGCTTTTCCTGTTTTTTAATGGCAATCACACGCCTTTCATGGATGTATTTATGGGAGGAGTAACAAACAAACTTACGTGGATTCCATTATATGTTCTTTTGCTTTTCTTTGTTTGGAAAAAGAGTGGCAGTAAAATGTGGTTGGTAGTACTTTCCATAGCTATTCTAATTACACTCACTGATCAAATTTCGGTTCATTTGTTTAAGGATACATTTCAGCGCTACCGACCATGCCATAACCTCAACTTAAAATCGCAGGTGCAACTAATTGATGGTGCTTGTGGTGGTTTGTATGGGTTCGTTTCCAACCATGCGGCCAATAGCTTTGCTTTAACTACTTTTTTAATTTTCTATTTTAGAAGGAAAGACTTTGCCTTGTTCATGTATCTTTGGGCAGCGTTAGTTTCATACAGCAGGATATATGCTGGTGTTCATTACCCTTTTGATATCATAGGTGGAATGATGCTGGGAGTTATTCTTGGGTTTGTATGTTATGCTTTTTATAAACATTTCGATAAAAAATATGTTTAATAATTTAATAGCGGTGTTTGTAGGTGGAGGAGTTGGAAGTCTGGCAAGATTTTCGGTAACCCTAATCACCATGCATTTTTATAAAGGAGTTTTTCCTTTAGCTACTTTAGTGGCTAACATATTAAGTTCTATAATTTTCGGACTAGCACTTTTTTTCTTTGCGGAGAAAATGCAATCCGATATGCCAATTCGGTTATTGCTACTCACTGGAATTTGTGGAGGCTTTAGTACTTTTTCTGCATTTAGCTATGAAACTGTTGAGCTTGTGAAAAACGGCAATGTAGGATTTGCTTTTGCTAACATATTAATCAGCGTAGTAGTTTGTTTTGGAATAATCTACTTTTTTAATCGTTCCCTTTCTTAATGAAAATTCTTGATCGTTATATAATTCGAAAGTTTCTTTCTACTTTTTTTCTTTCCATCATACTTATTTTGATGATCGTGGTTGTGTTTGATATTTCGGAACGCATGGAAGATTTTTTATTGAAAAAACCTCCTTTAAGTGAAATTATTTTGCATTATTATTTTAATTTTCTTCCGTTTTTTGCCAACAGGTTTAGCCCGCTCTTTACATTCATTGCCGTTATTTATTTCACCTCTAGAATGGCCTATCAAAGTGAAATCATTTCGATACTCGGCAGTGGAATTAGCTTTAGGCGAATGCTTTTTCCCTATATGCTAGCGGCAGGGTTTTTAGCTTCTATTTCATTGTACCTGAATCATTTTGTTATTCCAAAGTCAAATGGAGTGCGGCTGGCCTTTGAAGAGAAATACATTCGGAATCCATACGAAAACAAAGGAAAAAATATTCACAGGCAAATCTCTCCCGGTAATTATATTTATGTTTCTAGTTATAATCATCGTTCGAATAATGGTTATCAGTTTTCATATGAGGAAATTCGAGGTGGCGAGCGTAAATATTTTTTAAAGTCTGATCGCATAATTTGGGATAGTATAAAATCTAGCTGGATGCTTGAAAATTATTTTTCAAGAAAAGTTAATGGTATGAAAGAAGAAATAGCCATGGGCGCTAAGTTGGACACAGCGTTAGGATTTAATCCCTCTGAGTTTGGAGTCCGTGCTACTAAAATTGAATCCATGCAAACTCCGGAACTCATTAAATTTATAGATGAAGAAAAGTTAAAAGGGTCTTCTTTAATACCAATGTATGAATCTGAAAAACATTGGAGGACCGCTTTTCCTTTTGCAACGTTTGTCCTAACATTAATAGGAGTTTCGGTAGCTAGCCGAAGGGTAAGGGGGGGCATTGGTTGGCATATTGGCGTTGGGCTGCTAATAAGTTTTTCCTACATATTGTTTATGCAAGTGTCTACCACGTTTGCCATCAATGGAAGTATTTCTCCTGCAATAGCCGTTTGGACTCCCAATATTATTTTTTCGGTGCTAGCCTTATTTATGTTGCGCAGCGCTCCTAAGTAAGTTTGCCTGTCCAGGATTTTAAATTTTTAAAATCATTTTTTACATCAGGCAGGGCTTTGAAGATTCCAAATAAAGCAGACCCGCTTCCACTCATAGATGCATAGAGAGCTCCTTTTGAGTAAAGCTTTTCTTTAATGCTTTTTAATACTGGGTATTTAGGGAAAATACTTTCTTCAAAATCGTTATGAATGTATTTTTTCCAGCTTGAAATTGGTAATTTTAGGATGTCATCTTCAAGCGAGCGAACAGATTTTTTTGGAATTATACCTCGATATGCTTCTGTCGTATTTATGTGAATGTTTGGATAGATCAGAGCAACATAATACTCGCTAAGATTAATATTTATGGATTCTAACACATCGCCTTTTCCAGAAGCATATGAAGGTTTGTTGGTAACAAAAAAGGAACAGTCGCTCCCCAGCTGCCGAGCATAATGGTGCATTTCTCCCCAGGAAATTCCCAATTCAAATGCTTCGTTGATAAGTTTAATAAAAAAAGCTCCATCAGCAGAGCCTCCGCCAAGGCCTGCGCCTATTGGAATAGCCTTATGCAGGTAAACATTTACTTCCGGTACTTGTGGGTAATCCTGTTTTATTAAATTGTATGCCTTCAGGCACAAATTATCATTTTTATTTCCGGGGATTTTAATTCCCGAACTTTGAAAACTTAATTTCGTGCTTTTAATAACCTCCAATGCATCAACTAAAACTCCGTTTAAAGGATACAATATTGTCTCAATATTATGAAATCCGTCAGAGCGTTTTTCGGTAATATTTAGACCTATGTTGATTTTTGCATTTGGAAAGCAGATCATATTTTCTTTAAAAAATCTAATGATTAATTAGACATACGAATATACGAATTGAGGATATTTTGCAGCATTTATATTATGCCTTAATTAGTATATTTGTGCTCAATTAGACAAACAATAAAAGCTATGAACTATCTTGATTTTGAAAAGCCGATTGAAGAAATTTCTGAACAGATTGAAAAGCTTAAAATAGTTGCTTTAAAAAATAAGGTTGATGTTAGTTCTTCTATAAAAGAGCTTGAGGAAAAAATAAAATCTACAAAAATTGAGGTCTATGCAAATTTAACCCCTTGGCAGCGGGTTCAGTTATCACGCCATCCAGATAGGCCTTACACGCTGGATTATATCCAAGCTATGACAAATGGCAATTTTACTGAACTTGCCGGAGATAGATATGTGAAGGACGATAAGGCAATGGTGGGTGGTTTTGGCGAAATGGAAGGCAAAACATTTATGTTTGTTGGTCAACAAAAGGGTAGGACAACCAAAGAGCGGCAGATGCGCAATTTTGGGATGGCCAATCCGGAAGGATATAGAAAAGCACTAAGGTTAATGAAACTGGCCGAAAAATTTAATAAGCCTATTGTTACTTTAATTGATACCCCCGGTGCCTATCCTGGTATCGAAGCAGAGGAGAGAGGCCAAGCAGAAGCGATTGCCCGCAACTTATTTGAAATGTCTAAAATGAAAGTGCCTATCATTTGCATTATTATTGGAGAGGGTGCTTCGGGAGGTGCAATTGGAATTGGAGTTGGCGACAGAGTACTGATGCTAGAAAATACTTGGTATTCTGTAATTTCTCCAGAATCATGCTCTTCCATCCTTTGGAGAAGTTGGGATTTTAAAGAAAAGGCAGCCGATGTACTAAAGCTTACTCCTCAAGATATGTTGAATAACAAGCTCATTGATGGTGTTATTAAAGAACCGCTAGGGGGCGCTCATACTAACCCGGAAGAAACATTTATGATTGTTAAAAAAGAGATTATTAGCCAATTAGAAAAATTAAGAAAAATTTCACCTTCGGACTTAGTTAAAGAACGTGTAAGCAAATTTTGCTCCATGGGCATTGTGGCAAATGCCGAGTGAGTTTTTTTCTAAAAAATAGCTATGTAT
>CAYZTB010000046.1:0-23439 GCA_964481195.1 uncultured Bacteroidia bacterium | reverse complement strand
TCTATTCCCCATCGCTTTTTATATATGAGGGCGATTTCTTCTGCGGTAATGATAAAATTGTTGCAGATAAATACATACTGCCTATTTTTTTCATCACGATACTGTATTCTTCGCAACTTTAATTTCTTTTCTTTCTTACCCTCTTTGTAGGTTATGGCGATTATTTCTTCTTTACTTACTCCCGGCTTATCTTTTTTTAATTTTTGTTTTATCACAGTTTTCAATACTTTATATACTGCATTGCTTTTCTGACGAGTTACAAAATAGATATTCCCTTCTGTCCACCCGGCAAATTGCTTGTAATAATTGTATGCCTTATCAAAGACCTACATGCTGAATGGAGGAACTTGTATGTCCTTGAGAAAATTTTTGTCGTGCATTTTGGCTTCAGTAATCTTTACAAACTTGGCTACCGATTGCACCGCATCTATCAGCATATGCACTTTTAGTCCTCCTTTCTTTTTACCATCGTTTTTGGGATTGCGCCCTACTCCTTTCAATATGTCGCTGAACAAGCGAATGGTGGTCTCGTCCTGAAAAAAGTTTACACATTTTGGTTAATAATCCTGATACAAGTTTACATTTACTATCCTGATAAAGTCAGCTTTGTCTATCAGTTTTAGTATTTGTCCGAAAATCGGCTGACCGACAAACTTTATTTCCGTATTTTTGTACATTGTCGTTAGTTTTTATTGTTTTGCAACAACAAATTTACGGCAATAGGTGGGTAGCTTTCGGGCTACCTGCTTTTTTTCAAATGATTAGTCGGTTAGTAGTGCTATTTATTATTATAGTTGTTCATCGTTTTCTCAATTCCCATCAATCCAAAATCTTTTATGGCATCAACTGCAAGGTTTATTCTCGGTTGAATTAGTTTAATTTCATCTGCAGCCCATTTTCCCAAAACAAAATCCGATTGGCCGCCTTTGGGATAATTATTTCCAATGCCAAAGCGAAGTCGGGAATAGTTTTGTGAACCTAAAACTTCATTGATGCTAGTTAATCCATTGTGACCTCCATCACTTCCCTTTGGGCGAAACCGCAAGGTACCAAGTTCAAGGGCAATATCATCGGTAATAACTAAGAAATTATTCAACAAAATATTTTCCTGCTGCATATAATAGTTCACCGCTTTTCCGCTTAAGTTCATAAACGTGGTAGGCTTCACTAAAAAAAACTTTTTATTTTTTATTTTTCCTGCTGCAGTAAAAGCAAGGCGAGTTGATTCAAAAGATATTTTGAGAGACTCCGCAAAAGCATCAAGTATTTTGAAACCTATATTATGTCGAGTTTCATCATACTCCGCTCCGGGATTGCCTAAGCCAACAATTAGCATTTTGTCCATCAAAGTAAAGGTAAGTATAAAAAAAATCCCCCTGACGTTTTAAGGTCAGAGGGAGTTATAATGTATTTAAAAAGATTATTTCTTTTTCTCTTCTACTGGTGCTGCTGCTCCTTCTGCTAGTGCTGCTGCTGTAGGTGCTCCAGCTACAGCTGCTGCTGCCGCTGCTGCAGGTGTAACTTCTTCTACTACTTCACGAGTTACTTTTACAGCCATAATGGTAACATTTGGCTCATGAAGAAATGTAACACCATCATAATTCAAATCTTTGATTCTGATATAATCACCGATTTTCATTGGCTCAATATCTAAATCAATTGTACCTGGAATTTTAGAAATTGGCGCTTTAACACGAAGGCGAGCAAGTTTTTTCAAAAGCTTACCACCTTCTTTAACCCCCACAGAAGTACCTGTAGTACGAACAGGAATTTCCATTACCACAGGCTTATCTCCAACAACTTCTAAAAAATCTACGTGCTGAATTTTATCGGTGATAGGATGAAACTGTATAGCTTGCAAGATTGCATCTGTTTGCTTTCCTCCAACATCTAATTTAATCATGTGCACATCTGGAGTATAAACCAAAGGTTTAAAATCCTTTTCGCTTGCTTCAAAGTGAACAATTTCTGTTCCTCCGTAAAGGATACAAGGTATTTTACCTTCTTTTCTTAAAGAAGCAGCATTACTTCTTCCGATAGATGCTCTTTTGGTGCCGGTTAAATTTAGCGTTTTCATAGTATGATATTGATCTGTTATTCTTGTTATGTTATAATTTTATTTTGCAGCATCAAATCTTTTTGCAGCTTCTTCCCAATTCACTACGCTCCACCAAGCAGCAACGTAATCTGGACGTCTGTTCTGATAATTTAAATAATAGGCATGCTCCCAAACATCTAATCCTAAGATAGGTGTTCCTTTACAGTCTGCGATATCCATCAACGGGTTATCTTGATTTGGAGTTGAGCAAATAGCTAATTTTCCTCCACTTACACAAAGCCAAGCCCATCCTGATCCAAAGCGTGTTGCTGCAGCTGTATTAAATTGAGTTTTAAAATCTTCAAATGTGCCAAAAGCACTTTTAATAGCCTCCGCTAAAGGGCCTGTCGGCTCCCCGCCACCATCTTTCTTGAGCAATGTCCAGAATAATGAATGGTTATAGTGCCCTCCTCCGTTATTTCGTACTGCCGGAGAATGCTTAGAGATATTCTTGCAAATATCTTCAATGCTTAAATTCTCTTCTGGTTTACCAGCAACAGCATTATTCAGGTTAGTAACGTATGCATTGTGGTGTTTGCTATGGTGAATTTCCATAGTGCGTGCATCAATATGCGGTTCCAAAGCGCTATAATCGTAGGGTAATTTTGGTAATTCGAAAGCCATTTTAAGAGTTTTAATTAATGTATTTTGTGTAACAACCTTTTATCATTCCTAAAAGACAACTTTTGCAAGTTTTGAAGGGCTTTTAAAAGGGGAGCAAAGATAAAAAAATATAATTTCGATAGCACGTGCATGAAAAATAATTTTTTTTACATTTGCAGAACATTATCCCTATAAAAACCAAACAAATGAAAAAAGTATTTACACTTGTTACAGCGTTTGTATTCGTTGGCTTAGTTGCTTGCGGACCATCTGCTGAAGAAAAAGCTGCTCAAGAAGCTGCATTACAACAATCTGCCGATTCAGTTGCAAATGCTCTTTTAGAGCAAGCATCTGAAGCTGCTGCTGAACCAGTTATGGAGGCAGCTGCTGGAGATTCTGCTGCTGGACATGAAGGTCATGATCACGCTGCTGGCGAAACTCATTAAGATTTAACTTAAATTTTCTAAGAATTCCCCGTTTTCTCACGAAAACGGGGCTTTTTTGGTTTATAAGGAATTTATTTCGCCTAAAGCTTTCAGTATTGCTTTATCGTCTTGATTTATAATAGGATAGAAGCCACTATTACCCCATATTTGCCTTGCTAATCCAGCTTTTATTATTTGAATAATTATTGTCTTTGATATTTCAGCTTCATTTGCCTTTGGCTTAACTCCCTTGTTATTTGAAAAAGATAAAAAATCTTTAAAGATTTTTTCACTAATAATGAAATTTAATTTATACGATTCAAACTTCATTCCTTTTAATGCTTTCCTGTTTTTGTCAGCATAGTCAAAGCAATACTGATTGATTATACCTTTTATATACAACTCCGAAAGAAAAGCAGATCTTCCTACCGTATCCAGTGGTATAAAAATATCGGGCGTAATACCTCCACCACCGTAAACAATTTTTCCTTTAGGGGTAATGTACTTTAGTGAATCTATTTTATGAATACTATCCACGTGCATTAATTCCCCTTGCTGGAATCTACCATATTCTTCTCCGTAATAATCTGCCAAATCTTTGCCGTACGATTTCTGAATACATCTTCCTGTAGGGGTATAGTAACGTGCAACAGTAAGTCTGATTGCTGAGCTATCCGAAAACATTGTTTCTCTTTGCACCAATCCTTTTCCAAAAGACCTTCTACCAATAATAGCCCCTCTGTCGTTGTCTTGAATTGCGCCAGCTACAATTTCACTTGCAGAAGCAGAGCTTTCATCTACTAGTACAACTAACTTTGTGTTTAACAAAATCCCTCTGCTGGTTGCGGTAGCAACTTCTTTGGGTCTAGCTTTTCCTTCTGTATAAACGATGGTTTTGTTTTCTTCTAAAAATTCATCACAAATTTTTATTGCCGCACTAAGTAATCCGCCTCCATTGCCTCGTAAATCCAAAATAAGATTTTTCATTCCTTCCGAACGCAATTTAGTTGCCTTATCTATAAATTCACCATAGGTAGTTTCTGCAAAGCGGTTAATCTTAATATAGCCCGTGTTTTTATCCAACATATAACCTGCATCTACACTGTAAATAGGTATAGTTCCTCTAGTAATTGTATAATCAATTAATTTTTTTGAATTCCCTCGCATAATACTTACTCGTACTTCCGTACCGCCTTTACCTCTGAGTTTTCCGAGTACATCTTTATTTTTTATTTTTACCCCAGCTGCATTTTCGCTTTCAATCTTTACAATTTTATCTCCGGCTTGAATACCTAATAACTCGCAAGGACCACCTGCTATGGCAGAAATTACCCGGATGGTATCATTAAAAATATTGAACTCAATTCCTATGCCTTCAAAATTCCCTTCGAGCGGCTCTCGCATTTCTTTAACCTCTTTGGCTGTGATATATACCGAGTGAGGGTCCAAGTTTTGTAACAAATCATTAATTGCTTTCTCAACCAATAGCTCTCGGTTTACCGTATCAACATATTCTGACTCGATAAAATTAATTACACTATTTAATTTATCCGAAGCTTTTCTTGCAGGCTGAAGAAAGCGAACACTGGGCGATGAAAAATTTAACTTGGAGCCAATAAAAATTCCGGCACTTAGTACCAGCGCAAATAAAATAGGGAGATAAATTTTATATCGTGAATTCATTGATAAAACATGCTGCTAGAAATATTAGTTCTTGCGATACCTAACAACTTCGATTCCAAATTTTGTAAGAAACTCTACCCCTTCTTCTACACCAATTCCTTTGTATTCTGCGTAGCTATTTAAATAAATAACTTTTTTTATTCCCGATGCAAAAATAATTCTTGCACAGGATAGGCATGGAGCAAGTGTAACATAGATTGAACAATTTTCAAGAGGAACATTGTTTTTAGATGCATAGATAATCGCATTTTGCTCTGCATGCAAGGCAAGAGAACAACCTCCTTTGCTGTCGCGCGGACAACCGTTCTCGGGCCATTCAATATCGCAGTTGTGGGTTCCAGCAGGAGGCCCGTTGTAGCCTAATGAAACTATACGCGTATCTTTTGTGAGCACGGCCCCCACTTTCATTTTTACACAATGAGATCGCTCGGCAAGACTGCCTGCTAAATCCATGTATATATCATCAAAAGTTGGGCGGGACATAATATTAATATTTAAAATACAGCGCTTACCACTCTGCGCACAGGCTCTGCGCTTCCCATGGTATAAAAATGTAAAACTGGCGCACCAAACTTTATTAACTCTTTTGCTTGTTGTGTAGACCATTCTATTCCTGCCTCTTTAGCATCGGCATCATTTTTACATTTGTCAATGGACTCCATCAACTCCTGAGGAATGTCAATGAAAAATGTTTTCGGTAAAATGGATGCTTGCGATTTGCTGGTCATCACTTTTAAGCCAGGAACAATTGGGACATTAATTCCCATATCTTTACATTGTTTCACAAACTCAAAATATTTTTTGTTGTCGTAAAACATTTGCGTAACAATGTATTGAGCACCGGAATCCACTTTGGTTTTCAAATGCTTTAAATCCGATACCATGTTGGGTGCTTCAAAATGCTTTTCGGGATAACCCGCAACGCCAATGCAAAAATTTGTTGGTGTTATTTCCACCATTTCATCTTCGTGCAAGTAAGTGCCCTTATTCATATTTACCACTTGCTTTACTAAATCAATAGCGTATTCATTTCCGCCAGGTTCAGGAACGAAAGAGCGTTCTGTTTTTACGGCATCGCCACGTAATACTAATACATTATCAATCCCCAAAAACTGAAGGTCGATAAGTGCGCTTTCGGTCTCCTCTTTGGTAAATCCCCCACAAATTATATGAGGTACCGTATCAATTTTATATCGGTTCATGATCGCCGCACAAATACCAACTGTGCCCGGGCGTTTGCGTGTAGATACTTTTTCTAAAAATCCTCCTGCTCGTTTCTTGTATATGTATTCCTCACGATGGTAGGTCACATCTACAAAAGATGGTTTGAAGTCCTGCAACGGGTCTATAATATCATAAATCGACTGAATGCTCTTCCCTTTTAATGGAGGAAGAATTTCAATCGAAAAGAGTGTGGATTTGGACTGTTTGATATGATCAACTACTTTCATTACAAAGGATATATAATAAGGAGGGCAAAGGTAATTAATTGAAGTATATAAAGCGTTTTACCTTTTGCCTATACTAAACAAGACAAATCACCATTTATTTCTATCCCTTAATGCAGTTACATGAGCAACATGATGCTTGCCATGCCAGGAATACAAAGCCAGCAAAAACTTTACGGACATATCCCTTTTGCTTTCGGGATGAAAAACAGTTCTTTCTAATTCTTCATTTGTAATTTTCTTAAGCATATTTGTCCAACGAATATGCAAAGGAGTTAAAATAGAAATCGAAATATCAATGGGCAATACTTTTGCATCTTCCATTTCTGCCCAACGTTTTTCTTCGTAAGGTTTAATGGTAGGGTGATGTTCGGTTAATGCTAACTTAAATCGAATGTATGCATTCATGTGGCTATCCGCCAGATGATGAACCACCTGACAAACTGTCCAACCTCCATCACGATAGGGTGTGTTTAATTGTTCGTTAGACAAGCCTTGAACAGCAGCTTGAAGATTTTTAGGGTGTTGCTCGATATCTTGAATCCATTGCTGAATTTCATTTTCACCTGTCTCTTGTTTAAAAGAGAATTTTCCAATCGGGTAGCTAAGATTTTCCATAATTGCTATTCCTTTTAATTTCTGTGAGAATCACAAAGTTAAAAGAAGGAAGCAATATAGTTTTATTAAATTTTACTTCACCAGGTTTACATGCCCATTATACACATGCGGAGTGCCAAAATTATCTTTTAGAATTACCCTATACACATACACATCTTCTTGTGCAATGGCATCTTTTCCCCTTACAGTTCCATCCCAACCAGATCCTAAATTATTTGACTTAAAAATTTCTTCTCCCCATCTATCAAAGATGCTCATTTCAAATTCTGCAATCTCTAACCCTTTGCCGGTAAAGAAATCGTTTATTCCATCTCCATTGGGGGTGAACGTGTTGGGAATATAAAAAGTGAACTCAGGTTTTACTTCAACAGTTTTTAATATAGTATCCATGCAATTACCTGCGTTTCGCACAATAAGTTTAACGGTGTAAATCCCCGTATTCTCATAGCTATGTGCCGGGTTTTGCATTTGCGATGTTTTTCCATCGCCAAAGTCCCATTCCCAAAAGATTGCATCTTTTGATTTATCAAAAAATCTAAAATCTGGGTTTATGATACTAGTTTCTAGCGGTGGGTCTGAAGTAAAGTTAGCTGCCGGTATTGGAAAAACTGTTACTGCGCAATTTGTTTGAGCAGATGCAGAACAACCAAACGTAGAGGAAACTGTAACGCTAACAACATAAACTCCTGTTTGATTATAAATATGTGTTGGGTTTTGTGCGCTGGAAGTTCCGCCATCGCCAAAATTCCAATTATAATGGGATCCATTATTTGCTTGAGTAGTATCTGAAAAATGTAGAACTGCTTTACCGCAAGTCACTATATTCTGAGGTGGAATATAAATTTGCGGTAAAGGATTTACAACAACCGTAGCTACTGACGAGACACTTGCTCCGCAAATATTAAATGCTGTTACGGTATAGGTGGTAGTTACGCTGGGTGAAACAGCATATGGTCCTACGCTATTTCCAAGTCCGTGGCTCCATTGGTACTGCGTAATATTAGTACCCGAAGTGGTAGCTAAAACTGTTGCAGTCTGACCAACACAAATTGCGGGTGTAGCATTTGCATTAACAATAAGATTCATTGAATGGACACCTATCGTTACTACGTTTGTATTGGTACAGCCATTAGCATCTGTCACTAATGCCGTATAGGTTGTTGTAGTAGTTGGACTTACGGTTTGTGCATTTCCAAATCCAACATTAGGTTGCCAAAAATAAGTGTAAGGTCCAGTTCCACCGGATGCGTTAGCACTGATGTTAGCACTTTGTCCAGGACAAATAACATTACTGGAACTTACAGCAACAAGCAACACTGAAGGCTGTGAAATTGTGGAGGCTGTAGATGTTGTACAGCCATTACCATCCATAACCACAACCGTATATATTCCGCTTCCAAGCGAAGTTGCAACAGAAGTAGTTTGACCATTATTCCAGGAATAATTATAAGGAGCTGTCCCCCCACTTGCGTTTACAGAAGCAGAACCATTGATCAATCCATGACAGGACACATGCTGAGGATTCGAAACCGTTGCTAAAAGTAGTGCAGGTTGAGCAACATTTACTGAAACCATTTGGGTACAACCGTACATATCGGATATTAGTACGGTGTAGGTACCTGAAGATAAACCGGTTACGGTAGAGGAGTTTGAGCCTCCTGGATTCCATGCATAATTATAAGGAGCAGAACCTCCGCTTGCACTTGCCGTTGCTGACCCAGTAGCGGTTCCATAGCAAGTGACGCTTGTAGAATTAATTACAGCCGCAAGCGCTGCGGGCTGAGTAATGTTACATGAAATACTTATAACACAACCATTGCTATCTGTAATGGTGGCTGAATACGTTCCTGCCGAAAGTCCGGTGGCCGTAGAAGTAGTTTGAATAGGAAACGTACTCCACTGATAAGTATATGCCCCAGCTCCTCCGGAAGCGGAGACACCTGCCTGCCCGTTATTCCCCCCATTACAAGAAACATCGTTAATATACAAAACGCTTATAGTAAGCAAGGGCGGCTGACTAATGCTGAAACTCTGAGATACACTACACCCATTCTGATCAGTAACCGTAGAAGAATAAGAACCTGCCGTAAGACCTACAAGTGCATTTGAGGTACACCCACATGGAAGCCACAAATAAGTATATGGGGATGTTCCTCCGGAAGGGGAAACCAAAGCTGTTCCATTTTGGCCACCAAAGCACGAAACATCGCTTTGAGACACAGACTGTACGAGAGGAGGAGGCTGAATAATTGTTGTTGAATTCGAGACGGAACAACCGTTTACATCGACAACGGTAACAGAATAATTTCCAGGGCCCAAACCACTTACAGACTGACTGCTGCTGCCATTGGACCATGAATAACTATAAGGAGGAGCACCTCCAGATGCGGCAGCATTCAAAGAACCAGTAGCATTGTTATTACACAAGATTGTATTTCCTGAAACAGTTACCTGCAAGGTGGAAAAAATATACACCCTCACGGTATCACATATTGGAATGGTATCGCAAAACGTAGCTCTTACACCGCATATCTTGAAATCAATATAAGCGGGGCTGTTCGGCAACGGATTAACTTGTACTGTATCACATCCACCTGTGCAACTTAAATATGAGTTGTAGGCACCTTGAGCGCCCGGAAAGATGGATGTCCAGGTAATGCTGGGTTCGTAGTATCCCCAGGAAGAAAGTGTTCCACCTGTACAACCCATCGCCATTGTATCTCCCTGTGTACCTATTCCCCCGAGTGATGTAATGATGTATTCGTTGCTGTTATTTCCGGGCTTGCAAAATGTAAGATAGTGAGGCCCTACCCCGTTAAGGCAAATGGGACTTCCCACAGTTATGGGAGGACCGCAATTGATCTGGTAAAACATAGCCCCCGGGGGAACCGCTCCTGAATGAAGATTAAATGAAATTCCTTGGGCAGCCGAATCCAACGTGATGATAAACTGCAAACACTTGTTAGGAGCGCTGGAACCGCAACATGTATCGTCCCTCTGTATAACAGGGCTTATCCAACTACCTTGCGGCTGTCCAGTAAGGTTAACAGTGAATGTTGGAGTAGTTGGCCCACAGTATGTCTGGCAGAAAATATATTCTTGCGACATCTGGAAACAGAAAATAAATAAGATAGTAATTTTTGTTTTCATATAATCATGTTAAAAGACTTCTCATAATTATTATACGGAGTAATAAAAATATTGACTGGAAAAATGGTTGTGTTTTAGACGAATAGCAGTATTCATGAAGCGGGCGGCAACAAAACATAGACGAATGGAAAGAAACTGTCGTTTAGCCTAATTTCATAGGGAAATTAAGCTGTTTTTGTTAAAAACAGTTAAAAGAAAGTAGAAAGAATGAATAACTAAATTTTATTTCTGAGTAAATTCTAGGTAAGAAAAGGATTATTCTTTTTCTCAAATCCTATATTAGTTTTTGGCCCATGACCTGAGTGGACAATAAAATCATCCGGCAACACAAATAATTTTTCTCGGATACTGGTAAGCAATTGCTCATGATTTCCTCCTGGCAAATCGGTTCTGCCAATGCTTCCATAAAATAATACATCGCCACCTATTACAAACTTATCAGAACCGGAAATGAAACAAATGCTTCCTGGGGAATGGCCGGGCGTAAAAACAATGTCCAAAATGGATGTTCCAAATTTTATTTGGTCTCCTTCTTTTAGAAAGGAGGAAGGCTCAACAGACTCTTCTGCATTTAGGCCATACATTTTAGAAACCATCGGCAAAGAGTGTAGGGTTTCTAAATCGTCTTTGTGAATTTCTAATCCTAAATTATATTTTTTAGAAATAAAAGTGTTTCCAAGCACATGATCAACGTGACAATGTGTATTCAGCAAGCGAACAGGCTTTAATTTATTATTTGAAATGAACTGCACCATTTCTTCCTGTTCATGACTGTTGCTACAGCCCGGATCAATAATTATACATTCTTTTGTTTCATCAAAAAGGATGTAAGTGTTTTCCGAAAATGGGTTGAACGTAAAATGCTGAATAGAAATCATAAAAAGTTTAATCTAAAAACGCAGTAAGTGGGCTGCTTGCTTCGGCAAATTTATTTTTACTCCCTAGTTTAGACTCAAACGCCATCCTGCCTGCTTCAACACCAAGCTTAAAAGCAATTCCCATTTGCACTGGATCGCTGGCTACTGCAATGGCGGTATTTACTAACACAGCAGCAGCACCCATTTCCATAGCCTCGGCAGCGTGCGAAGGGGCGCCTATGCCTGCATCAACTACAACTGGTATTGTACATTGGTTAATAATTATTTCCAACATCGCTTTGGTTTGCAAACCGTTGTTACTTCCAATAGGCGAACCAAGCGGCATCACCGCTGCACAACCAACTTCTTCCAATCGCTTACATAAAACAGGATCCGCTCCGCAATAGGGAAGCACAATAAAACCAAGCTTCACTAATTCTTCTGCCGCTTTTAATGTTTCGATAGGATCAGGCAACAAATATTTTGGGTCAGGATGAATTTCTAGTTTGAGCCAATTTGTTTCCAACGCTTCTCGAGCCATCTGCGCAGCAAACACCGCCTCTTTGGCATTTCGCACACCGGAAGTATTTGGCAACAACGTGAATTGTGAATGCGAAAGATGTTTTAAAATATCATCGTTATCGTTGTGCATATCTACCCGCTTAAGAGCAACTGTAACTAACTCCGACCCGGAAGCCAAAAGCGATTTTTCCATTAATACATTGGAGCTGAATTTACCCGTTCCTGTGAAAAGGCGGGAATTAAAAATCTTGTTTGCTATTTTAAGTTTTTCCATAGACTAATGAAGATGCTAATATACGAATGATACAAATGGTACGAATGAGTATTTTTGCTCCTCATGGATAAGTCAGAGATTATTTTAAAATATTTTCCTTTACTGACGGAACCTCAAAAAAAACAATTTGAGCAGCTGGGAGAGTTATATGCTGACTGGAATTCTAAAATAAACGTCATCTCTCGCAAAGACATTGATAATTTTTACGAGCGTCATGTGTTGCACTCTTTAGGTATTGCAAAAGTGATGTCGTTTAAACCTAAAACAAAAATTTTGGATGTAGGAACAGGAGGTGGCTTCCCGGGCATTCCACTAGCCATCCTTTTTCCGGATTGCGAATTTCACCTAGTTGATTCCATTGGAAAAAAAATAAAAGTAGTAAATGCTGTTGCTGAAAGTTTAGCACTAAAAAATGTAAAAAGTATTTGGTCGCGTGCAGAAGAGATAAAAGACAATTATCACTTCATAGTTAGCCGTGCTGTAACGGATCTTCCTGAATTTTTGAAATGGGTAAAAGGAAAATTTCTGAAAGATAGCTTTAACGAACTCTCCAATGGCATTTTTTACCTGCGTGGCGAGAGCGAACAAGATTATTTAACCTACGAGCTGAAAGATTATTTTCCTGAAGAATTTTTTAAAACCAAGAAAGTGGTTTTTATTTCTTCCGGTATACTGCCTAAATAAAAATCATTGTTGCACAACAAGTTTCCCTGTAGAAGTATTTTGGCTTAAACCAAGAAATGATAAAATACTATATCAACCCACCTCAAACTGCAACTTACTCAAGCTGCGATAAAGTCCATCCGGGATAGCAGTAAGTTCTTCGTGAGTGCCGGTTTCAACCACTTCGCCTTTATCAAGCACAATTATTTTATCTGCCTTGCGAATGGTAGAAAGTCGGTGAGCAATAACAACCGAGGTTCTTCCTTCCATAAGTTTATCAAGTGCTTCCTGCACCAAGCGTTCTGATTCTGAATCCAAAGAAGAAGTTGCCTCGTCCAATAATAATATAGAAGGATTTTTTAGCACTGCGCGCGCTATGGCAATGCGTTGTCTTTGTCCGCCCGAAAGCTGAATGCCACGCTCCCCTACTTTGGTTTCAAATTTATCGGGAAAGCCTTCAATGAAACTAAGTGCATTTGCTTTTTGAGCTGCATCTTTTATTTCCTCCAGTGTTGCATCTTGTTTTCCGTACGCAATGTTTTCTCTAATGGTTCCGGCAAACAACATTACATCTTGCGGAACAATGGCCATTTGAGAGCGTAATTCAGTAAGGGAATATTCTTGAGAATTTTTTCCGTCCACCAATATGTTGCCACTTATAGGATCATAAAAACGCAAAATTAAATTAGTGATGGTAGATTTTCCTGCACCGCTCGGACCCACAATCGCAATGGTCTCGCCTTTACTTGCTTTGAAAGAAATATTTTTAAGCACCGGAAAATCTTTTCGTGAGGGATACGAAAAAGAAATATTCTGAAATTCAATTTCTCCATTAAATCTTCGGGCTGCTTCCTCCCTCTCCTTTTCCCGAAGGGACTCCTTTGCGGAGGAAGAGGGGCTGGTCCGAAAAGACTCCTTCGGAGGGGTGAGGCTCACATTCTCAATCGGCTCATCCAACAAATCAAAAACCCGTTCTGTTGCTCCAACTGCTCGTTGTATTTGTGCATATTGCTCGGGCAGGCCACCAATACTTGCAGCAACCATGACGGTATAAAATAAAAACGACATCATATTGTCAGGAGAAATCTGTCCTTCCACTTTTAATTTTACCACATACCATATCATAAATACGATGGCTCCAAACAGACAGAATATAATAAATGAAAAAAAACTTCCTCGGGCATAGCCACTCTTCATAGCCATCTTTACAATTTCTAAGGTGGATTTTTGGTAGCGCTGCGTTTCATGTGCCTCATTAGTAAATGCTTTAACGTTTGCAATGCCCTGCAAAGTTTCTCCAACTATAATATTGGAGTCTGCTACATTATCTTGAACGCTTTTAGAAATTTTTCTAATTTTTCTTCCAAAGAAAACAGCAAGTAATGCTAATACTGGAATTATTGAAAGCATAACCAAAGCCAATCTGCCAGAAGTAAAACATATAATTGTAATACCGCCAATAATAATCATGCTCTGTCTAATAAATTCCGCAATGCTGGTTGTAAATGTTTCCTGAATCTGAGCAATATCTGCACTCACTCTGCTACTTAACTCCGAAACTTGTCTGGAAGAAAAAAAGCTCATCGGCATTCGTATCAATCGGTTGTATACATCTTGCCGAACGCCCGCCAACATATTTTCAGTAACATCTACAAATAATATGACTCTAAAAAATGAAAATATAGATTGTAATGCAAAAAGTATAAGTAGTTGAATTCCAACAGTATTTGCTACCGCTAACAAGGAATCCATAGAATTTGTTTTTCCAGCTAGGCCCATCAAATCGCCCATAAGCTTAGGAAAAATAAGAGCTGTAGCTCCCGTGCCGACTAAAAAGAACATTCCCAATGCAAATTTCCACTTATGAGGCCCTATATATTTGAATAAGCGAGAGGCTTTTCCTAAACTTTCTTTATTAAGCTTTGCTTTGGGTAAATCTTCTTTTTTGCTTCTTGTCATAGGTGTTGCCTTCAAGCTCTAAAAACAGCGCTTTTGAAGGAGGCAAATGTACCTTAAAAACTGCTTCAATTTAAAAACATTTCTATCTTTGCGTCCCTTTTTAGGAAAATGGTTAATCGTTATTAAATTAAGGTTTTAGCACAAGTAAAATCAAAATTGAATATTAACGATTGATTTTTAACTTTTAACAATTAATTGCAATAAATATGAAACGTACATTTCAGCCCTCACAAAGAAAAAGAAGAAATAAACATGGTTTTCGTGAGCGCATGTCAACGGCTAATGGTCGCAGAGTGGTAAAAGCACGCAGAAGAAAAGGCAGAAAACGCCTTACTGTATCTAGTGTGAAACTTCACAAAAAATAGTCTTCAGCTATTTACTTAGTTTTTGCAAAGCGTTCTGATAGTTCAGAATTAATAGCAAATCCAAACACCTCAGAATTAATGGCATTTATGAACCATGAAAAAGTCGAACAACCCATATACCATTCCATTTGTGGGACTCAAAAATGGGGAACATACGTTCAACTATGTTATTGATAAAGATTTTTTTAAGGATAAAATATATTCAGGAGTACAAGAATCGAACATAAATACCTTGGTAACGTTAGCCAAGGAGGACCACTTGCTGATCTTTGATGTAAAAATGGAGGGAACGATAAACGTACCTTGCGACCGATGCGGGGATTTGTTTGACTTTCCGGTTTGGGGCGAACAAAAATTAATTGTAAGCCTAACAAACGATAAAATTGAGGATGAGGATGAAATAGTTTCGCTGTCATTGAGTGCTTCTGAAATTGACATCTCTCAATATATATATGAATATGTAAATTTGCTACTGCCTCAAAAAAGAGTTCATCCGACTAAAGAAGACGGAAGTAGTGGTTGTAATTTAGAATCATTAAAAGTTTTAAATAAGTTAACAGAAAAAGAAGAAGCAACAGAAAAAGAAAATGACCCACGTTGGGATGCATTAAAAAAAATAAAAAAGAACTAATAATTTATAATACCTATCTAACATGCCAAATCCTAAACGCAGGCACTCCACAAGCAGAAGCCGCAAACGCAGAACGCATTACAAAGCTACGGAGCCTACTCTCAGCAAATGTTCAAATTGCAGTTCACCAACATTGATGCACCGTGTTTGTCAAGATTGCGGTTATTACCGAGGAAAACAAGTAATCGAAAAAACCATAGCGGCTTAACTCCTCGCTCTACGAGCTACGCTCCCAATCTTCGATTGTCCAAAGGGGAGAAGATTGCGCGTGCAAGCTCCCTCCCTTTGGGAGGGTTGGGGTGGGCTAAACTACATATATGAGAATCGGACTTGATGTAATGGGAGGCGATTTCGCACCTAAAGCAGCTGTAACAGGCGCTGTTTTGGCTATGAAAGAACTAGACAGGGAAACCTCATTAGTACTTATTGGTGATAAAGAAAAAATTGAAGCTGAACTTTCAGGTCTTGACGCTCCAAAAGAAAAATACGAGATTGTACATGCTCCCGATGTTATTGGCATGGCAGAATCTCCCATCAAAGCATTTACACAAAAGCCTAAATCAAGTATTGGAATTGGCTTTCGCCTATTGGTGGAAAAAAAAATAAATGCATTTGCCAGTGCAGGAAATACGGGCGCCATGTTAGTGGGCTCCATGTACTCTGTAAGAACTATTCCAGGTGTTATTCGCCCGTGCCTAACATCTATGGTTCCAAAAGAAAATGGAAAAATGGGAGTGCTGCTTGACGTTGGAGCAAATGCTGATTGCAAGCCCGATGTGTTATATCAATTTGGAATATTAGGATCGGTATATGCTGAAAACGTATACGGAATAAAAAATCCAAAAGTTGGCTTAATGAATTTAGGTGAGGAAGAAGGAAAAGGAAATTTGGTTTCTCAATCGGCTTACGAAATAATGAAATCTACTAAGCAATTTAATTTTATTGGAAACATTGAAGGCAACGATTTATTTAATGAAAAAGCCGATGTAATAGTATGCGAGGGCTTTACCGGCAATGTGATCATCAAGCAAGCTGAATCTATTTACGAACTTTTAAAGAAGCATGGCAATCTGGATCCGGTTGTACAAAAATTCAACTACGAAATACACGGTGGTAGTCCCATTTTAGGTGTGAATGGCGCAGTGGTTGTTGGTCATGGTATTTCTAACGCAGTAGCAATAAAAAACATGGTGATGCTTGCCAAAAATGTTGCTGAATCTAATTTAGCTGAAAAAATTAAAAACGTTTTGGAATACGTTTAACCATTTCTCTTCCGCTTCTATTCCTCTTCCGCAAGTTTTGTATATTCGTAATTATCATTACTAAATTTATTTTGTGAAAATTACAGCAGCCATTACAGGAGTTCAGGGCTTTGTTCCCGATTTTGTGTTATCTAACGAAGTGTTGGAAACCATGGTGGATACAAACAGCGAGTGGATTGAATCCCGCACAGGAGTTAAAGAGCGCAGAATACTAAAGGGCAAAGGATTGGGTACTTCCGATATGGCGGTGGAAGCTATCAAAGGACTCTTAAAGAAAAAAAATATTGATCCGCTAGAAATTGATATGATTATTGTGGGCACCGTTACTCCCGATCATATCTTCCCATCTACTTCAAATATTATTTGCGATAAGATAGGAGCAAAAAATGCCTGGGGATATGATATTTCGGCAGCCTGCTCTGGTTTTCTCTTTTCGCTCATAACGGGTGCACAGTTTATTGAAACAGGCAGGTGCAAAAAAGTTATTGTAGTTGGAGCAGACAAAATGTCCTCTATCATAGATTACAACGATCGTTCTACCTGCATCATTTTTGGTGATGGGGCCGGTGCAGTTTTATTGGAAGCCAATACAGATGGATTGGGAATAATTGACTCTATTTTAAGAACAGATGGCAGCGGGAAAAAGTTTTTGTATCAGCAAGGTGGTGGATCCGTCCAGCCTCCTACCCTTAGATCAGTAGCGAAATTGGATCACTTTATATTTCAGGAAGGTCAAACAGTTTTCAAATTTGCCGTAAAAGGAATGGCCGATGTTTCTGCCGAAATAATGGAGCGTAATAATTTAAAAGGCGATGATGTTGCTTGGCTGGTTCCACATCAAGCTAACAAAAGAATCATTGACGCTACTGCCAATCGCATGGGCGTTAGCTCTGATAAAGTGATGTTAAATATTCAACGCTACGGAAATACCACCTCAGGAACTATTCCGCTATGCTTGTGGGATTATGAAAAGCAAATGAAGAAAGGCGATAACATTGTTCTTGCCGCATTTGGTGGTGGATTTACTTGGGGCGCCATTTATTTGAAATGGGCATACGATAGTCAGTAAGCAATCTGCAATTAGCAAAAAATCCTACTCTACTGCCTGCCATTCAATTTTGTAATTTTCCGATTGTAATTATCTCTTAATGCTTGAAAAAACCAGAGGCATAGTTCTTCGTAGCACGTCCTACTCCGACACCAGCGTAATTGTAAAGATTTACACCGAAGATTTTGGCGTGCTAAGTTTTTTAGTGAAAGGCGCCAAACGGAAAAATGCTTCCATCAAAGCAAATTTATTCGGTCCTCTTTCCATGTTAGATTTGTCAATTTACAAAAAAGAAAAAAAGAATTTACAAATTCTAAAAGAAGCAACCATAGAAACTCATTTTGTTTCTATCTCTGCAGACCCTGCTAAAACATCTATTTTATTTTTTCTAAATGAAGTGCTTATTAAATGCCTACAAGATGATGAAGTAAATATAGAATTATTTAATTTTTTACATGAGTCGCTAACTGCATTAGAGACTGCTGAAAAACAATTTTCAAATTTTTATTTAGTTTTTCTGGTGCGGCTATCACGTTTTTTAGGTTTTTATCCTCAGGGAAAATATATAAACGAAAAAACTTTTTTTGACATGCAGGATGGTTTATTTACTCAAACGGAACCGATGCATCCTGATTTTTTAGAAAATGAAAAATGCCTGCTTCTAAATAAATTACTAACCAACAACTACTATACGATGGAAAGGCTAATTTTATCAGCCAGTGAAAAAAAGGAATTGCTCGATATTTTGTTGCGCTTCTACAGCTTGCATCAATCAAACATGAACAACATCGTATCGCATAAAATTTTAGAGCAGGTGTTCGCTTGATATGTGTACCTTTGTCTGTGTAAACAACAGCTTACCTCATTTAAACCCATGAAAAAGCTTTACATCATTTTTGCTTTCGTTCTGCTTACTTCTTTGTCCAAAGCAACCACCCACTATATAGGAGCCCTGACTTCCTCTTTTTTTCCTGCTGCAACCACTGCCAAGTGCAACGACACTATTATATGGGCGCTGACCAATCTCAACGAATCGCATACCACTACTTCTACAAGTGTTCCGAGTGGTGCAACAGCATGGAATGCTTCCTTGAATGCAACTTCCGCTACCTACTCCATTGTACTGACTGTTCCTGGAACATATTCTTACCAATGTACCTTTCATGTCTCGATGGGAATGAAAGGAACAATTACCGTTACCTGTCCCAATGGCGTTCCCTCCGTAAACAATAACTATTATTCGGCTGCTTATCCTATTCCCTTCTCAAGCAAACTTACTATTGAAACTACCAACGGGGATATGATCGCATTTTACAACATGGTTGGTGAAAAAATTAAAACCATTGGCTTACAGGGTGGAATGACCAAAACAGAAGTGAATCTTGCTGACCTCACAGATGGGGTTTACTTTTATTGCATATTAAGAGAAGGGGTGGTGGTGGAGACCAAAAAGATCGTAAAAAATTAATTTCTAATTGCGCTGTAAAAATGCTGACCTCACCGTCAGCATTTTTTATTTAAAGAGGTTTGCAATGGGCTCCACTCCAATTCCCGGCAGTTCACTCAAAAGGATCTGTCCAGCTGAAAATTTTATTCCTTCAAAAAAATCATTCTTAATAAGGAGTGGTCCATCCAAATCTACCCAGTCCACCAAGGGAGCAATTTGTGCAGCGGCAGATGCACCGCAAGAAGATTCGGACATACAGCCAATCATTATTTTCATATCATAGCTTCTGGCTAAATCAATCATTTTTTTTGCTTCGTGCAAACCCGTACACTTCATGAGCTTAATATTTATTCCGGAATAAACTCCTCGTGCTTTTTCAATATCGGAAAGTCGTTGTACCCCTTCATCTGCAATAATTGGCATGGGGCTTTTATCGGTTAGCCAAGCAATATCATTGCGTTGCTCCTTCGGCATTGGTTGCTCAATTAACGTGACATTATTTTCATGTAACCACTGAATCATTTCAAGAGCAATATTTTTATCAGACCACGCTTCGTTGGCATCCACAATTAATTCTGTAGAAGTGTTTTTTCGGATTTCAGAAATTATTTTTTTATCATCTACAGAACCCAGCTTTACTTTTAGCAGCTTATACTCTTTGGCTTCTTCAATGCGCTCTTTTATTCCTTGCGGATTGTCCATAGGAATTGTAAATGCTGTGAAAAAAGATTTTGCATTTTCCGTTGCAAACAAATTATGACATGCTGTATTATTTATTTTACCAATCAAATCATGCAGGGCAATATCAATACTGGCCTTGGCAGCGGTGTTTCCATCCGAGATCAAATCAATTTTTTTAAGAATACTATCCAACGAATCGTTAGGCAAAAATTCTTCAATGACATTTTTTGCTTTATTTAAAAAGCGTAGAGCTGTCTCGTGATTCTCGCCAACATACGGAGGCATAGACGCTTCGCCATAACCAGAAAATCCATCATGTTTTATTTGAGTAAAAACAACCGGAGTGGAATCACGAATGCCATGCGCAATGGCAAAGGGTCGCTTAAACTTTAATAGCTGTGGTGTGTAAGAGAGCTTCAATTTGCTGTTATAAAAATTCCTGTAACTTTGTATTCACAAAAAAACAACAATATTTAACATACTGAACACAATGACAACAAAAAAGAACTTATTGAACACATTTTTATTATTTGCTTTGAGCATTTCTTTCTTTACACTAACTAGTTGCGGAAGCGGAGGTAAAGCCGACTCTTCCAGCGCGAATATACCTGCCGGAATGGTTGCTGTAGATCTTAGCCCATATGGAATGCAAGCTTTGGTGAACGCGCCTGACTCGACTGTTGCTCCTATGGAAGTAACAGAAAATCCTTTAGGAGGTGCAGATATAAAAGTGGGTATGAACTTTCAAATTACGGTTATTGAAGGAGAAGGAGATATCGCATTAATGAAACAAGATGCTACAAACGATGACATCAGAAAATTTATTAAATATGTTGTTGACGAGCCAAACGTTTTGGTTTGGGAATGGCAAATAGAAGGCATGGAGCCCGAGTTTCGCTTTTACACAATTGTAAAAGATGGCGGTAAATCTTTTATTGTGCGTGATGTAGAAGGAGAAATTTTTTCCGAGAAAGCAATCATGCAGATGTTAGATGCTGCAAAATCTGTACGTATTAAAGCACCGGCTAAGGTGGATGCTTAATGGACACGACCTCAAAAAAAAGGGTAACAAAATTTGTTACCCTTTTTTGTTTTATACTATTTAAATAATTAAAACTTAAATCCAAGCGTCATTAAGATGCTTGAGCTTCTGGATTCATTAACCGAAGGAGAAATTTTTGTAGCATCGTAAAAAAAATAGTTGTCTTTTGTTTGAGAAAGCACAAAAGCAAAATCAAGAAAAAAGTTGTCTTCTCGAAATCCGATACCGGCTGAGTAATCAATTCTTGAGCCTGAACCATCTTGTTGAAATGGGCTGCTATAATAAGCAATCCCACCACGAATACTCATTGGCTGCAACCTCCACTCGGTACCAAATCGAATATTATTCCCTTCAACATATTTGTTGCGGATTGCTTTATTCTCATTGATGTATTTATATTTAGAAGAGCGAAGTGTGGCAGAGGGATAATCTACAAACTCATAGTCAATACCTACTAATCCCATCTTCATTATTACGAAACCAATACTTCCAATAGTACGCATTGGGGTTATTAAAGAATAATCATACAAACCAGTTGGCGACTCTGATGAGTAAGATGCGTTACTAAAATTAGCTGTTACATCGCTGCTCCAATCATCGTGCATCTCAAAATAAGTTGGCGTATGCAGCGCACCCCCAATTCTAAACCAATCTGTTGGCTTATAAATCATTCCAAACTTAAAGTTAAATCCAACTCCTGTAGTTCTTGAATCCTGATTTAATTCAAACGATTTAAATCCATTCCACGCATTGGTATCGGCAGTTTCTATGTACGATGATTCTTCGTGATAACGAATATGAGGGATGCCAAACGTAGCGCCCATGTATAACTTATCGCTATAGTTTCCTGCCAATGAAAAAACAGTTTCGCCCATGGAGCCGCTGGAAGTGATAGACTTACTTTGCTCCTCACCATAAGCACCTTGCATATTGTGGTAAAAGACGCCATTAGATGTATCCATAAAAATAGCTCCTGAAGACAAAGCTAATTGTGTAGAAAAAGGATCCATCGCACTGGTATCGCCTCCGGAACCTTGCGCATCTGCTACATAAATATCTAAAAGTGAATTCTGCGTATTTTTTCCTGACATTGAAATTCGGTTGTGGAAATTTGCCAATCTATTATATCCAAATCCAAACGATAATCCTTTCCAAGCTTTAGTAGTTTCCGGCTCGTAATAGGATAAAATAATTCCTGCGTTATTAAAATTTACATTGTACTTATAGTCATCCAACTCATTGCCTTTAAAGTTAGAAGTTGTTTTTTGATTAAAGAAAGAAGGTGTAAAAGTAAATTCACTTTTTCTATATATTCCTAACCCCGCAGGGTTGGTAGAAAGCACCGAAAAATCTCCACCTAATGAGCCAAAAGCTCCGCCCATTGCAGCAAAACGAGCTGTTCCACCATAGGTAAGTTGCGAATAACGCAAAGCATCAATCTCGTTTTGTGCAAATAATTTTGACGAGAAATTATCGCCAAACGGTGCTGCAAATAATCCTAAACAGAAGGTAAAAGTTGCGATGGTTTTTTTGCTTTTCATTTTAAAAATATATTATGCATTTCTAATTTCAGAAATTGTTACCTAGGTCTGCTTCCAGCGTTTGAGGGTCTGCCAGAAGATGAATTGCCTCCAGATGATTGTGGTGCACTGTAACTACGTGGCGTGCTGCTGCTATTTCCTCCAGAAGATTTTGGAGCGCTATAGTTATTTCCTCGAGGAGTGCTTTGGTTATTATTTTTTGGAGCTTCATAATTACGAGGAGTGCTTTGGTTATTTCCCTTCGGAGCATCATAACTACGTGGCGTAGAATGATTGTTCTGGCTAGGAGCATCGTAGCTTCTCGGAGTCACGTTGTTTTTGGGCTCGTCATTACTTCTAGGCGTGTTATAATTTTTGGGTGCATCGTAATTCTTTGGTACATCGTAATTTTTAGGCGCATCATTATTAGTAGGATTGCCGCTTGGACTAACAGGGCGAGGAGTGCTCTGATATGTTCCGTTATTATTGCCTGGGCTATCATAACTTTTAGGAGATGGTAAATTATTCATGTTAGAATTATGATCCACATTTCCGCTAGGCACATTAGGATTACCTAACCCTGGATTTACTGGGCGTGGTGTACTTTGGATAGTTCCGTTACTTGGCGCTCCACTACTTTCGCTGTTACTATTTCCACTACTAGGATTCATAGGACGAGGAGTGCTCTGAATAGTACCGCTATTGGGCGCATCCACATTTCCTTGTCCGGGATGATTTCCTGCGCTACCGTCTGCACTAGAATATCCTTTAGGGTTAAAATCTGCATTTGGATTAGAAGTGCTAGGACCTGCTGGCCTAGGTACACTTTGAAAAGTATTGCCACTATTACCTACCGGTACAAACCCTGCAAACTCTGCAGACTCATAATTTTTACCATGTGGAGTTATGGAGTTTCCATTTGAATGTGCTGTGTTGGTATGAGGGCCATAATAATGACCGCTATTATCATGACTATTATAGTAGTAGTTATTTGCTAAACCATTGTTATATCCATTCCAGTATCCGTTCCAATATCCATTATTGTAGCCGTTGTTGTAACCATGGTTGAAGCCATGCCAGTAACCGCCACCATAGTAAGGATAACCGCCCCAACCCCAGTTATTGCCGCACCCGCCGCCTCCC
>CAYZTB010000045.1:0-23921 GCA_964481195.1 uncultured Bacteroidia bacterium | reverse complement strand
GATAAAGCTTTTGTAGGTAAAGATATTCAGTATATAGGTGTTTTTAATAAAGAAGATGACCGCACGGTTTACCACATGATTTATAGAGATGGACTTAAAGGAAATGTGTATGTAAAGCGTTTTGGAATTAAGGGTTTGATAAGAGATAAGGAATATGATTTAACTAGAGGCAATGAAGGCAGCAAAGTGCATTACATGAGTGTAAATCCCAATGGAGAAGCAGAGGTAGTAACGGTTATACACAAAGAGAAAAAGCATCTTAAGAAAATAGAGTTTGAATTTAACTTTGGTGGGTTAGATATCAAAGGACGAGATTCGGTAGGTAATATTCTTACTCGTAACCCAGTTAAAAAAGTAGTGCTAGAAGAAAAAGGTGCTGCTACGCTTTCTGCAATTAAAATTTGGTTTGATGAAGCCATACATCGTATTAACAGAGATGAGCATGGAACCTATCTTGGGCAGTTTTCAGGCGAGGATAAAATTCTAACCATTACTAAAAAAGGATTTTTTGAGCTACATACTTTTGACTTAACAGAGCACTTTGCGGAAGATATTATTTTAATTGAAAAATATAATTCAGAGAAGCCTGTCTCTGTAGTTCATTACGATGGTGCAGATAAGCTTTATTATGTAAAGCGCTTTTTGATCGAGGCTGTAAGTCGTAAAACATTGTTTATTTCTGATTCGGATGGTTCGCACGTGACGGTGGCTTCTACTGCCGTAAATCCTGAAGTAGATATTGTATTTGCTAAATCCGATGGGGTGCAGCCTCGCAATAAAACAATGAACTTGGCTGAGTTTATAGATGTGAAAGGAAAAGCAGCTAAAGGAAACAAATTGAGTGACTATAAGGTTAAGGATATAACTTTAAATGAAAGTGCAGATGCAAGCGAGGAAGTAGATTCTACTGTTCCCGAAGAAACGGAGGATGAGGAAGTTTCAAAACCTGCTGCCAAAGGGAAAGCTAAGTCAACTGATAAATCTAAAAAAGGTTTGAAAGATAACGGTCCTCGTATAGTTGAGTTTGAAATTGTTCCCAAGCAAAAGGAAACCGTAAAGGAGCTAAAAATCAAGAAAGAGAAGGGCTCTAAAAAATCAAAAGACAAAAACTCCAAAAAGAAGGGCAAGGGAGGTAAGGATCAGATGAAGCTGTTTTAAAACATTCCGGAAAATAATTTAGCAACCAAAAAGGCTGCGCCAGCGGCAGCTACACCAATTAAAGTTACTTTGATGGCTCCTGCTATGGGAGGTTGTCCGGTTACTTTACTTTTGAAATAACCAAATACAAAAAGGCAAAGTGTAGTTAGTATAGATGAAAGAATTAATCCATCAAATGGAATTTCTGTGACGAAGTAAGCTGTAAGCGGAATTAATCCTCCAACGATGTAGGAAATGCCAATGGTTGCTGCACTGTTACGTGCTCTGTTTGCATGGGGTTCTTCTAATCCCAATTCAAACTTCATCATAAAATTTACCCATTGATCTTTATCTTTAGCTAGTTCTTCTACTATTATATCTTGTGATTCTTTACTAATTCCATAGTTGGCAAATACTTCTCTAACTTCCTCTTTCTCTTTTTCGGGCAATCGTTCCACCTCATCGTATTCGCGTTTTAATTCAGACTGGTAATGTTCCACTTCGGTTTTTCCTGCTAAATATCCGCCTAATCCCATGGCAATACTTCCTGCAACAATTTCTGCAACACCGGCAGTTATAATTATTGCATTGCTGTTTACCGCACCACTTAGCCCCGCAGCTAATGCAAATGGCACGGTAAGTCCATCTGCCATTCCTATTACTGCATCGGTTATAAATGCAGAGCTTTTAAGATGTTCTTCTTGGTGATGGTCGTGGTGATTATGCATGGTGTTTGTTATTTGTTTGGCAAATATACGTTTGATTGCAAATAATTTATCATATAAAATGTACCTTTATAACATTATGATTACAAATAAAAAATATTATTCTGCAATGCGCTATGCGCTATTTTTTTGTTTTAGCTTTTTAATTTCTTTTCAAGGCACTGCTCAAAAGAAAATAACTGAAAAAGAAAAAGCTCAAACCATTACGGAGGGCATGGCCTTATATACACTTATTCTTACCAACTGGACTTCCAACGATTTATATTATGAAAATGAGTTTAATGCCAATATTGTAAGCGGTTATTTGTCTTATCGAGATAAAGACACGTTAAAAACTATTTTTTGGAGAGAAATTGATACTGCCTCTGCAGAATATAAAACCAAAACATTCAAAAATGTAGGAGATACTGTTTCGGATGAGTCCAGTAAAAAAATTGAGTTGCTATGGGTGGTGAAAACTATGAAGTATAAAAATATGCGTGCTTCAAAAAGTAATGCAGCTATTCTGGAAGAGGAAGAGCGAGTGCCTACAGAATATGAAAAGATGTTAATTGATTACCGAGCTCAAGTGTATAAAGAAATTGCTAAAGACACTTTATTTTTTAAGCTGTATGCCGGAACAAAGCTACGGGTTGTGCCAATTGATGCAGGTAAAGAAATTAAAGTTTTTATTTATTCTTCCTTAATGAAGGAAGGTGTATTACCAATTGGAGGTGATTACCTTCTTGTCTATAATAAAAAAGATAATGTACTTATATCTAAAGAAGATTTACATCAAGACTGTATTTTTTTATCTGCCGAATATCATGGGTCGTCAGGTGATGCCAGTAAAGCTACCTCCCATAAGCATAAGCCCGGTACATCGCCACTAATTACCCCAACAGATATTGCAACTTTACTCTTATATAAAGGGCAACTTCAGTGGGACGAACACCACGTGATTGGAGAAAAATATACTAGCATATATTCGTTGGTAGATAAAAAGTTGGATGTAATGCTTACAAAAGATTACGAAGCACTAAAAGAATTAAAAAAAGATAAAGATAAAGAAGCGGACAAGTATAAGCCGCGCTAAAATTAATAATTCTACTTTTCTTTCATTTCTATAGTTTTATTCTTTCCTTTGGCGTTAGATTAATTAGCTAAAAAAAATATAACATGAAAAAATATACACTATTAGTAATCATAGCAGGATTTTCGGTAGCATTTTCTAATGCTCAAAATCTCAACCTTACTTTAGCATCCAAACTATCCTATGGAAACCAGTCGCTGTCAAATATTTGCGGTTGGGTTGATACTGCGGATAGCAAAGAGTATGCACTTGTTGGGGCAGAAAATGGATTATCTATTGTTGATGTAAGTAACCCTGCTGCGCCTGTTGAGATAATTCAAATACCTGGTCCTGCATCTACCTGGAGGGAAATAAAAACAGTTGGAGATTATGCGTACGTAACAACCGAAGACGGAACAATAGGATTGCAAATTGTTGAGTTGACTAACCTGCCGGGCACAAATCTTAATGTTACCACCTGGACTCCGGTAATTGGCGGACAAACTTTAGAAACCATTCATGCACTGCATGCTGATAATGGTAAAGTATATTTATATGGTACTAACGTTGGAAATAAAGGAGCAGTAATCATTGACGTAAGTACTACGCCCATGGCTCCTGTTTATCTTGGTTCTTACGACCCACGTTATGTGCATGATGGGTTTGTTCGAAACGATACGTTATATGCAGGACACATCTATGATGGAGAATGTGCTGTAGTAGATTGTTCTAATCCAGCATCTCCGGTAATATTGGCAACTTTTGAAACGCCTACAAAGTTTACCCACAACACCTGGCTATCGGCAGATAGTAAAACCTGTTTTACAACGGATGAAAATGCAAATTCATTTCTTGGAGCGTATGATCTAACTGATTTAAATAATATTAAAGAAACAGACCGTATTCAAACAAATCCAGGAAGTAATTCCATTGTTCATAATACACACATCATTCAAGATAATAATATTGATTATGCAGTTACATCATGGTATACCGAAGGAATAACAATTGTTGATTGCAGCAGACCAAATAATTTAGTGCAAGTTGGTAATTACGATACTTACACAGGTTCTGGTACTGGATTTAATGGATGTTGGGGTGTTTACCCTTATCTTCCATCAGGAACTATAGTTGCTTCTGATATTAGTGGAGGGCTATATGTTTTTTCACCAACTTATAAAAGAGCTTGTTATTTGGAAGGAATAGTTAAAGATTGCAATACGGGTGCGCCAATTAGCGGAGTAGATGTAACTTTGCAAGTTGTCAATCCTCAAAGTAATTCTGTAACTGATAAAACAGATTTTCTAGGTCAATATGCGGTCGGCATTGCTGAGCCGGATACTTATTTAGTTGTGTTTTCTAAAATCGGATTTTTTACAGATACAGACACCGTAATACTTTCGGCTGGAGTAGTTAAGTTAGATACGTTTTTACTTTGCCCATTGCAAACATTTTCGCTAATGGGGAAGATAGTAGATAATGCTACCTCTGTAGGTATCCCATCTGCACATGTTTCTATCTATGATAACAATATTAAATGGGATACTATTGCAGATGCAAATGGTAATTTTAATGTGCCAGGTATTTTTGCTGGATCCTATGGTATCGCAGCAGGAAAATGGGGCTATGTTACAAAGTGTATTGCTTCACAAAATCTAACTTCTACATCTTCGCCCATTACTGTGGGCTTAGATAATGGAATATATGATGACTTCTTTTGGGATTTTGGTTGGACTGTAAGTGGAAATGCTACAGATGGAATGTGGGAACGTGGAGAACCACTAGGAACTTTTTCGCAAGGAAGTCCGGTAAATCCAGGGGCTGATGTAATTAATGATTGTGGAACCGAAGGGTATCTTACTGGTAACAATGGATTATCTGCTGGTGATGATGATGTAGATGGGGGAACAACTATATTAACGTCTCCTGTTTTTGATTTGTCAACATATTCAAATCCGCATTTATATTATACAAGATGGAAACGTTTATCTTTTAACTCAACAGACACAGTAATCATTTCAATAAGCAATGGATCAACTACGATAGTGTTAGAATCTTTATCTGCATTGTCTTCCGGACAAGCAGCTTGGCTTCCTCGCAACTATAAAATCTCTAGCTATATTGCTCCAACATCTACGATGAGTTTTAAAATGCAGGTTTCTGATTGGGGTCAGGATAATACAAATGAGGGAGCTTTGGATTTTTTCTATGTATTAGATTCTACTAATAATACTGTTTCGGAGTATGGTAATCTTGTTGATGTATTAGTTTATCCTAATCCTTTTAATGCTCAAGCTCATCTCCAGGTTTTGAATCATAAGCCGGCTGCTTATGTTCTGAAGCTTGTAGATATTTATGGTAGGGTAGTGCAAACAGTAAATTCAGGAATGGGGAATGATATTATCATTCAAAGAGAAAACCTTTCTTCTGGCTTGTACTTCTATCAACTATCTGAAGGAGAAAGAATATTGAATAAAGGAAAAATATGCGTGGAGTAATTGTTGCTCCACGATATTTTCCTGAATATTACTTTCGTTTTTTGATTTCCTTCATTCTTTCGAGGAAATCTATGTAGCCATCCAGCTGTTCAACATCAATGCGTTTGGCTTTAATTAATTTGTTTTCGTCTAGTAAATATATTACAGGAGTGCTGTATATATCATATAGCTGCCGAAGAGGGTATTGCTGAAATTTGTCATGAACATTTATCCAGTCCATTTTATTATCGATGATAAACTTTTTCCATTTCTCTGTATTGTCTTCAATATCTACAGCATAAACTTTTACGCCTTTAGCTTTAAGCTTTTTTTCGTACTCTTCTCTTAGCTTTGGAATAACTTTTTGACAATGGCCACAATCTGGATCCCAAAATACGATAACCGTATATTTAGATTTTACATCGTATAATGCTACGTTCTTATCGAGCGTATCTTGCATTATGATAGAAGGAGCCATCTTTCCAAGCAAGAGAGGTTTAATGGTTAAAGCGCGATGAATAATTTTTTGATTGGTTACCGTGTCTACCCAATATGCTTGATTGGTCATGTAGTATTTCTCAACCAGATTTACAAATACAGCATCAAATCCCATGATTGTATGTGTTTCATAGGTGGTGGTCATATACCAAACGATATACTTAAATGTTTCTTTGTTTCCATTCGTCTTATTTATCAAAATGTCCGACTCTTTAATAATAGAATCAGGGTCTTGCACCACTACCTTGTCAAAAAACTGCTTTAGCTTATTGTGGAAAATTGGTGTACGCAGCAAACGATCATCCGATGGGGGAATGTTATCCCAGAAATGATTTTTATAATATTGATAAGGAAAGAGAGAGTCTTTTTGGCCGCCAGGCAAAAGTGGCGCATCTGGAATAATAGGATCTTTTTGAGCAATAAAGATTGCTGCTAAAAATTGATCGGGGTAATTTTTAATTATGTCATTCTTGTATTTATCTATTTCTGTTTCAGCGGCATTAATTCTGTCCTGATATATTTTTACAGAATCTTTTACCTTGTCGTATTTGCCAGTACTATCTTCACGAATTGCAATAATTCTTTTTCTGACTGGCTCAACAGATGTTTGTTGTTTAACCATGAATTTTAAATACTTGTAAAACTGTTCGTTCTCAGGAGAGTTTTTAAACTTAATATTCTCCACCATTTTAGCGCTGTCTGTTTCAAACGAAAAAGTTTGATTTTTATCAAGTAAAATTTCTATCCATGTTTTGTTGGGTAATATGACAATGTATATGCCATCTAGGAGTTTCTCTTTATTTTTAAATTCGAAGCTTCCATCTTTCCCAATTCGGGCAGTATCTTTAACGGGGAAGTATTTACCGAAATAATTTCCCAGATAACATACGGTATCTTGCCAGCCTTTAATTTTTCCTTTAATAGCATAGCCTGTTTGTCCTTGGCTAACGAAGCCAGTAAAAACAAAAAATAGAATCGAAAGTATAAGCTTTTTCATAATTGTTAGATTCATATTTGCAAAGTTAGTATTTGAATTAATGATTCTACTATCAATTTTCATGCAAAAAATGTTGTTTTAAAACAATTCAAAATTTATATCTGTAATAATAAATCATTATTGTTAATCCAGAATGAATAAATATTTAAAATTAATGCTTTTTATTCTCTATATTTGTGAGGTTTCTGATACTTTAATTGATTACTGCTTGAGAAAAACGCTACTTCTGTTTTTTTTGATAGGAATACTACATTCTGAATCTTTTTCTCAGAAGAAAATTCAGTGTACGCAGCCTGTTATTTCGGCAGGATCGAGTGTTACTATTTGTAATGGTGGAGTAACAACATTAACGGCAACAGTTACTTCGCCAACAGTAGCTGATTACAGCTATGCTTGGACACCCAACAATGGTTCATTGGGAACACCCAATGCAGTTATTACACCTCTTACGCAAACTACTACGGCCTCGCCTTCAGTTACTACTACTTATACACTCATAGTAACAGACAACTTAGGATGTACAAGTAATCCAAGTACTGTCACCGTTACTGTAAATCCATCACCTACTGTTTCTATTACAGGAAATAATACGGTGTGTGCGGGTTCCAGTGTTTCCTTATCTGCATCTGGTGCTGCGTCATATGTATGGTTGCCAGGAAATCAATCAAGTTCTACTATTTCTGTTAGTCCAACAACAGCAACTAATTATACCGTTACAGGAACAGATGCTAATGCCTGTACGAATACATCAACTCATTCAATTTCTATAGCTCCACAATCTACTGTAAATGCCGGTCCAGCAGTTTCAATTTGCAATGGATCGAGTGTTACTTTAAATGGATCAGGTAATGGCACTTATTTGTGGTCACCCTCGGCTGGACTTAGCAGCACAACAAATGCAAACCCTACTGCTACGCCAACTATTAGCACTACCTATACTTTAACTGTAACTAATAGTTGCGGAAGTGCAAGTAATTCTGTTACAATTACTCTCAATGCTCTGCCATCTGTAAATGCCGGTTCGGATGTTACAATCTGTTTTGGAAATAATACATTTTTACTAGCAACAGGCAGTGGCGCTTACTCCTGGACTCCTACAAGTGGTTTAAGTTGCACTACCTGTCCTAATCCAATTGCTACTCCAACTGCTTCTACTAGCTACTCTGTAACTATAACGGATGTTTGTGGTTCTTCTTCAGATGATGTGATGGTTACAGTAGGAAATCCATTAGCAACTTTGAATGGAGCAAGTACAATTTGTGCTGGAGATGCTCTTACTCTTACTGCTCAAGGCGGAGGTTCATATTCTTGGAGTACAGGTTCTAGTGCGACATCAATAATTGTTACACCAACAATTACATCAGGATATACGGTAACTGTTACTGACGCGTATGGATGTACGGACAATGATAATGCAACGGTGTTTGTAAATCCTATTCCTAATTTAAATATTTCAGGAAATAATTCGGTATGTCTTGGAGATAGTGCCGTATTGTCGGCTACCGGAGGCGTAACTTATAGTTGGAGCACTGGAGCAACTTCAACTTCAATAATTGTTTATCCAACAAGTACATCTACCTACACAGTTGTAGCCACAAGTGCCTTTAACTGTACGAGTGTTGGTACTTATACTGTTTCAATTACTCCTCAGCCGATTGCGATTGTTTCTGCTGTAAGTAACACAATTTGTAGCGGAAGTTCAACTTCTCTATCTGCCAGTGGAGGGTCTTCGTATGCGTGGAGTCCTTCTGCTGGGTTAAATCAAACTAATATTTCAAATCCAGTTTCATCTGCTATGTCAAGTATTACGTATACCGTGATTGTATCTGCCGGAACTTGTGCTGATACTGCAAGCATTTTAATTACAGTAAATCCAACTCCAACAGTTACTATTACCGCTAGTTCAGCAACGATATGTGTTGGAAGCTGCAACTCCTTGTCAGCTAGCGGAGGAAGTAATTATACTTGGTCGCCTGGAGGTCAAACTACTTCTGCTATAATAATTTGTCCCGCTACATCCACATCTTATACAGCTACTACCGTTGATGCAAATGGATGTTCAGATACAGCTATTGCTAATATTACTGTTTTGCCTAACATATCTGCTTTAGCTACAGGCGATACTATTTTATGCTTAGGAGATATTTCCACATTGACAGCGCAGGGTGGAGGAGTATATTTTTGGAGCACAGGAGCTACAACATCATCAATACCTGTTGCACCTGCTGCAAACACAAGCTATACTGTTATTGTATCAAACGGTACTTGTTCTGACACTGCCTTGATTAATGTTCTTGTTCATCCTGTTCCTACTGCATTAGCCACAGCTTTGCCATATACAATAAACATTGGAGCACAAACTGCATTAACTGGTTCAGCCAGTACAAATACTTATACTTGGACACCTTCGTATGCATTAAGTTGCACTACCTGTTCAAATCCTGTTGCGAGTCCAACAGTAACTACTATTTATGTAGTTTCTACATTAGACTCTAATGGATGTTTCGCTTCCGATACGGTAATCGTAAATGTAACGCAAGAATGTGACGAAGTATTTGTGCCTAGTGCGTTTTCTCCAAACGCAGATGGGCGCAACGATGTTTTATTTGTTCGAAATCCATGTGTGTTGGAAATGGAGTTTAGGATTTACGATCGCTGGGGAGAAAAAGTATTTTCTACAACCGATGTAAAAGTTGGTTGGGATGGTATGTTCCGTGGTAAGCCTGTAGATCCTGCTGTTTTCTTTTATATGCTTAAAGTTAACTTTTTTACAGGTGCATCAAAAGAGCAAAATGGAAATATTACCTTGGTGAGGTAATTAACTTTCTTTTTTATAAAATTTGAAATAAAGCAGATTAGTAGTTATATCTACCTTTGATGATGGTATTAATTTCGTAATAATCCTTTTCCATCATTAACTCATCAAGCTTTTTTTGCTCATCTATTTCTAATAAGTCGTTTAAGGGTCGTTTTTTAGGTAAAACGAACTTGCTTAACTCGTAATTGTCTGATAAATAAGAAAAAAACGACATGATTCTTTGATTTTGGATTGTTGGTTTATTGTTTATTTCCGCCATAATAAAGCAGATTTAAACTTTAGACGAGTGGAAGCGTCTAATTGTTACAATATATAAGTCATAGTTATGAACAAGGAATTAAGAAAAAAAATATATCATAGAATATTGACTTTCTGTTATCTATATTTTACCTTCGGCATCTAATTTTTGTTACCCTATGAAGTTAGTAACTACTTTATCGTCACTAAGAACAACATTTTTTATTGTTGTTGCTTTTTCTTTTTCATCTCATTTGAATGCACAGATTGTCATCAACGAGTATTCCTGTTCTAACTTAAATACATCGGTAGATAATTTTGGTGGATATGAAGATTGGGTAGAGCTATATAATACTACAGCATCGCCTGTAAATCTTAATGGATATTATTTAAGCGATAAATTAATTAATCCTACAAAATGGCAGATTGGAAATGCGACTATAAATGCAAATGGCTTTTTAAGAATTTGGGCATCGGGTAGAAATATTAATACAGGCACTAATATTCATGCTGGCTTTAAGCTTACTCAGTGCAAGCCGGAGGAAATAGTTTTAGCAAACGCTACTGGAACAGTAATAGATTCCCAAACACTTGTCTCAACGCAAGTAGGTCATTCTAGAGGAAGAACAACAAACGGTGCAGCAACTTGGAGCGTTTTTACAACACCAACTCCCGGAGCTAGTAATGCAAATCCATTTCAGAACTATGCTACAACGCCAAGCATGAGCATTGCGGCAGGCTTTTATACAAGTACTCAAAACGTTACAATATCTACTCCGGATCCAAACATTACAATTTACTATACTACAAACGGTACAACCCCAACCACCGCATCTACAGTTTATTCTACCCCAATAGCAGTTTCAACAACAAAAGTAATTCGTGCAAGAGCCTATAGCTCAACAGCAACTATCCCTGCAAGTTTCATTGAGAGCAACACTTTTTTTATAAATGCAAATCACAAAGTTGAAGTGGTATCTGTATTTGGAGATCAAATTACTAATTGGCTCACCACCGGAAACCCAACTAATTTAAAAGCTGCAGGTGGTTTAGAATATTTTGATAAGCTAGGCGCTTTGCAAGCAGAATCATTTGGTGAGATTAACAAGCATGGAAATGATTCTTGGTCGTATCCACAGCGTGGAATAGATTTTAAATGTGTGGATCAGTACGGTTATAATGATGCGCTTAAATACCAGATATTTAATTCCAAACCTCGAGCTGAATTTCAAAGAATAATATTAAAGGCATCTGCAGGGGATAATTATCCTTATGAAACCCCGGGCAATCCTTACTCTTGGGGTCCCAACTCGCAACTAGGTGGTGCGCACATTCGTGATCAATATGTGCAAACATTAGCACAAAAGGCGGGTTTGCATTTAGACGTAAGAACTTGGGCGCCTAGCGTGCTTTATGTAAATGGAAGTTATTGGGGGGTTTATGATAGCAGAGAAAAAGTTGATGATGCAGATTTTACAGATTATTATTTTAACTCTGACTCTCAGTTTTCGAATAGTCCAGATCAGGATTCACTACAATTTTTAAAAGATTGGGGTGGAGTGTGGGCAGAGTATGGCGGGAACACAGCTTTAAATGATTGGGCAGCTTTGCGAGCCTATGTAGCTGCAAACAACATGGCTGTGCAGGCAAATTATAATTACGTTGATAGTTTGTTAAACATAAAAAGTTTTGTTGATTATTTTTTTATAAACACAGTTTGCGTTTCTAAGGATTGGCTAAACTGGAATACGGCATGGTGGAGAGGTCTAAATGTGAAAGGAAAGAAAAAGAAGTGGAGGTACACTTTATGGGATGTGGATGCCACGTTTGATCATTACGTTAATTATTCAGGCGTGCCAAGCTCAGGTGCAAATGCAGATCCTTGTCAAACTCAATCATTAAACCCTCCTGGTGGAGACGAAGGACATTTGAAAATTCTTAATGCGCTTTTAGCTAACCCGGGCTTTAAGCAGTATTACGTTATGCGTTATTTTGATCTGATGAATAACGGATTAAGTTGTACGCGCATGATCACAATTTTAGACAGTATGGTTAATGTAATTGATCCAGAAATGACGGCACACATAACTCGCTGGAATGCAAATGGTGGCAATGGTACTTATACAAAATGGCGTGCTAACGTAACCGATCTGCGTAATTTTATTTTAGCAAGGTGCGCTAATGTGGTAAATAATTTTGCTCCTTGTAATGGCACTACTGGGCCGTACCCAATAAAACTTAATGTATCGCCTGCAGGTTCTGGTACGGTTGATTTAAACTCTTTAAATATTACTCAATTTACTTACTCAGGAATTTATCCTGGTGGAATTAATATAAATTTAGTTGCTCACGCAAAACCCGGATATTGCTTTGACCATTGGGAATTTCAAAGTCATACACCTACGCCCAGCACAACCGATTCTGCAGTGTCTGTAGGACTGACAAAAACTGACAGTATTATTGCGCATTTCACGATTGGCGGAAGTGCATCAGTAACAGCATCCGCAACAACTATCTTTTGTGGGGATTCTGCCCAGCTTCAAGTTACTGGTGGCTCAAGTTTTATTTGGACTCCGGCTGTTGGACTAAGCAGTACTTCTATTTCTAATCCAGTTGCTACACCTACAGTTACAACAACTTATACTGTTTTCACATCCGGACAGTGTGGATCAGATACCACAAGTATTACTATCAATGTTTCAGGTTCTGCCTCTGCTTCTGTAACTGCTAGTTCAACAGCTATCCCTTGCGGTGGGTCAACTACGTTATTGGCAGCAGGAGGTAGCAGTTATTTGTGGAGCCCTCCTACGGGATTAAGTAATACAACTATTCCAAATCCAGTAGCATCCCCAACTACCAATATTACGTACACTGTAATTGTTACCAGCCCGTGTGGAACAGATACAACAAGCATTGCAATCTCTATTAATGGAGGAAATAATGCTTCTATAACTGCCTCGTCAAACAATGTATGTTTAGGTTCGTCAGCTACTTTAGTAGCTAGTGTGAGTACTAGTTATTCTTGGAGCCCTGCAACAGGTTTAAGTAATCCATCCATTTCAAATCCTGTAGCTACCCCAACAATTAGTACTACTTATTCTGTTGCTGTTTCTGATGCATGTGGCTCGGATACTGCATTGGTAACCATTACTGTTAGTAAACTTCCTGTGCCAAATGTTAGTGGCGATGTAACAATTTGTAATACAGAAAATGCTGAACTAAGTGCCTCTGGAGGCGCTAATTATATTTGGTCGCCACCAACAGGATTGAGTTGTGTGAGTTGCGCAAACCCTATTGCTTCTCCACCAGCTACAACAACCTATTATTTAATAGTTACCGATGCTAAAAATTGTTCTGCATCCGATACTGTTACCGTTTTTGTTTCTGGTGAGTGTCCTGAAATATTTGTGCCAACAGGCTTTTCTCCAAACGGAGATGGCAATAACGACATGCTTTTTGTCTTTGGAACAATGTCGGAGTTGGAATTTGTAATTTACAATCGATGGGGGCAAGTGGTATTTAAAACAAACGATAAATTGATTGGTTGGGATGGTAAACACAACGGGAAATTAGTTCAGTCTGGAGTGTATGCTTATAAATTTTATGCGCTAGATAGCAAAGGCGTATCAGTTAAAAAAGCTGGAAACATTACTGTAGTTTGGTAAATCTGAGTATGCGTAATTTAATATTCATAGCTACTTTGTTTTTTATTGTTGAAGCTACAGCGCAGGATACTCATTTTGCTCAGCTTTCTGAAACTCCTCAAATTATTAACCCAGCTTTGACAGGAATGTATGACGGTTTATACAGAGGGATCATTAACTATCGTAATCAATGGCCATCCATGGGTAAGGCATTTAGTACGGTAATGTGTTCTTTTGATATGCCCATAGAGAAGAAAAAACAAAAAGGTAGTTTCATTGGACTGGGTGGATTCTTCTACTCCGATAAAGGAGGTGATTCGAGATTTGGAACTACGCAAGGAAAAATTTCTATCTCATCCATTGTTCCAGTTAATTCAAATGGAAAATTTTCTGCTGGCTTACAAGCAGGTATGATGCAGCATAGCATTAATCTTACCGGTATTGAGTGGCCCAACCAGTACAATGGATACAACTACGACCCAGGGTTAAATCCCAATGAACAATTGTATAAAAACTCTTTTTCTTATTTAGATCTAGGAGTGGGTATGAGTTATGAATCTGTAACAAGTGTTTCAAATATTAATGGCATAAATGTTAAAAAAATAAATTTTGGTGCAGCTTATTATCATGCTTCGATGCCTGTGCAAAAATTTTACACGGGAACCAAAGAGCGTCAATATGCAAAAGTGGTTGCTCACGGTAGTATGCGTAAAGATATAGAAGGCACTCGATTTGGTATTGTGCCTTCGTTATTGTTTATGATGCAAGGTCCTGCAATGGAAATTTATGGTGGTGGCTTAGTTAGGATTAAAACCAGCCAGGGAACAAAGGTTACTAACTTTTTTGCTGAATCAGCTTTTTCTTTTGGACTGTTTTATAGATTTAAAGATGCCTTAAGCCCACAAGTTTATTATGAAATGGGCGATTATTCTTTTGGTCTTTCGTATGATTTTAACGCATCTTCCTATGGACAAGTACAGCGCTCAGCTGGTGGCCTAGAGATTTCTATCAAATATGCGAATATGCATGGAGCGCTAAGAAAAGGAATCTAATTTTCTTCTCTCTGGTTTTCTGCTCTTTTATTGTTATTCGAAAAAAAGTTAACTTTGGAATAATTAATTAAATTAATTTTTTATGAAAATTATTAAAGCAGTTGTAGTAGCACAAATAATTTTATTATTTCATTTTGTTAGCATAGCTCAATTTACAGGAAAGCCAATATATCAAATAGCAACAACTCGTGGTGGAGTTCCTCTTGGTAATATAACTGTAGAGTTGTTTCCGGGTATTGCTCCTAATCATGTAAAGAACTTTGATAGTTTAGTTGGTAAAGTATTTTATGATACCACAGCCTTTCACAGAGTAATTCCAGGATTTGTTATTCAAGGGGGAGATCCTAATTCAAGAAGCGGACCAAAATCTACTTGGGGGCAAGGAGCTCCCGGTCAGCCTACCGTAAATGCAGAGTTTAGCGCAGCCACTCACAAGCGAGGAACATTTGCCGCAGCACGTGCTGCGAATATAAATAGTGCTAATTCGCAGTTTTACATTTGCGTAGCTCCGCAAGCAGGATTAGATAATAACTATACAATTTACGGACAGGTTACATCTGGAATGAATATTGCAGATAGCATTGTAAGTTCTCCAAGAGACATAAATGATTGCCCCAATGTAAAAATTGAAATGTTTGTTACTTATCTTGGATCAAACGATACATTGCCTAAAGTCCCGGCATTAGATATTCCATTAAACGGTACGCAAAATGTTGGTGCTGTAAAACAATTAAAGTGGTTTAAAAATTACGATGATATTATTTATCAAATAGATATTTCAACAGACTCTCTTTTTACAACTACGTTTAAGTCGGTAAAGTCTGCAGTAAATTACAATACCGTAGTTGGGCTGCAAGACTCATCGGTTTATTATTGGAGAGTGAGGGCAAATAATGGTGGGAGCTGGAGCACCTATTCTCCAATTTGGAAATTCTATACCACAGGGTATACGTCTGTTGGGGAGCTTTCATTTGCAGATCATGGATATCGCCTGGGCCAAAATATTCCAAATCCAAGTAACGGACAAACGAATATTGGCTTCACGGTTCCTTCGAAAGTGCGAGTAGTAATTCAACTTTATGATATAGCAGGAAATGAAGTTGAAACGCTTCTTAACGAAGAGAGAAACAAAGGGGAGTATAGTCTGTTAGCAGATATGAATAAATATCCTGCAGGCACCTATTTTTATAAAATGCAGGTGGGTAAATTATCGGATTCTAAAAAAATGGTGTTTGTAAAATAAATTAAGCCTTCTTAACACGAACAGCATTCATTCCTTTCAGGCCTGGCTCAATTTCAAAAACAACGATATCGTTTTCTTTGATTTCTTCTAACAGGCCGTGTACGTGAACAAAGTGTTTCTCGTGGGAGTCTATCTCCTTGATAAATCCAAATCCTTTTTCAGTATTAAAAAAATCTACTCTTCCTTTTCTAACTCCAGAAGGAGCATCTTCGCGTTTTGGTACGCCAAGCTCTATACTATCTGCGCTAATAACTGCTTTCTTTTTTGTAGGATCGGGTGGGGTATCAGTTATGTTTCCGTATTCATCAACATAGGCCATCATACTTTCAAGGTCGTTGCCACTACCTTCGGCATTTCTCTTACGATCTTCGCGTCTTTGCTCTTTTTCCTGTCTCTTTTTTAAGCGCTTTTTTTCTTTCTCTTTTTTGCTATATGTTTCTTGCGATTTACCCATTCGGTTTTTTAGTGTTTATTTATTGTAGTATCGATTTAAGCAAAGCTAAGAAAGGTTTGTAAATGGAGGTAGTGTCCAGAGAGAAAGCCTATCATTAGTTATCAGCTAGAAGTACACTACAAATTAGGGAATCAAAAATTTCCTGAGGAACTAGGCAGAAGAAGATAATAAGTTCAACTTTAATCAGAGTGCATTTGCCAGCTGGAGGTGGCGTTTAACGCTATTCCCAAGGGAGGGGAGGCGTAAACACTTAGAAAAAGTAAGGTTGCCTAATTCGAAGGGTATAGAAAATACTAGACAAAAATATGAAAGGATGTTATATCTTAAACCTATCCGCCAATACTAAATCCTTGTTTCCGGCTGTATAGTTATAAAACCCACTGCCTGATTTTACACCTAATTGACCGGCTTTAACCATTTCTTCTAACAAAGGGCAGGGCGAATATTTAGAGCTGTTAAAACCTTCAAACAATACTTGTTGGATAGATAAGCAAACATCAAGTCCGATAAAATCGGCTAATTGAAGTGGTCCCATGGGATGCGCCATGCCTAGCTTCATTACCGTATCAATTTCTTCAACACCTGCTACGCCCTCGTGCAAAGTAAAAACAGCTTCGTTAATCATAGGCATAAGAATGCGGTTGGCTACAAAGCCGGGTGCATCATTTACTTCAACAGGTATTTTATTTAGCTTTTTGGATGTTTCCATCACAACTTTTGTGACTTCATCGGATGTTTCTTTTCCACGAATCACCTCTACTAGTTTCATTAGTGGAACCGGGTTCATGAAGTGCATGCCAATCACTTTGTCTGCTCGTTTTGTAACAGATGCAATTTGCGTAATAGAAATGGAAGATGTGTTGCTGGAAAGAATAGCTTCGGGTTTGCATATTTTATCAAGCTCTCTGAAAATATTTAGCTTAAGCTCTACATTCTCGGTTGCTGCTTCTACTACTAGGTCTGCATTTTTTGAGCCTTCATCTAACTTAATAAATGTGGTAATGTTTTTAAGTGTGTTTTCTTTGTCTGCTTCGGTAATTTTTCCTTTTGCAACCTGACGGTCAATGTTTTTTGTGATAGTAGATATTGCTTTGTCAAGAAACTCTTGTTTTATATCTACTAGCGAAACATTATATCCAAATTGTGCAAACGTGTGAGCAATGCCGTTGCCCATAGTTCCTGATCCGATTACGGTAATGTTTTTCATAAAATTAATTTATAGAATTTGTTGTTCCAATATCTTCTGGACTTAAATACCTAAACGTAAAAGCCGCTAATGTTGATCCTGCTATTGGGCCAAGGTAATAGATCCATCCATATTCAAAAGGGTTGCAATCGCAGGTGCCAAAAAGTTTGTCAATCAGCAAGGGGCCAAATCCTACCGCTGGATTAAATGCTGCTCCGGATATTCTTCCGCCTGCAATGGCAAGGCCGGATACTACTAATCCAATGGCAAGACCATAGTAATTATTTCCCGCTGTTCGTTTAGAAGCAGCAACAAAAAGAATTACCAGTATCATAATAAAAGTAAAAACAACTTCAATCACGAGTGGTTTTAAAATATGGATATCCATATTTGGTCTTGGTATGCCGGAGTTTCTTCCCCAAACAAAAAAGTACAACAATGCTCCAGCGCACGCAGCTAGTAACTGTATAAGTATATATACTACAGCTTCCCGAATACTTATTTTTTTTAAAATAAATATTGCCAGGGTAGTAGCAGGATTATAATGAGCGCCAGATATAGGATATCCCATATAGATAATTGCAGAAAGCAAAAACCCAACTGCCATAGGAGCTAAATAATTTCCATTAGTCAGGCAAATAATTGCGACTAGAAAAAAGGTGCCGATAAACTCGGTAATGTATTTTTTCATGAAGGAAATATTCTTATTTTTTTGCCAAATAAGATGCTACGCTGTCGTGGGTTTCTTTAATACCTTCTTTGCCTTTCACCCAATCAGCAGGACAAACATCTCCATTTTCTTCGTGAAACAATAATGCATCCACCATGCGAAGGGCTTCATCCACGTTTCTACCCAGTGGCTTGTCATTTACGATTTGGTGACGTACTACTCCCTTTTTGTCTATCAAAAATAATCCGCGATAGGCAACAAGCTCGCTGGTAGCCACAACTGTTCCATCCTCTGCAATACTTAATTCTCCATCAAGCACATCAAAGTTTGCTGCGATAGTTTTGTTCGTGTCCGCAACAACCGGATAAGTTATTCCTTGAATGCCGCCCATTTTTTTTTCGGTTTGAAGCCAAGCCCAGTGCGATTGTTCAGAATCAGTTGATGCTGCAACAATAGCCGTGTTGCGTTTTTCAAATTCTGCTAAACGCTCTTGAAAGGCATGTAATTCCGTTGGACAAACAAATGTGAAATCTTTTGGATAAAAGAATAAGATCACATATTTCTTTCCAATGTATTGTTCAAGCGAAAAATTCTCAACCACTTCGCCACCGTTTACTACTGCTTTTGCTTTGAAAAGAGGTGCTTTTTTTCCTGTTAAAACTGCCATAAATATTTATTTTTTTAATAGTTAATATTTCAGATTATATATTCATGCAAATATCTATTAAAATATCGTTCAAACAAAAGATGTTTATTACTTTTTTGCCCAAAAATCCGATTACATTTGCAGCGAACAATAAAAAATAAATATTCATTTAATATTCCCCATTATGCCAATTACAGTAGGACAAAAAGCACCCAATTTTAATCTTCCAGATTCAGATAAAAACATGGTTTCCCTTGAATCTAATAAAGGAAAAAATGTTGTATTGTTGTTTTTTCCAGCAGCATTTTCTGGAGCATGTACCAAAGAAATGTGCCAAATGAGAGATGATTTAGCAGCGTTTAATAGCTTAAATGCTCAGGTGTATGGAATTTCTGTTGATATGATTTTTGCGCTTGGCGAATTCAAAAAAGCTAACAACATAAATTTTCCATTGCTATCAGACTTTAATAAAGAAGCTATACATGCATACGATATTGTAATTGACAGTTTTAGTGTTGGGCACAAAGGTGTATCCAAGCGTGCTGCTTTTGTGGTAGATAAAAACGGAAACATTGTTTATGCCGAAGTAACACCAACACCAAGCGACATGCCAAATTTAGACGCTGTTAAAAAAGCATTGGAAGCTGCTAAATAGAAAAGAGCGCTATGCTCATGCCAGCAACGATGGTGGCAAATTTCACCAGGTTGAAGCGGTGTTCATCTCCAGATTCAAATAAAATGGTGGTAGAGATATGAAGAAATATCCCTATCACCATTCCCATTATTTTTTCGCTGAAGCCTTCGATCGCAATTGACTCTCCAATGAAAGTGTTTGTTAGCGTGCCAAGTGGAGTCATCAGTGCAAAAATTATCAGCCAGCTAAAAGCCTTTTCCTTTGAAATATTTGATTGCAGTAGCATAGTCATTAATGCAATAGCAATAGGTATGTTGTGAAGTATAATGCCAATAAATAAAGATTCTTTAGCCGTTCCCCACGCACCCGATAAAGGCATGCCTTCTAAAAATGAATGCACCGATAAGGCAATCATCATGGTAGCTGGAAAAGTAGGCTCAGCATGTTTATGTACGTGTATGTGTCCATGCTCAATTCCTTCGGAAAAGAATTCTAGAAAAATTTGAAATAGAAATCCGGCTAAAATATATACTCCAATGCTTGCGGAAGAACTATCAAATACCTCGGGTATGAGATGGAGTATTGTTATTGCAAATAAGAAAGCGCCACTAAATGACAAAATGAGCTTTAAGATTTTTTGCTCGATTTTGATAAAAAGTACAATGCTTCCGCTGGCAATTACTCCGATAAATAATAAAAGGTATATGAGGTAATTTGTCATTTCTTTTTTCCTATTAGGATGAGGCGATCAGAAACTTGCTCATTAAATGCGCCATTCTCATAATCTCCAAACAAATGTACAACCTCTACGTTGTTTTTGCTTAAAAATAATTTTAAGTCTTCTAGCCTATATGTTCTCACGTTTTCTTTAAATAAGTATGAATTTTTTTGGTCGGTAATTTGAATTTCTTTCTTCATACAATTGTTGTCAATAGACCTTAAGATTTTAAATTTAACACCATCTTTTTCGATAGATTCTTCAGGGACTAATCTGTTGATTTCTTTGGCAACATTCATGAAGTCTAATACAAACCAGCCATTTTTTTTTAGGGAACTGGAGATGGATTTAATTACTTTGTTGTTTTCTGAATCGTTTTCAAAATAACCAAAGCTGGTAAAAAGGCAAAGCGCTGCATCGTAATAATTTATTCTAAAAAGATTACGCATGTCATGACTATAAAAAGTGAGCTTTGAATTCTCGTGCTTTTTGGAATCAGCGATATTTTTTTCACTGATGTCGATACCTGTTACGTCAAATCCTTTTTCGCTAAGATAAAGTGAGTGCCTGCCTTTCCCACATCCACAATCTAATATTTTGTTGTTTGCTGAAAATGAAAGTAAAGTGGAAAGATTATCTATAAATAATTTAGCTTCATTTTCATCCCGGTGCTTGTAGAGCAAGGAATAATATTTTGAGCCAAACCAATCTTCTATCCAGCGTGTCATAGGGAATGTTAATATCTTAACTTTGGTTACGATTCTGCAAAGTTCTAAAAAGATACGTCATGACTAACACGCAATTGTTTTTTAATTATTTAGCTCAAACCTCTCCAGAGCCTCCTGCGTTAGAGTTTGTTAAGGCAAAGGGTATTTATTTGTATGATAAATCGGATAAAAAGTACATGGATTTGATTTCTGGTATTTCTGTAAGCAATGTAGGTCATGGAAACCCCAAAGTCACATCAGCAATAAAAAAGCAACTTTCAAAACACGGCTATTTGATGGTGTATGGAGAGTATGTGGTTGGGCCGCAAACCGAATATGCAGCAACTTTAGTTAAGCACTTGCCTAAAACTTTAAATAATGTATATTTTGTAAATACCGGCAGCGAAGCGATAGAGGGTGCTCTTAAATTAGCAAAGAGATATACAGGACGCACAGAAATTATAGCTTTTAAAAATGCTTATCACGGCAGTACACATGGGGCGCTAAGTGTAATGGGAAATGAAGAAATGAAACAGGCGTTTAGACCATTGCTTCCTAATATCAGATTTTTAGATTTTAATAGTCAGGTACAATTAGAAGAAATAACCAAGCAAACTGCCTGTGTAATTGTTGAGCCAATTCAAGGAGAAGCAGGAGTAATATTGCCGGAAAATATTTTTTTGAAAAAATTACAAATACGTTGTAAGAAAGTTGGCGCACTTTTAATATTTGATGAGATACAAACTGGCATGGGTAGGGCAGGGGAAGTGTTTGCCTTTGAGCATTACAGTGTTATGCCTGATATATTATGTCTTGCAAAAGCATTTGGTGGCGGTATGCCTTTAGGTGCTTTTATTTCTTCTAAAAGAATCATGTCTACTCTTTCTCACAATCCTGTGCTAGGTCATATTACAACTTTTGGAGGTCATCCGCTTAGTTGTGTTGCAGGAAATGCCGCTTTTAAGGAAATAAAAAAGCAGAAAGTAAAAGAAAGAATCAAAAAAGGCGAGCTGTTTAAAAAACTTTTAGTTCATCCAAAGATTAAGGAAGTTAGGGGAGAAGGGCTCCTTCTTGCCGTTCAGTTTTCAAGTGAAAAAGAAAATAAAGCAATTATTGCTAAGTGTGTAGAGCTGGGAGTGATAACAGATTGGTTTCTTTTTAATTCTTCCTCCATGCGCATTGCGCCTCCATTAACTATTTCTGAAAAAGAAATTAGGAAAGCCTGCGAAATTATTTTAAAATGTATTGATGAAGTAAGCTAGTAATTTCCAATCGACAACATTACTAGCGTGCAAGCTTCGGGAGCTTCAATGCCTGCTTTTTCCAATTTCTTTTTAAAGTCAGGGTTTTCAGCTCCGGGATTAAATATTACACGCACAGGTTTTAAGCTTAATATATAATCGTAATAAGCGGGTTGATTTTTTTCACCTACATATAAAGTTACCGTATCTACATTTTCAATTTTAGGAAATCCTGTTTGAATTTTTGTGCCATCAATTTCTCCTTCTTTCAGGCCAATGGCAACTACTGGGTTTCCGTGTTGTTTCAATTGCCTTACTGCACGATTGGAATATCGCTCGGTGTTTTCTGAAGCTCCTATGACTATTGTTTTTTTCATTCGTTATAATCTAAATCTTTCCCATATGATTCTTCGCTACCAAATATACTAAAGATGGAAAGCGCAATGCAAATTACTCCTACTATAAGCCCTGCCGTCCAAAGATTGAACGAGTTTAGCAAATAAGCTATGCTAATACTAATGATAACAGTTGTGCCTCTAACAAAATTTGGCACCGTAGTAGTTACGGTAGCGCGTAGGTTTGTTCCAAATTGCTCGGATGCGTTCATCATAAACACGGCCCAAAGTCCACCCATGGAAACTCCTAATAACGCTAAAATCATGTAAAATACAGTTGGAGAAAGACTAAATGGGAAAAAGAACAAAGCCATAAAAATACCTAGCGAAGCACTTGCTATGAGAAGAGACTTTTTTCTGGACTTTAACTTTTCACTTAACAAGCCAAATAACATACTGCCAATAGATGCGCCAATATAATGATACATAACGGCATTTGCTCCCAATATTTTTCCTTCTATGCCTAGTGCTTTTGCGTACGTTGGTGCTTGAATGGCTAGCTGACTAATTACAAACCAAACCGGAATCCCAATTAGAATACTGAGAATATATTTTTTAATTCGATTTGAATTTGTAAACAGACTGAAAAAATCTCCTCGCTTAACATTTTCGTGTTTTGTTTTTTCAAACATGCCAGATTCGTAAACACTTACTCGCAAAGCCAGTAGTAATAGTCCTAATCCGCCACCAACCCAATAAGCCATTCTCCAGTCAAAAAGATCGGCAACCAGGAACCCTAAAATAGCTCCTGCAATCCCAATGCTTGAAACAATACTTGTTCCAATGCCGCGCGATTCTTTGCTCATTACTTCCGATACTAATGTTATTCCAATACCTAATTCTCCGGCAAGTCCAAAGCCAGCTATAAAGCGAAGCCACTCATATTGCTGAATGGTTTGAACAAACCCATTTGCAATATTTGCAAGCGAGTACATCATAATCGTTAGAAATAGCGTGGAGAGTCTTCCTTTTTTGTCTCCTAAAATTCCCCAGGCAATACCGCCTAGCAACATCCCTATCATTTGCATATCCAGCAGATGAGTGCCAACGGCATACATATCCTCTTCTAAAACACCCAATGCCCTAAGGCTAGGGTCTTTTACGATGCCAAATAATATGAGGTCGTATATATCCACAAAATAGCCTAGCGCAGCTACTATAACGATAATATTAAAGGGGTTTTTGGTAGATGATGGATTATTCATGAGAATCAAAAATACAAAAGAATGCATGGAGATTTCGTTAGATGTCAGGATAATTCTATTTTTGCGCACTTAATTGGAGAGATGGCAGAGTGGTTTAACGCAGCTGTCTTGAAAACAGCCCTGGGTAAAACCAGCGGGGGTTCGAATCCCTCTCTCTCCGCAGATAAATCAAATCAGACCCCGCAA
>CAYZTB010000044.1:0-23934 GCA_964481195.1 uncultured Bacteroidia bacterium | reverse complement strand
AGTAATGGTAAATATCCGCTCTTTGAACGGCAGCAGCAAATCAATAATAGCGCTGATTCCATTTATGTTTTAGAGATTAGGGAATGGAAGAATCAAACAATAAGGTGCTATTCAAAGATGTTAAAGAAGGAAGTTGAAATAGAAGTAGCTCTTGTAAAGCCATTTCTTATGGGAAGGGATGTAAAAAGATATGTGAAATCAAAACCACGAAATGTTGTAATCTTTCCCTACCTAATTGAAAACGGAAAAGCTATTTTAATGGAACAGAAGTATATTCAGAAAAAATATCCATTAGGCTGGGAATACATTTTAAAGAATAAAAGTAAGCTTGAAGGAAGGGAAAAAGGAAAAATGAAAGGGAAAAGATTCTACGCTTATATATATCCCAAGAACCTTGCAGAATTTGATTGCAGTAAGATAATGACACCATATCTTGCGCTTGGACCGAATTTTACCTACGACTCCGAAAATTTATATCATACAACAAAGGTTTTTAGTTTAGCATTCAAGGACGACTTTAATTGCAATCAATTATTCATACTTGGTTTATTAAACAGTAAATTAATGAACTTTCATATTGAAAATCAGGGAACAGTATTTAGGGGAGGGTATCAAACATTTAATACGCAGTATATTGAAACATTTAACATAAAGCGACCTAATTTAAAAAGCTCGGAGGGAAAACATCAACACGATGAAATTACAAAACTTGTAGAGAAATTATTAACGCTGAATCAAGAAAAAGGTCAAGAAAAATTGCGAACAAAGATTGAAGAATTAGAAAGTATGATTATGTATTGCGAATCTAAAATCAATGAAATAGTGTATCAGCTTTATGAATTAACAAAGAAGGAAATCAAGAATCTGATACTTTGACAGACGATACGGACGGGGAAGTATTAGGACTTTCAAGCAAGGAGAAGAATTACCGGTATAATATGATTAAGGGTCGGATTGCCGAAACACTTATCCAAGAGTTGTTTTTGAGTTTGGGTTATAATGTTTTCAGATATGGTATGGAAAATACAATCCCCGGAATCATGGAATTGTTAAAGGGTGTTCGTTCGGATGTTGCAGATGAGATTAAAAGGATGCCTGATTTTGTTATGCAAAACCCTGAAACGAAGGATGTATATTTTGTAGAAGTGAAGTTTAGGGCAAACGAAGAATTTAGTTTTAAGAATCTCCCGAAAGATTATCCCTATGAGAATGCGTATATAATTCTGGTTTCAAAAAAGCACATTAAGTGTATTACCGTTGCAGAATTAAAAGAAGGGAGGGAAATAACTCCTAAATCACAGAATTATTTAGGAAGCAGAAAGGAATTTGATTTGGACAAAGATGTGATAGTGGATTTCTGTAAGTTCGCTGTGTTGTTTTTTGAGAATGTATAAATATTTTTGAATGAAATTAATTAGTTTCAATATGGACAATCTTTCTTCAGGAAGAATTAAAATTGGAGATTTCAAGCGGTTAGATGTTCTGGTTGCAAAGGGGCATGTGATAATCAACCTCAACCGGACAGAAACAGATAGGTCGTCTATAATAGCCTATGAGGGTTCTGTTCTTAAATTAGACTTGCAACAAGGTATCCGCTATATAGATATGCTTTCAGACGATGGTGAAATAGAATATGCTTTGCTGTCAGAAACAGAATACAGCTCACCACATTAAAACAAGTCTTGGTTTTTTTTCATTTTGGTTGTTATATATATTGCGAATCACCTTGGTTAGCTATTTGAAGCAGCATATTGGGTAACTTATTTTTATATAAGAGTATCCTTGAGAATAACAACACCTGGCTATTGTAATCTATTCAAGAACATAATCACCTTTACATCCGGATAGTTCAGCAGAACTCGCGTAATGCAGTTATTTGACCTGTTTTTTAGCTGTTTTCAAGAGGTTCAGATGAATAAGTAAAGAATCAAAGAAACGAATGTTATTTAATCAATGTGGGTTTATATAAAGGTTGCAAAACAAGAAAATATTACTTCCTGTAATTGTAGTTAGAGGTACTGACCGCAAGGTTTTTATATAGCTACAAATTCTATTCTTACTAAATATTGTTGAAAGAGATTGAAGTGAGCTTTAAAGGTGTTTGATTAATTGTGGTTTAAGTAACAGTATTCACAACCTTTTTTCATAATCATCAAATAATTCTTTACATTCGGAATGCCATAAGGAAGCAACACCATCAAGGTATCCTTCTGAATTAATAAAATCTTCCTTCGCCTCTGTAATCCCATTTAAGTAACATATAAAAAAATAATTCCCCAGCCCCTCCCAGAATTCCAACTCTTCAGGAGTCATTTCTTCTTGCCTTCCTGGTTAAATTTTATTGTAGTTAATTTAGTTGGGTGGTGTTCGTAATTATTTTCATAACCAAGATTCTGAAATTCTTTTATACAAAATTCATCATCCGTATAAGTTATTTGTACATCAATGACAGCCGAAAAGAATAATCTAATACCTTCATTTATTAATTGCACATCAACTTCGCTATGAAATGGTTCTTCGTAATATCCCGACCAACACAATACAAACTGTTCTTTGAAAACAATGTATTGAGGCTTATACGCCTTATCCCATAACTTGAAAAATTCAAAAGTGCTATCCAAAAGACTTTTAATAGAATTCTTTGAGTAATTATAAATACCCTCTACAATACTTTTATTTTCAGCATAGGTTTTCACTTCATTTAATAATGGCTCCGATTTACTACCCACTCTATTATAAATACTTCCAGCCTTAATTGAACCTATGTTCTTTGAGAAGGAAGTTATTTGTGCATTTGATTTAATCGTAAGTAGTCCAATTGATTTACTTGGTGGTATTGAGTGGAATGAAATATTTTCATATTTAACAATAGGAGGATTTGAATAATAAGAACTCACTAAATTCTGAATATTGGCATCATCTATAAAATCAGTTCCTTTAAAATCACCTTTATTAGATACACCAACAATGAGAAATGAGTCGTTGTGTGGATTGGAATTTCCAAACGCACATATATGTTTTAAGAATTTTTCTTTCCCTTTATTCGTTACCAGGTCAATTGCTTCTTTTTTGTCGTAAAAGGTGCATTCATCATTATTTGTGAGAATATTTTTAAGTAATAGCCTTTTATTATTCAGGATTCACCTGAAACACCAAACCCCGTGCGTAGATATGATTCGCATCGGGGCTGGTGCTCACAAAACCTCCGATTACGGAGGAAAACTTCCTAATTAAACGCCTCGTAATAATTTGGCAAATTTTTTTCCATTTCTACCTCTCCCGCATAAACCTTCACCTGATTTAACGACCTATGGCGAGTAAATTCAGATACTAAAATTAAATCACCTTTAAATTTCTTTAAAAGTTGTATTGTAAAAAATGCCCGAAGTGCGTGTGGTTTTTTCTTAATTCCAAGCTGTATGAATAATTCTGTTACAATTTTCCGTAACCCTCGTGTAGTGATTGGTTTCCCAATTGAATTGAATGAATTTGAGATAAACAATGGTCCGGATTTAATATTATTGGAATCAATATATGTTTCAAGCGCGTTAGCAGTTGATGGATGGAGATTTACAATTTGTTTATCGTCTCTGTGTTTTCCTTGCACATGTATTATTTTATTAGGAATATTTACATCCTCTCTGGTTAATCGGCAAACTTCTATTTCACGAAATCCCTGAAAGCCCAGAAGGTATAAAATTGCTTTCAGGCGATAAACTTCAGGACTTGGATATTCCCCAAGTATATAATCTATGATTAACTGAAATTCCTTTTTGAGTACAGGCAAACGCTTGTGGTAATGAGTTTTCTTAAAACCTTTTATACCAACCGTTACATCTTTAGGAATTACTTCTTGTTGAAATATAAATTTCAAAAAGCGAGAAGCGACAACTAAATAATGGTCTTTTGTTGGCGAAGCAAAATTTGCCGAATTTCTTAAATGTTCTTTATATTCCTTAAATGAAGATAGTGTCAGCCCTGTTTGACCCAGAAAACTCAAGAATGGAGTTAGCGAGTAGCAGTAATCCTTCTTTGAATTATCGGAAATATCCCAATCATTGATGATGTCTTGGTAATTTTCCCAAAAGAAATCTGTATTTATTGGAAATTTTTCCATTGAATTTTAATTTTGTTTATTAAATTCTTGCTTTCGGTTTTCACTTTTTAAAGAGGAGTCCGTGTATAAATAGTCAAAATCATATTGAGGGTGTCCGACAGAACATAAAGCAATTTTCTGAGATATATATTTGATCTCTCCTTTAACATAGTTGAATTTTCGGAACATTGATTTTGAAAATCCCACCTTTTGTCCTAATACTTCTTTCCAAATCATAGACAATTCTGCTGCGGAGAGCGTTGTTACCACCAGCAGATGCGAATGGTACTTACAACCATCAGCAAATGGTTCAATCACGAATACCGAATAAAGTGTTCTATCTTGTGTGAGAACTGCTTTAAGATACGCTTCTGTAAGTGCACGCATAGCTTTTCCGGTCTTTACCATGAACGGAGTGGTCAGGACAATAAACCTGGTCCAATCAGTTTTTGATAGTTTCTTAATCCATTCTTCTTTAAATTGGTGAATAACAGGATGTAAGTGATGTTTCGTGAACAGCATGCTATTGTTGTTGTTTATTGTGTTTCCGAGCTTAGTGGTATCCTAACGAAGCATTCGTCAATCAACCAATGATTACTAAAAATGTCCACCGATTATCCAATTCTCTATTCCATAGAGTCTTTTGTAATTCTCTTTATTATATCCGGTAAATTTGACGGAATACTATTGTATGTAATTTTCTTCATGATTACTTATCCCCCTTTTTTGGGCTTAGAAAGTTTTTTCTATTTAAAGATTTTTTCACATCCTCTGTTATTTCCTTTCGTGTTTTTTGTTCGCCCTCCTGCAACCACTCTAACAATCTTTGACGAGAAAAGTAAATTTTCTTGACCCCCTTCCTTTTTATGAATGGTATGCTCTTGTCGTGAATTTTCCCGTACAGTCCGTCCACACTAATAGAGAGAAGTTTACTTACTCCTTTAATATCCAGTAGGTCGGACTGTTCTGTGGGTACGGGTGGATGCTGTTGGTTCTTCAACTCCTCTTTTATTGCATCGTTAATAATAGGACGCAGTAGTGAGGCGAGAAAAATACGGAGGTCTGTTAGGTCTTGCATTTGAATTTGAATTAATCAAATGCGAATTTCAGAAGATTAAAAAAAATGAGAAAGAAAAACGAAGGACAAAAAACAATTTGTCCAATATAAAAGACAAATTGTCTAAACTGAATTTAACGCTCTCTCAACAGTCTTTTCGGAAACACTATGTTTACTTGCGGTTGCCTTTAGGGATTTTTGATGAGTCATTTTTTCACTATCAGAATAATGCCGATAAGTTTCAGTATAAATTTTATATCTATTTATTTTATTTTGTTTTGCTGAACCTTTTTTATTTGCTTGTGGATTGTTTGGGCTGTTTCTACTCCTATTAAGTTCTTTACAATATTCAATTTCCTCCGATAGAAAGTTTATAACTTTGTTTAGTTCCTTTTTCTGTTTTTCAATTTTACAAATGGTTAACTTGGCTTTATACTTCGGGAGTAATTTCTCCAACAGTTGAGTAAATATTTTTCCCTTCCCTAATAATTTTAGGTAGTCAAAGAGTTTAATTAATTCCGTATGAGCTTTGTCGTATTCTGAATCTCCCCGTAATCTCTCAATTTCATCTTCTTTTGTGTGCATTATTTCTTCAAGAACAATTTTCAAATATCCTCGTAAATAAGTTTTAAAATTATCGTTGGAAATATCAATATTCTTTTCCTTTGTTTGTAATTTAATTACTTGAAAAATATCCTTTCTTGAAACAAGATTTATTGTCTTTTTATTTTTCATTCAGAGTATCAGTTTTAATTTTTGTTGCTTCCTCAACTACTTTTGCCCAATGGCGTATCATTTTGGAGGGAGTCCGCGCTATATAATGTTCGGTAGTAACCTGACTCGAATGACCTAGTGTATCTTTAATGAATGGCATAAGTGCGCCATTATCATTTAAAAATGTTGCTATCGAGTGGCGGGCAACATTCGTTGTTACTCTTTTTTTTATTCCCACTTTTTTTGCGATTCGGCTTATCTGTGCATTTATATTTTTCTTCATTTGGCGGGCGGTATCAAATTCTTCTTTTGCGGACATTCCATTTTGAAGAATTGGGAAAATATAATTTTCGGGCTTGTCGGGTTTATTGCCCCAACGGGCAATGATTTGTTCTAACGACTGAGTGATATACGCGAAGATTTGGATAGGTTTACCCTTTAGTCCACTTAAAGTTTTTTCCCTTTGGAAAATAATGAAATCATCATGTCTGTTTTCGTACTTGAGTTTCGCCATATCTTTTAGGTTTAGTCCATTGCAATAAAAAAGAAACATCCAATAATCACGATATTTTTCTTCGTTTGTTCCTTCAAGGGCGGAGTAGGATGTGATGAGACTTATTTCATTTTGCGTGAGTGCCTTTTTTATATTTGCCCCTGTGGGGATAGTATATTTGCCCCTGCTAAAAGGATATAGGTCGCGGTCAATTATTTTCCTGTTTATCGCATCGTTAAAACAGGCGCGAACATATCTGAGATAAATTCCTATTGTTGTCGGAGATTTTTTATTTCCCCTCATCCATTTTTCATACTTGTTTAAAAATTCAATATCAACTTTTTTAAAAAGACAAACTTTTTTTCTTTTAGGCGAACCTTCTTCATCTTTTCCGTAGAGATAATTCTCCAACGAAGTTAGGGCGCACTGGTAAGATGAGGCAGTTCCGATTCTGTCCTCTGTCTTTAATTTACTTATTGTGTTTCTCAACGCCTCAAATAAATCGCCTTCATCTCCGTGATTCCCGAAATATTTTTTCTTAAAATCTTCAAAAGAAAAAACGGGTAATTTGTTTATGGTTTCAATCGCGATTTCTTCGAGGTCGCTTAAAATAAACGCCATGTCTTTATAATTGCCTCTCGGTTTTTCGCCTTTCACTTTCCTGAAATCAATTTTGCTGAGTGCGATTTTTTTTCCGTTTGGGTCACGGACAGAAAAGTATCTGGCTTCCCTATCATGTGTGACGCGAAGTTTGAGGGGAAACCTGCCGTTTTGGAGAGGAGTACGGACTTCTAGGATGATGTCGGTAGTGGTCGTTTTGTTTTTCATGGTTTTTTTGATTTTAAATTTCGCAAACAATTTCGCAAACCTAAACACCTAAATTATCAAAAAATAACAAAACAAGGCAAAGATGCTTTTGGAAGTTTTTAACAATTCACCCTATGAAAAAGGTAGTAAAGAGGGGGTAAAACAAAAATGGTGGGATAAGATTAACAGTCAGATGCTCTAACCAACTGAGCTATCGAGGAATGTTGTTTTTTTAACGGGGCGCAATATTACAAAAATATGGAATAATAAGAGAAAAATGTTTACTTGTTTTTAGGGCAAAATTGATGCTATTACATAAAAAAAGCCATCCTAATGTAGAGGATGGCTTTTTATGAGATGGAGTGACCTTATTTTTGTTTAGCACTTAATAACGTAACATATCCATTCGTGCTGTAATCCATATCGCCATTAAAGGATTTAAGTATTGCTTTTAAGATGTAATAGTAAGTTCCATCTGAAAGTAGTTTTCCGGCAGAGGAATGTCCATCCCAACGAATTTCGTCTGCAGTTGTTTCAAATACTTTTAATCCCCAGCGATCAAATATTTGAACATGAAAATCACTCATGCCGCTATTTGGTATAAACCATACATCGTTATTTCCATCTCCATTTGGAGTGAATACGTTTGGTATAAGAATTCCAAAATCAACCTTCACTATTATTTTAAACGTATCTGGACAGCCAAATTGATTAAATACTATTTGAGTTACCGTATAGGTTCCGGCACCTGGGAAAGTATGAATTGGATTTTGCAGCGTAGAGGCTCCGCTGCCATCTCCAAAATTCCATTGCCATGCTGTTGCACCACCTGTGCTAAGGTCGTTAAATGAATATACTGAACTAAAAATACCACTTGATAGTGTATCAAACAAGGCATTAGGTACAGGGATAACAGAGACATTAATTACTTGCACTGCTGATATGCATCCATTTGCATCTGTAATTGATACTGAGTAATTAGTAAGCACAGTTGGGCTAATAGTAATACTTGGACTACTTTGTGGGCCGGGCAACCATAAATAAGTATAATTAGGTGTGCCTCCACTTGCTGATGCACTTAATTGAATAGTATCGCCAGCGCAAAGGCTTGCATTTCCTGAGTTTGAAAGTACCAGTACAGGAGGTTGAGTGATTGATAAAATGTTTAACGTAGTACACCCATTTACATCTGTAACAACGATGGAATAATTTCCTGCAGCTATTCCAGCAATAGCAGAAGTGGTTTGTCCGCTGCTCCAATTATAGCTATAGCCGGGAGTTCCACCAGATGAAGAAACAGCTGCTGATCCCGTACCGCCATTACATAATAAAGTAGATTGAGTTGTTGATGAACTTAGTAGAGTAGGTTGTGAAATTATAATGCTATTTGTGCTTGTACACCCATTCACGTCAGTTATTATTACGGAATAATTTCCTGCAGCTATTCCTGATAATGCAGAAGTGCTTTGTCCGGTATTCCAACTATAAGTGTATGTAGGTGTTCCACCTAAAGGAGAAACAGAAATAGAGGAGGTGCCTCCATTACAAAGAATTGGAGTTTGAGTAGTAGTAGAGCTAAATAATGCAGGTTGAGTAATAGCTACTGTATTTGTATTAGAGCATCCATTAGCATCTGTAATAATGACAGTATAATTTCCTGTAGCAAGTGCTGTTGCAGCAGCAGTAGTTTGGCTGTTGCTCCAATTGTAGGTGTAAGAAGGGGAGCCTCCTGATGCAGTAACAGTAGCTGATGCTGCACCGCCATTACAAAGACTGCTTGTAGAAGTCAATGATGATGTTAATGCAGTAGGTTCTAATACGGAAGAGCCCGCAGTAAACGAACATCCGTTTGCATCAGTAATTACTACTGTATAATTCCCTCCAGCTAATCCAGTTGCTATCTGCGATGTTTGTCCGCCTGGAGTCCAAACATACGTGTAAGAGGGAGTTCCACCGGAAGGAGTTGCAGTAACGCTACCGTTTGCTGCTCCAGCACATGAAACATTTCCAAGTGTAGCTGTGGTTCCGGATGGGCCATTGGTTGTAGTAATTGTAGCAGTAGCTAAAGCAGAACAATTATTGGCATCTGTAACTGTAACAGTATAATTTCCTGCAGTTAAATTACTAGCAGTTTGAGTAGTTTGTCCGCTTGGAGACCAAGCATAAGTATAATTTGGAGTTCCACCTGCAGGAGATGCAACTGCACTTCCATTTGCAACAGTACACCCCGTAGGAGAGGAAGATGAAGCAGTAGTGGTTGGAGAAGAGAATCCTCCTACCGTTACCGTTTCAGTAGCAGTACATCCATTTGCATCTGTTAACGTAAGAGAATATCCTCCGCTAGTTAACCCAGTAGCTACCTGAGTAGTTTGACCAGATGGAAGCCAAGAGTAGGAGTATCCAGGTGTTCCACTTGTTGGATTTGCAGTAGCACTACCATTTGAAAGTGAGCAGCCTGCAGATGTAGAAGATGCTGTAATAGAAGGTGAAGCAGTTATCGAAATAGCTACTGTATTTGTCCTAGTACATCCATTAACATCAGTTAATAGAATTGTATAGGTACTGCCGCCTGTTAAGCCAGTAGCTACTTGCGTAGTTTGTCCGGAGGGAGACCATAAATAAGTATAAGCAGGAGTACCTAAAGAAGGATTTGCGGTTGCAGTACCATTAGTTACCGTACATCCACCAGCTGTTGAAGCTGCAGTAACTGTTGGTGATGAAGCTAATGAAACTACAACTGTTCGCGTTGAAAGGCATCCTAAATTATCTATCACTGTTACAGTTTTTGTACCTGTTGTTAAGCCAGTTGCAGTTTGAGTAGTTTGCCCACCTGGAGCCCACGTATAAGTATATCCTGGAGTACCTCCGGAAGGAAATACTGTAGCAGTGCCATTATTAGAAGTACAAGCTTTTAAGGTAGAAGTAACAGACGTAGTATTTAATGCAGTAGGCTGAGTTATCGATATTGTTCCTGTTGCTGAACAACCTACATTATCTCTTACAACAACGGTGTATGTATTTTGTGAAAGTCCGGTTATGGCTGATGTTGTTTGTCCTCCTGGCGACCACGTATAAGTATAAGGCGATAAACCACCAGACGGACTTACACTGGCTGTACCATTACTTCCTCCAAAACAAGATACATTTGTTTTAGAAGGTGTTATGGCAGATGCAGATCCTACAGTTATTACTAATGTTTTTGTATCAACCAAATTACATACTCCATTGGTAAGCGTTGCATTAAATGTAACCGTGTACGTTCCCGATGCTGTGTATGTATGTGTAGGGTTTGGGGTCGAACTCAATCCGGAACCATCGCCAAAATCCCAGGAGAAACTGCTGGCGTTACTTCCTGTAGAAAAAAAGCTTATCAAGAACGGAGCACAACCTGCTAATGAAGGAGGATTTGCACTTGGATTTGCAAAAGGATAAACTCTTACGTCCATTTTTATTACTGCATTGTTGCAGCCACCAGCTGCTCCATTAGTAGTTGAATATGCGCCAGAAGTAGTTGGGAAAGGATTAATGCCAACACCACATCCACCGCATACAGATTGATATATTACTCCTTTTCTATCAAAACGACTGGTGCCACCATCTACGTGATCACCAGTTGCGCCATTTCTTCCAAAAAATGTTCCATACCATAAGGATTGTGCGTTAGCAGTAAGCACTAAAAAATAGAAATCACATCCATCGGTAGTAGATTGGTAAGCGTTTCCGGTTATTGGAAGTCCTGTCGTTGTTCCAGTAAATGACATTCCAAATCCAGCACAACGCCCCCAGCCGGATACATATAAATTCTGACAGCTATCAACTAAAAAAGCTGTAGGAGAAATATCAGGATTTGCACCACCTGTGCCAAAGACAGTTGAAAAAATACTAGTAGTTAATGCATTATTTATTTTATGTATGAATTGTCGTCCGTTTACATTTGAATAAACGCCTACGCTTACTGGGTAGGAACCCATTGTTTGCCCCATTATGTAAATAGAGTTACTTGCATCTACTTCTATAAAAAATGATTGATCATAATCGGCAGTACCAATGTAAGTTGATCGTTGAAAAACCCCTGCAGAATTAAAAATTGTTACAAAACCATCCGCAGTTCCTCCTTGGAAGGTTGTAAAAAGCACCCCTGCAGAAGTAGGAAAGTCAGCACTTGTTGTACCTCCCGTTACATATACGTTGTTGCTTGCATCAACCTTAATTCCAAAACCCGCATCGTAACCTGATCCACCTAAATAAGTACTCCAAGTCATAGCAGAAAGTATATTATTCATTTTAAATATACACGCATCTTGCAATCCTCCTAATGAATTATCATAAGCACTTACTGCAGGAAAGTCTGATGATTGTGTACATATTGAAACCAGTACGTTACCTGCGTTATCTAGCATTATCTCTCCACGACCATCATCTGCGTAATTGAATTTTGTGTTTCCCATTAAACCGGCACTATAATTTACGCCATCATCACTTGTTCCGCCAACATAGGTGGAAGCTGAAAGTGCACCAGTAGAAGTAAATTTTCCTACAATGATATCATAACCTCCACTTAGTGCTGGCTGATATGCTCCCATTGTTGGAAAATCCAATGAATTGCTTCTTCCAACCACAAATAACTGGTTACTGCTGTTTACAATCATACTATGTGGCTGATCGCTGTTTGCACCACCATAATAAGTTGAATAAACTAAAGCAGTTCCTGAAGGGTTAAATTTTGAAATTCCAATATCAGTAGCGCCATCAAAGGTTAAATCATATGCACCAGCAGTAGTCGGGTATCCTAATGCATATACGGTTCCACCTGTATAAATATTTCCGGCAGCATCGTATGTTGCAGTAAAGCCAAAGTTATTTGCAGTTGATCCAGTAAAAGTAGAAACGATTAATGTAGGATCAATAATTAAAGGCTCTTGTCTGTTATATTCACTAAGGATTTTAAATCCTAAAACATTATTTTCGTCTAATGTATAAGCGCAATTGACTTGTATTTCAGTGCCATTAATAATTTGGTAGGCATAAGGTTTTTGTTCAATTATATTTCCAACGGCAGTATTTATAACTAGGTTGCCATCTTGAAGACTTAAATTGTTTGCTCCTTCGTATTTTAATCTAATCCAGTTGTGATTGGCTCCGGGTTGAAGTATGAAATCGTATTTCATTTCTCCATTTTTAGTATACACTTTCATGTCTATCTCCGGATAGATACTTGTATAGTTTATTTCATTATAAACCGAAACTCCTTCTGCCCATTTACTTCTATCATTTCCTTTATAATAATTTCTGTGAAATGAATAAGCATCCTGACCAGAAACTGAAACATCTTTATTTGCATTTAAGAAATTTACTTTAAAGGCGTGGTGTTTTATTAATTCTGTCGCTTCGTGATTTCTATCATGATTATGTTGAAGGGATTCATGGAAAACATAAGTAAAAGTATTTTTTTCAAAAAACACTTTACCATTCAATAAATCTGATTGAAATAATACTTGTCTAGGCCATTGATTTTTATTTTCTTCAAAAATTATTTTGGGTACGCTCGCAGTAATCGATGGGATATTAGCATATATTTCTTGCGTAATAAAGCAGCAAAAAAACAATAAGCATCCAACATAATTTTTTATCATGAATTTTTTATTTATCCCTATGATGGGGTTATATACAAAAGTACAAATCAGTAGATGTTATTACAATCAGAAGGAGTATATTATTAACGGATATGTGTTATTTAACGAGAATTTAATAATTAAGTTTCAAAAAAAAACCTTGGCAAAACAGCCAAGGTTTTTTTAAGGGAAATCCTAAAAATTTGCCTTATTATTTATGTCTAGCAAGCGTTACATATCCTCGAATAGAGGTGTTTCCCAGCTTTGCAATATAATAGTAAGTACCGTCTGGAGCTGGTTTGCTGTCGCTTTTATTGTTTCCATTCCAGCAATTAGCGCCATTTAATCCTAAAGATTCATACATCTTTACTCCCCAACGATCGAACACTTCAAGATCCGTACAAGGAAGAAGTACTTCATCAGGCAGGCCTGTAGCTGAATTAATCATAGAAATATGAAAACAATCATTTAAGCCATCGTTATTTGGAGTAAATACATTTGCTTCTTTTAATACAATACCACTACCTAAATCGCCAACAATAACAGGCTTGGTAAGGGTGTCTTTACATGGAGGGTTTGTAACAATTAAGGTAACGTTATAAGTTCCATTGTAAGGGAATACAAAGCCTGGATTCGCAGATGTACTTGATCCTAATCCACTAAAATCCCATAAATAAGTGAGCGCGTTAGAACTAGCATCAGAAAAAGCAAATGAAATTCCTTCGCAAGAAATAGTTTCTATATAAATAAAGTTAGCGGTAGGTTTTACAGAAGTAGGCATAATTACAACTTCCGCGTAGGTGCAGTTGTTTGCATCAGTAACAATCAAAGTATATGTTCCGCCAGCTACGTTGGAAATTACTGGAGTAGTTTGGCCACTGCTCCATAAATAATTATAAGGTGCAGATCCATTAGAAGCTGTAGAAGAAATAACACCATTTGCAAAAGGACCACAAGCAGATCCAGAGACAGTTGAATTTACCGTAATGCCTGATGGTGGTTGTGTAATAGTTGTAGATGCTGCACCCGTACAGCCATTTGCATCAGTTACTAAAACTGAATAAGTACCAGCTATTAATCCAGTAGCAGTTGCTCCATTTTGCCCGTTGCTCCACATGTAATTATAAGGTGGTGTACCGGAATTGCTAACGGTAGCTGAACCGCTATTTGCTCCAAAACAAAGAACAGGATTTGCGTTTATGGTTGGATTTATTGGTGGGGGTTCTGAAATTGTAACCGACCCAGTTGCGCTGCAACCTGTAGCATCAGTTATTATTACAATATAATTTCCAGCTACTAGACCGGTTGCTGTTTGAGATACTCCAGCTGAACCGGGAGACCAAGCATACGTATAAGGAGCTGTACCACTGGTTAAATTTGCTGTAGCAGAGCCAGTGTTACCGCCATTACAAATTACAGAAGTTGAAGCAACCGTAACAGTAGGGCCATTTGCAACAGGTATGTTTGCTGTCTGAGAGCTAGTACACCCGTTTCCATCTGTTGCAGTAACGGTATAATTTCCTGATGCTAATCCAGAAATTGAGGATGTAGTTCCACCTCCCGGAGACCAAGAATAGCTAAATGAAGGCGTGCCTCCAGAAGCGGAAGCTGTAGCCGATCCGTTTGCGACCCCACAGGTTGCGCCTTGGGTCGTGACGACAATAGCTATGGGATTTGGCTCAGTAATTAAAACAGTATTTGTAGATGCACAACCTGTAGAGTCAGTAACTGTTACAGTATAATATCCTGCAGTCAATCCTGTAGCAACACTTGAGTTACCACCGATAGGAGTCCATGCATAAGTAAGTTGTGGAATGCCACCTGTAGCAGAAACAGTTGCAGTGCCTACTCCTCCAGAACACAAAATATTGTTTGAGTTTGTAGAAAGTGTAGGTTGAGCACCAACTGTAACAACAACTCTGCTAGTGTCTATATAGCCACAAATACCAATTGAGTCAATTGCATAAAGTGTAATTGTAAATGTTCCAGCAAAATTATAGGTGTAAGTGGGTGAAGGAGCTGTTGAAGTTCCACCATCTCCAAAATCCCAAATAAAATTACTTGCAGAGCTTCCAGTATTATTAAATTGAATTGGAAAAGGTGCACAACCTGTTGTAGCGCCAACCACGTTAGCTTTTGCTACTGGTTTTACAGAAACGTCCATTTTTACTACTGCTTGATTGCAATTAAATACAGAGGTGTTTGGACTTGTAGGTAGCGGATAGTTAATGTGATTACTATTGTTTGTTGTAGAGTAGGCTCCTGGCATTGTAGGAAACCCTTGTGTTCCCCCACAACTAGCGCAACATGCTTGATAAATTACTCCTCGTTTGTCAAATCGACAAGTACCACCATCTACGTGATCGGCATCAGGATTTGAAGCACCTTCACCATAAAATGTAGCATAAAACAGACCTTTAGCATTTGGTTCTAGTACCATGAAATAATGGTCTTTACCATCAGTATTTGATTGTTGAGCATTTGCCGTTACCGGTAAGCCTGTTGTAGTACTTGGTGAAGGCATATTAGCACTTAATACAGAGCTTCTTCCCCATCCTGCAATGTAAATTGTCTGACAACTATCTACAAGAAAAGCTGTGGGAGAAATATTTACTGCGGGTGTTCCAACTGCAGGGCCAGTTCCAATTGTTGTGGAGAAGACAGTTGCTGTTAATGTTCCAGTAACTTTATGGATAAATTGCCCGCTATTATTGTTTTTATAAACTCCAGCTGTGGTTGGGTACGCTCCTTGCGTTTGACCAAAAACATATAAATCACCACTCGCATCAATCTCAATCATATAGGCCTGATCATAGGCGGTTGTACCAAGATAAGTTGACCTTACTAGTCCTGTCCCGGTAGCATTAAGGACAGCAATAAATGCATCACACAAACCACCATTATAAGTTGGTTGTAAAACGCCTGCGGTAGTAGGGAAATTTCCGGTTGTACCTCCGGTTACAAAAACTTCACCTGAATTGTTAAGCTTCAAACCATAGGCAGCATCCGTGCCAGAACCTCCTAAATAAGTGCTGAATGTTAGAGCATTTAGGTTGGGGCTTAGTTTAAATACAACAGCATCTTGTACCCCTCCAAAAACTTGCTGATAGGTGGTGCCTACGGGAGCTGTTGGGAAATTGATAGACTTTGTACAAGCGGCAACGTAAACATTACTTGCTGCATCAATGATAATTTCACTTCTTCCATCATCCGTATAACTAAACTTAGTTGTTCCGTAAGAACCTGCACCAGACCAAAGTATGCTATAGTTTACGCAATCATCGGCAGAACCCCCAACAAAAGTAGAAGCTAGTAATGCCCCAGTGCTGCTGAATTTTCCAACAATAATATCATATCCTCCATTTTGAGTTTGATCATATGCGCCTGCTGTAGTAGGAAAGTTTGTAGAGTTAGTTCTTCCTACAACATATAATTCATTATTGCTATTTACTACTAAACTATGAGGTTGCTCGTTTAAAATACCTCCATAATAGGTAGAATATAAAATTGAAGTTCCTGTTGGATTAAATTTTGTTATTGAGATATCAAAAGGCCAAAGGCTATTTGCAGAATATTGTCCACCATTATAGGTTTGGTCGTGTGCTCCAAATGTAGTGGGATACCCTGTTCCAGCAGCAATACCTCCCATGTAAATATTTTGTGCATCATCATATGTTGCAGTAAATCCCCAGTTGTCCGCTGTAGATCCAGAATAAGTAGCAGCAATAAGTGTTGGGTCAATAATTAATGGAAGCGTTTTGTCATACTCCCCAACCTCAAAAGAAACATTTTTGTTTTTAAGAACATAAGAACAAGAAATTTGTTTTTCAACGCCATTTATTAATTGATAAGCATAAGGCTTTTGTTCTAGAATGTCATAAATAGATGTTTTTATAAATAGATGTCCATTTTCAATCTTCATGCCATCCGTACCTTCATAATTCAATTTTATTTGTTTTGTATTTCCACCTGGACGAACAATAATATCGTATTTCAAATTGACATCTTTATTGTAATATTTAATATCTATGTTGGAATATAAATCTTGGTAATACACCTGAGCAAACACGGGTACATTTGATGCCCACTTGGATTCATCGTTGCCGATGTAATAGTTGCGATGCCAAGAGTATTTATTATTACCAAAAACTTCTACATTAGGATTGCTATTTTCAAAGTGAACTTTATAGGCATGTTGTTTCTGGGTAACGGGTCCGCCAGATTCATTACGGTGGTCTCTATGCCAATTAATATTTTCTTTTAGAACATAGGTGAAAGTATTACTCTCTAAAAATAGAGCACCTCCACCTATATCAGCTTTAAATTTTACTTGCTGTGGAAGTTGATTTTTATTTGCTTCGAAAACAACTTTAGGGGTATCGGCAAATGACGAAATTGGTGCAAATGCAAGCGCGATAAAGAGGTTTTTAAGTAGAGATAATTTATTCATAGTATAGCTTTTTTCTTGTGTAAATTGATTCTTTTTACGTTGGTTATTATTATAGACGCATGCAGACTTTAAAAGGTTGCATAAACAATCTCAAAAGTAGTCAAAAATCCTCAAATTATAGTATTGCATTGATTTTTAACCTATTTATAACAAAATATCGAAAATTACCACTTCTGATTGGTTATTTTGTAGTTTTACTTTTCAAAATTAGCTTTAAGAAAAAGATTTGTGTCTACAAGTAGGAATCATCACGTTCCAGCAGTTTCGGGGGCAGGACTTCTAGTTACACTAGGAATTATTTTCGGAGATATAGGAACATCCCCGCTTTATGTTTTAAAAGCAATAATAGGAGAATCTAATTTTATAAACTCAGAACTTGTTTTAGGAGGTGTTTCTTGTGTTTTCTGGACACTTACTCTTGTCTCCACAATAAAATACGTATTTCTTACTTTGCGTGCCGATAACCGGGGTGAAGGAGGAATTTTTGCGTTATATACGCTTGTTAAAAAAACTAAAATATACTGGCTGATTATTCCTGCCATGGTTGGTGGAAGTGCTTTAATTGCTGATGGAATACTAACTCCTGCTATTTCTGTTTCTTCAGCTGTTGAAGGACTACGAAATATTAGTTCCGAGATTAACACGATACCTATTGTCATTATTATTCTCACAGCACTTTTTGCAATTCAACAATTTGGAACTGGAATAGTAGGTAAGTTTTTTGGACCCGTTATGCTCATCTGGTTTTCAATGCTAGGAATATTGGGCTTTATTTCAATTAGCGAGAATTACGAAATCCTAAAAGCTTTAAATCCCTATTATGCCTATCATTTATTAGCTGAATACCCAAGTGGTTTTTGGGTGCTGGGTGCTGTTTTCTTGTGCACTACAGGAGCGGAAGGAATGTATTCAGACATGGGACATTGTGGGAAAAGCAACATTCGTATTTCCTGGTCCATGGTAAAAATAATGTTGCTCTTGAATTATTTTGGTCAAGGCGCATGGCTACTAAATCATCAAGGCGAGTTGCTAGGCGATACAAACCCGTTCTTTTCAATTATGCCTCAATGGTTTTTATTGCCAGGCATTATTATCGCAACGGCAGCAACTGTAGTTGCGAGTCAGGCACTTATAACCGGTTCATTTACAATTATTAACGAAGCTATTCGATTAAACTTCTGGCCCAAAGTTAGAATTGTACATCCTACTGATTTGGAAGGTCAAATGTATATTCCGTCTGTAAATTGGATGCTTTATGTTGGATGTATAGGCGTTGTTTTATATTTCAGAGAATCAGCAAACATGGAAGCGGCTTATGGGTTAACCATTAATCTTGATATGATAATGACAACCATATTACTTTCATTTTACTTATTTATAAAAAGATATAATATAGTGCTAATTGTTCTGTTCTTTTTATTCTATTCTATTATTGAATACACTTTTTTAATTGCTAATCTCAGTAAATTTATCCATGGTGGATGGGTAAGTTTTTTAATTGGTTCAATCTTAGTAGCAATTATGTGGACTTGGTTTCAGGCTCGCAAAATCAGAAACCGGTATTTAGAATTTGTTAAGCTAGATAAATACATTCCAGCTATGATTGATTTAAGTACTGATACGAGCGTGCCAAAATATGCTACACATTTAGTTTATTTAACCAGCGCTAATGATCCAAAGGAAATTGAAGCAGCTGTGGTTGAATCAATTTTAGAAAATCACCCTAAGAGAGCTGATATTTACTGGTTGGTTCACGTAGATGTTGTAAATGAACCCTATCGAATGGATTACAAAGTTAGCATCCTTGCTAAGGAAGATGTGATTAGAATTGATTTCCGTTTAGGATTTAGAGTTGCTCCTCGCATTAATTTAATGTTTGAAAAGGTGGTACACGACCTTTTAGAATCTAAAGAAGTAGATGTAACAAGTCGTTATACATCAAAAAAGAATGATGCGATAGGAGATTTCAGCTTTGTAATTTTAGAAAAGTTTCTTTCTTATGAAAACGAACTTCCTTTTTATGAAAAAATTATTTTGGACGGATATTTTTTACTAAAACACTTAAGTTTGTCTGACGAAAAATCTTTTGGCTTAGACATGGATAACGTAACTTTAGAAAAAGTGCCCTTGGTTATTTCCAGGGTAAAGAATGTTCCTTTAAAAAGAATTAATTAACTAGTCAGTGTAGCTGACCTATTAATTAATTCTCTCTCAAAAATATTATTGCTGACTACAAGCAGCTTTCGAAACATTGGCTTCGCCAAGTGCAGCCTTTGCTTTTTTATTATCTGGCTCCAGCCCTTGTAATTTTTGGTAATAGCACTTAGCATTGCCATAGTCTTTTTGAAGCATAAAGTAATAGCCAATGTATTCATAAGCAGGTATTATGTACCGTTTGTTTCGTTCAACCTCTTCTGGTTTTATTCTTGAAAGAAATTCTTCATAGTGTGGCTTTGCTAAACCTTTTTTCATGTCGGCATCCATTTGTTCATTTGCCTTTCCTCTCCATAGGTAACCGGTAGGGATATCTGGTTGTAAAACTATGATTTGCATAAAAGCAGTATCAGCTTTACCAAATTGAGAGCTGTAATAGTAACTACGACCTAAATTGTAATAATCATTTGCGCCCACCCCAATGTTGCTGGCAATTTTTTTGTTGTATGCGTCAATGGCTTCCGGGTATTTTTTTGCCTTTAAAAAACTGTTTCCTACCTCGCCTAAAAGCTCAACATTGGAAGTGTCTTTTGAGATAGCTAATTTTAACTTTTCTATCGCTAAAGAATCATTCCCAGCTTTAGATAATAGCTTTCCAAAATAGGCGTAGTCCGATCCTAAAATCTTTTTTTCCGATGCTTTCGAGAAGAATGTTTCTATAGCAGCAAGTCCTTCGGCATGCTTATCTAATTCATAATAGGAGTAGGCAAGTAGTCGGTATAAGAAAGGGATGGAAGCATTTGTTTTTTGAATATCTAAAATCTCAGAAATAGATTCCTGGTATTTTTTACTTAAGAATAAAAAGGAAGCGTAACGAACCCGAGCGCTGATACTTCCGCTGTTTAACTCTAAATATTTTTTATAATTCAAAATTGCTGTTTCGTATTGCTTTCCACGGTAAAAAGCTTCTGCTTTTTCACGGTATGCAGGGGCGAAACTTGGACTAACTTTTATGGCTTCGTCATAGTTATTTACTGCTTCGGTTAAGTTGCGTGCGCGATTATATAGCTGACCAATGCGCAATAGTGCTTTGGCAGATTTTTTATCCAAGTCATATGCCTTTTTGTACATCGTAATTGCCTTAGAAGCTTCTCCTGGATTTTCTTCCAACATCACATCTCCTAATAAAATTAATACATCTGTATTGTTAGGGTCTTCTTTTAATGCTTTATTAAGCATGTTGGTAGCACCCGGAAGATCTTTATTTTTTGCTTTCGTATAACATTCAGCAATTTTATAATAAACGGTTGCTTTGTCTTTGCTAGTAAAGGAGCCTGATTTGTTTTGAGGAGAGATTATTTGAACTGCATCGTAAAATAATTTTTTGGCTTCAGCCTGATTTCCTTCGTACCAATACGCTTTTCCCATTCCAACATAGTTTAATGGGTTACCCGGATTTTTTTTCATACCCATAGCGTAGCAAGCTTTAGCAGAATCCAAATCTATTGCCTTAAAAGTAGAGTCAATAATCTCTTCTTTAAAATAATTTTCTCCTAAATAAAAATAGTAATCACCTTGGGTAGGTCCACTTTGAATGAGCTTAACCAATGCGTCCGAAGCTTTTTCAAACTGCTCACTTTCGGTAAGCTTAATTGCATCGTTTAAAGATTGTGCATATACATTGCCTGAATTTCCTACTGGAAAACAAAAGGCTATTAAACTTATTATTATTACTGCGCAAGTCGAATATTTTTTCATAATTAAAATTTTCATGCCTACATTCATTCCGTTGATGGATGAATGAGGGCGTTTTTTATTTTGTGATTGTTACCATTCTTACCGGCTGAGTAGCAGGAACCATTCCAGCCTTCAAAATTATTAATTGTCCCTTATCTCCAGCAATAAAAGCTGCAAAACCCGTGCCAAGTCCAGATCTGCCCTCTCCGTTAATAATATGCATATTTCTGCAAAGAGGATACTCATTGCTGTAAATATATGCTTGATAGGGTTTAAAAAATTCTCCCGGATTTTCTTCGGATGAAATGCCAAGCACATTTATTTGACTCAGAAAACTTGTTGTAAGCGTATCTTCCTTATCGCTAATCCAATTTACGCCAATAATTCCAAGTGCGTTTTTATTTTTACTAACGTAATCAATTACTTCGGAATTGGTATTCAATGCAAAGCAATTTTTTGGAAACTCAGCGCCATTCAAAATTTTGTCTTTTACCAATCTAACATTTGATGATTTATCATTGTCAAATACAATGTAAATGGAGGTATCATGGAACGTATTTCCTTTGTTTGTTGATGACAACGTATTCCAACTCGTAACAGAACCTGAGAAAACTCTTTTTAACTCGTTGAAAGTAAGGTTGGAAACTGGATTTTCTTTGTGTGTGATAAAGGCTAATGCATCAACTCCAATTTTGGTAGATATAGGAGAAAGTTTTTTGCTTGTAAAAAAATCTTTTTCTTTTTGATTTAAATCTCTGGCCATGATAATTATCCGGCAGGTGTCATTCATGAAATCGGCAATTACATCGCCTTCAGGCTTATAAATAGGAACAAGCTTAGCATTTTTATAGAGGTCTTCAAAAACATCAATCTCAGCGTCAATTAAAGGACGGAAGGATTCATCTACATGAATATTTACTTCGCCTTGGGTGGGAGTTGTTAAAGAATTATTACATGAAAAATAGAGGAATAGTAACGGCAGCATTAATATTGAAGATGCAATACCATTAACTATTTTTTTACTTTTCGCTTTTTGCATATTCGTTATGATTTCTTTATCAGTTTCCTTAAGAAATAGCCTACCCTAAACAAGCCATAGGCAACTAAGGCGCCACCAAATATTTTTCTGTTTTGAGCATCTGTAACCACCTGATCAGCAAAGGGAGTTATAAGGAATAACATCCCAAAGAAAACATAGGCAAAGCTCATGATGAAGCCAAAAATCTGAACTGGTTTGAATGACATAGTGCTAATTTTATTTACTAAAGCAAAATTATTGTTTTAATTCAAACCGGATAGGTAAAATCATTCTCACTTTTACAGGCTCTCCATGTTGTTTTCCGGGCGACCATTGTGGCATTTTTTTAACCACGCGAAGCGCCTCCTCATTTAAGGCGCTATAGTGAGTTGATTTTACCAGACTTACTTCTATAACATTTCCTTCTTTGTCTAAAACAAAAGTTACTCCTGCTATTCCATTTCCGCCCATTTCAATTACTGATCTTGGGTAATAAGTGTTATCCTTCAGAAATTTGAACATGGCGTTTGGTCCTCCTGGGAATACTGGTGGCTCATCTACAAACTCACCAACAAGAACTGTATCGTTAGGAGTTTTTTTTGTATTTCCTCCTGGTGTGCTTACTGTAGATGTAATATTTGTAGGAGTGCCTGTGTTTCCAGTAAGATTCCCAGGGAAATTATTTTGAGCTAGAAGTGTAGTGGTAGTATCTGTTTCTATTACAGTGTCTTTTGCTATTAATGGGGTATATAAAATTTCGGAATCAATATTTTTAATAGGTGTTTCGGTGGCAGTAGTTGTTGTAGGTTTTTCTGGCTGTAAAACAAAAGGAGGTGGGTCTATTTGAATAGCTGGAATAAAAGGGATATCAATAATTTTTGTTGAAGTGCTGTTGAAGATTGTTAGCGATGATATTGCTATTGAAAGAAATGTTATTGTTGATAAGGATTTCCAGAGCGTTTGGTCGTAATTAGTTCTGATTTCAAAAGCCCCATACTTTTTATGTAAGTTTTCAAAAACAATTTTGTTTCTTTCTCCGCTTGTTACTTCCGACCAATCGAAGATCCATTTTTTTATGTTTTTCATTGTGAAGAGTGTTATTCTAAAGATGTTTTTCTTTAGAGGTTAGTGTTTAGTATTTTCTCTTCATAGTCTTTTGTTAGTTTTTATTGAAAACGTTTATTGTATACATATATGATGCCTTGCTATGGATTTCCCATAACTATTTAGTAAGTGGTAATATGAGTAAGTAAGTGGAAAGAAAACAAACAAAATAGCTATTCAATTATGAATAACAGAAACGTAGAATATATAAAAGCTTATTTTAGGCTATTGAAGCTTGAAGTAAATTGGAAGAATGTATCGCATGCGTACAGATTTTCCATTCTGTTTTCCAGGCGACCATTTAGGCATCATTTTTACAACGCGTAGTGCTTCTTTATCGCAACCAGGACCGCCTTTAAGGCCTTTGTATATTTCTACATTGTTAATGCTTCCGTCTTTATCTACTACATAGGTAACAAATACTTTGCCTTGAATTCCATTTTCTTTTTCTACTTGAGGAAACACAATATTTTTTTGAAGAAACCTAAACATGGCCGCTTCTCCACCAGGAAATGAAGCAGGTTCTTCGATGGCTACTAAATCATAAATTGTATTGTCTTCAATAGCCTCATTTTTAGTATCTGCAATTACTAATGCATCTGGATCACCTTCTTGCGTTACTGCAGCAACCTGCACCTCTTGTAATTGCTCCTGAGGGGGAGGTATCTCATCATCTGGAATATCTTCTTCAG
>CAYZTB010000043.1:0-25174 GCA_964481195.1 uncultured Bacteroidia bacterium | reverse complement strand
GATTAATAGCTGCCCTTCGCTGCAAGTCAAAATTTTCAGAAACACCTTTTATCATGATGACCTTTATGCTACTTCACATGAGCTATGGGCTTGGCTATTTGGCTGGCACTTTCGATTTTTTTATATTTGGTAAAAAACCTAAAATATCATCTACTAAATTAACTCGCTAAAAAGTATATTTTGTTATTTACTTATCTTTGATACACCATAAAATTATGATACCCTTTTCTCCACCAAAAATCACTCAAGATATTATTAATGCAGTAACTACAGTTTTAAAATCTGGATGGATTACGACCGGACCAAAAACTAAAGAATTTGAAAAAAAAATAACTGCATATGCTGGCTGTAAATCTACCTTGTGCCTAAACTCTGCTACAGCAGGGCTTGAAATTATGCTTCGATGGTATGGCGTAGGCAAAGGCGATGAAGTAATTGTTCCTGCATACACCTACTCTGCAACTGCCAATGTGGTAATGCACTGCGGAGCTAAAGTAATATTTGTAGATACTAATGAAAGCGATTTTAATATTTCTATACAAAAAATAGAAAAAGCTATTACTTCAAAAACTAAAGTAATCATGCCAGTAGATTTTGCTGGTTTACCATGCGATTACGATGCAATAAATGAATTGGTAAAAAGAAAAACTATCCGCAATAAGTTTAAAGCAAAAACAGCTGAACAAAAAAAACTAAAGAGAATACTTGTCTTAAGTGATTCCGCTCATTCTATAGGCGCCTATTACAAAGGGAAAAGAACAGGGTCGCTTACCGATGCCTCTGTATTTTCTTTTCATGCAGTAAAGAATTTAATTACTGCCGAAGGTGGTGCTATTTGCCTAAACCTACCTGCTCCATTCGACAACGAAGCCGTATACAAAGCGCTATGCATTAAATCCTTACACGGACAAAATAAAGATGCATTAACAAAAACAAAAATTGGTGGTTGGCGCTATGATATTGTTGAGCCTGGCTATAAATGCAACATGACTGACATTGCAGCTGCTATGGGAATTACAGAGCTAAACTCCTATGACTCTGACACACTACCAAAGCGAAAACATATTTGCAACATTTATTCATCGCTGCTGAGTAAATTTGACTGGGTTGAAATTCCGATTCTAAAATCCGAAATATCCGAATCTTGTTATCACCTTTTTCCGCTTCGCATAAAAGGAATAAAAGAAAGTCAGCGCGACCGAATCATTAACTACATTTTTGAAAAAGGAGTTTCTGTTAATGTTCATTTCATCCCTGTTCCAATGGTGAGCTTTTATAAAAAACTTGGGTATAAAATCAAAAACTACCCCGCTACTTACAAAAACTACTCAAGAGAAATTTCATTACCTGTGTATTACGACCTCTCCGATAACCAAATCAAAAAAGTGATAGATGCAGTAGTATCTTCCGTACAAAAAGTGCTTGGATGATAAAAAGAATTAGCGATATCACCTTTTCACTTCTAGGTATAATTATTTTATTTCCTTTTTTTATTATAATTAGCTTACTTGTTGTAATGGACTCCGGCTTTCCAATTTTCTACAACCAGAAACGAGTAGGGAAAAACGGAAAGCTCTTTTCTCTTTTAAAATTCAGAACAATGCTAAAAGATTCTGACAAAAAAGGACTATTGACAGTAGGCAGAAAAGATTCCCGCATTACTAATTTGGGCTATTACTTACGTAAATTAAAGATTGACGAATTCCCTCAACTTTTCAATGTGCTAATTGGAGATATGAGCTTAGTTGGCCCTAGGCCTGAGGTGCTAAAGTATGTTGAGCTATATACTGAAGAACAAAAGACAGTTTTAAGTATTCGCCCAGGTATAACAGACTATGCATCTATTATTTATTCTGACGAAAACTCGCTTTTACTAGAAACCAAAGACCCGGAGCATTATTATATCAACAAAGTAATGCCATCTAAGTTAAAACTGAATTTAAAATACATAAAAGACCAAAGCTTCTCTACGGACTTAAAAATTATTTTAAAAACGCTGGAAAGAATAATTACTTAATCAAGACCGTCAAGTAATTTTTGGATTTCATTTTGCTTATCAGCATACCCTAATTTTTTATACGAAAACACTAGGTTTCTAAGTAATCGTTTTATCATTTCAAAATTTGTACAGGGCTGATAATGGGAAAGTTCAATTTTTAGATTCATCTTTTTTAAATAAACATCCAACTGCCCTTTCCCAAACACTGCGCCCTTGCTAAATGGATTTATATAAAATAAAATACCATTTGCAATCATCTCTTCATCCCGCTTTGTCTTTATGGTCATTAACTGATGTACGTCTTTGTAACACAACACAAAATGCTCTGGCAAATTAACTCCGTAAATAGGAATTTTCAACTCTTGAGCTACAATTAAGTATATAAGAGATAACGATAAAGGGTTTCCTTTTTTACTCTCCAAGACATTATTGATATAGGAGTTTTGAGGAGCATGATAATTTTGAGTGTTTCCACTAAAATTATGTACATCAAATAAAATGTGATTTATTATTTTTACCTGCTCAAGTGCTGTCAAGTTTTCATTTAGCTCCAACCAAACATCCTGTCGAATTTGCTGAATTTGTTTTTTTACTTTTTCTACATTCAAATCCGGATATTGATACTTGGCAATTAGCAAAGATCCTTCAAATAAATTCTGCTCCCGATTTTCAGACCATTCTTTTAAAGCTTTTACCGTAATATTAAACTGAATGTTGTGAATTATATCTTCCACTTTGGTTTGCAAGGTGGTATCAAACGACTGCTCCCAAAAATTTTCAAGAACAGGTATTACTTGCTCACCAATCGACAATAGCTTTTCTCGAACCTGAAGATATACATCCTTATCAGGATCATCCAAAAGGCTTAAAAGAGCATTCAATTCTTGCTTATTCATACGTTTTTCTAGTATTACAAAGTTCCACTCAAATACCTTGTGATTCTTTAGCAATTTATAAAGATGTTAACACGGATTAGTTAATCTAATTTAAAGCCAGAATTCTGACTAATCACCACTACAACCTTAGAGTTCTTAGGGCTAAAAAAGCAAATAATTGAATTTTTTATTGCGAGGAAAAATTTATTACCTTTGGCATCCCATTTAATGGGTAATTAATAAAAAACTATCAACTATGGCAAAGTCAACAAAAAGCAAAATTGTAGTACCAATTGATTTTTCAGAACAGGCTTTAATTGCCTTAGGTCAATCTTATAACCTTGCAAGAGAATATGATGCAGAAATACTTTTAGTTCACGTGATGGAAGAAGGCGGTATTCTACCAAAAATAGTTACTGCGAAACACATGGCAGATGTAAAAAAAGATATTCAAAAGCGCCTTGATAAAATTGCAGTTGACGCTTCTAAAAAAAGCAATATTGAAATTGACACAATGATTGCAAAAGGAAAAGTTTACGAAAAAATAATTGAAGTAGCTGAAATGGTAGATGCTCAAATGATTATCATGGGCTGCAATAGCAGAAAAAAGCTTCGTGCACGTTTTATAGGATCCAATGCGCTTCGTGTTGTACGTGAAGCAAGATGCCCTGTTATTACCATCAAAGGAAAGCACCATAGAAATGGATGTAAAAATATTGTATTACCCCTAGACCTTACCAAAGAAACTAAAGATAAGGTTCGTCAGGCTATTGAAATAGCAAAACTTGGTAATAAATCTGCAATACGAGTTGTTTCTGTTTTACAAGGTTCTGACGAATTTTTAGTAAATCGCTTAACCAGGCAGTTAGAGCAAGTTAAAAGCTTTATCCAAAAACAAAAGGTTGAGTGCACTGCTGAAATAATCAAAACAGACAAGGGTCGAGAAACGCTGGCTCAATGCGTTCTTGACTATGCCAATAAAGTAGAAGGAGATTTGATTATTGTAATGACTCAGCAAGAAGCTAACATTACAAGAATGTTCATTGGTTCTACTTGTCAAGAAGTGGTAAACAACTCAGAAATTCCAGTTATGAGTATTATCCCACAGATGCATAAGTATCAGACTGCGGAAGAAGCCGCGTCTTAATTACTTTTTTCCGAATACCTTTTTCAGAAGCGCTGTTACTTGAGCTGCGGGGTCTTTACGTATTTTGCGTTCCTCTCCTGCAATCATTTTAAACAGGCCTTCCATTGCTTTTAAAGTAATATACTTTTCAAGATCGGGGTTTTGCTTTTGCACGCCAGGCACTTTGTTGTAAGTTGTAATAATTGGATTCCAATATTTTGTCACCTCCACTTTATCGATGCAACGTTTTATAATTGGAGTAAACCTTTCGGTAAGTGATGCCGAGGTGTTAGTTTCAAGGTATTTTGTTGCTTCATTATCAGCTCCTTTTAATATTTTAAATCCATCAGAAATACTCATTCCTTTAATAGCGTCTAAGAATACAGGTGCTGCCTCTTTTGATGCCTCTTCCGCTGCCCTGTTTAAGGTCATGACAAACTCATCTACTTGCTTTTGCATTCCTAAGTTAATTACAGTGCTTTTCACTTTTTCAGCTTCTTCGGGAAATGGAATAAAAATTAATGGATTTTTGAAGAAGCCGTCTGTTTTAGAAGTGGAGGCTGTAGAGTTTTGCGTTCCAATACTTAAAGCTTCCTTTAAACCCCTTATTACTTCTTCGTTTTTTAATGGCTTGCCTTTGGGAGGCTTGGTATACTTATCAATTTCCTTTTGCACATTTTTTTGCGCATCATCAATTGCCTTATTAAGATCTTGAGAATTTACGTTAAATACGCTCATCAAGAGAATTGCTAGAATAATCAAGGTTATCTTTTTCATCTTCGATTTGGGTTAGTAATACCAAACTTACAAATATTCTGCCAAAACATTTAAACACCTGTTAAGAAACTATGGAATAACCCTAGGAAAGTATTTGTATTTTAGCACATTAAGAGCAAATTATGGTAAAAATAAAATTTGGTACAGATGGGTGGCGCGCAATCATTGCCCAAGAATTTACTACAGAAAACGTAGCAAGAGTTGCAGCAGGAACTGCCATGTGGCTTAAAAGTAAAAATACCAAAAATCCCTCCGTTGTATTAGGTCATGACTGCCGATTTGGTGGCGAGTTATTCTCTAAAACTGTTGCAAACGTTTTAGCTAATTATGGCATTAAAGTACACTTAGGTAAAGAGTTTGTCTCTACTCCAATGATATCTTTTGCTACTAAGAAGTACAAAGCAGATTTAGGTGTAATAATCACTGCCAGTCATAATCCAGCTTCATATAATGGCTTTAAACTAAAAGGCTCTTATGGCGGGCCTCTTTTGCCAGAACAAGTAGAGGAAATAGAAAAACTAATTCCAGACACCGCAACAGCATTCAATGAAAATACCCCAAAAACAGAATCTTACATAAAACACATTGACATGGAATCAATGTATTGCAAGCATATTGAAAAGAATTTTGATTTAAAAGCTATACGGAAATCTAAGATGAACCTTGCTTACGATGCAATGTATGGCGCTGGCCAAAACGTGATAAAACAACTAATGCCAGAAGTTATTACGTTGCATTGCGAAAACAATCCTTCCTTTAGAGGAATAGCCCCCGAACCTATTGCTAAAAATCTTTTAGAACTTTCATCGTTAATCAAAAATAGCAATAAGAAAAAAGGTATTAAAAAAATATACAGCGCCTTAGCTACCGATGGCGATGCTGACCGATTAGGAATGTTTGATAGTAGAGGTAATTTTGTTGACTCTCACCATGTTATCTTACTGCTAATTCATTATTTGTGTAAGTACAAAAAAATGAAAGGCAAGGTTGTAGTTGCGTTTTCTGTTACTCCTAGGATAAAAAAAATGTGCGACCACTATGGCTTAGAGTTGCAAATAGTGAAAATAGGATTCAAACACATTTGTGGAATAATGATAAAAGAAGACGTGTTATTAGGAGGAGAAGAATCTGGAGGCATAGCCATCAAAGGCCATATTCCTGAACGAGACGGTATATGGATAGGGCTAACCCTTTGGGAATTCATGGCAAAGTCAGGTAAATCGCTGGAGGAGTTAATAAAAGAAGTATATGCGATAACAGGCTCTTTTGCCTTTGAACGTAACGACTTACATTTATCAGAAAAGCTCAAAGATCAAATCGTAAATAATTGCATCAATAACAAGTACCGTTCATTTGGAAAATATAAAGTTTCTAAACTAGAAGATTTGGATGGATGGAAGTATCATTTTAACGATAGCGAATGGTTAATGATTAGAGCATCGGGCACTGAACCAGTTCTAAGAACCTATGCTGGATCTTCAAATCAAAAGAAAGCATTTGAAATCTTAAATGCAGCTAAAAAAACCTTATTGAAAGGTTAACCGGATTGATACTAGTACCTATTTAATACATTTAAATTATGAAATACGCATATTCTTTAGTTTGGATTTTCCTTTTCTCTGCTATTTCAATTTTTCAAACTAAAGCTTATGCACAAACGCCAACTGGCTTTTCTGCAGACTCCTTAAAGTTTTTAGATGAAGTTGACGACTACTTCAGTAACGTAAAAGGAAAAGAAAAAGAAGGGCATGCATTTATAAAAGAAGAGTTTAAGCCATTTTGGTTTGGAGGTAATTTATCTGACGAGAAAAGAAATTTTGTTTACGCAACATGCAATGCGTTAATCAAGAAAAAATTAAGACCCTACCCTGATTACTACAACTTCTTTTCTGCATTAATTAATTTTTACAAATCTGATTTAGAAGATGCGAGTTTTGCCTCTTGGAAAGCAAGCACAGAAAAGTTAATTGGATCTTCAAGTTCAAAAAAACTTTCAGACTTTTTGGATGTATCCAATGCCTTATTTGGATCCAATAAATTATATCAGTCCAATTCCGTAGAATGGTTTACCAACAACAATAAATATGCATTCGAATTCGATTCCCTACCTAAAATTATATTTTCAAATACAAACTTGTTTTGCGCAGTAAAAGGAGATACCGCAACCATTACAGGAACCAGCGGAACATTTTATCCCACTGAAAAAAAATGGATCGGGAAAGGGGGGAAAGTAGATTGGGCCCGGGCAGGTCTTGACAATAAATTAGTTTATTCAGAATTAAAAAATTATTCAATAAATCTTTCCAAACAAAGCTACAATGCAGATTCTGTTATTTTTACAAATAAAATATATTTCCAATCTCCACTGCTTGGCACATTAGAAGAAAAAGCGGTGCCCGATGCAACAGCGGAAAATGCAACCTATCCTCGTTTTCAATCCTATAGCACTCGATTTGAAATAAGTAATCTAGCTGATGGAAAAGTAGATTTTTCAGGAGGGTTCTCTTTGCGAGGAAGCAAATTTATTGGTTCTGGAAGCAGTACAGACGATGCTGTACTAATATTTAAAAGAGATAAAAAACCACTTGTAAAAGCTTCGTCAAAAACATTTATTTTCAGAGAGGACAGAATCACATCGGACGATGCTTCTATTGTCATGTACTTTGATAAAGATTCTGCCTTTCATCCTTCTATCAAAGTAAAATTTGATATTGAAAACAAACTTCTTATATTAATTAGAACCCAGGACGGGATTTCTAAGACACCATTCTTCAATTCCTTTCACAACATGGATATGTATGTTGAAGAAATAGATTGGAAATTAGATTCTGCAAAAATGGAGTTTAAAACATTGATTGGCAGTTCACAAGGCACTGCCGAGTTTGTTTCTTCCAACTATTACAAAGCAGACGTATATCAACAGCTTCAAGGAATGGATCAAATTAACCCATTAGTTGCCTTGAAACAATGCGCAGAGAGACTTGGCAGTAATAAATTTACAGGTCAGGATTATGCTAGTTTCAGACGCGTAGAAGCAAACGCCATACGCCCGTATTTAATTCCCATTGCTAATGCTGGCTTTATTATTTTTGACCCAAAAAGCGATGAGATTGTTTTACAGGATCGTCTGTTTAATTTTCTAAACGCTAAAGTTGGGAAGGCAGATTACGATGTAATTGGCATACACTCTGAAGTGAAAGGAGGATATACCAATGCAGTGTTGAATCTTTTAAATTTTGACTTAAAAATTGTTGGTGTGCAGCATGTATTTCTCAGCGACTCACAGAACGTATCTATTTACCCTTCCAAACAACAAATTATTTTAAAGAAAAATCGTGATTTTGTTTTTGGCGGTGTAGTAAGTGCAGGTCGATTTACCTACTTTGGCAAAGACTATTATTTTAATTATGAAAAATTTAAAATTAATATCAATAATGCAGACTCATTAATGTTTACCGTACGCAGATTTACACCTGATGCATTTGGAAACTTCCCTGATGTGCGTGTAAAATCTGTTATTGAACAAATTAGCGGAGACATACAAATTGACCAACAGAATAATAAATCAGGAAGAAAAAGACTTACCGAATACCCGATTTTCACTTCTGCAAAAGAGTCCTTTACTTATTATGACAAGCGCTCCGTCCAAAAAGGAGTTTATAAGCGTGATAAATTTTATTTTAAAATTGACCCGTATACACTTGATAGCTTAGACAACTTTAGTACGCAAGGACTAAGACTTGATGGGCAATTAACTTCAGCTGGGATATTTCCAGACTTTCGAGAAACACTCTCTATTCAACCTGATTACTCGCTTGGCTTTGTACGCCCTACTCCAGCAGGCGGCTTTGCATCCTACGGTGATAAAGGAAAATTCAACAACAATATAAGCTTAAGTAACGAAGGACTTCGAGGAGATGGTACTGTGAATTTCCTTACCGCTACATTATCATCCAACAATTTAATATTCTTTCCAGATTCTGTAAACGGCACCGCACAGCAATTTCAAGTCAAGGAACAGAAAGGAGGAAAGACAGAATACCCTCCAGTAAAAGCAGATACAGTTTACGTGCATTGGTCACCTAAAAAAGATATTATGCAAATTTATACAGTTAACAAACCCATGGACTTTTACAATGGACAAGCTAGTATGAAAGGGCGTGTTGATTATACCTCCAACGCAATGACTGGAAACGGGAAACTTGATTTTTCGGGTGCCTCTATGTCGGCCGATTTGATGAAATTTAAAAATAAAAAAATCACTTCAGACACAGCTAGCTTTAGCCTAAAAGCTTTAGAAAGCTCTCAGTTTGCATTTTCTACAAAAAACGTAAATGCTATTATTGATTTTGAAAAGCGTACTGGTGATTTTGCAGCAAATGGAAAAGGCACCATTGTAGACTTTCCTGTTAATCAATTTATTTGTTATATGGATAATTTCAAATGGTATATGGACAAAGGAGATATTGAACTCTCTTCGAGAGACGCACAAAAACCCAAAGACGATCGATTATTGGAACTTTCCGGTCCTGAATTTATCTCTACTAATCCTAAACAAGATTCATTACGATTTAATGCTCCCAAGGCAAAATTCGACTTCAAAAAATATATCATTACAGCTCAGGATGTAGCTTGGATTAATGTAGCAGATGCTAAAATATATCCAGATAGCGGGATGGTTACCATTCTTAAAGCAGCAGAAATTAAAACGTTAAGTAATTCAAAAATAGTAGCCAACAGCATAACCGCCTACCACACCATCTACAAAGCAAATACTAATATATTTGGCAGAAAAAGCTATTCTTCTTCTGGCTATTACGACTACACGGACGAGATGAAGAACAAGCAACCTATATATCTAGCAAACATTAGAGTTGATACAACATTCCAAACAATTGCAGAAGCGGACATCAAAGATTCATCTCATTTTATGCTTAGTCCTAATTATGAGTTTAACGGTAAAGTGAATTTAGCATCGAATAATCAGTTTTTGGTGTTTACAGGAATTTCTAAAATAACAAATACTTGTAGTGCTTTAAATGAAGGAAAAACTTGGTTTAAATTTAGTGCTCAGATAGATCCTGAAAAAATCTTGATTCCAATAACTCAAACACTTGTTGATGAAAAAGATAAGGATCTTGCTTCATCGGTTATGGTTGCTCCAGATTCTAGCGGAATCTATTCTGCTTTTATGACTAAGCAAATTCGAAAAACTGATCAGAAAATATTAGAAGCTACCGGCTTTTTATTTTACGACAAGCCATCAAAAGAATATAGAATTGCTTCTAAAGAAAAATTAAACGAATTATCATTGGCTGGCAATTACCTAAGCTTAAAAGCAGATAATTGCATTGTTTATGGAGAAGGGAAAATGGGTAGCCTTGGGTTAGATGTTGGGCAAATAAAATTAGATGCAGTAGGAAATGTAACGCACGATTTAAAAACCGACTCAGCTTCGTTTAAAACCATGATAACATTTGACTTTTTGTTTGACAATTCTGCATTGGATAAAATGTCTGATCTCATGCTCGCAACAGAAGCACTAATGGGAGCTGGTGTGAATTCAAATTACGAAAAAGGTCTTCGTGAATTATTAGGTAAGGAAAAAGCAGACAAATTAATTGCCGAATTAAATCTATTTGGAAAATTTAAAAAATTCCCCGATGAGCTTGAACATTCGTTGTTTTTAACGAACGTAAACATGCAATGGGATAAGAAAAATAACGCTTATGTCTCTCAAGGTGAAATTGGTGTAAGCTCTGTTCGAAAAACACAGGTAAATAAAATGGTGGGTGGAAAAATTGCAATGTGGAAAAAACGTTCTGGCGATATCCTCGACCTCTATCTGGAGTTAGATAAAAACAATTGGTATTACTTCAGATACACAAAAGGACTGCTTACCGCAGTTTCGTCAGATTCAAATTTCAATAAAATTATTCAAGAATTAAAAGCAGACAAAAGATCCAACAAGGGTGAAAAAGGCGATACTCCTTACCAATTTTCTATTGGCTCTGAACAACAAAAAAATTTATTTAAAAGAAAATTAAAATCAGAAGAAGAGTAGCACTTCTATTCAGGCTAAGTCTTAATTCAGAGTAAACAAAGAACATTAGCACAAAACATTTAACTTTGCAACATTAAATGCAAATTCCATTACATATATTTATTATTCTAACAGCCTACCTACTTGGCTCTTTGCCATCAGCTGTTTGGATTGGAAAGTTTTTTTATAACATTGATGTTCGTCAACACGGCAGCGGAAATGCCGGAGCTACTAACACACTAAGAGTGTTAGGGAAAAAAGCAGCATTACCAGTTCTTATTATTGATATATTAAAAGGATGGGCTGCTGTTAAAGTTAGTTTTTTTGTTGCAGAAATGTTAGGCAAAGAAGAATTTAACAGCCTTCAGCTTACGTTAGGCGCTGCTGCATTAATAGGACACATTTATCCGGTTTTTGCAAACTTTAAAGGTGGAAAAGGAGTAGCTACTTTACTAGGTGTAACGCTAGCCATACATCCTCTTTCTGCAGCTGTTGGCATTATGGTATTTGCTCTTATTTTACTCGTTACCCAATATGTATCATTAAGCTCTATTTTTGCTGGTCTCAGTTTTCCAATATCAATCTTAATACTTTTCCCTTCTTCCTCTCCTACCTTAGTATTATTTTCGCTACTAACTCCTGCAATAATTCTAGTAACACATCAAAAAAATATTGAAAGATTATTGAGAAAAGAAGAAACTAAAATTCCTCTTTTCAAGAAAAAAACAGAGCCAGATACTGTAGAAGAGCAATAATCCTCTGTTTCTCATACGTTTATCAACAAAACAACCTTAAAAACCTGATATTTTGGGTTAATTGTTGTTATGTAATTACGTTAATTTTAGCATCATTATAGTACTTATGTTTTGCAGCAGACTAAATATGCTTCGTTTTATCTTCTCTATCGGATTATTCCTTCAGATATATTCATCGCATTGCCAAAGTGTATTTTCATCAGAAGAAGATCTCAAGAAACAAGCAAACAAATATTTTGAAGAGGAAGAATTTGGAAAAGCCTATCCCCTCTTTTCACAAATTCTTAGTTTGTATCCTAAAGATGCACAATACAACTATAAGTTTGGTGCCTCCTTGCTTTATGCTGGCAACGACAAAGAAAAAGCAATACCCTACATAGAATACGCAGTAAAAAGACAAAATCAAGATGTAGACAAAGAAGTATTTTTTTATTTAGCAAAAGCCTATCATTTAAATTACCAATTTACTGATGCTATTAAATATTATTTAAAATACAAAGGGGTAGCTTCTTCCAGGCAATTAGAAAAATACGATGTAGACAGGCAAATAGAAATGTGTGAAAGCGGAAAAAAACTTCTAAAAAATGTTTCAGAGCTGCATGTACTTGAAAAAAAGGAAGTACCTCAAAGTGATTTTTTTCGATCTTATAATCTTACTGAGTTTAACGCAAAACTTATTATTAAACCAGACGACTTAAAATCTGCGTATGATAAAAAGAAAAAAGGCGAAAGCTTGATGTATGTTTCTCCTGACAGAAACGAAATCTACTACTCCAGTTATGGCGATGATGGAAAAAACGGAAAGGATATTTATTATGTAACGCGCTCTCCTTCCGGTGATTTAAGCAAACCAACCAGAGTAGGAAATACAGTTAACACCAAATACGATGAAGACTATGCATTCCTTCATCCAAATGGCAAAACATTATACTTCTGCTCCAAGGGTCACAATAGCATGGGAGGATATGATGTGTTTAAATCCACCTTAGATTACACCACTCAAACCTGGGGCAAAGCAGTTAACATGGATTTTGCAATTAACACTCCAGATGATGACATTCTTTTTATTTCTGATGCAGAAGATAAAAGTGCATACTTCTCCTCTAAAAGAGAAAGTGCTGAAGGACTAATAAATGTATATAAGATTAGGCTAGAGCGTAAGCCTCTTGACCTTGCAATTATAGCAGGAGTACTTACTAAAAATGTTGGCGATAAGATGGCAAAGGCTACCATTACAGTTAAAAAAGTATTAAAAGATGAAGTGATTGGTGTTTTTAATACCAATGCAGCAGATGGTTCTTATACACTCCAACTTCCTAATGGAGGAAAATTTATGTTTGTAATAGAGTCTGCCGGATTTACTAAAACATCTGAGCTGGTAGTTATTCCTGCACAAAAGGAAATAAAGCCTATGAAACAAGAGATAGCCCTTGTTAATGAAAATGGGGCTGATAAAGCAATTATAAAAAACGACTTTGACGCACAGGTAGATAGTCTAGACCTACAGTTAGCAATTCAATACATAAAATCAAAAGCATCGCTGGAAGTAAGCTCTGCTGAAGAAGAAGTAACAGCTGTTGCCATTGACGAAAATCCAGTTGCCGAAAATGCAAACGTAACTGAGCCTAAAAAAGCAACTCCGGTCTCAAACGGAGATATCATTGAAATGGCCTACGATGATGCTAAAGAAACACAGCAAGATGCTAATGAATTAAGAAGAAACTCTGAAGCTGCACAAAAGTTAGCCGTCCAAAAAAACGATATTGCTTTGGATAAAACTAAAGAGTCACAGGAGTTAGTTGCTTCAGCAGAATCAATTACTAATCAAACTGAAAAACTCGCACAACTTGAAAAAGCTACAGCACTAAAAAAACAAGCCGAACTTTTCAAAAAAGAAGCTACTCTTTCTTTTTCACTTTCAAATCAGCTGGATGAAAAAGCTACAGCCAAACAACAACAAGCGGATGCTGAAATGAAATTTGCTAAAGAGTTGGAAACCGCTATTAAATCCAATGCAGGCGAAAAGAAAATAAATCAACTACTAGTACAAAAAGAGGAACTTGACACAAAAAGCGAGCAGCTAAAAAAAGCTGCTGAACTATCAGAAGAAACCGCTAAACAAGCCGATGAAAAACAAGAAGAAGCAAACAAAGCAATGGCTAAGTATTTGGATTTAATTCAAGATGTTGAAGATTTACAAATGGAAGCCAAACGATTAACGAATGAGGCTGAAAAAACAAAGAACGAAGGGGTAAAGCAAAATTTAGTTCAGCAAGCAAAAGAAATGGCGACTGAAGCAGATGCTAAAAAGAAAGAAGCAGACCAATTTAATGTCACCTCTGTAGCCTTGCAAAATGAAGTTGACTCCCTGAAGGGAAGCGCTTCATTATCTAATACTGTATTTACTCAAACAAATATCGAAAACACTCCTGCTAGCAATAGTGCTGTTAAATCCGAAAATGCTACAATCCAATCCAAAGCAGTTGACGAAACCACCTCCACCACTGCTACAAACAACAGCCAAACTAATTCAGCTACACAAGTAAAAAAGGAAGAGCCACAAAGCACTTCATTACCTTATGTAGATGTATTTGTGAACGAAATGTATGCGGCAGAAAAAATTACCGATCCGTTGGAAAAAGAAAAAACTTTAGCTATTGTTTATCAGTCCTGGACCGATTCGCTAGACAGGCAGATTGCGTCTTTAAATCAAAAACTAAATACTGAAAGTGACGAGACTACCAAACCTACTATTCAAAATAAAATATACGAGCTACAATCTTCGGTAGAAGAAAAAAGACAAAAAGCTGCTGATAGCAGAAGCAAAGTGGATAATTTAAACCTACAAGCAGCCTTGGCAGATGCTTCCATGCCAACAAAAGAAACCGAAACAGCAACCACTGCTGCTGAAAACAACATCACAAATAGCACCTCAGAACCGGAAATAAAAAACACATCCCCTGCAGAAACCGAAAATGAGATATCGGGCACAAAAAATATAAATAGCGCTTATGAAAATAAACTTAAAGAAATTCAAACTGTAACTAATAGCTATGAAAAGAAAGTAAAAGAAGAAGAGCTTTATCAAGATTGGTCAGCATCGTTATACACCGAATCTCAAAATCTTAGAAAGGAAGGAAAACCTTCTAAAGCAGATGCTGCACTGGAAGCATCAAAAGAAAAACAAGCCATCGCAATTAAAACCTCCAACGAAGCAACGAAAATAAAAATTGACAATCCTGAATTAGTCGCTACCGCGAATCTAGAAAAGACAGAGCCTTTAACCCTCACTGCACCGGATGAAACTAAATCAGGATCTTCAGCGCATCCTATTAATCCCGAAGAAACAAAGTCTACAACTGAAACAAATAACAACAATACGATTGCAGAAACAAATCAAAATTCAGTTGAACCTGCCGTTTCTACAAACAACACCTCTTCTACTTCAACTGCTGTTAAGCCTAGTGAGCAAACACCAAACATTACCCAAACAATTTCTACCACTCCTAACAGCATCAATCAAAACACAAATGACAATCCAAATGCCTCTAAGAACATTATTCATAAAGACGAATACACTCATTATGTATCATTAAAAAAGGAATCTGAGTGGTCGAAAAATAATGCTGCACGACAACAAAAGCAAGCCGAAGAATTACAAAAAGAAGCAGACAAAGACTTTAAGCAATCTCAAGATATGTCTTTAAAAATATCCAACACTAGCAACCCTAACGAAAGACAAATTCTAAGAGAAAAATCAGATGCGCTTGATATAAGTTCGTTACGAAAATCAGCTTCTGCGGATTCTCTTAAAACATTAGCTAAAAATTCTGAAGCTGAATCTAATTCCAAGCAAACCGAATCTGATTTATTTCTTCAATCGCTGGACAAAGAAGCCTACGAAGAAATCACTACTGCCACTGGAGGAAATAAAGAAAAAGAAATACCTGCAGCTACTTCTACCTCTCAAAATACGATTGCTCAAAACACCATTGAGACTACTCCTGCTATAAAAAATGTTGAGCCTGAGTTGGAGAATACTGAACTAATAGAGCCTACAAAAAACACAGAACCAATCTCTACTAATGCTACAAGTACCCAAAAAGCAGAAAACACCAGCACTCCCATTACAGCAAATGCTTCTAACACAAGCGCAAACTCAGTAGTAAAAAACAACCCAGCTGTTCCTGTAAAAAATGAATCAGCTTCCACTAATCCAGCAAAGCAACAAAACGAACCTACAAGCAATCAATCGGCAGTTAATACAAACACAGAAAATCAATTAGTAAATACAAATACTCCGACAAAACAGTTAAATGAAACAACAAGTACTAGTTCACTTAACACTAGCTCATCCTCCAATGCAGAGTTATTGAAATATTACGATGCTATTTTTGATAAGCTTGAAATGAATGGCTCGTCTTATTCCTCTAACAAACCCATTCCAATTAATGCACCCATGCCCGAGGGGTTAATTTTTAAAGTTCAAATTGGTGCTTTCAGAAATGAGATCCCACAAGATTTATTTAAAGGCATAAAACCAATTACAGCAGAGTCAACCCCTCAAGGACTAAAGAGGTACACTGCAGGATTATTTCAAAAGTTTGAATCGGCTAATAAAGCTAAAACTCAGGTAAACAACATTGGATACCGAGATGCCTTTGTGGTAGCTTTTTATAATGGCAAGCGCATTTCGATGAATGAAGCATTAACAAAAGCTAAAGAATCCGGAGAGGTTATTTCCATTACTGAATTAAACAACAACAATAGTTCTAGTGTTAGTTCCGGTACTACCTCTTCAACAATATCCGGAACCAGCTTAGCAAACACAACGGATGTAAGCAAAGTGGATGGTCTGTTTTACACCATACAAATAGGAGTTTTTTCTAAACCCGTTACCTCCTCTCAACTTTACAATATAAGTCCACTTAATAGTGAAAGAACAGCAAATGGACTAATTCGTTATACGACCGGCAAATATTCAAACGAAGCAAAGGCTATTCAGGCTAAAAACTTAATTCTTCAAAAAGGAGTTGCAGATGCATTTGTGATAGCATATCATAACGGAAAAAGAGTGAGTATATCGGCAGCAAAAGAAATTATTGATTCTGAAGGCAGCTCCGTCATTTCAAAAGTTGAAGAACAAAATTCGTACTTCCCATCTGACACCACTACTACGGAAGCATCTGGGAAATCACTACTACTTAACTCTAATGCAGGTATTACTTTTAGAGTGCAGGTAGGAGCCTTCAGAGAACGTATCCCTATTAAAATCGCTAACACACTACTTACTCATTCAAGCAAAGGGATTAAAACCTTTAGAGATGATAACGGCCTATTAGTATATACTATTGGAGAATTTTTGGAATACGAAACTGCCAACAACCTAAAAGAACAATTAAAGCAAAGCGGCTTAAGTGATGCCTTTGTTATTGGATTCAGAGAGGGGAAAAAAATAAGTGCTACAGAGGCATTGGAGATTTTAAAGAGTAAGTGATAATTACAAGAAATCATTAACTTCGGCATCGTAACACCTTCTATCAAATGAAGACAAAAACAAAAAAACACACAAAGCATAAAGAGCAATTAATTGATCAATGTGATCTGATTGTTTTTAACGATGATGTAAACACCTTTGAATTTGTTATTGAGACACTAGTAGATGTGTGCGATCAGGAATACATTCAGGCAGTACAATGTGCCCACTTGATTCATAATACTGGCAAATGCGGTGTAAAGCGTGGCGCATTTGATGAGTTAAAACCTAAATGTGAGGCGCTGCTTGAAAAAGGCCTTTCGGCAACTATTGAATAACTTTCCTTTTACATGTATAAAAAATTTCTGTTCTTTTTCTGTATTGCATTTGCTTTGTCGTGCTCAAGAGTTCCTATTACAGGCCGCAAGCAGGTAAATCTCCTTGCCGAATCAGACCTAATGAAAATGAGCCTAGTAGAGTACACTAAGTTTTTAGCTGCACATTCGATGGTACCAGATACTGATCCACAAGCTATGCTAATAAGAAAAGTAGGCGCTAATATTCAGGCTGCTGTTGTTAAGTACATGAATGCAAATAAAAAATATAAAAAACGTATTGCAGGATATAAGTGGCAGTTCAATTTAACAAAAGATGATAAAACTATTAATGCCTGGTGTATGCCCGGAGGCAAAGTAGTTGTATATACAGGATTATTACCAGTAACACTTAATGAAACAGGATTAGCCGTAGTGATGGGCCATGAAATAGCACATGCCATTGCCAGACATGGAAACGAAAGAATGAGCCAGCAGATGGCACTTCAAACAGGAGGTGCTGTTTTATCTATTGCACTTTCTACACAAACTGCCGCTGCACAAAATGTGTTTAATCAATCGTACGGAGTTGCCATTGGCTTAGGCGTGTTAGCCTATTCTAGGAAACATGAAGTTGAAGCAGATAAATTAGGACTTGTATTTATGGCTATGGCAGGATATAACCCCAAAGAGGCAGTAGCCTTTTGGCAGCGAATGGCAAAAGAATCCAGCGGAAGCACAATTCCAATATTAAGCACACACCCAAGCGATGGAAAAAGAATCGAAGAGATTAAAAAATTTATGCCCAAAGCATTAAAATATTACAAACCCGTTGCACAACCTGTTACACAATGACAATCACCTCTATCATTCTTCTTATACTCTTAGGCTTGTTTCTTCTTATTGTTGAGATATTATTTGTCCCCGGAATGGTGTTAGGATTTATTTCTGTAATTCTAATGATTACAGGAATAATTCTCTCTTACAGTGGATACGGAAACACTGTTGGAACCATCGTGCTAGCTAGTACAGCCATCATTTCATTAGGCACTGTGTATTGGGCATTCAAAACCAATGTATGGAAACGGTTTAGTGTGCTCTCCTCCATGGACGGAAAAGCAAATGTGATTGAAGCGGGTCTAATAAACGAAGGAGATTTTGGCACAACCAATTCTAGATTAAACCCCATTGGTAAAGCATTTATTAATGGTAAATTACTGGAAGTGCAGTCATTGGATGGCTTTATCGATGAGAAAAAAGATATCATCGTTTCAAAAGTTCAGTCCAGCAAAATATATGTGAAACTGAAGGCTTGAGAGCTGTTATTTTCCACTATCCTACCCTCCTTTTTTCGTGACTTATTAGTACATTCGCGACATCTTATAAATTCAAAATAATTTAATTTTAAACTAAAACTAATGCAACCAGATCAAGTACTTATTTATGCTTTACTAGGCTTTGGATCCCTCATCGCTTTATGGATATTTTTCAGAATTCTTCCTATAGGATTATGGGTTACCGCGCAACTTTCGAGCGTAAAAATATCATTGATACAACTTGCATTGATGCGCTTTCGTAAAGTTCCTCCGGGAGTTATTACCAATGCACTTATTACATCCTCCAAAGCAGGATTGAGCCTTACTAGAGATGAGCTAGAAGCACACTTTATGGCTGGCGGACATGTACAATCAGTTGTGAACGCTTTGATATCTGCCGAAAAAGCAAATATCCCACTAAGCTTTAAACTAGCAACAGCAATAGATTTAGCAGGAAGAGATGTATTTGAAGCTGTACAAGTATCTGTTAATCCTCGCGTACTAGATACCCCTCCTGTTTCTGCAGTAGCTAAAAACGGTATTCAGCTTATAGTAAAAGCACGTGTTACCGTACGCGCAAATATTAACCAGCTAGTTGGAGGTGCCGGTGAAGAAACAATTTTAGCTCGCGTTGGAGAAGGAATTGTAACCACCATAGGTTCTGCTTTGGATCATAAAAGTGTTTTAGAAAATCCCGATAAAATTTCTAAAACAGTTTTATCAAAAGGACTTGACGCAGGAACAGCTTTTGAAATATTATCTATTGACATTGCAGATATTGATGTAGGGAAAAATATTGGTGCGGAGCTACAAATTGACCAAGCAAGTGCCGATTTAAAAGTGGCGCAAGCAAAAGCCGAAGAGCGCAGAGCCATGGCCGTAGCAAATGAGCAAGAAATGAAGGCCAAAGCGCAGGAAGCAAGAGCTAAAGTTATTGAAGCAGAAGCTCAAATTCCTCTGGCTATTTCTGATGCATTTCGCTCTGGACATTTAGGAGTGATGGATTATTACAAAATGCAGAATATACAGTCCGATACACAAATGCGTGACTCCATAAGCAAACCACAAACAAAAGATAAACCAAAAGAATAGAATTTTATATTTGCGGCATTAATGGCCTTGTAGTCCTGATGTGGCAGGGCCAATCAGGATACTGACCGGAGTTTGACCTGACCAAAGCGTCAGGTCGTCAGTACTCAATTGGATATTTGAAATATTGGAAATTATAATATTGGCCTCGTAGCTCAATTGGATAGAGTATCTGACTACGGATCAGAAGGTTGAAGGTTCGACTCCTTCCGAGGTCACAAAACAGTTTTGAGTGTGAGTATTGAGCAAGAGTAGGAATACTTAAAAAAACTGTTTTGCCTCTCACAACTCACACTCTAACTCAAACTAAATTTAATGTTCAATTTTGAAAAGCTAGAAGTTTACGCTAAAGCAAAGAAATTTAACAGTGCTGTTGCTTTGTTCTTAGAACAAACAAAAGTCAGCAGAAATAAAAAAGATCAACTAGAAAGAGCTGCTTTTAGTATTATGTTGAATATAGCTGAGGGGTCTGGAAGATTCACTAAGCCAGACAAGAGAAACTTCTATATTATTGCAAGAGGCTCGACATTTGAATGTGTAGCAATTTTTGATTACCTAAAAGATTTAGAAAGCTTACATTTGCCCTAAATAAATATTGTGAATTCTAATTTTCGCACAGTTATTATTTGGCTTTTCACAGGCTGTTTTCTAATATATGCCATGGTGGTGATTGGCGGAATTACCAGACTAACCGGATCCGGCTTATCAATTACCCAATGGAAAATTGTTACGGGAACTATCCCTCCCCTTACAGAAGCTGCCTGGCAGGAAGAATTTGAATCCTACCAACAAACTCCACAGTTTCAGCTCATCAACTCTCATTTTGAGCTAGCAGATTTTAAAAATATTTATTGGTGGGAATACATCCACCGCCTGTTAGGCAGAATTATTGGCATTGTTTTTATCGTTCCTTTTATTTGGTTTTGGGTTAAAAAAAAGTTGCCACAAAACTTTATGAAAAAAGCAATGGTGCTTTTTGCGCTTGGGGGCTTTCAAGGGTTTCTTGGGTGGTTTATGGTCAGCAGCGGGTTGTCGGAAAACATTTATGTAAGTCACTACCGATTAGCCATTCATTTAATATCTGCCTTTGCTGTATTTGGATTTACTTTTTGGTACGGCCTAGATCTTATGCGACCTGTAACTCCTCCCCCTTCGGGGGAGGCAGGGAGGGGGCTTCTACGCCTTTCAGTTATTTTATTTATTGTGATTATCCTCCAAATCATATACGGAGCTTTTGTAGCTGGATTAAAAGCTGGATACGGATATCCTACTTGGCCTAAGATGGGTGATGCATGGATGCCTGATGATGTGGTAGCGCTTGAACCCATTTGGAAAAACTTTTTTGAAGGTCATGCAGGAGTTCATTTTTTGCACCGCAGCATTGCCTATTTAGTTGTTGCACTTGTAGGATTGCTGTATTACAAGGCTAGAAAAATACAAGTAAGCAAATCAGTAATGAAGATTGTGAACACACTAGGAATTATCGTACTAGTACAATTTACCCTTGGCGTTATTACAATTTTATACGGAGTTCCAATTACGATTGCTATCCTACACCAAACAGGCGCATTCTTCCTCTTCGGCACAACCCTTCTGCTTCTACATAAAATAAAATAATTTGGAATAAGCTAGTTCTCAGTTCGTAGATACTTACGGATTCGCAATTTGGAATTTTCTATCTTGAATCTTGAATCCTAAACATCATAATCCACCTTCACAACGGCTGTAGTTGGGTGACTTTGACAGGTAAGGATAAACCCTTCTGCGATTTCTTCTTCAGTTAGGGCAAAGTTTTTATCCATATGCACTTTCCCTTCTAAAACTCTTCCTCTGCAAGTTGCACACACTGCTCCTTTGCAGGCAAAAGGAACATCTACGCCCGCATCCAGCGCAGCATCTAAAATAGATTTTCCGTTGGAATTTAAATCAAACGCAGTCTCCATGCCGTACATCGAAACAGAAACTTTAGCAGTGATTTTTTCCAAGACTGAGTCTTTTGACGCAATAGGTGCTGCAGCAACAAAATACTCAATATGAATTCGTTTTTTATCTACACGCATACCCTCTAATGTTTCTCGGGCATTATCCATCATAGGGCCAGGACCGCAGATAAAATATTCATTGTCCGTTTGAGAAGTAATATGTTTTGTTAAAAGAGCTTTAATTTTTTCTTTGGTCATTACTCCTACATAAAGCTCATCCATTTTATTTTCGGGCTTATCAAAAATATAGTGAAGCTGAAAGCGAGATGCATTGCTAGTTGCAATTTCATCTAATTGCTTTTTAAAAATAGTGGCCTCCTCGTTTAAGTTCCCATAAAATAATATCAAGGAAGAATTTGACTCAGCCTGTAAAACAGTTTTTACAATAGATAACATGGGTGTTATGCCGCTTCCACCAGAAAAAAGCACATACTGCTTTTTATGCTCTGCCTTCATCGGTGAATGAAAACCTCCCATGGGTGGCATCACTTCTACTTCGGCACCTACCTTAAAAGTATCATTTATGAAGTTGGAACCTCGCCCATCCTTCACTCTTTTTACTGCAACTCGCAATTCATTATCCATCACACCAGAGCAAATGGAATACGACCTGCGTACTTCTTCCCCTTTTACAACAAGCTTTAAAGTAAGGTATTGTCCTTGTATAAATTTAAAATCATTTTTTAATGATTCCGGAATGTAGAAAGATACAGAAACACATTCTGCCGTTTCGGTACGCACATCTGCAATTTTAAGTTTGTGAAATTTTGCCATAAAACAGACGACAAAAATAGAATTTTATATCAGAATTAGAGCTATTAATTTTAAGTCCGTTCTGTATCATAGTTAGAAATTAATGATATAAATCACGATGAATTCAGGTAGGATTTTTCGGATTCATTAGTATATTTACAAACAAACAATACAGATTATGAGTAATATAGATTTTGATGCAAATTTTGAAGCGAAATTAGCTCGCAACGAAAACATTGAGCCTAAGGACTGGATGCCGGATAATTATCGTAAGCATTTAATTCGCCAGATTTCTCAGCATGCACATTCAGAAATTGTTGGCATGTTACCCGAAGGAAATTGGATTACCAGAGCGCCAAGTTTGCGCGCTAAAATGGTGCTTATGGCTAAGGTTCAAGACGAAGCTGGTCATGGTTTGTATTTATACACTGCAGCAGAATCGTTAAACATTTCCCGCGATGAATTGTTAAATCAATTGCATACCGGAAAAGCAAAATATTCTTCCATTTTTAATTACCCCACCCTTTCTTGGGCTGATATTGGCGCCATAGGATGGCTCGTTGATGGAGCAGCAATTATGAATCAGGTAATGCTGCAACGCACTTCGTATGGTCCGTATGCAAGAGCCATGGTGCGCATTTGTAAAGAAGAAAGCTTCCACCAACGTCAAGGCTATGAAATAACCTGCAAACTTGCCGGAGGAACTAAAGAACAAAAAGAGATGGCGCAAGATGCCTTGAATCGTTTTTGGTGGCCTACGCTAATGATGTTTGGTCCGCCTGATTCAGAATCATCTAATTCTGAAAATGCATTAAAGTGGAAAATAAAACGCGAAACAAACGATCAGCTACGCCAGCGTTTTGTAAATCAAACCGTACCTCAAGCAGAGCTTATTGGCTTAACGATTCCCGATAAAAATTTAAAATGGAACGATGAAAAAAAGGGCTATGATTTTTCGGAACCAGACTGGGCTGAGTTTAAAAATGTAATTCATGGTAATGGCCCTTGCAACAAAGAGCGTTTAGGAGCACGAGTTGCTGCACATGAAAAAGGGCAATGGGTAAGAGAAGCGGCTCTTGCTTTTGCTGAAAAAAGAAAAAACAAAAAGGCTGCATAAAATATTATTTAACTATGGGAAACACGAAAGATAATCAAGGCGCACTCTGGGAAGTATTCGTTCAAAAAAAACCGGGTCAGCCCTTTGTACATTGCGGCAACCTTCATGCCTACGACAAAGAAATGGCTTTACAAAATGCTCGCGATTTGTATACTAGAAGAAATGAAGGCACTGCACTTTGGGTGGTACCAACGGATGCAATTGTATCCAGTTCACCGGAAGATATAGGTCCGTTTTTTGAACCTGCAAATGACAAAGTATACCGTCATCCTACATTTTACATACTACCGGAAGAAATTAAACACATGTAATTAATCGACATTCTACAAATGACTAGCAAAGAAGCACTTTTCAAATATCTTTTAAGACTTGGCGATACCAGTTTAATTTTAGCACAGCGTAATGCGGAATGGTGTGGTCACGGTCCATTTTTGGAAGAAGATTTAGCACTGACAAATATTTCGCTTGATCTACTTGGACAATCCAATGCCTTACTTACCTATGCTGCACAAGTTGAAGATAAAGGAAGAAAAGAAGATGATTTAGCATTCCACAGAACTGAGCGCGAATATTACAACACCTTGATAACTGAACAATCGAATGGAGATTATGGAAAAACTATATTAAGACAATTTTTCTGTGACGCATTTAATTTTTACCTATTCTCTGAGCTAACAAAAAGTAAAGATCAAACAATTGCTGCTATAGCTGCTAAGTCAATTAAAGAAATCACTTATCATTTAAGGCACTCCTCTACTTGGGTTGAACGACTAGGCGATGGAACAGAAGAAAGTCATAGTAGAATGCAAGACGCATTAAACGAATTATACCGTTTTACTGGAGAAATGTTTGAGATGAATGAAGTAGATCAAATTCTTATAAAAGAAGGTATTGCTGTTGATTTAAACAATATTAAAGTAGATTGGGACAAGAAAATAGTAGAAGTTTTAAATGCTGCCAGTTTAAAAACATCGGCAAACACTTTCATGCAACGCGGAAGTCGCGATGGAATTCATACTGAAAATCTTGGATATATACTTGCCGAGATGCAATCACTTCCGCGATCAATGCCTGAGGCAAAATGGTAGTTACGAAAGAAAAAATATTTACACTCCTATCAGAAATTCCTGATCCGGAAATTCCGGTAATAAATATTTCAGAACTTGGTATTCTCAGAGATATCATTGTTAAAGATGATACCGTTGAAGTTCTTATCACTCCCACCTACTCCGGCTGTCCGGCCATGAAACAAATTGAAGATGATATTCTTACCATCCTAAAAAAAGAAGGTGTAGAAAATGGAAAAGTAACTATGGTTTATAATCCTGCCTGGACAACAGATTGGATTACTCCTGAAGCGAACGAAAAACTCAGAAAATATGGAATAGCTCCTCCCGAAAAAACTACGATGGACAAGGGCGCCCTTTTAGGAAAACCCAAAGTATTGGAATGCCCACGATGTAAATCTAAAAATACAAAAATGATTTCTCAGTTTGGCTCTACTGCCTGCAAAGCGCTATTTCAATGCGAAGATTGCAAAGAAGCTTTTGAT
>CAYZTB010000042.1:0-25210 GCA_964481195.1 uncultured Bacteroidia bacterium | reverse complement strand
ACTAATGCGTGTGGTAACTTATTGACATTCAGCTGTTACTCATGCGGTGGCCCTGCCTCCCGAGGTTGAATTTAAATCTAAAAGGGAAGTTGCATCTGCCGGGGCGCCTGTACTATTTATGCTTATGCCCTGCGCAGAAACTATAATCTTGTTTTGAAATACAAAAAATAAGATTATTAGATATAAAAAAGTAGGTTTCATTTCTTTAAAAAAATATGACCCAGCTACCAGTATTCGAGTGTGCTTCCTGCTTTTGCTGTAATATCTGCGGCATTTTCTGATGCAAAGCGAATAATAAATGTACCATTAGCTGATGGTTGTATTAGTCCTTCGATGATTACAATATTCACTGATGGTGCGGCATATGCTGAAGTGACAGTAGCGGCCGGCTGGTCATAAGAATTACATGCATCCATGTTGAAAATAGTGGAGGTAACAGGGGTTTTAACAGTATATCCCAGCATTGTGGGCGAGGCGGGTCCACTAACAGCCCATTTGGAACCATTCATTGCACCCACTACTGTATAAATTATTGTGGCATAAAATCGATAGGTAGTCCCAGCAGTAACTGCGAAACTGAGCCCAGTAAAATCTACCCAGTTATTATCTGTGGCCACGACATCTGATCCAGCCGTAACAAGTGTCATTCCACCACCTCCTACTGCTCCGGTTGCCCCCGCAGGGCCTGTGGGTCCGGTATTACCTGTTGACCCTGTTGAGCCATTGGTTCCTGCTACCCCGGTTGGACCTGTGGCTCCTGCTGTACCGGTACTGCCGGTAGGGCCTGTTGGGCCGGTAGCTCCACTGTTGGCTATCCAGCTTAAAGCCCCGGAACCATTTGTAGAAAGTAAATATCCACTTGTGCCGTCAGCAGATGGCAGTGTATAGGTGACGGCTGAAGTGGCAACTCCTGATCTTATGCCTGTAATGTTTGAATTTGAGGAGTTATAAAAATTAAGTTGTCCGGTAGCGGCTGATGCGCCACCAAGTCCTCCTGAGGGAATACCCACGCTGATAGTTCCTGCAGAATGGAATAATGTTGCTGGGGAGATCATTCCAATACCCGCACTACCTCCACCATTTGGAACAACAATTGCATATTTATTTGTTGCTCCGGTTACTTCTATCCAGATACCATAACCTGTTCCTGCAACTACTCCCGAATGAGTAACATGTATTCCTTTTGTGTTTGCAGTGGAACTTATTTGGAGTATTTCCAGTATGCTAAGCGTAGAATTAGCAGCACCTGTTGTGTTAATGGCCACGTTTTGTGCAGATAGAAAACCCATCCCTACCTTCCCGAAGGGAAGGAGCAGGGAGATTGCTGAAATTAGGATAAGTTTTTTCATGCATATATATATATATTAACGCGTCAAAGATAAGACAAATTTATTAATTAACGAATGATTATATCTATTGATTTTGTTTAACTGGGAAGCAAAAATGAATAAAATGAGGTTAATCAAGAATCCATTTGAAGTTGCGTGAATGTTTTTAGGTAATAATTTAAAATGCGACTGCTTGCAACCTCCTGCTGTTTTCGCATTTTTATTGGCATACGCATGCTTTTACGAATGTACGAACTCTAGATCTTGCGCTTTCTCAAAGGAGAGCCAACATGCGGGATGATTCAAAATAAATAGTTTCTTACTGCCCTCGGAGTAATAATTCCCAGCTACCCATTGTGTCTGCCCTTCTACTGGAGCTTCAAGATCGTAAACTCTGTTCTGCGATTGATCTGATGTTCTGCCTCACTGCACTTAACTCCATTGCTACAATTATTGAGCAGCTTATTCTCTCCATAACCTCTTCCTGTAACGCGACTGGCTGTAATGCCTTTAGAAATAATGTAGGCTGCCACGGCTTTCGCTCTGCTATCAGAAAGCTTTAAATTAGATGCGTTGCTTCCCTGAGAATCGGTATGTGCACTTAGCTCTACTTCCATGCCCGGGTTCTCATTCATTAGCTCTACCATTTTATCCAATTCTATTTTTGCATCCGCTCTGATATTCCATTTTGCTACATCGTAATATACATTTTCAATTTTTATGGACTTCCCAACAACCAGTTCATCCATCAGCACTTCTTTTTTTACTACTCCAATTTTCATATCCTTGGTAGATATATCCGAGTTGCTGGTCATAAATTTTGATTTCTCAATTCGCAACGTATATTCTTTGTCTTTTTCTACATTCAGGTTGAAATGCCCTTTTGAATCCGAAATGGTAGTAATTATTTTTTTTGTTTTCTTTTCAATCAAAGTTATAATCGCACCCTGTATTCCCGAACGGTTATCTTTATTGAGCACACTACCTTCTATGCCGTAATCTTCTTTAATTAAATTAAAGACCAAATCAACTCGAGATTTTCCGCTGGTGTTTGCAGTTTTTTTAGCCTGAACATATCCACTAATGTGTGCTGTTATGATGTAATCTGTTTTGGGAGCTGCTTCGTATTCAAAAGTACCTAAGGAATCTGTTACTAACTCCGTTACATTCAAATCATCATCCATAATTTTTATCTTGACAAAAGGCAGTAGTGCGATACCCTTTTCATCATAAACAACACCCTTCAAAATCGGATTGCTAAGTGCAAACGAATAAATGTCGTCATCCCCTTTTCCACCTGCTCTGTCCGAAGAGAAATATCCTGATTTGTTATCGGGATAGATGTAGAAAGAAAAATCATCCTGATCTGAATTAAAAGGTTGTCCCAACACTTTCACATTAATGAAATCATCTCCTTTGATTTCTGCCGAAAAAATATCCAATCCTGATTGTGTAGAATGTCCGTTGGAGGAAAAATATAATTTGCCATCGGCAGAAACAAACGGGAACATCTCATTTCCAGAAGTGTTTATTGCATTTCCTAAGTTTCTGGGCTTGCTCCAGTTATCGCCATCCTTCGTACAAACGTAAAGATCCGGCCCTCCCATGCCTCCAGGCATATCGGAAGAGAAAAATATTTTTTTTCCGTCCGGTGTTAATGCTGCGTGACCAACAGAATACAAGTTGCTGTTGTATTCAAATTCGCCAAAATTCTTAAAAGAAGATCCTTCAATGTTTTCAATATATAATTTTAGACGGTTAACGCCCTTGCGGCTTTGTTGACGCCTTGATTTATCAAACTGGTTGCGGGTAATAAAAAATGAGTTGCTTACTGCATCAAAAAAAATAGGGCCTTCATTAAAGCGTGTTTCTTTATTGCCTGGCAAAGCAAACGGAGCAGAAAAGGATGTATCAGAATTTTTTACGATAACGTAAATATCAAGAAAGGGCAGGTTGTTATAATTTAAAGAAGCTTTTGCGTTGACGGTGTTTTCATTTTCTCTGTTTGACGAAAAAAAGAAATTACTTGAGTTGTACGGGAAAAGACCGAAGTCTGAGAACGTAGAGTTGAAAGCAAGGTTTTTGATTTGATATTGGCTGGTGGAAATATCTACAACCGCCTTGCTGGCGCTTTTCTCTTGCGCTATTGTAATATTAAAAGATTGTACTACGAAAAAAAATGTAAGAAAATAAAATGCTAAATACTTCATAAAAATTTTATTGAGGTTAACTCATACGCTATATTGAACTATGCATTATGCTTTAAAAAAATCGTGGCGAAACGTTTTTGTCCTTGCCGGCACCAAAATCATATCCCAAAACTATTTCGTGGCTGCCCCCGGAATAGGTTCGGAATTTAGAAACCATAAAATCGTATGCATAGCCTATTCGGATGCGTTGCGAGGTTCGGTATTCAATCATGCCAACCATGGCTGCCCCTGTTCTGTAGGCTAATCCAAAAGTGAACATTTCTTTGTAAATCATGCTTGCGCTTATGTCAGCTTGTACAGGAGCAGCAGGCACATATCTTAGTAAGAGTGTAGGCTTAAACTTCATGGTTTGTTTTTCATTAATATTCATGATGTAACCGCCATTTATGTAATAATGTCTTTTCAAAAAAGACGATTGCTCCATGTCAATTGAAAAGCTGTAATCGTTGTCGTAAGCAATAAGCGTAGGAATGGCAATTCCGGCAAAATAATTTTCGCCATAGAAATAGCTTCCAAATCCAAACTTAGGTATTAGGTTTGTTCTAATGTCATTCGTAAATGAAGCATCGCCTGCATCCCATACAGTTAATGTACTTAGCTTAGAGGTGTAACTGGTAGCACCTGCTCTCAATCCAAATGCTAATTTACTAGCGCCTATTTTAATATTGTAAGAGTAGCTTACATATATATCTGTTTCATCAGTCACTCCTATTTTATCGTGAGATACAACTAACCCAACTCCCATTTTTTCTTTTGCTAGGGGTCCATCAAATTCGAAGATTTGTGTAGAGGGTGCTCCGTCAAAACCAGACCACTGCGAGCGATAAAGCAAAGCAGTACTAAAATAAGTATGCGATCCAGCATAGGCAGGATTTAATAGCAAGCCGTTAAAAACATTTTTGCTTACAAGCATGTCTCTTTGCCCGTAGGAAAAGTTTATGTTAAATAAAATTGCGATAACTAAAATTACTATTCTCATATTGTTATTTTTAAAAAAATCTTTAATTTATTGTTTAACCACTACATAGCCAGTTAAGGTTATTTCTTTGGGTGCATTAATTTTTAGCACGACAAAATAAGTTGCCTCAGGTAAAAAATCCCCGTTTCTGCTTCTTCCGTCCCAATCATTTTTGTATTCCGATTTAGAATAAACAAGGTTGCCCCATCGGTTATATACTGTTAGTTCGTTATCGGGATAAGATTCCAATCCATGAATAACAAAATAATCGTTCAGCCCATCACCATTTGGCGAAAGTCCATTCGGCAACTGAAGAACATACGGTTCTGTGAGATTTAATGAAATAACTATTGCGCAACCATTAGAATCCAAAATCTGAACAAAATAATTTCCAGCTGTTAAATTTCCTAAATCTTGTGCAGTAGCCCCGGTAGACCATAAATAACTATATGGATTAGTTCCTCCTATTACAGAAAGATCAATACTGCCATCAGACGCTCCGTTCAGAGAAATGTTATATCCATTAGGAAATCCGCTAAGGATATAAGAAGCGGCAACTGTATCGGGCTCTAAAATTTGTATAGTATCCGTTGTTGAGCAATTATTTGAATCTGTTACAAGTACAAAATATAAACCTGCAGTAAGGCCAGATAAGTTTTGTGTAGTTGATCCGTTTGACCAAGCATACTGAAATGGGGTTACCCCTCCTGTTATGTTTGTAGAAATTGATCCGTTGCTAAATTTATTACATTTTACATTATTAGATAGTGAAGAAAGCAAAATCGGATTATCTTGAATAACTAAATTAACAAGTGAATTGGAGCATCCATTTGTATCTGTTACTACAACCGTATAACTGCCTGCTCCTATTCCAGTTAAATGTTGTGTTGTACTTGCGTTACTCCAGTTATATAAATAACCAGGTGTGCCGCCTGTAGCCGATAAATTTATGCCTCCATTGGTGAAACTATTACAAGTTACGTTGGCTATTACTGATGATAGCTGAATTGGCAGTGGCTGACTAAGAGTTAATGTATCCACCTTCGAACATCCATTTACATCTGTAATAGTTACAGAATACATTCCGGCAATTAATGCAGATACGTTTTGTGTAGTTGCTCCATTGCTCCAATTGTAGGTGTATGCTGTAGTGCCTCCTGATACAGTAAGATTGATACTGCCATCACTTGCTCCATTGCAACTAATATTCTGACCGCTATAATTGCTGCTGATAGAAATTGTATTTGTAAGTATTGTCGGCTGTGTTAGTGTGATTGTATTTGTTGTACTACACCCGTTCACATCGGTAACAATAACAGAATATGTATTGGCATTTAAACCACTTATATTTTGTGTGGTTTGAGAATTACTCCACGCATAGGCGTAAGCAGTTGTTCCGCCAGCTACTGTAAGACCAATACTTCCATCACTCAGTCCATTACAACTAATGTTTTGTCCGTTAAAAGTTATGGCGACTAACGTATTAGTTAAAAGTGCTGGCTCGGCAAGTGTTGCGGTATTTGTTGTGGTACATCCATTCACATCCGTAATAAGTACCGAATACGTATTTGCATTCAGCCCACTTATGTTTTGTGTGGTTTGAGAATTGCTCCACGCATAGGTGTAAGCGGTTGTTCCGCCTGATACTGTAAGACCAATACTTCCATCACTCAGTCCATTGCAGCTTATGTTTTGTCCGTTGTAAGTTGCAGCGACTAACGTGTTAGTTAAAAGTGCTGGCTCGGTAAGAGTTGTTGTATTTGTTGTGGTACATCCATTTACATCTGTAACAAGTACTGAATATGTATTAGCATTTAATCCACTTATGTTTTGCGTAGTTTGAGAATTACTCCACGCATAGGTGTAAGCAGTGGTTCCGCCAGCTACTGTAAGACCAATACTTCCATCACTCAGTCCATTACAACTGATATTCTGTCCGTTGTAGCTAGAGCTAATTGAGATAGTATTTGTAAGAACTGCCGGTTGTGTTAATGTGATAGTGTTTGTAGCAGTACATCCATTTACATCCGTAACAAGTACTGAATACGCATTTGCATTCAGGCCGCTGATGTTCTGCGTAGTTTGTGTATTACTCCAATTGTAAGTGTAGGCTGTAGTTCCCCCCAATACATTGAGGTTGATACTTCCATTACTTAATCCATTACAACTAATATTCTGACCATTGTAGTTAGAGCTTACTGAGATAGTGTTTGTAAGTGCTGCCGGTTGTGTTAGCGTGATTGTGTTTGTTGTTGTACATCCATTTACATCCGTAACAAGTACCGAATATGTATTTGCATTTAATCCGCTAATGTTTTGTGTGGTTTGAGAATTACTCCAAGCATACGTATAAGCTGTTGTGCCTCCAGCTACTGTAAGTCCGACACTTCCATTACTTAGTCCATTGCAACTAATATTTTGCCCATTATACGTTGCAGCTACTACTGTGTTTGTAAGCACTGCCGGTTGCGTAAGCGTGATGGTGTTTGTAGTGGTACAACCATTTACATCCGTAACTAATACTGAATAAGTATTTGCATTCAGTCCGCTAATATTTTGTGTGGTTTGAGAATTGCTCCACGCATAGGTGTAAGCAGTTGTTCCGCCTGATACTGTAAGACCAATACTTCCATCACTCAGTCCATTGCAGCTTATGTTTTGTCCGTTGAATGTTGCAGCCACAACTGTATTAGTCAAAAGCGCAGGCTGAGTAACTATAATAGTATTAGTTGTTGTACATCCATTTACATCGGTCACTAATACTGAATAAGTATTTGCATTTAATCCGCTGATGTTTTGTGTGGTTTGAGAATTACTCCACGCATACGTATAAGCTGTTGTTCCTCCGGCTACGGTAAGATCAATGCCTCCATCACTCAGTCCATTGCAGCTTATGTTTTGTCCGTTGAAATTTGAGCTGATAGCTAAAGTGGTAGTAAGAGCAAGTGGCTGGGAAATAGTTACAGTATTTGTTGTGGTGCAACCATTTACATCCGTAACAAGTACTGAATAGGTATTTGCATTCAGTCCGCTAATATTTTGTGTGGTTTGAGAATTGCTCCACGCATAGGTGTAAGCAGTGGTTCCGCCAGCTACGGTAAGACCGATACTTCCATCACTCAATCCATTGCAGCTAATATTCTGACCATTATAATTACTACTAATTGATATTGTATTTGTAAGAACCGCAGGCTCGGTAAGAGTAACTGTGTTTGTTGTAGTACAACCATTTACATCGGTCACTAATACTGAATAAGTATTTGCATTTAGTCCGCTGATGTTTTGTGTGGTTTGAGAATTACTCCAAGCATAGGTGTAAGCAGTTGTACCTCCTGCTACTGTAAGTCCGATACTTCCGTTGCTTAGTCCGTTACAACTAATGTCTTGTCCGTTGTAATTACTGCTGATAGCTATAGTATTAGAAAGTACTGCTGGCTGTGTTAACGTAACTGTGTTTGTTGAAGTACAACCATTTACATCCGTAACAAGTACTGAATAGGTGTTTGCATTTAGTCCGCTAATATTTTGCGTAGTTTGAGAATTACTCCACGCATAGGTGTAAGCAGTTGTTCCTCCTGCTACTGTAAGTCCGATGCTACCATCACTCAATCCGTTGCAGCTTATGTTTTGTCCGTTGTATGTTGCGGCCACAACTGTATTAGTCAAAAGCGCAGGCTGGGTAAGTGTAACCGTGTTTGTTTTTGTACACCCATTAGCATCCGTAATTAAAACTGAATAGGTAGTTGCGCTTAAACCAGTAATATCTTCAGTAGTTTGTGAGTTACTCCAAGCATACGTATATGCGGTAGTTCCGCCTGATACTGTAAGGTCAATCGCTCCGTTAGTAGACCCAAAGCAGCTTACAGAACTTCCATTATAATTTGTAGATACGGTTGAAGTTGCAGCAAGAGCAAGTGGCTGGGTCATTGGAACAACCAATAATTTAGTGCAGCCATTTGCATCGGTAATGGTAAGTGTGTAATTAGCTGCCGGCACATTTGTTAAATCTTTTGTAGCATATGTTGTGGCTCCATTATTCCACAAGAATGTATAAGGAGTTTTTCCCCCAGAGGCAGTAAGATTGATTGTTCCATTTGATAAGCCATTACAACTAATGTTATATCCGCCATTAAAGGAAGAAGTTACCGTGTTTAAAGAAATTGAATCTGGAATTACAATGGTAGAAGGAAGTGATAAGCAACCTAAGGTATCTTTGATTACAACCGTGTACGTGTTGCCAATTGCCAGCGTGTCAATATAATCTCCTTTCACACTATACGAAACTCCATTATTTGTAGAAACTAAATATGGAGTACCGGCTCCACCTGCCGGAGTAATTGTTACCGTTGCCGTTCCTATTCCAATTGGATTACAATTAGGAAACGAAATACTTGCAATGCTCGGAGCAGGGTTTACAATTATTAAATGTAAAGATGAAATACAATTATTTCCATCTTTTACATAGACGCTATATGTAGCGCCAACCGGTAAAAAAGAAAAATAAACTCCGGATGCTAAATATGAAACCCCATTATTAAAAGAAACTGTGTAAGGACCTCCATCTCCACCAATAGGAAAAACATCAACTCTCGCAACACCGGATCCTGGAACCGGACAGGTAACAGAAAAAGAACTTAGGCTAACACTATCAGGTTGATTGATAAAAATATTTAAGGCTGACGAAGAAACGCAACCATTTCCATCCGTAACAGACAGAATGTATTGTCCAGAAACGAGTCCAGTAAGATCTTTGGTAGTTGCAGCGTTAGTCCATAAATAAGTATACGCACCTAATCCACCAGAAACGGTAGCATTTATTGCACCATCTGAACCGCTTTTACAAGTTACATTTTGATGTGTAGAAGTTGCAGCGATAACCGCTGGCTCTCCAATTGTAGCAGAAGCAACAGCAGTACAGCCTTTTGAATCAGTAACGGTAACAGCATAAAGTCCCTTAACTAGATTTGCCTGATCTTCTACGGTAATCGAGTTGGACCATAGATAAGTATATGGAAATGTTCCACCAGCAACTGTAAGGTTTAACGTTCCGGTTTGACCTCCATAACAAAGTACGTCTGTTGCAACCAGTGTTAAAGTTAAAGCTGTTGGTTGAGTAATCGTAATAGTATTTTGAAGTACACAGTTTACAGCATCCGTAACGGTAACGGTAAGCGGGCCTGCAAGCTGGGCTGAAATAGTAGAAGTAGTTCCTCCAACACTCCATGCATAAGAATAGGGAGCTGTTCCAAAAAGCAAACTAGCAGTTGCCGTTCCGTTACTTCCGCTGAAACAAGAAACATTTGTAGCAGACATATTTAAAACCAAAGCCGTGCAGGATGGTTGATTTACTTGAACGGTATTTGTGAGGGCGCACCCTTTGGCATCTATTACAGAAACAGTATAGTTACCCATCACAAGACCTGTAGCTACTGAATTAGTTCCACCACTCGGAGTCCATGCATATGTGTATGGAGTTGTTCCTCCAGTTATAGTTGCGGTTGCAGTTCCATCATTTCCGCCAACCAAAGTAACATCGGTGTGAGACATTGAACTGCTCAATAATGCGGGCTCTGTAATAGTTATTTGTTGAACGCTGGAGCATCCCACTGTTGTGGTTGCCAATACCTGATAAATTCCGGCAGATAACCCCGAAATAACTTGCGTTGTTTGCGCGGGTGATGTCCAAGAATAGGAATAAGGTGGCGCTGCGCCCGCTGTTCCTGTTGCGGTAACAGTAGCCGATCCAGTAGTGTTACCAAAACAATTAACGTTAGTGCCTGTAACCGTAACAACAAGGTCACTGCAGTTAGGTTCTTGCACAACCACACTTGCGTTTTTGCTACATCCATTTGCATCTGTTACAACAACAGAATGAGAGCCGGAAAAAAGCGCAGTAGCAATTTGTGTAGTTTGTGAAGTAGTTGAAACCGACCATAAATATGTGTATGGAACTGTTCCGCCCGTTGGAGTAACAGTTGCAGAGCCAGTCATGGAAAGTGGCGGAGCTACTCCGGAAGCGCCTGCTGAAATCACTAAAGCAGAAGGTACCGTAATAGTTGAACATGAAGCCTTTGTACATCCTCTTGAATCTGTTACTGTTAAACAATAAACTCCTGATCCTGCAACGATGGAAGATGTAGTGGCTCCGTTATTCCAAGAATAAGAATACGGTTGTGTTCCACCGGAAATAACAGGAACAATGGGAGTAGTTGAAGCGTTACAAGCAAGTGTATAAGAAGGAACAGTATTCGCAAGCAAAGGTGGATACGTAATAGTTACTGATGCGGACGTGTTTGAACAACCTCCTCCGGCTCCTGTAGAAGTAAGAGTAAGGGTTACAGATCCGGCAGTAATCTCGGATGCATGTGGTGTATATGAAATAGATTGAGAAGTATTATTTGGCGAATATGTTCCTAATCCACCGGTCCATGTTCCTCCGGTAGCGTTTGTAATTGATCCGTTTATGCTTGCTGTTGGCGATGAAGTACAAACAGTTTGATTGCTTCCAGCATTTACAGTTGGCGGTTGTGTAACAACAACTGGCACACTTTTAAAAAGCGCAGGGCAAGTAGCTGCATCATATACAACGTCTCTTACTTCTAGCTGATACGTTCCTGCAACACTTGCAGTATAAGCAGAACCTGTTGCCACTACGGTATTCCCTTGATCTCTCCACAAATAAGTGTAGGCGGGCACACCACCGGCAGTGCTGGCAGAAATAGCAACGCTACCTCCGGCACAAAATCCTGCACTTGTTGGTGTTACTGTGATGGATAAAAGTCCATAATTATTAATATTAAATATGTTGCAATAAGTAGATGCTCCACCAGGGCATATACTATTCTGAGGAGTTCCACAAACAGAATACTGAATAGTGGCAGGAAGTCCAGGAAGACAAGTGTAAGTTGGGGCATTAGATGTAGTAGAACTTAAAAGATAGTTATAAGCTCCGGCTACAACGGTACCTGTAGCTACTGAATTCCAAGTTGTGCTGCCCGGAACAAATCCTAACGTAGCTAATGTATTCACACAATTCTCTCTAGCAAATGTTGGATTGGGAGGTAGTGTGGGCTTAGCAATGGATGTGATCTTATATACATTGGAGTTATTTCCGGATTTACAAAAAGTAATTGTAAACGTATTGCTGCCTACCACACAAATAGGATTCCCTACGGCTATTGGAGGGCCACAATCTATTTGATAAAATAAAGAACCTGAAGGCACTGCACCGGATAATATTTCCAGGTTAATCATGGCAGCATTATTATCCAGCTTTACATCAAACGAAGTACAGTTGTTGTTGCCGCAACATTTTCCTCCTCTTGAGTGATCTGGAGAAGTCCAGGATCCTGCCGCTTGCCCAATTAAGTTAACATTAAAGTTGGGAGCCCCTGTACACGTTTGTCCTTGTGCAAAGGAAAACGATAACAAAAGAGAAAGCGCTACTATTATTTGCTTAATTGACATAATTCGAATGAGTTTTAAAAAATTGGCGAAGTTAATATTTTATAAATCACCAAATTGGAATTCGTAGAAGTTTTGAGCTAATCAACGTTAATAATACAATCAGCCAAAAAAGCTTGAATTTTGATTGAGAAGTTATTTTTAGCTTAAAATAGGAGGATTACTTAATGATGATTCTTTTTTCAAGAACGGTGTCATCACTAGCAGCGGTAACTAAATATAACCCGGGAGATAGTTTGTCGGATAAATTAATATCCTGTATAAATAAATTGTTGTTAAAAATAAATCCTTTTGAATAATACACTCTTCCCAGCACATCGCGAATAACTAAGAGTGCTTCCTTGCCAATCTCTCCACTAATAGAAATATTAAAATCACCTGATGAAATAGAAGGATACACCAAAAGTTCTTTTTGGGTATCAACCTTTGTAGCAACTATGTCGCTGTAATTAAACGTTCCGTTAAAATCAACTTGCTTGAGTCTATAATAGTTAATCCCATTAAATGGTTCTTTGTCTTCTGCTGAATAATGTAAAATAGTAGAGCTGTTACCTGCACCGCTTTGATATGCTACTTCGGAAAAGAAATTTCCATCTTTTGATTTTTCTACCAAGAAATAGTTGCTGTTTTTTTCTGATGCAGTAGTCCATGTTACATGCACTGTTTTATTCTGAGGTTTAGCAGTGAAAGTCAATAGTTCTACAGGAAGTGGGTTGGTTCCTCCGCTTTTATTTCCAAAAGAAAATCTGCTAAAGGAAGGGAAAGATCCGGAAGTGATACTACCTGTTCCATTTCCTGTTGCGGTGCCATTAATATCTGTCCACGCAGTTGGTGCTCCAGCAGTATTTTTGACCACTGTTAGATTCAAATAATCTGTAACCCAAACAGAAGGATCATAGTACAGCGTTGCTGTTGCACTTGTTAAATCCAATGTGCTTGATCTGTTAATGTCCCAATATCTCACACTCGAAACTTTATCAATACTTCCTGGCATCGTCCATCCCAAAGCTTGTGCAGAAGCATTGAACATCTCTGCGGTATATGTGTAGGCAGTTGCTGTTGTGTGATTAACAGACAATGCAGCTGGCCCCCACGTTGTACTTTTTCCTACAGGTAAATTAATTGCTGTTACGCCACTTGCCGCCACTACGTAATTCATAGGCCCATCAATGTATGAGTTTGCGCTGCCAATGGAAGTTGAATATCCTGCTGCCATGGTAAGAATATTTCCAGCCGTAGTTCGTATCCTGCCTCTTGTTAATGTTAGTGTGCCATTAATTGTGGCAGCACCTCCCATGGTAAATTGTGGCGAGAACCCGCTTGTATTATTTAGCGTTACATTTCTGTAAGTAATTGCATCGCCTCCCGATCCTGCTATGGCAGGTATTGCCTGTGCATTGTTGTTGCCTGTAAAATTTAATGTGGAAGTTCCATTAAAAGTTAAAATACCATAAGGCGTTCCTCCACGGACAATGTTCCCAACTACAAACATGGAAGCAGAATTATTAAAATTTATTTCTGTACTTGCCGCAGCGGTGGAAGTAAATGTTGCATTGCGTCCAACAGATAATAAGGAAGTGTTATTAAAGTTCAAACTTATTTTTTGCCCGCCACTATAGTTAAGCGTAAGATCTCTAGTGATACTTACTGTTCCTGTATTATTAGCAGTGAGTATATTATTAGCTGCAGTTCCTGCAGAGGAAATCCAGAACATATCCCGGCCAACGTTGAGGACCGAAGAGTTATCAATAGTAAACTGAATGCCACCCGTTCCTCCGTTTCGGGTAAATATGGCGTTATCGTTCACAGTTAATATTCCTCCATTCTTGAGAAGTACTCTCTGGCTGTTATTCGCACCATTTGTTGCATTGAAAATTCCGTTCACAAGAAGCGTTGTATTATCTACAACAATGTCCGTATTGGCTGCAGCTACAGTCATGTTTATCTCTGCACAACTTTGACTGGAAGTAACGCTTATCGTATAATCACGTATATGTACAATGTTTCCTAAGCTAGGAGTTGTTCCGGCTGTTGTTCCGCCAAATCCTGTAGTTGCCCACACGGCAGTATTAGTCCAGTCTCCCGTACCAATAGAATAATATTGTACCGAGGAAGCATTATTAATGCAAATGTCAAATGTTCCGTAAGTGCCGCCCGAATGATTATCTACCGAAAGGTAATAGGTTGTCCCAGGAGTTAGACCTGTGTAGTTTATTGAAATATTTACTGCTCCTCCATTGTGATTTGTACATGCTAGCTGCGTATACGAAGTAGTCCACAACGCAATAAATGGATTACGCATGGATTGTCCGGATGCAACAATCACTTGAGCAGTCACAGTGGGAGTTATCGCTACAAACTGAAACCAACGGTTTCTGTTTGGTCCGTTAGTCCAGCAAGAACCTTTTGCATGATCAGCCGAAGCACTCACTGTTGAATATGCTCCTCCTGTAGAACAATAATTATTTAAATTGGTTAACAATACAGCCCCTTCGGGATAATCGTAATCGGGAATATCGGTAACACACAAATCAAAAGTTCCATAAGTACCTCCCGAATGATTATCTACTGATATGTAATAGATCGCACCGGGAGTTAGCCCATAATAACTCATAGAAATATCTACAGCTCCGCCATTATGATTAGTGCAAGTTACTTCGGTTAATGATGAATTCCAAAGCGCAACAAATGGATTACGCATGCTCTGGCCTGATGCTACAAGTACTTGCACATTTATAAATGTTGTAGCGGTTGCCGTAAACTTAAACCAACGATTTCTGTTTGGCCCGTTAGTCCAACAACTGCCTTTCGCATTATCGGCCGATGCAAACAACGTGCTATAAGTGCCTCCGCTGGTGCAACCGTTCATCATGCTATTTAAATTAACAGCACCCTGTAGGTAATCGTAATCCGGTACGTCCGTAACACACAAATCAAAAGTTCCATAGGTACCTCCCGAATGATTATCTACTGATATGTAATAGATCGCACCGGGAGTTAGCCCATAATAACTCATAGAAATATCTACAGCTCCGCCATTATGATTAGTGCAAGTTACTTCGGTTAATGATGAATTCCAAAGCGCAACAAATGGATTACGCATGCTCTGGCCTGATGCTACAAGTACTTGCACATTTATAAATGTTGTAGCGGTTGCCGTAAACTTAAACCAACGATTTCTGTTTGGCCCGTTAGTCCAACAACTGCCTTTCGCATTATCGGCCGATGCAAACAACGTGCTATAAGTACCGCCTGTAGTACATCCTGCATTAATTGCCGAAGTAACATCAGTGGCTCCTTGCGGGTAATCATAATCTACTACATCGCTTACACATAAATCAAACGTACCGTAAGTTCCACCGGAATGATTATCGACAGAAATATAATACGTTGCACCTGGAGTTAATCCATAATAATTTAGTTCTATATCTACTGCTCCACCCTGATGATTGGTACATGCTACTTCTGTTAACGATGAATTCCATAGTGCTATAAAAGGATTGCGCATGCTTTGTCCTGATGCAACTTTTACTTGTGCTTTTATAAAGGTAGTGGCAGTTGCAGTAAACTTAAACCAACGATTTCTGTTTGGCCCGTTTGTCCAGCAACTTCCTTTTGCATTATCGGCCGATGCAAACAACGTGCTATAAGTACCGCCTGTAGTACATCCTGCATTAATTGCCGAAGTAACATCAGTGGCTCCTTGCGGGTAATCATAATCTACTACATCGCTTACACATAAATCAAACGTACCGTAAGTTCCACCGGAATGATTATCGACAGAAATATAATACGTTGCACCTGGAGTTAATCCATAATAATTTAGTTCTATATCTACTGCTCCACCCTGATGATTGGTACATGCAAGCTCGGTTGGTGTGCCTGTCCACAGTGCAACAAATGGATTACGCATCGTACGTCCTGCGCCAACAACTTTTATTTGCACCTTAATAAAGGTAGATGCAGTAGCTGTAAACTTAAACCAAACATTTTTATTCGGGCCGTTTGTCCAACAGCTACCTTTAGCTTGATCTGCAGTACCGGCAATTGTTGTGTATGCGCCACCTGCTGTGCATCCTGTATTTATTGCAGCTGTTACATTTGTAGCCGCTGCAAAATTATCGTTAGCAGGCTGAGCAAATGCCAAGCTAATGCTCAATCCAAATAAGACTAAAGCTGATATGTATATTTTAGAAATCATTATGTATATTTTAGAAATCATATTATCCGCAGCCCTAAAGGTACTGATTATATATCTTAAAAAAACACGTGCCTAGTATTTTAGCCCAGTTTTTAGACGAGTGGCCTATTATTTTCGATGAATGACATTAAAATATCAATGAAAAAGTAATAATCCCAAAAAAATCAAAAATCTAGCTTATAATAAAACAGGGGTAAAAATCCCAGCTGATAGTTTTCTCTAACAACATCAGTAGGGTTTGAAGGATTTGGAGTGTATGTAAGCGACAAAATATTTTTTGTACTCAACACATTTATAATGTCTAAACCTAATTCATGTGTAACTTTTTTCCTGTTTGCACGAAACCCTACCTTAATATCCCAGCGGAAATAATTTTTAAACTGAAGCGTGTTCCGAAGGGAGTCAATGCCAACAATTTCGCTTGCTGCTGCAGAGGCTAACGTATCGGCTGGCGTATAGCGCCTTCCTCCAGCATAGGTAACCTTTGTGCCTAGTGTGAGAACAGAATTTTTTTGTTTTCCTACTTTAAATTCTTTTGCCACCAGTCCGTTCAGCGCAAAGTTGCTATTGAAATCGGTGTTGCGCGTTACTCCATCGCTTCCTTTGTATTTAGAGTCAAATAAAGAAGCCGTTATCATGAAAAAGAAATCTTTGCTGAAAAATTTTTCAATCGTTAACTCTGTACCAATATTTTTTCCTGTGCCTTTATTCGCTAGTGCATTCGGGAAAAAGCGATCGTAACCGGAACCCTGATTCAATAAAGAAAAAGAGGAGGAATAAATATCGATAGGCACCTCGTATAAATACTGATAATACGCTTCGGCTTTAATGCGTAAATTTTTAGAAAGTGATACATCGTACGAAATAACGTTATGAATGCTTCTAGTAAATCCTAGCCCTTTGTTTTGCCATACATATTTTCCGTTTGTATCTGTTTTGTGTGTAAAGTAAATATACGTTGGCTGCATTTGGCTGTGCATGCCAACACCCAAGCTTAACGACTGCTTATCATTCAATTCCCATTTTGCACCCAAGCGTGGCTCAATGGAAGAGCTTCCATTAATATCAAAATACTGAGAATGAATTCCTGCTGTATATAGGCTACGATTCGTAGGTTTAAATCGATATTGTAAAAATCCCTGCAGCATTCCGCTTCCGCTGTGGTAATCTGCTCGCTTTTCAAAATACCAAGTGCTGGAATTACGATTGCTGTCTAAGAAATTAAAATTGTAATAATTCAAAAATATTCCTGAACGCAAACTTGTTTTAGAGTTTATCTTTCTAGTTACGTATATATTAAATGAGGATTTCTGCTCTATAAATTTATACCCCAGTTGATCAATGAGCGAATCAATAGCATAGCTGGAATCTCTAAAAACTAAAATGTGGTGCGAATGAGATTCGCTGGTAGAATGTGCAGCTACTACTTTAATAAATGTTTTTTCATTCAATGATTTAGAATACGTCATGCCAGTTACTCCCATGGAAGTCCCAAACAATTGGTCGCGGTCTTTATCACCGTATAAATCTTCGGATGGTTTAGTGTAAGAGCTTACCAAAATGTCAATCTTACTTTTTCCGCCTACTCCAAACATAGAAAAGTTGCTTCCGTTTTTTCCGGGAAAGTTTAATTTAAATGCTCCATCCTGATAACTTGGAACAGCATCGGTGCCAATTTTAATATTTAATGCTTCAAATATTTTTAGTGTAGAGTATCGGTAAGAAAATAAATACGAAGAGCCCGTTTTTGAAGACAGCGGTCCTTCTCCACTAAGTTCGGTTCCTAAAAAACCAAACTGACCTGTGAACTCATGCTTTTCATTATTCCCATTTCGCATTTTCAAATCAAATACGCCCGCATTGCTGTTGCCATAACTAGCAGGGAATGCTCCTGTATAAAACTCAGAGTTCTCCAACACTTTGTTATTAATAATATTTACCGGACCTCCTGTATTTCCTGCAACGGCAAAATGATTGGGGTTAGGAATATCTACTCCTTCTAATCTCCACAGCAATCCCATGGGCGAGTTTCCTCTTATCACTAAATCATTTTTTGAATCATCCGTGCCTTGTACACCTGCAAAATTAGATGCCATGCGTGCCGGGTCGCTACGGCTGCCTGCATAACGATTTGACTCTTCCACAGAAAAAGTTCTTGCGCTTACGGTTGCCATTTCGTTTGCTACTTCGCCTTTTTTGCTTGCCGTAATAACTACTTCGTTCATTTTTACAGAAGATTCTTCCATTTCAAAATTCAAGATAATTTCTTTGGCAGATGTGATTTCCAGTTTCATTCCCACTGCTTGATATCCTATGAAAGTAGCTAGCAGATTCGCTCTGCCGATGGGGATATTGGGTATACGATAATTTCCTTCTGCATCGGTTTGTACTCCTGCAATTTTTATTGAGTCTTCAAATAAAAGCACTTGTACGCCTGGCAATTCTGTTTTAGAAGTGGCGTCAACAATCTTTCCACGAATAGATTGTGTAAGATTTTGCCCAAAAGACTCCTTGGGGAGAGAAAATAAAATGGTTGTTAAAAAACAAAAAAATAACGTGTTAAGAAATTTCATGGGTGTAATATTAACACATAATCGTAAAACATGTGTTAGCTTGCTTCAATTTTTTTGTTGGACAAATGTTAAATTAATTCGAAATTAATTTGCCGGATGCAATTGTTTTTTCGTTGTTCAGTATACGATAAAGATACATTCCGCCCGAAAGCGTCTTTATATGTATTGCGGTTTGTGCTTCAACAATATTTTGATTTAAAATCTGTCTGCCAAAAACATCATACAAAATAAATTTTGTTGAATTATTTTTAGCATCATTGGGTAGACTAAGCTCCAGCATAATATATTCTGAAAACGGGTTTGGGTAAATGGTTACTAACATTTTGGCTTCCTGATTATTAATTCCCAACGTTTGACAAATTAAAGAATCGGAAACCACAATGGAGGTTTCAGTATTGGGCAAAGTAAAAATGTTTTCCGATGAAGAAACTGCAGGAAGATTAAGCATAGTTGAATTTACAAAATTCATAGTTGAAAAAACAAGAGGCACCTGCTTTTCGTTGCAACCGGAGTTGCCGTTAGCGTCTGTTTTAATAAGTTGAGATAAAGTATTCTCTGTTCCAAAAAGCACAAAGCCGCCATCAAATGTTTCTTGCACAAATAATCCTATGCCGGATCCGCTTGCTGTTCCGTATGCTTGACACCATAAAAATTTCCCTGCATAATCTGTTTTAAAAAGCACAGGCTTATATCCGCTGCTATCTTGTAGTTGCCCGGTAAAAACAAATCCCCCATCAGCTGTCTCCGCTGCATCTTTTCCCCAACCCAAAAATCCATCTACTGCTTTAGCCCAGGAAACATTTCCTATGGAATCAAACTTGATGAAAGAAAAATAAGCTTGGCAGCCTGCCGAGTCGCAACGATAATCCGTACTGGCTACTATTGCACCGCCATCTTTTGTGATTTTCATAGATGCTGGAAATTGTTCGTGTGTGGTTGAATACGTATTATGCCAGGCCACACTTCCATCGGGATTAGTTTTTAATAAAAAGTTTTTTAGAGCAGGCAATGTTCCGAAAAGCATAACGCTTCCATCTGCTGCTACCGAAGCTATTCTGGCATCTTCAGCATTAACGGTGCTGCCAAAAGTTTTGCTCCAAAGAATATTTCCGCTATTATTAATTTTTGAAATGAAAGGCAGCTGAGATCCATCTCTGTTTCCAGCAGTATAAATGGCTCCAGCCATAATTGAATTAATTAAAACTGAAGCTTCAAAACTTGTTGTACCAAACATTTTATACCATTGCATCGCGCCAGATAAATCTAACTTTAGTACAGAATAGTCATTGTCGCCCGATGTTCCCGATCTGTTTCCACTAAGTATTATTTCTCCAGAAGGTGTAACATTCATTGAGTTTAAAAAATCATCATTTAGTGTTGGGTACGATTTGCTCCAACGTATTGATCCATATCTATCTACCTTAGCTACACAAAAATCATAAACTACTCCGCTGCCTTTTCGGCTTGCCGCCATTACGTAGGTGCTGTCAAACGCAGAATACGCAAATTGAGGATATTCGGTAAGCTCTGAAAAATATTTTTGAAACTGGTATTGCGCAAAAGCCGAAGAGCAGAATATTGAAATAAGAAATGTAATTATATACTTCATACCTTTAAACAAAAGTAAGAACTATGGACTCTTAAACAAATTCTACACATTTTGAAAGCATAATAATTTGACAAAACGCGATTTTTAGGCAAATTTTGGTTGTTTAATATGATATTTTTGCGTCTAAAACGTAACTTATAAGTAATGAAAGACGTACAAAAGACATCCCCAAATAAAAACGCCTTTGTCTTTTTGCCAAAATGAATCAATTTTTAAATAAACCTTTTTTTATGCGATTTTTCTTTTTTACTACCCTGATGGTATTATCGGGGTTTGTTTTATGTTTTGCAGGAAATGAAAACATAATTCCAAGAGAGCCTATTGCTAAGCAAGGCTCTGCACTTAAAATACTTGGACCTATTCCGGCAGCTTGCACGCCCACTACTACAGCGTATTGTTGTGGCTTTGGAATTACAAATTTTACTTTTCATAACATAAATAATAATTCTGCGAACGCCAGCGAAGGCTATAAAGATTTTTCCGGTACGCTTGCTATTGACACCGTCATTGCCGGACAATCCTATTCTGTTTCTGTTTCAACGCTAACTCCTTCGTCTCACAATGTACGCGTATGGATAGATTATAACAACGATGGAGTTTTTAATCCTACATCTGAATTAGTTTTTTCTGCTGATAATTCTTTATTAGCCACTGGAACAATTACTATTTCAGGAACAGCAACCTTGAATACAGATTTGCGCCTTCGGGTTTCTGCGGATCATAGTTTGCAAGCCATTCCTACACCCTGTTCTAATCCTTATTATGGACAAGTAGAAGATTATGGTATTCACATAAAACCAAATACCAATCCACCGGTGGCACAGTTTGCTGCCAATAATACGCTAACGTGTTCTGGTGTTATTTCATTTTTAGATAAAAGTCAAAATGTTCCAACTTCTTGGCAATGGAGTTTTGGCGATGGCAGTTCATCAACATTTCAAAACCCCTCCCATACCTACACAGCTAGCGGCACCTATTCTGTTTCTCTTACCACAACAAATGCGTATGGAAATAATGCGTTGGTAAAGGCAAATTATATTTCTGTTACATTAGGAAACACCCCTAAAACACCTTCCTGCATGCCAGCTACTTTTTCGTATTGCTGCGGGTATGGAATTTATAAATATCAAGTTGGAACGATAAATAAAACTTCTGCCGATGGCATTGACGGATATCAGGATTATTCCTGCACCGACCAAACCACGCTGACAGAAGGACAATCGTATTCTGTTACCATTCAAACGAGCCCTACGCTTACACAAGATACTAAAGTGTGGATTGATTTTAATGATGATGGAACATTTAACCAAGCGAATGAATTGGTCTTCACTTCCTTAAATTCTATAAACCCTACCGGAAATATTACTATTCCTACTGGAGCTGGCACCTACAATAAACTCTTACGTATGCGCGTGTCTTCTGAAAACTCAGGAGCGGGTCAGGGGCCTTGTACTTCATTAATTAAAGGTCAAGTGGAAGATTATGGAGTAACTATTATACAGTTTGTTGGAGTTGCTGAGATTCAGGATAGAGTTAATGTTGCCGTTTATCCAAATCCTTTTAAAGAATCAACAACCATTTATATAGATCCTTCCTCCTGGAAAGCTGTTCAAGGAAATGCTTTGCTTGAGTTGTATGACTTACATGGCAGGGTAGTTAAAGAACAATTGATTGTGAACAACCTTAGTACCATAGAGCGTGGAACATTGAATGCAGGTATATATTTTTACAAGATTAAAAATTGCAATAATAATATTGCCTCGGGTAAAATTGTGATAGAATAATTAATGAACCGTTTTTATAAAATAGTATTTTATTTATTTTTTGGATTTGCTACTTTAACAACAGCAAAAGCAACGCACCTGATGGGTGGCTGGGCTGGTTATCAATACCTGGGATTAAATGCCAGTACTGGAAATTATAAATACTTAGTTACCGTAAAAGTATATCGCTATTGTCAAGATATTGTTGGTCCATGCGGAAGTAATGCTTGTAACACCGCAGGGCTAGATCCTACAATTCAACTAGGCGCTTACATACAAGATTTTTTAAATCCAAACGCTCTTAACAAAGTTCGTGCAGCAAGTTTCACAATACCCCTTACTACCCAAGCATGGGTGCCCTTGCCAGGTGCTGCACAATGCGCTACTGCTCCAGTAGTATGCGTAGAAGAAGGTATTTATTCCATGCAGGTTGAATTACCCCCAAGTAATGGAGGCTATCATTTAATTTTTGAACGCTGCTGCAGAAATGCAAATATTATTAATCTTTCTAATCCTGGCGCAGAAGGGATGACCTACTATGCGTTTGTGCCACCTACATATATCAATAATAGCTCTCCAACTTTTGCGTTGCCTCCTGTTCCGTACATATGCGCACAAGACACAGCAAGTATTTTAAATACTGCCTTTGATCCAGATGGGGATGTAATTGTTTATTCGTTAGTGCATCCTTACAAGGGCTATTCCGGAACTGGCAGCGCAGCACCTGCGCCTCCTAACCCATACACTTTCCCTATACCATTAGTTACTTATGCTGGAGGCTATAGCTCTTCGCAGCCATTTGGTGCCGGTGGATATGCAAGCGTAAATTCTTTTACAGGGTTGTCTAAATATCTTTCTCCTGCAACGGGCAACTATGTAGTGGCGGTGGAATTGCAGGAATACCGCAACAACCAACTCATTGGCATTACGCGGCTGGACATACAAATCATTGTGATTAATTGTCCACCTAACAACGCGCCAGTGTTATCGAGCACCACTTCGCAAACCGGATTTGTGGTGAATGTAGGCGATACGCTTTGCTTTCCTATAACTTTTACGGATGCAAATGGAGATAGTGTTTTTCTAAGCGGAAGCGGCACCATATTTAATCCTCCTACTAATCCTGCTGCTACACTCACTCCCAATCCCAATGCCGGACAAGGCAGTATCACCAGTCAGTTTTGCTGGAACCTTGCCTGCGGACAAGCAGGAAATTACATATTCATTGTACAATCTCCAGATAATGGCTGTCCGCCCAAAATCACAAACGTAGTTTATACTATTCAGGTATTGCCCTTTACAGGGCCTAGTGTTATTACAGGACCTACTCCGCTATGTGCAAATACATCTGGAACATACAGCGTACCCATCAACAGCGCTAATTCATATACGTGGACAGTCACGGGTGGCGCTATTACTTCCGGACAAGGAACAAATAGTATTAATGTAAATTGGGGAAGCTCAGGCAATGGAACTGTAAATGTTACTTCTTATAATAAAAATGGTTGTGCTGCAGGGCCCATCTCTATGAATGTAACCATTCAAGCACCTCCTGTAGTAAATGCCGGGCCAAACGCTACGGTATGCAAAGGATCATCCGTTACTTTAACAAGCAGTGGTGGCGGAACTTATACGTGGAGTCCATCAACAGGCTTAAACAATTCCAGCATTGCTAATCCTGTTGCAAGTCCAACGGCTACTACTGGCTATGTAGTTACTGTTACTTCATCCATTGGATGCACGAACACTGGCTCAGTATCTATTAATGTTCTTCCGGGTGCTACTATTAATTCGGGTGGAAATAAAACTCTGTGTGTAGGAAATTCTGTAACGCTAGGTGGAAGTCCAACCGGCCCTATAGGTTCTACTTATGTTTGGAGTCCATCAACAGGGTTAAATAATTCTACACTTGCTAATCCTATCGCTAATCCAACCAGCACTACAACTTATTCACTTGTTGTTACGGATGCAAGCGCATGCACCAACAATGCAACTGTAAATGTTCAAGTAAATCCTTACCCCATTGCTAATGCCGGAAATGATATTACTGTTTGTCCGGGATTCAACACTACGCTTTCCGGAACGGGAGGTGGAACTTATTCCTGGTCGCCTGCAGCAAGTTTATCTAATCCAACTATTTCAAATCCGGTTGCATCGCCAACAACTAGCACCAACTATACGCTGGTAGTTACGCTTGGAGGATGTAGCGCTACTGATTTTGTAAATATGACCACGCTACCGTTTCCTGCTGTCAATGCGGGTGCAGATGTTTCAATTTGTATAGGACAATCAACAACGCTAAACGCTGGAGGTGTTGGAACTTTTGTTTGGAGTCCTGCAACCGCACTAAGTTGCACCAGTTGTATAAGTCCGGTAGCAAATCCTACAAGTACAATAAATTATACTTTAACAATTACCGATGCTAACACCTGTACGAATACAGATGTAGTGCAAGTTGTTGTAAATCCATTACCTGTACCTAATGCAGGACCAAGACCTGGTTGGGTTTGTTCTGGGTTTAGTTTTACCATGAATGCATTTAATGGTGTAAGTTATTCCTGGTCTCCGTCCACCACATTAAACAATCCAAACATTTCTAATCCTGTTGCTACTCCAACCGCTAATATTACTTATACCGTAACTGTTACGGATGCAAAAGGATGTAGCAAAAAGGATACACTTACAATTCAGCAATCGCCAATCGTTCCAACAAATGCTGGTAATGATGTTTCCATTTGCATAGGTAATACCACAACATTAGGCGGCTCTCCTACTTCCCCTCCCAATGTAACTTATTTATGGTCGCCAGCAACTGGGTTAAACAATACAACTATTGCAAACCCTGTTTCTAATCCTACAACTTCTATTACCTATACGTTAACTACAACAAGTAATACATGCAACGGGTCAGATAATATAATTGTAATTATAAACGCCCTTCCTGTGGTGAGTGCAGGAGCGGATGTTTCTATCTGCATTGGCAATAGTTCTACACTCACTGGTAGCGGGGCAAGCAGTTATCTTTGGAACACAGGAAGTACTGCGACTTCCATTGTTGTTTCTCCTTCGGTTAATTCTTCGTACACCGTTACTGGTACCGATGC
>CAYZTB010000041.1:0-26698 GCA_964481195.1 uncultured Bacteroidia bacterium | reverse complement strand
ACCTTACAGTTCCTTCCCCGATGGGGAAGGTCAGGATGGGGCTTCCCTTTTATTCTCCCACGGTCACACCGATGCCATGATGCATCCTCACATAAAGTACAAAGGAAAAACAATTGTGTATATGGCAGATTTGCTGCCAACCATCGGACATATTCCTCTTCCTTACATAATGGGTTATGATACTAGGCCTTTAATTACCTTAGATGAAAAAGAAAAGTTCATGAATAAAGCAGCTGAAGAAGGATATATTTTATTTCTAGAGCATGATCCAACTAACGAATGTTGTACAGTACAAAAAACTGAGAAGGGTGTAAGAATGAAGGATGTTTTTTCTTTAGAAAGTTTTTAGCACCCCTTACTCAGATTACCCATGCACTCTCTCTTGCTTTCCGTAATTGGCAATTACGCTGGCTTCAAAGTCTATCCATTCTTTCCATCGTGTGTCTACATCAATCCCACCATGATACTTTTTAGCAAAACTTAAAAATACCGTATAGTGGTTTGCTTCCGAAATCATAAGTTCATGGTAAAAAGCTTTTAACTCAGCATCTATCAAATTTTCAGAAAGCACTCTGAAACGCTCGCAACTTCTTGCTTCAATCATTGCAGAAAACAACAAGCGATCTACCAACCCTAAGCTTCTTCCTTCTCCTCTGCGCATAAAGCCGTATAACTCATTTACATATTCATCTTTACGTTCTTTACCAAGTACGTTACCTCTATTTTTTATTTTAGTGTGAACCATTTCAAAATGAGTTAATTCTTCCTGTGCAAGCTTAAGAAGCTCATCTACAATTTCCGAAATCTCTGGGTGTGCAACTATGATAGATATACAATTGGTAGCGGCCTTTTGTTCGCACCAAGCATGATCGGTGAGAATTTCATCAATATTAGTCTCCACAATATTTACCCAACGTGGGTCGGTAGGAAGTTTAAGGCCAAGCATAAGCAAATATAATGCGAAAAATCCGAGTCCTCTTTGCGAGCTTTTAAGTTACAATACAGAAACCGCTAAGTACGCAAATCAATTACACACTCCGACTCGTGCCGAAGGCATCCCTTCGGGATAGGGTTCCTTGGAAAGGAGTCCCTTCGGGACAAAGCACGTCAAGAACATCAAGCAAAAAAATCTGATTTTTGGCATTACCCATTTAAGTATTTTTACAGCATGCTAAAAAAGAGTTTCCGAATTTACGAGCATCTGCACATCCCCTTCTGGCTTGTAAAAGATACTTGCTGGGCTTATGAGCTAAAAACATTAGGTGTTATAATGATACTTCCAACACTAACACTAGCTGTTATTCTGTCCATTAAAACCAGGAGACAGTTTGAATATTTTTTACCTAACATAGCCATTGCATTATGGATAGGTGCAAACTCTATTTGGATGTGTGATGAATTCTTTGAGTTAGGAATAAAAAATGCCTGCTATCCTCTATTTGCACTTGGTTTAATTCTAATTCTATATTGGTTAGTGAAATACTTTCCCGCAATTTGGAGAAAGGAAAATACAGAAACTAACTCTTAATTTGATGGTTCAGAATAGAACTTCCTTATCATAGGAGCGCTGGTCAAGCTGGTAACCAACGCCATTACAACCAATGCAACAAATATCTTTTGAGAGATCAATCCTGCATTTAATGCAAGTGTTCCTAATATTATTTCCATAGCACCTCGTGCATTGAGTCCAAAACCAACTGCTAAAGAGTTTTTAAGCTTTATGCCACCGAGGTAAGCCCCAAACGAAGCGCCTAATACTTTTCCAAAAAATGAAAGCAGTAAAATAACTACAACTACCACCACATCAAAGGAATCAAAAAAGTTTACTCTCAATCCGATAGACACAAAAAATAAAGGAGCAAAAATATTTGTAATAAACTGGTGAATAATTTCTCTAGCCTTTTCATGTAAATGAACTGAATCTCCAAAAGCAATTCCCGCAATGAAGGCACCTAATATGGCATGGATATTTATTTTTTCGGTAAAAGCAGCACAAAGCAAACATACTCCTATGGAAATTGACAACACGCCACCCGGCCAGGAAAGCTTTGTTTGAATCCAAGGAAGGGAACGATCAATAATTTTTTTACCGATGGTGAGCATAAACAAACCAAATCCTAATATGTACAAAATCGTATGGACGGCACTCATGGATTCATCCGGATTCTGCATGGCAAGTAAAAACGAAAATATTAACCATGCCACTAAATCGCTAAACATGGCAGAAGCGATAATCAGCATTCCAATATTGGATTTGAACAAATTCATATCCATCAATATCCTAGCAATAACAGGCAAAGCCGACACCGATAAGGCAGTACCTATAAAGATTGAAAAAAACATATCCCCTTTGATGTTATGGCCTAATAGAAAAGGAAAATAATATGCAGCTGCAAATCCTGTAACAAATGGAACAATCATCCCAAAAAAGCTTGTATAGATGGCAGTTTTCCCTTGCTTCAATACAAGTGGCAGTTGCACTTCAAGTCCTGCAACAAAAAGCAACAGCACAACGGCTAGATTTACTAATCCATCAAAAGCAATTGAAACTGTTCCGTCTTTTGGAAATATGCGCTCAAAAAAATCAGGACTTAACGTTCCTAAAATTGTTGGACCTAATAAGATGCCTACTACAATCTCACCCATCACTATAGGAAACTTAAACTTCCTTCCTAGCTCAGAAATAATTCTTGAAAGAATTAGAATTACGCCAATGGCAGTAAGTAAAACAATTAGATCGTTGTGCGTGAATTTAGACACAAAAAATTATATTCGGGAATGTACAATCAACAGGTTACACGGAAGCTCAGCTAATATATACTCAATGTCGTGAGTGAAAATGCGATCAAACAAAGTAAGATTCATATCCGGTGAGTTGATAACAAGTAAATCTGCCTTTTTAGTTTCAGCATACTGACGAATAGCGTATCCAGGTTTACCTTTTACAATTTTTTCATTAATCTTTATTAATCCCGTATCACATTTGGAAACTATAGAATGTAACTTTGAACTTTCAGATTCAGAAAACTCTTTTTTTAGCTTAGTAACCTCAGGAGCGCTGCTACTATCTGCCATCGTCATAGCCATTGCAGGTGCATGCATTTCGCGCACCATGCTAATTTCTTTAATACCCATAACTTTTGCAAAATACTGGGCTGTATTTATGGAATGGGCAGTTTTAGGGTGATCCAAATCTACTTTCACTAAAACTTTTTGCTGTGGGTAGCTTACCAGTTTATCCTGCGTTAATAATAAAACAGAACATTTAGCCTTTCTGCTTAATGTGCGTGCAGGTGAGCCCATATAAAAGCGTAGGATGCTTTCTTTTTCAAGTGCGCCTAATATTAATAAATCAACAATATTAAGCTTACATAATTTCAGAATAGTATCAACCACATCTCCTTCTGTCCAAATAATTTTTACTTTCCGTTCTTCAATATTGTTTTTAAATAAAATGTCTTCCAGCTCTTTAGACTTTTCCTTGGTTTTTTCGCCAACATGAATAAGAATTAATTTAGAATTGCAGGCATCAGCAATTTTTTTGGCCTCCACCAAAACGGGTGCCATTCTGGGTGAAAATGATAGCCCAACAGCTATTGTTTCAAAAGGAAAGGAAGCTCGTTTAGTTAACTTATGAAGATCATACTCCATTAAGCAACTCCTGTTTTACGAACTCCAATAGGTTTTTTAGGAATGTTAGCACCCGAATTCATATGTTTTCCTGAATTATCGTGTGCGAAATTATGATCTGGCTTTTTAGTGTTGTCATCTAATATCACAGGAGCGCCATCTTTTTTAGCTTCTTCTTGCTTTGTGAAAATATCTGTTGGCTGCAGGATGTTATACCATAAGATTGCCTTCTTAATATCCGAAGTATGTACTTTATCCTTATCGTAGTTTGGCAGCACCTCTAGAAAAAACTTAACAAGCTCCTCATCCGATGTTTTAACATCTGGCGCAAGCGCACCTGCTTGCTTGTCAAATATCTTTTTCAAAACATCTCCTACTGGTACAGTATCTCCGGTACTTAAGTACATGCTAATGTTATCAAGTACGCTCACTTTTGAAGAAGCATGAACGGGCATACGTTTTTTATCCAGCATTGATTCAACGATTAAACCTGCTTTGCTCTGCGCAATAACTTTAAATAGTCCGGTTTGTCCAGAAATTGAAATGATTTTACTTAAATCCATAGTGTTTGTTTTTTAGGTATTAACAAATGTAGAAACTTTAACCAAAGATTTAACATTTTTTCACAGTCAAAATTCACTGATATATCAACCATGCATTTGATAGTTGTATATTCGTAAGCCATGAAAATGCTTTGGGAAAATATACAAATTGCGCTTCGCTCGGTTACGAGCCAGCTTCTGAGAACTATTCTTACTATTTTGATTATTGCAATAGGCATAACTGCTTTAGTTGGCATCCTAACTGCTATTGATAGCATTAAGTCTTCCATCAACAGCAATTTTACGGATATGGGCGCCAATACCTTTACCGTTCGAAACAGGGAAATGTCGGTTCGCATTGGCAAAAAGGGTAAAAAGCCCAAAAGATTCCCTGCAATATCATACAACGATGCCATGCAGTTTAAGCGGGAATTTAAATACGGATCTGCTGTATCGGTTTCAACCTTTGCCTCCTTTGCTGCTACACTAAAATTCAAATCCAACAAGAGCAATCCCAACATACAAATCTTAGGAACTGACGATGACTACTTAGCTACTTCCGGATATGAACTATCAAAGGGAAGAAACTTTTCTGCTCAAGATGTCCAGAATAACGCCCACGTAGTTATTATTGGCAATGAATTAGTAAATGTGCTCTTCAAACAAAAAGAAGAACCTGTTGGACAAACTATTACAGTAGGTAGTGGGAAGTTTACCGTGATTGGAGTGCTAAAATCAAAAGGCAGCAGCATGATGATGGGTGGAGATAAAATATGCTTATTACCTGTTACTAATGTGCGACAATATTTCCCTAACCCAAATATGTCTTTTACCATAAACATCCTAGCTCACAATGCAACCTCGATGGATGCTACTGTTGCCGAAGCCACCGGAACACTTAGAAGCATACGAAAACTTGGAACTGGCATGGAAGATAATTTTGAAATAACAAAAAGCGATGCATTAGCCGGAATCTTGATTGAAAATATTAAGTATGTAACCATGGCGGCAACCATCATTGGAATTATCACACTACTTGGCGCAGCAATTGGACTCATGAACATCATGCTGGTAGCAGTAGCAGAAAGAACTAGAGAAATTGGTACCCGAAAAGCATTAGGTGCAACCCGACAAGATATTATGAGGCAGTTTTTAATTGAAGCAATTGTTATTTGTTTGTTAGGCGGTATTGTAGGAATTTTTCTTGGCATCTTGATTGGAAACATCGTCTCCCTTCAAATGAGCTCTGGATTTATAATGCCTTGGCTTTGGATTGGCACCGGCATTGCAATTTGTGTAACAGTTGGAATAGTATCAGGTATTTATCCCGCTATGAAAGCAGCTAAGCTAGATCCTATTGAAGCGTTGAGATATGAGTGAATTTCTTTATGCTTCCTGAACTTCTTTAAACTCCGAAGTAAAGTGAAATTTAATATCTGGATAAGTCTCCTGAGCTTTTTGCAACATCCAAGCACTTTCTGATAAATACACAGGTCGGTTTTCTTTATCGAAGGCAACATTGCCTGATTTTACATTCATAAATTTATCAACCTGCTCTTTATTATCCGAGGTAAACCAGCAAGCTTTATAATAATCCTTAGGTTGAAATTCGCAAGAAGCACCATACTCACCAGATAATCTGAATTGAATAACTTCAAATTGAAGCTCCCCTACTGTTCCAACAATTTTTCTGTTTCCAAGTGTTTGTACAAACAACTGCGCTACTCCCTCATCCGTCAGCTGTCGAATTCCTTTTTCCAGCTGCTTGGTCTTCATTGGATCTTTATTGATAAGCTCTTTAAATATTTCTGGAGAAAAGCTAGGGATGCCTTTGAAATGCAGCTTCTCCCCTTCGGTAAGCGTATCGCCAATTTTAAAATTTCCTGTATCATACAATCCAATTACATCGCCCGGCCAAGCTTCGTCCACAATGCTTTTGTCGTTAGCCATAAAATTTACAGGGCTGGAAAAGCGTAACTTTTTATCTAAACGAGTATGATAAAAGAATTTATTGCGCTCAAATTTCCCGGAACAAATTCGACAAAATGCAATTCTGTCTCTATGATTGGGATCTAAGTTGGCGTGTATCTTAAAAATAAATCCTGAAAAATCATTTTCATCGGGCTGAATAATACGTTCGTCAATTACTCGGGGTTGTGGCGGAGGCGCAATACGCACAAACGTGTTTAACAACTCTTTTACACCAAAATTATTAATAGCACTTCCAAAAAAAACAGGCGCCAAATATCCTTCGCGGTATAAATTTAAATCAAAATCTTCGTAAACTCCTTCAATAAGCTCTACATCTTCACGTAATTTCTTTGCATAATCTTCGCCAATATATTTTTCTAATGATGAATCGCTAATATTATCAATGGCAATAACATCTTCAGAAACTTTTGATTTATCACCCGAAAATAGCTGTAAGGTTTTATCGAATAAGTTATATACTCCTTTAAATTCAGAGCCTATGCCAATGGGCCAGCTTAGCGGACGCGTATGAATACTTAGTTCTTTGTCAATCTCTTCCAACAAATCATAAGGGTCTTGTCCCTCACGATCCATTTTATTAATAAATACAATTACTGGAGTGTTCCGCATGCGACAAACTTCCATGAGCTTACGAGTTTGCTCCTCTACTCCTTTTACGCAGTCAATTACCAATATTACACTATCCACTGCCGTAAGCGTACGGTAGGTATCCTCCGCAAAATCTTTGTGTCCGGGAGTATCTAGGATATTAATTTTATATCCATCGTAATCAAACCCCATTACCGAAGTAGCAACAGAGATTCCCCGTTGCTTTTCAATCTCCATAAAATCCGATGTAGCTGCTTTTTTAATCTTATTGTGCTTAACAGCACCCGCTGTTTGAATAGCACCTCCAAAAAGCAACAGCTTCTCTGTAAGCGTGGTTTTACCAGCATCCGGGTGACTAATAATACCGAATGTTCTGCGCTTTGCTATTTCTTCTTTGAGAGGCATATGGTTAAATGTACTTGAAAACAGGAAATAAAAAACCCTAAAGGAAGAAACTGATTTCTCGCTTTAGGGTTTAGAAAAAAAATATTATTCAGCTACTACTTCAAAATTTACTTTTACAACTACTTCTTTGTGAAGCTGAACCGTTGCAATGTAAGTACCTAATGTTTTAATAGTTGATTCATCATCCAACGAAATATGTTTACGATCGATGTCGTGACCAGATCTCTTTATTGCTTCTGCAATTTGAATGGAAGTAACAGATCCAAAAATCTTTCCTTTTTCGCCAGCCTTAGCTCCCACTTTAAGCGTAATGCTTTTAAGAAACTCAGCAATTTTTTCTGCAGCAGTTTTAAGCTTCTCTTCTTTGTGAGCGCGTTGCTTAATAATTTCAGCAACTTCTTTTCTTCTGCCTTGCGTAGCTTCAATAGCAATGCCTTGAGGAAACAAAAAATTACGAGCATACCCTGGACGAACTTTTACTAGGTCATGCTTTGACCCTAAGTTTTGAACGTCTTGTTTTAATATAACTTCCATTTGATTTATCTTTAGTAGTTTGTGTATTTGTTTGTACTTAAATAATTATTTAAGCATATCGCCAACAAAAGTCATTAACGATAAGTGACGAGCACGTTTTACGGCACGCGCAACTTTACGCTGATATTTGATTGAGTTACCAGTCAGCCTTCTAGGAAGAATCTTCCCTTGCTCATTCATAAAACGCATCAAAAACTCAGGGTCTTTATAGTCGATGTGTTTCATGCGCATTTTCTTGAAACGGCAATATTTAGTGCGCATTACATCCAACACAGGTGGATTTAAATATCTAATTTCTCCTTTATCGTTTGTTATAACAGCCATGATAATATGTATTTATAGGTAAGTATTTTTTTTGTTTGTTGACTTAAGCGGTAGTCTCCTCTTTTCTTTCAACTTTTTTATTTGCTAATTTTCCTTTTCTTCTTTCAGCATATTGTAAAGCGTACTTATCCAAGTGCACCGTTAAATAGCGAAGAACACGCTCGTCACGCTTGTAGGCTGTTTCAAGAGTAGCGATAGCTTCTCCTGGAGCATCAATTTGAAAAAGGTGATAATAACCTGTGTTTTTCTTTTTAATTTGATAAGCTAGTTTTTTAAGGCCCCAGCTTTCTTCATGAACAATTTTAATGTTCAGCTCTTTCATGAGAGTCTTGTAAGAATTTAACGCCTCCTTGGTTTGCTCATCGGAGAGAACCGGAGTTAAAATAAAAATTGTTTCGTACTGTCTTGACATTTGTTTTTTGTTTTTCCTTTTGTCCTCCTGCCGTTTTAATGACAAGAATGGTCTAACGGGACATAAGGGGTTATTGTTTGTTTTTTATCCTTTTATTCTAAAAGGGTGGCAAATATATACAAAAATCACATGCGTATTAAGAATTTAATAGCTAAGAAGGTGATAAAAAGCCTTATAACAGGCAGTTTTTAGCCTAAAAACGAAGGAATAGAAAATCTAATTTATAACTAACTTTTTAATAACTCTAATTGCTCCCACATTTAAAGAAACGAAATAAATTCCTTTTGATAAATTATATCTTTTAAGGTTTATGACTTCCACATGTAGCCCCTTTGAAGATTTAGAATTTCCTATAGTTGTAATTGTTTTTCCTGTGATATCTAAGATTTCAAATTTAATGGATTCTGAATTGGCAAGTTGATACTGAACTACTACAAAATCATTTGCTGGATTTGGAAATAGCTGCATTCCAAAATCAGTATTTGTCACCTCATTAATTCCAATTTGTATGGTTCCACTTCGTAAACTATCGCGGTACGTAATTTTAGTAACGACAGGAAATCCACCAATATCAGTAGCATTTATTTGTAAGTACGGAATTTTCCCTCCTTGTTTCAACCATTTGTATTCATACTGCGTTGGTCTTGCAAAAGCAAATCCAATGCCACTGGAGTCTGCTATGGTATCACGAATATGTAGTGTAGATTTTACTCTTAGCGTAGAAAATGTTCCAAAAGGAGTTGTGAGTGTTCCCCATCCATCTACTTCATTAACGCGATGAATCTTTTGCCCGTAATAAAATGGCAGCGGAACTACACTTGGCGGTCCAAATTGCGAATCGCTAGAATCAATGTTTCCGTAATTAAGTGGGAAACGATAAATATAATCTTCGGAGCTATATTGAAAAGGAACCGGCAGCCCGTTGATGGATAATCCCTGACCAATCTGCTTTAAACTGGTAGATGATTTTTTAAAAAAGCCATACGCATTTCCCATGCTAATCCCTAAGCCTGGTATTGAATCAGGAGTATATTGTTTTTGACCATAAGAGGTGTTAAAAACATTAAACAATAAATTAAATGGAAATGTAAAAGAACTTGGATTGTCAAATTTCTCAACCCACTGAGAAGCTGCTTTCAAAAAAGAATAATTCCAAGTATAATTTGGTCCTGTTAAAGCTGGATTAATAGTATCCGTAGTGTTGCTGACCCGCAAGGTGTCTCCGGCAGAAGGCATATCGGATTGTCCAATTGGTATCTGTCCAAAACAAACTGTTGTAATAGAGAAGAAAATAGGGAATATAATTTTTTTCATTTTAAGTAAGTCTAAAATATTATCTGTACAATATAATGATGAATAATGAGTTAAAAGTAGTAAAATTTTCATCTAATTTGAAGTGGGATTTTACCTACTTTTGAAACAAAGCGATAAAATATATGAAAATACGTTTAAAGGTGTTTTACACCCTACCAGTTCTTCTTCTTCTTCTTCTGCTTTCAAATTTTTCTTTCTCTCAAGATAAAGATCTAATTCAGTTTTCTGGAGTAATTGTTGAAAGCGACAGCCTGCGCCCCGTGCCATTCACTAAAGTGATTAATAAAAGCTCTAACAGAGGAACGATGGCCGACTACTATGGATATTTTTCTTTTGTAGCAAAAAAATCTGACACTATTGTTTTTGCGGCAATAGGTTATAGGAAATGTGAGTATGTAATACCCGACACACTTTCTGGAAATAAATATTCATTAATTCAATCCTTAAACTACGACACCATACTTTTACAAACAGCTGTTATTTATCCTTGGCCTACCCCGGAGCAATTTAAAGAAGTTTTTCTGAGCAACAGCGTTCCGGACGATGACTTAGAGAGAGCTAAAAAAAATCTGGCTAGAGAAGATTTAAAATCCAGATACGAATCCATTCCTATGGATGGCAGCATGAATTACAAAGCCAGTATGCAACAGTATCAAAGCAAGCTGTATTGGGCTGGGCAATATCCTCCCAACAATTTACTCAACCCTTTTGCCTGGGCACAGTTTGTAAAAATGTGGCGGGAAGGGAAATTGAAAATGAAAGCCGGAAATGATAAAAGAAATGATGACTAATCATTTCGTTACGGCACAGCAATGAAACTAGTACAGAAATTTAAAAATTTAATTTCATTCTTCTTCCTCCTTTGCTTCACGCATTGGGGATTTGGTCAGGCTACACTTTATGGAACTATAACAGACACGCAAGGCAAACCCATAGAAGACGCAAAAATATCAATATCAAAAACCAGCATTTCTACATTAAGTGATGAGAACGGAGATTATAAATTAACGGTACCATCAGATAGCAGCCTTACTATCGAATACACGCATGTAAGTTTTGGTATTAGGCTAAAGAACATCAAACTCAAATCAGGAGCTAAAGAAAAATCTAACATTAGCGTAAATGCCATTACATCGCTGGATACGGTAGTGATAGAAGATAAAATTGCTCGTGCCAACTTTATTCAGTCGATACCCACAAAAAATATTTTTGTTCAATCAGGAGCTTCCGGAGATTTTAATGTGATATTATTTACACAGCTTGGTGTACAGCAAAGCAACGAGCTCAGCTCTTCTTATTCAGTACGAGGAGGAAACTTTGATGAAAATCTCGTTTATGTAAACGACATAGAAGTTTATCGCCCCTTTCTAACGCACAGCGGCCAACAAGAGGGATTAAGCTTTGTAAACTCGGACATGGTGTCCTCCATAAATTTTTCTTCAGGCGGATTTGAAGCTAGGTATGGCGATAAGATGTCCTCCGTTTTAGATATACGTTATACCAAGCCGAGGAAGTTTGCTGGAAGCGTTTCGGGAGGATTGCTAGGTGGCTCTGCTCATTTAGAGGGGGCATCAAGAGACAATAGATTTACGTACATCATTGGCGCCAGACAAAAAACTAATTCATATTTATTAAACTCACTGGATACAAAAGGAGATTACAAACCGTTGTTTTACGATGTTCAAGCCTATGTTACCTACAACCCAACGGATGAATGGGAGCACGATGTGCTTTTCAATTTTGCAAAAAATAAATATAGTGTTACTCCACAAAGCAGAAAATCTTCCTTTGGAACGGTAAATCAAGCACTTCAACTAAATGTTTACTTTGACGGTCGTGAGATAGATCAATATCAAACAGTTATGGGTGCCTATTCTACCATGTATCGCCCTCACGGAAAAGACCTTACTTTAAAGTTAATCACCTCTGTATTTAACACACAAGAAAGCGAAACTTTTGACTTGCTAGGCCAATACTACTTAGATGAATTAGAGAATGATTTCGGGAATGCAAACTTTGGGCAATCATCCTACAGTCTTGGTACCGGAGGTTTTTTAAACCATGCCCGGAATTACTTAGATGCCACCGTTTATAATATTGAGCACAAAGGAATAAAAGAGTGGAAAGACACCGGGAAGCAGCTTTGGTGGGGTGTAAAAGCACAGCATGAAGCAATTAACGATAAACTTAGCGAATGGACCATGGTTGATTCAGCTGATTACTCAATTCCCAATGGAGTTGATTCGATGGGGTATGTAAATCCAGGCTCACAGCCTTACGAATTATTGGAATTAAATGAATTCATTAAAACAAAAAACTCTCTTTCATCAAACAGATATACCGCCTATATTCAACATGCCTGGAGCAGAGATACCAAAGATACTAACGAACTAACTTTTACAGCAGGAATACGGGCCAATTACTGGGATCTAAACAAACAACTACTCGTTAGCCCACGCGCTACACTATCTTACAAACCAAATTGGGCAAAAGACTATGTGTTCAAGGCATCCTCCGGCTATTATTATCAACCTCCATTTTACAGAGAGCTGCGCGACTTTAATGGCAAACTTCACACCGATTTAAAAGCACAACAATCTATACATTTCGTTCTTGGCACAGACCACAACTACAAAGCATGGGGGCGACCTTTTAAATTTGTCTCCGAGCTTTATTACAAGCACTTAGACAATTTAATTCCTTACGAAATAGATAATGTTCGCCTCCGATATTATGCTGCTAACATTGCTAAAGGATACGCAACAGGAATTGACTTTAAAGTAAATGGAGAGTTTGTAAAAGGTACCGACTCTTGGGTTAGTATGTCCATCATGAAAACAATGGAAGATATTAAAAATGATTTCTACTACCTGTACTTAAACAGCGATGGAGATACCATTTACCCCGGCTATACTAGCAATTACATTGCTACAGACAGCATTCGTGTAGAACCTGGGTATATTCCTCGCCCAACCGACCAACGTGTAACGTTTGGATTATTTTTTCAAGACCATTTGCCAAATTTACCAAGGTGCAAAATGCATATGAACTTATTATTTGGAACGGGCCTGCCTTTTGGACCACCTACCTTTGAAAGATACAAAGATGTTCTTAAAATGCCCCCATATCGCAGAGTAGATATTGGTTTTTCTTACGAAATATTGAAAGGCGAGAAAAACAAAAACTTTAAAGACAGCACTCAAACTACAAATCTAATAAAACCTCAAGAGGAGAAAAAGGGATTGTTTAAATCTATTTGGTTTTCGATAGAAGTATTTAATTTACTTGGCGTGAATAATGTAGTTTCTTACTTTTGGGTACGGGATGTAAATGGCAGGCAATATGCAGTACCTAACTATTTAACTGCACGAATGCTGAATGCCCGTGTAATGATAAAATTTTAATCGCCTAAAATAATTTCAAGATTCCACTACATGCTGTACGAAGTAGAACCAATAAAGCATTTAACAAAGCTTGTTTCCGGTCAGGATGATTCGCGAATTTGGTTGAAAGAAAATAATTTTTCCGAACTCATTTTACTGCATTTTGCTTTAGATGGAAATGAGGCAGCGCTGCTAGAACTTACTAAAAAAAAGTTTGTAGATCTTGTAGCATTTACCCATGCGGTATTAGACGACAAACATGCTTTTAACTGGCTAGGTGAAAACAAAAAATATATTTGGGCTGCTACTGTGCGAGTTACTTACAAAGACCCAAGTGCTGAAGCTTGGTTAATTCGCAACAAACTAACTCACTTTGCAGAACTTGGCAAAGCTATTTTAAGAAACGAAGAAAACGAGCAAGCAGATGATATTTTTGGTGTCATAAAAAAGAGTTTGATGTTTATACTTAACCCATTTAAAAAGTGATAAAAGCAGAACTAATTTCTATTGGCGATGAGATTTTAATTGGGCAAATTACAAACACCAATGCCCAATGGATGGCGCAGCAGCTAAACCTGATTGGAATTTCAGTTACCAGACTTAGTACCGTTGGCGATAATCAGTTGGACATGTTAAGTGCTTTAAAAGAAGCACAATCTCGAGCTTCAATTATATTAATAACAGGAGGTCTTGGCCCTACCAATGATGACATCACTAAAAAAGTGTTGTGTGACTTTTTTGATACCAAACTTATTTTTAATGAAAAATGTTTTGAGGATGTAAAATTCCAGTTTAACTCCAGAGGGATAACAATGCCGGAAATAAATCGAGAACAGGCAGAGGTGCTTGAAAATTGTATTCCCATTCAAAATAAAAATGGCACCGCCCCAGGCATGTGGATTGAAACAATAAATGATAAAATATCAACCAATCCCCCACGCTCCTCTATTTTCGTTTCTCTTCCCGGTGTGCCTTACGAAATGAAGGCTATGATGAACGAATATGTTTTACCTGAGCTTAAAAAGAGATTTCAAGAAACATACATCATTCACAAAACCGTACACACGCAAGGCATTGGAGAATCTACATTAGCAGAAAAAATAAAAGCGTGGGAAGATTCGCTGTCAGAAAAATCAATTAAGCTCGCCTACTTACCTTCCCCAGGGCAAGTAAAACTTCGTTTATCTGCTTCAGGAAACAATCAAAATAATCTCATCAAGGCCGTTGATGAAAAGATAAGTGAGTTAAGAAAAATAATTCCAGACTGTATTTATGCTATTGAAGAATTTGGCAAAGAACCCGAAACGTTAGAAAAAGTTATTGGAGAGTTTCTTCGAGCAAAAAAAATGACTTTGGCAGTTGCAGAAAGTTGTACCGGTGGGTATATTGGTCATTTAATAACCAGCATTTCTGGCAGCTCTGATTATTTTAATGGAGGCATTATTGCATACTCCAATGAGTTAAAAATAAATGTACTGAAAGTAGATTCTGAAACTATTAATACGCTAGGAGCGGTTAGCAAGGAAGTTGCCGAGCAAATGTCCGATGGAGTACGCAAAAGGCTGAAAGCAGATTTTGGAGTTTCTACCACAGGAATTGCCGGACCTACTGGAGGAACAGACGAAAAACCTGTGGGTACTGTTTGGGTATCCGTAGCTAGTAAGGATACTATTATTTCGGAGAAATTTAATTTTGGAAATAATAGAGAGCGCAATATTCGCAGAGCTTCATTATCGGCCTTAAATATGCTACGAAATCAGTTAGAAAACAATTTCTAATTCCGCATAAAAATTGTAACTTTAGCCCATCTAAATTACGGAGGTATAATATCGAATGAAAAATAAAAGATTTTTTCTTTCATGGATACTAAGTTCGCTAATAATGTTTGGCGTTTCTTACCTATGGCATGGTGTATTTCTTAATGACTTAACAAGACTTTCTTATCCCAAAGAAATATTTCTTACCGGATCGGTTATTACCTATTTAATTTTAGGGTTTTTATTAACCAATATTTTTCACATGCAATTCCCAAAAAATATTTCAAAACGTCCTATTGTCCGAGGTATTATTTCGGGACTGATGCTTGGGATAGCAACGTATATTGTTACACTTGTTATTGGAGTAAATTTTAGCTCTGCCCTTACTACGGTAAACATTCTCTTTGATTTATCCTGGCAAGCTTTTGAACAAATGCTAGGCGGAATAGTTGTTGCTTTAGTTTACGTCTCTATTTACGAAGGAAATCCTGCCGAGGTCATTACTCGCAAGATGTTTGGAGGAGATTAATTAGCAAATGAACTTTTTGGAAATAAAAGATATTGCTGATGCTAAAAAACGCATTGCAAATCACATAAACACTACTCCTGTAGTTTCTTCTTCTTTATTAAATAATTTATTAGGTCACGAAATTCTCTTTAAAGCAGAATGTCTACAAAAAGTAGGCGCATTTAAAGCACGAGGCGCATGCAACTCCATTGCATGGCTGATAGAGCAAAACAACAAACCAAAACACATCGTTGCAAATAGCTCTGGCAATCATTCTCAAGCTGTATCATGGGCAGCAACAAAATTTGGAATACCAGCAACAATATTTATGGCAGAAACCTCCTCCAAAGTGAAGGTACAAGCAACCAAATCTTATGGAGCTGAAGTAATTCTATGTAAAACACGTAATGAAGCAGACCAAAAAGCAATGCAGACATCTGAAGAATCTGGAACGTATTGGATTCCTCCTTTTAATCACGAACAGGTAATTGCAGGTCAGGGAACTGCTGCTTTTGAAGCGCTACAAGAAATTGGCAACGTAGATGCAGTATTTGCGCCCTGTGGCGGTGGTGGACTACTTTCGGGCACTTATGTTGCGACCAAAGCATTATCACCAAATGCAGAAGTTTGGGGAGCAGAACCATTAAATGCAAATGACGCTGCTATATCCTTACGAAAAAAATCTATTTTTCATTTTGATACCATGCCCAATACACTGGCCGATGGAGCAAAAACATTATCGGTTGGCGACATCACCTTTGAATATCTTAAGAAGCTTAATGGCATTTATGAAATTGAAGAAGAAAAAATAATTTACTGGACTCAGTGGCTAACTCATTTACTTAAACTGCACATTGAACCAACCAGCGCTTTGCCCATGGAAGCTGCAAAAAGATGGTTACAAAAACAAGCTGGAAGCAAAAAAGTTTTAATAATTCTTTCTGGCGGAAATGTGGATCAAGAAAAAAATAAAGAAATTTGGAATTCAGATTTTTTATCCTCCACACCAAGCATTAGTTAATAAATTCATATTATGAAAACAACAATTTATTTCTGTCTTTCTTTTCTACTTACTGCAATAAACGCTACAGCACAAATTGCTGAGAAAGCAGAGGATATATCTCCGCTTCTTATCAGTGAAAAAATTCCTTCTGTAAATATTATAAATGCAAACGGAAAAACCGAATCTATATTAGATGTAATTAAAAGAAAGCCCACAATACTTCTTTTTTATAGAGGCGGATGGTGCCTCTATTGCAATGCTCATTTGTCAGCAGTTGGACAAATAGAAAAAGAGATTTCAGAGTTGGGATATCAAATAGTTGCCGTAAGCCCTGATTCGCCAAAAAACTTAATGAAGTCTTCCGAGAAAAACAAAACAAACTACGCCCTTTATTCTGACAGTAAAGGGGAACTTACAATAACTATGGGATTAGCCTTTAAAGCATCCGAAAAGCAAATGCCAAGATTAACAGAGTATTCTGATTCATTAAACCAAGGATATTTACCCGTACCCTCTTTATTTATTATTGATACGGACGGGACAATTATTTTTGAGTACATAAGTCCAAACTACAAAAACAGAATAAGTACCGAAACCCTACTCGGAGTTTTAAAAAGTCTTAAAAAGGAGTTGAAGTAAAAGCTTGCTAATAACCGTATTTCTCTTTCCAGTTTTTTTTCAGGTAGTCGCGAAATCTTTTTTCCACATCATTGTCACCTGGCTCATATAATTTTGAGCCACTAATCTCTTCAGGCAAAAATTCTGCAAAGGCAAAGTTGCCGGCTTGGTTGTGAGCATACTCGTAACCTTTCCCATATTCCAAATCCTTCATCAGCTTTGTAGGAGCATTGCGTATGCTTAGCGGAACAGACAGGTCTCCTTTTGATCTTACTAGTTCCTGAGCAGCACCTATAGCTTTATACGATGCGTTGCTTTTAGGAGAGCAAGCCAAATAAACCACTGTTTGAGATAATATAATTCTTGCTTCGGGCATACCAATTACATTAACGGCCTGAAAACAATTGTTGGCAAGCACCAATGCCATGGGATTAGCATTGCCAATATCTTCAGAGGCAAGAATCAACAAACGCCTGGCAATAAAAAGAGGATCCTCCCCTCCTTCCACCATTCTAGCAAGGTAATAAACGCCTGCGTTAGGATCACTACCGCGAATGGATTTTATAAATGCTGAAATAATATCGTAATGTTGTTCGCCTGCCTTATCATATAGCACCATTTTTTGCTGAACAACCTCAACGAGTTTTTCATCTGTAATCTCTACTACCTCTTCGCTGACTGCGTTTACAAAAAGCTCCAACGTATTATATAACTTTCGCACATCTCCACCTGATAGTCGAAGTAAAGCATCCGTTTCTGTAAAAACTATTTTTTTCTTCTTCAAATACTCATCTGTTCGAGAAGCATACTCAATCAACGTTAATAAATCGTCCTTTCCTAAATGCTTTAATACATAAACCTGACAGCGTGATAGCAATGCAGATATCACTTCAAATGAAGGATTTTCTGTTGTTGCACCAATAAGTGTGATAGTGCCTTTTTCCACAGCACCTAACAGGGAATCTTGCTGCGCTTTGCTAAACCGATGAATCTCATCAATAAAAAGTACGGGCTGGTTAGTGCCAAAGAAAGCATCGGATGAAGCTTTGTCAATTACTTCTCTGATATCTTTAACTCCTGAATTGATGGCACTGAGTTGATAAAAAGGCCTTTTGAGGTGCGTAGCAATAATCCTAGCCAAGGTAGTTTTGCCAACACCCGGGGGGCCCCAAAGCAAAATGGAGGGAATGGTGCCTGCTTCGATGGCTCTTCTCAAAATTGCTCCTTCCCCTACTAAATGTTTTTGTCCTACAAAATCATTGAGGGATGTAGGACGCAACCGTTCTGCTAGAGGAATACTCATTAATGCAAATATATAAATTTGAGAACCCTTCTTTTGTCTGAATCGTAAATGGAAAGAGTAATTTTTTACTTTTGCAACTCCAAACGGTGGTTGTAGCTCAGTTGGTTAGAGCATCGGTTTGTGGTACCGAGGGTCGCGGGTTCAAGTCCCGTCATCCACCCAAAAAAACCTGACAAATATTGTCAGGTTTTTTTTTATTAAGAACAAGATCTATTTTTCTTCAACCAAATCCATCTCACACTTTGAGCACTTGCCGGGAGCAGTCTCTCTAATTTCTGGACAACCACCACAGGGACAGATATACCCTACATCTGAAGATGATTTACCTTCATTCATAACAGAAACGCCATTGGAAGTATCTGCAGGAATGGCTCCATCATCTGTCTTTTTTTCCGAAGCATTACCACAGGAAAACAAAAACAAAGAGCAAATGATTGCAGATAATAATAGTAGTTTTTTCATTTTTATAAATTTTAATTAATATTACTTTTTCTGATTTCCTTTTAATTCCTTCTTTAATTTTTCCAATTCCTTATCTGAAATATTACCATCCGAATCTTTTTTCAAGGTTGTTCGAAGTCTAACACCGTCTTTACCCCAAATGTCAACATTGTAATATGGTTCTTCTGTAGCAGAAAAAACATGTTCTGAATCTCTAAACAAACTATAGAGCGGTATTCTCAATACCTTGGACATTAACTCCAACGTACGCACTTCTAAAGAATTTGTTGCAAACTGCTGATCAAGCTCTATTTCAGGGATATCTAAATGTTCTGAAAGTTGAGCAAAAGTGTGCCCGCTAAATTTAAGAACTTCTAAAACTTTATCTTTTAAATTAATGCTTCCCATGTTGCTTAATGAGGCACTGCAGGAGCAATTACAGCAGGGGCTGGCACCACTTCTCCTTTAAATGCTTGAATATAATCGTCCCATTTTTGTGTAAGATGAATATTTTCTCCAAAAAACTTAAGGATAGGTTCCATTTCTTCTGGCTTCTTATACCCAGGAACCTGCGTTAACATGCTAAAGTTCTCATCTAAAAATACGGTGGTAGGGTAAGATAGTTGATTGTTTAATAAAGAAGAAGCTAACTGATGCGTGGACCTTTTAACTTTAGGGTTGGGATTAACAAATGGATAATTATTAAACAAAATAGTATCCTGCATTTCAGCATCTAATTTCACTGCATAATACTTCTCATTCATGTATTTAATTATAATCGGATTTGAAAAAGTATTTTTATCCATCACCTTACACCATCCGCACCATTCCGTATACACATCAATAAAAACCTTTTTCTTTTTATTTTCTTTAGCACTTAATGCTACCGCTTCCTGAAAGGTAAGCCAGTTAATTTTTTCTTCAATTACATAGTTTAATTCAACAGGTTTATTGGAATTCAAATATATAAACCCACAAAAAACTGCGCCCAAAACAAAAAGACCTATTATAATTTTTATTGGCTTCATCATTCGCAAAGTTAATGAAAAATAGTTTTTAATTTTCTTAATGCGTAATTTCTAATTTGTTGCTCCTTATGCCTTATTCCTATTAACTATTCTCTATTTTGCAATTATTGCTCCTTATGCCTATTGCCTAATTCCTTATCCCTATTAACTATCTCTATGCAGTACTACCATATCTAATTCCTGCATTTTTTCGCTTTTATCATTTAAAAATTCAAAATGCCAAGTAATAATATTTCCACGCATTTTAACATCAGGAACAATAGATTTAACTAAGAGTGTAGCAGTAATTTTCTGGTTTGCATAAACAGGCTTTAAAAACTTCCAATTAGATACACTCAAGCCACATATTACAGTTTTCCCAAAACGAGGTATCCACTCTTTTCGATAAATAAGATTAAACAAATGCGGACCGCTGGCAATCAATCCCTTAAAAATTGTTTTAGCTGCTTTTTCTTTGTCAATATGAAAATCAAGCGGGTCAAATACTTTAGCGAATTCAATAATATCAGTTTCAGAAAGAATGATATCTCCAAAATCATATTCGGCTCCTTCAACAATTTCTAAATTCATAATTTTTTTCTGCTCTGGTAAAAACGATTTAATTATTAAATTTCATTTTATCTCGCAGTTTCATAATTGGCAATTCTAAAAAACGATACGTAATAGCACTAACTATTAAAGTTAAAGTATACGAAACGAATACATCCAAATAAATATTGCCAAACGGCTTAATAAAAGTAAAAGAGTGCACTAAATATAGGCTATAACTAATTAAGCTGATAAACTTAATTGCATTGCTAAAAGGAAGAAATAAAGGAGACGTAATCTTAAACTGCTTCTCTAGGTAAGGAAAAAGCAATGCAATGGACATACTCAAGAAGGATATCCACAGCACTCTACTTAACACAAAAGCATCCATCTTCATTTCTACACTTAAATACCCACCTAACAATATAGTTAATATAAAAATTATCAATCCAATGACAAATACCAATACACTCTCTAGCTTTTGATGTACGTTTTTATAAAACATTTTTATTGCGGCCAAAACAACGCCAATTAAAAGCGAGTCTAATCGGAAAGGAAAATTACCTACAATGGCTGCCCAAGGTCGATTTGTTTGAATTACCCAAAGTAATCTTGCCGTAGTAATAATTAGAATTAAACCAATTAAAAAATAGATAAATCTTTTTGGAGAAATAAAAATGCCATTTCTAAATACAACTGCAATAAGAATGGGGATTAATAAATAAAACCATTCCTCAATCACTAAGCTCCACGTTACCGGCATAAAATCAATGCCAACAAAATTATTTTGAAGAAAAAAAACAAATGCAAATATTTTATAGCCTAATGAATGATCAATAAAAATAAATTTAAACAGAATTATAGCGTAATACAAAGGCAACGTTCTAAACCACCTTCTCAACCAAAAATTAGCAAGAGTAGATATACTTGCATTATTTGAAAAATCCCTAATTAGAATCTGGCCAATTAAATAACCACTAAGGACAAAAAATATTTCTACTCCTAAAACACCAATAGAAATTCCGAAAATGACAGATTGTATAGAATGCGCAAAAAGCACCAATGAAATTGCAACCGCCCTGATAAGGTCTAATCCTAAGTTGCGATTCATTATGAAAAAATATGAATTAATAAAAACAAAACAATTCTGTTTAATCCTGGAATTTTAACAATACTTGTATTATTTGATTTTAATATTTTAAATAAAACTCTCCGCTTAAAACTTATTCTAACATCACTATTTAGTAATATTTTTTCTAATTCCGAAAATGCAGCAGTAGCAATTCTTCCATTTTTATAATTTAAAAGCAACTGTATATAGCTATGGTAAATGGTGCCTATCAAGTATTTTTTACTATTTATTACTTCTGCTTTAGAAACATAAATGCTATAATACAATACAGCAGACTTCACCCATCGTTGAAGAAAATCAACAGGATTAAAATTCAATCTTTTTTCATCTATACGATAATAACAATCAAGCAGTTCTGCGTGTAAAGATATTTTCACTTCAGGATGTAGTAATGCCTTGGTGTGTAATTCTACATCTTGAAGGCGCTCAAATCGTTCATCAAACCCTCCCGTTATTAACAAAAAAGATTTGCGCCAAATTACTTGAAGAATGCTCCAGGGTAGTTTATGCTGTAAAAAATCACTCAAAGAAGATTTAGATTTAGGATTCCATTTCCTTAAATCATCACCTATCTTTTCTGTAAACACTCCCATAGAAAAAATCCACATATTAAAATCTACGTTTTCAATGGTTTTCTGTACTCGATTATCGAGGCAATTAGGCAATAAAATGTCATCTGCATCTAGGAAAATCACATACTCACCTTTTGAAAAACTTATCCCTTGATTTCGGCATCCGCTTGCTCCTATGTTATGTGCATTATAATGAACAAATATTCTAGCATCCTTTAATTTCCAATCTTCTAAAATTACTCGTGAATTATCGGTAGAAGTATCGTCAATTATTATTAATTCCCAATTAGGGTACGTCTGATTAAGTACCGAAGCTAAGGAATCTACAATAAACAAACCTTTATTGTAACTAGGCATTATGATTGAAACTAATTGATTCACTATATAATATTATATAAAAAAAATAATTTAGTCGTTCAAATAAAATTTTTCTAGTTGCCGTACAATTACCTCTTCAGAAAATCTAAATCGACAATCCTCTTTTATTTTATTTGAATCGTATTGATTCTGGTTATTAAAGACTTTCATCATACTTTGAAAGTAATCTGCAACAGCAAAAGAGGGAACGAGGATCCCGTTATTTTTATTTACTATATCTCTTGGACCTATGCTATCCGTTGTTACAATAGGTTTACCACAAGCTAACGCTTCTATCAGCACCACTCCAAATGTTTCAAAAGTGCTAGCCAATAGAAAAATATCACAAGCATTCATTTCTTGCGCTACGCGTTCTCTCGACAGCTCGCCTAAAAAAGACACCTGCTTATCTACTCCAATTTTTACAGAATAACTCTTTAGAATTTCCATGATAGGTCCATCCCCTCCTATTCTAAATATTGCACCTGGCACTTCCTTTAAAAACAAAGCAAAAGAGTCAAGCATTAATTTGTGATTTTTTCGTTCTGACAAAAAAGACATGGTAAAAAAAACAGGAGCTGACTTATCAACTTGCTTAACACCTGTTTGATTAAAAAATAAGTCGCTTACCATATTAGGCAGCACTTCGAACAACTCTTCACTTATTGATAGATTTTTAGTTAGCAATTCCTTAAACCCCGTACTGACAATCAAATTTCTTTCAGAGGTCTTGAAAACTTTTTTAACAACATTAATATCTGCCTTTTTATTAATAGAACCAGTAATTAATGGCGTGAAGTGTTCAGTAATTACAAAGGGTATATTAGCTTTTTTGCTAATGTACATGGCTGCAATGCCACCATAAAAAACAGCATGTGCATGAATTATATTTGGCACACCATAACTCTTTACATATTCCAAATAGGTTTTATAAATTTTTTGGCCAAATAAATAATAGTTAAGTTTATAACTTTGGGGAATTAAAGCTTTATAGCTACTGTAATAAGTAGGCAGGTTATCATCAATCACCATCGTGTTTTCTGACGACTTCTTGCTACTAAAAGAATAAAATTCAGGAAAAAGAATACCTACTTGATGCCCTTTCTTTACTAAGCTTCGGGCTTGATCTTCAAAAAAAGTCCCTACAACAGGAGCGATACTTGTTTTGTACCAAGAAGGGATAATTAGTATATGCATCACGCAATTTTTTTCAGCCAAATACTGCTTTTAAATGGGTTGCCGGCTTCAAAATTTTTCATGTTTTGAATAAGAAAAGAGTGATGTTCTCTATGCATATAGTGAGAAGTCCATACAATTTCATAATTACTATTATTGCATAAAAATGCTTGCAAAAGATATTGTTCTAGCCACATCCGTTCACCTTCTTTTATAAACTTTTCAGGATATTCATAGGGTAAAAATATGTCATGAATATGAACGATGACCCCCTTGTTCAACCTAGGTAATATTTCAAGAATTTCAAAATTCACATCTCCATTAATTTTAACAGTATGGGTTGAATCTAAAAACAAAACATCATTTTCTTTTAATGAAGTAAATAAACTTAAATCTACTTCCTGCACTGCTTTAACAAGGACTTTGTTAAGACCGGGAATCCCTTTACGGATACTTTCGTTGGGATAGGGCTCGACAGCTGTAAAATCAAAATTCCTTCCCATTTCTGATTTATTCAATAATAACGCTTTCGCAGTTATCATCGTGCTATACCCCGAACCTACTTCTACAACTTTTGATGGTTTGAAGTGTCGAATCATGCAATGTAGCACGACTGCATCAATACACGTAAAAGAAGACTGAGCGAGTTGAAAATCATAATAATTTACAGCAACAGCTGGCCAAGCATCGTACTCTAATCTAAATCGGTTTGAAAAATCATGTAATAATTCTTTTTGTTTATCAATATTTAAATTAATTCCAATCAATTCACTTTTCTTAGAGAATACCTCTTCAGGTAATTTATTAAGATCCGGTATGTTAGAGTAATAATGATTTCGAGTAACGTTAATACCATACTTCTGCCAATACTTAAGCGGATAAGAAAATAATACACTTTGCAATACCTTTCTTTTCAATTTAAAAAATAAATTCATCTATAGTTATATGTAAATACTAGTTACCTTAAAATTACATTTCTTATTATCCCAAAAACCATTCTCCAGTTTTTTATTTTTATTGAATAACCAAACCCTTTTAATATATTTTTAATTGACAAAAGCTTATTGTTATTACGAGAATAATAGTCAGCTAGTCCAATATAGATGCTATACATCTTAGCTCTTACTGAAAAATGATTTTTAATATTTGCATAAATAGGGTTAGACAATATATAATTAAAAGCAATTTCAGATCTTTCTAAAAACTTAAAATCATAGGCTGTGCTGTTTCCATCATGCATCTGCATAATTACAGTGCGCTCATTTATTTTAAAAACATTAAATTGAAAAGCTACTCTACCCAAAAAATCATAACATTCAAAAGGTATTGGAAATGAATCAAATTTGATAGTTACAAAAACATCCTTATGAACGGCCACTGTTTGAACGGCTGGAGAAAATAACCAAACATTATTAATTAATCGGCAATCTGATTCAGAAAATTTATCATTAAAATAATTATCGACAATAGTATAATCTTGCTCTTGTTCATTTTTTACGTAAGTCTGATACGTATGAAATAATGCAATTGGAAAATTATGCTGCTTAATATTTTCATATAAAATCATCAAATGATTATTCAAATAATAATCATCGCTGTCTAAAAAACAAATATAATTACCCTTGGCTTGTTTAATTCCATTGTTTCTTGCTACAGACCGTTCTTGATTCTCTTGATAGATATACCTAATCCGAGTATCGGCAAATGAGTCAACCACATGTTTCGTATTATCTGTCGAGCCATCATCTATAATTATTAATTCAAAATCATCAAATGACTGATCTAAAACACTAGAAATAGCCTTAGCGATAAATGCAGCTCTGTTATAAGTAGGCAGCACAATAGAGAAAAAAGGTGCTGTGTTCATTTTATTTTAATTCCAAGAGTTTTTAAAAACAAAAGCAACCAATAGGGATTTCTCTTATTCATCGCTAAGTTAATTCCAGTAAAATTACCCATTATTAAAATACAGTTAATGATTGCTTCTTTGAATTTCCCTGTTAAAATACCCTTTACTAAATATTTAGTTAAAAGAATAAATAGAGAAAGTTGGCTTAGCTGCTCACTGCTGTACCTCTTTAGTAAATCTGGAAGTATCTCAGCGTTAGCAAGAGGAACAGAGTACCTAGTAAAAAACCTTAATCTTTTGATATAAGGAAAATTTGACTTTGCAGCTGGAATCAAATGATTCAATTTTAAATCGGGGCAAACACCTACGGCAAATCCCATCAAAACGGATATAAAAATCACTTGATTATCCTCTCCCGTCATGAGGCTTTGCCCTATTCCTACTCGAGATGTTGTCCTGAAATTATTTTTTTCAAACAACTCCAAGTATTTCATAAATATATCCTGTCTAACGCACATTCCTGTACCAGCAGGATAACAACGATTCCACTCCTCTTGGAGCGCAAACTCAACATTCTTTATTTTTTTTTCCTGAAAGGTATATCGACAATTAGCTTCAATCCAATCAGTTGTTTTATCAATAAAGTCAACCCAAACTTCTCCTGGCCCCCAAATTCCAACGTTTGGATACTTAGCAATAATTGCATTTAAATTAATTAAATATCCAGGATTTATCTCATTATCATCATCAACATTTACTACCCATTTAGCATTAGTATTTTTTACACCTGCAATCATTGCATTAGTTGCTCCGGGCTTTAGTTCTGCAATTATTTTTAAATTATTAATTCCATCTAATATCGCACTAAGATTATTATTGTCTCTTAAAGGCTTAGCGCAGTTGCTTTCTATAACTATTACCTCATAACTAAATTTATCAATTTTAAGTTTTTGAATAGCCCGCAAAGTCCTTTCTATGATTCTACTATCAGGGTTATGCGTTCGCAGTACAATTGAAAAGTCGTAAAAATTATTTTGCATTTTTAATCTTAGTTTTTAAATAGTTAATTAGCCCCCCGTTCCAATATACTAAATTCCATATTCGATTTGGAATGCTTAAGTATTGAATGATTACAAACAAGAATCGAATACTTTTATATTTCAAGGCTAACTTAAATGTATATCTAATATCTGAAAAATGTTTTCCATTTTTTAAGAAAAGATATTTTTTATGGTTTAAAAGTAGTTCATTAAGTAAAAACGGATAAAGAGTTGCGTAAGCTTCCTTTACACGCTGTAAATG
>CAYZTB010000040.1:0-26718 GCA_964481195.1 uncultured Bacteroidia bacterium | reverse complement strand
AATAGTTTGAACAATGAAGAGTTGAAAAACTACACTCCGAACATTGAAATTTATAACTCATCAACGGGTTATCCTGTAAAAGATGTAAACGCAGGGCAAAACGCAATGTATAAAGACAGCAAAGGAATAATTTGGATTGCAACGGGATCGGCCAAAACAGGATTGGTTCGTTTTGATTACAATGCGGTAAATAAAAATACAAATCCGCCAGCTGTATTTATTCAAAGTGTAAAAATAAATGATGAGAATATTGTTTGGTATAACTTAATGCAAAGTTCAAAGTTCAATTTGGATAGCAACACCACAGCACCGAACATTACAGAAGAAGTAAACGCTTTCGGAAAAATATTAGGAGAAGCGGATAGAGATTCAATGCGAACAAAATTCAGAAATGTAAAATTTGATGGTATTACAAAATGGTATCCACTACCTGAAAACCTTATTTTGACTTACGAACACAACAGCGTTACATTTGATTTTAATGCAATAGAAACAAGCAGAAATTTTTTGGTTCGCTATCAATACATATTAGAAGGTTACGACAAGGATTGGAGTCCGCTTACAGAAAAAACATCGGCAACTTTCGGTAACATTTATGAAGGAAATTATACTTTTAAATTAAAAGCACAAAGTCCGTTTGGCATTTGGAGCGCACCAATAGAATATAAATTTAAAGTGCTTCCACCTTGGTGGAGAACCTGGTGGATGTATGCTTTATATGTTGTAAGCGCTTTATTATTAATCGGAGGGTTTATAAAATGGAGAGAACGGAATTTGAAAAGAGAAAAAATAGTTTTGGAAGAGAAAGTGGAATTGCGTACAAAACAATTAGATGAAAGGAATAAAGTGGTAGAAGAACAAAATAAAATAGTGGAAGAAAAGAACAAAGAAATCACCGACAGTATAAATTATGCTTTACGAATACAACAAGCCATACTTCCTGACAAAAAAGAAATTTCTTCTTCTTTCCCTCAAAGCTTTGTTCTTTTTAAACCAAAAGATATTGTAAGCGGAGATTTTTATTTCTTCCATAAAAATGAGGAATCTGTATGTATTGCCGCAGCCGACTGTACAGGACATGGAGTACCGGGAGCATTAATGAGTATGGTTGGTTCAGAACGCCTCACAGATGCAGTTCAGCAAAGTAATAACACAAGCGAAATATTATCGTTGTTGAATAATGGTATAAAAAAATCTTTAAAACAATCAAGCAGTGATGAATCTACCCGGGATGGTATGGACATAGCTCTTTGCTCCGTAGATACAGTGAACCGTATTGTAAAGTATGCCGGTTCAAACAGACCAATCTATATTATTCGTAGAGGTCAGACAGAAGTGGAAGAAATTAAGGCGACTAAAAAAGCAATTGGCGGTTTCACAGAAAACGACCAGCATTTTGACACGCATGAATTAAAATTAAATAAAGGTGATACTTTTTATTTATCCACTGACGGTTACGCAGACACTTTCAGCGGGAAAGACAGTAAAAAATTAACGACCAGAAAGTTTAAACAAATTTTGTTAGACATTCAACATAAGTCAATGCAGGAACAAGAGCAGCACTTAGAAAACTTTATAGAGGATTGGAAAGCAGGAACAGAGCAAGTGGATGACATTTTAGTAATTGGAATACGAATGTAAAAGCCAACACGCGGAGTAAGCACATTTGCAATTCACACACCTGTCCTGAGTTTGTCGAAGGAAGCCATCACACGGCCAAAAATTGCAAAAAAGCTTCCACCTTTGCCAACCAAAAAGAATTTCAAAATATTTTTTCCAACGCTTTAAAAAATAAAAAACGCAAACGCACAGCCGACTATCGCCCAGACGGTGGCGACCACGAATGGAAAAAAGAAATTTCAAGAAATATTAAATCCAAATATTAAATTAACCATTAAAACAAAAAGCAATGAGCAAAAAAATCACACCAAAACAAAATCAGTCCAACCAACAAAACGCTAACAAAGGAACAAGCGGGACTAACAAACAGTATTCACAAAATCAAGGAAACAAAGGAAAACAACAAAACCCAAATCAGACAGAAAAAAAGAAGTAAGTATTAATTAGTCGGGATTTCAAATCCCGACTAGCGTGAATACTGTTTTGTATGTGATAGGACACCAACTACTGGTGAGCAATTTATAATTGATTTTTTTAAAGAAGTAGGTATAAAATATGATTTTCAAAAAGTAGCAATAGAATTTCCACTTCGAATAGCAGACATCCTACCGCAAATAGTATTGCATTTACAAAATTCTAATAATAAATTTATAAAACTGTGCAATGGATTTCCTTCTGTCGAAGCAGAGTCTCTCGGCAGAGGACTCTGCGGAAATAACTCATCCGAGTCCCGAAGTGGAGACTGGGGTAGAAACCTTTGTCATGTTCTTCAAAAAAATACGCATTTCTTGTTTTAATGAGAAATTATTTAAAATCGTGAGCCAAAATGTGCTTTTGTACACTTTTGCCTGTTGAAAACCTGAGGCAGCTCGCTGGTTTTTTGTCGGGCGTTCACTTAATTTTACCTAATAACCAAATAAAACAAAAACCATGAGTTGTCCAATTTGCAATCATCAAGAATTAGAAGAAGCAGCAAAAACCTGCACCGAGTGTGGCTCGGATATCGAAATCTTCGATCATATTGAAAGCGTACACAAAGCAAGCAACATGCAGAAAAAAGCCATATTGGTTTTATCGGCCTTTTTTGGTGTTGTGTTAGTTAGCTGGGGCTCATCCTTTTTTTCTGGCCACGCTACCAATAAAGATGGAGAGGAAATGGTAGCTCAAACTACCGAAGATGTACAAGATCCGCTAGCTATAACTAATGCCAGTAAGCCTGTTGCAGAGTTTGTAGAAGAAGCTAATGCGGAGGTTAAAGATAATGTAGAGGTTAAGATAGGAACAGAAGTAAAAGAAGAAGCGAAAGCTGAGGTTAAGGAAATAACAAAGCCCGAACCGGTTGTAAAGGAAAAAGTAAAAGTAGTTGCAAAGCCCGAAGTGAAAGAAACAGGCCCTATTATACATAAGGTAAGAAACGGAGAGTCGCTTTGGAGAATTTCAAAAAAGTATTATGGAAACGGAAACCATGCTACTCAGATTGCAAAGGATAATAATTTGAATCCAAAGAAAAATGTTCCTGTAGGTACCAAACTAAAGATTAACAAGTAATTCCAATAACGATGTTTAAAAAAAGCGCACACCTAGAAGCGATATCTCGCAAGGCGATGATTTCGCTCACCGAAATAGTTGCACTAAACGCAAAGCTAAATTCTCTTAACGCAGAAATTGCTTTGGCAAACAAGAAAATCGAATCCTTAAAATCTGATCTTGCATCGGATAAACAGGAAATCATTTCCCGCACCGATCATATCACGGAGCTAAAGCTGAATGCATCGGCTATGCGAGAAGAAATTGCTAAGCATAAAAATGCATTGTTTGCAAAAGAGGATTCCATCACTTCTTTAAAAAAGGAACTGGACGTTCAAGCATCGCAAAAAGATATTGACCAAATCTTAATCAACGAGCAAAAAAAGGTTATTGCCAAAGCAGAAGGGGATAAGCTTCAATTTGAAAGGGATATAGATATGCTTAACAAGGAAATTTCTGCCTTGAAAAACAACATGCTATCCATCGAAAACGAACGTACTGCCTTAAAGAGTGAGTTGGAAGGGTTAAATTCTAAAATGAGTCTTGGACTTACGGAAAAAGATTCGGTAGTTGCTGCCAAGGATAAAGAGCTTAAAACAATTAGCAAAGAATTTACTGCATTAAAAGCCGAAGTAGAAAAGACTAAAGTAGCTAGCGAAAAGCTAATCTTGCAAAAGGATAAAGACATTCAGTCCATGAATTTAGAAAATGGAACGATGCGTGCAAAGATTGCCAAGGAAGCATTGGAAAAAGATGCTGCGCTGGAATCTTTTAAGAAAGAAATTTCTGCATTAAATACAGAGCTAAACACTTTCAAAGCCAATCAGCTTAGGTTTGAAAAAGACTTGGCTAAGGCAAGAGAAGCGCAGCAAAAAAGCGAGCAGGCCCGCAGAGAGGTAGAGAGCGAAATGAAATCCATTCAGTCGGAATTGCAAACCAACCGCAGGGAAATTATGCTGGAAAAAGAAGTTGATCACAACGCAGTTACCGAAACGGAGGAGTTACCGGTAGAAGAAAAAAATGGCAATGCCGATGATAGCGAAACGCTTTAAGTAATTATAAAAAAAATGGGCTATGCAATAGCCTTGCTCTTCTGCTTTTTAGCAGGAGAGTTTTTTTTTCCACCCATTAGGTTCACAAACTCATCAAACAAATAGCGGGAGTCGTGAGGTCCAGCAGATGCTTCGGGATGATATTGCACGCAAAAAACAGGCCTGCCTTTCATACGTAATCCTTCTACAGTGCCATCGTTTAAATTGATGTGTGATACTTCAATGTTTTTATTTTTCTTAGCATCTTTTTCATCAATGGCAAAGCCATGATTTTGGGATGTGATTTCGGACGTTCCTTTTTCTAAATTTTTTACCGGGTGGTTTATACCGCGGTGCCCGTTAAACATTTTATAGGTTTTTATTTCGTTTGCCTGTGCAATAATTTGATGTCCAAGACAAATGCCAAACACAGGCAAGTTGCTTTCAATTAATTCAGAAACGGTATCCACTACGTGTGGCATGGCAGCAGGATCGCCAGGGCCGTTCGAAATAAATATTCCATTGGGTTTCCACTTTAATATTTCGGTAGCCGAGGTGCCCATAGGAAATACCTGCACAAAGCAATCGCGTTCGTTCAAGCAGCGTAAAATATTTTTTTTCACTCCTAAATCTAAAGCTGCAACTTTATATTTTGCCGATGAGCTGCCGGTGGTATAAGGTTTTTTAGTAGATACTTTAGATGAAAGCTCTAGGCCTTCCATACCCGGAACTTTGTCAAGCAAAGCTTTTAATTTTTTAAGATCGGTAATTTCAGACGATACAATTGCATTCATTGCTCCTTTGCTGCGTATGTATCGTACCACCGCACGAGTATCTACATCGGAAATAGCTACTACATTTTCTTCTTCAAAATATTCTTGAATGGATTTGCTTGCATCTTTTCTGGAATACATTACATTAAAATTCTTACAAACCAATCCACTAATCTTTACGCCATCCGATTCTACATCGCTGTTGTGAATTCCGTAATTGCCAATGTGTACGTTTGTGGTAATTAACAGCTGACCGAAGTAGGAGGGATCAGTAAAAGTTTCCTGGTAGCCCGTCATACCGGTGTTAAAACAAAGTTCCCCTGTTGTTGTTCCAATTTTTCCTGCTGCCTTGCCGTGAAAAATTTTTCCATCTTGAAGTAGAAGTATTGCCGGTTTTTTTGTTTTGTATTTCATTTTTTGAGGTTTGCTTATTTCGTTTTTTATTTTCTTACAGATTAATGGGCATAAAAAAAGGATGAAGTAAAAATACTTCATCCTTCCTTTTTTATTCCTGAAATTGTTCAGGATTTATTAAGATATTATTCACTTTTTGGTGCTTCTGTGTTATCTTCAGCAGGTGGAGTATCTTGTGTTTCTTCAGCAGCAGGTTGCTCAGCACTAGCTTCTACAGCAGTATCAGCCTTTTTACCGCGACTTCTTCTGGTTTTCTTAGCAGGAGCAGCATCGCTTGTTTTAGCAGCTAACATGCTCTCATTAAAGTCTACTAGCTCAATAAAGCAAGTATTTGCATTATCTCCCAAGCGGAATCCAGTTTTTAATATTCTGGTGTAGCCTCCCTTACGATCGCCAACTTTAGGTGCAATATCTCTAAATAGAGTAATTACTGCATCTTTATTCTGTAAATGACGGAACACCATCCTTCTGGAGTGTGTTGTATCACTTTTAGAGCGCGTGATAATAGGCTCAAAATACTTTTTAAGTGCTTTTGCCTTAGCAAGGGTAGTGTTAATACGCTTGTGAATAATCAACGAAGAAGCCATGTTAGACAAGGTGGCCTGTCTGTGCTGTGACTTTCTGCTAAGATGATTAATTTTTTTTCCGTGTCTCATGGTAATTCAGTATTTAGTCTCTAGTCGTTAGTCGTTAGTCGTTAGTCGTTAGTCGTTAGTCGTTAGTCGTTAGTATCTAGTATTTAGTCTCTAGTCTCTAGTCTCTAGTCTCTAGTCTCTAGTCTCTAGTCTCTAGTCTCTAGTGTATTCGGATGTTCTCTATTTACTAAGGACTAATTACTAAGTACTATTTACTAATTCATTATTTTTTCTTTCATGAAACCGTACTTGGCAACATCCATTCCAAAATGAAGACCTTTGGTGTTAACCAATTCTTCTAATTCAGAAAGAGATTTTTTTCCGAAGTTACGGAATTTCAATAAATCCATTTTGTTGTAAGATACTAAGTCAGCTAGTGTTTCAACATCGGCAGCTTTCAAACAATTTAATGCACGAACGGAAAGGTCCATGTCAACTAATTTAGTTTTTAATAACTGACGGATGTGTAAAGCATGCTCATCAAAATCTTGCTCTTTACCTTTTTCTTCTGTATCCAACGTGATTTTCTCATCAGAGAACAACATGAAGTGATGAATCAATATTTTAGCAGCTTCTTTCAAAGCTTCTTTAGGATGGATGCTTCCATCACTCTTAATGTCAATAATTAATTTTTCATAATCCGTTTTTTGTTCAACACGAAAATTTTCAATCGTATATTTCACATGACGGATAGGAGTGAAGATGGCATCAATAGGAATATATCCCACAGGGCTGTTGATGGCTTTGTTCTCTTCTGCAGGAACATACCCACGACCTTTGTCAATCGTAATTTCAAACTTTACTTTTACATTGCTATCTATGGTGCAGATAACATGATCTGGATTCAATACCTGAAATGCTGAGGTAGCTTTTCCGATATCACCAGCAGTAAAGTGATCTTTTCCGCCTAAAGCGATAGTTACTTTTTCATTATCAACCCCATCAATTTGCTTTTTAAAGCGAACTTGTTTTAGGTTAAGAACGATTTCTGTAACATCTTCTACAATACCTTTGATAGTGGAGAATTCATGTTCAACGCCTTCAATTCGAATGCCAGTAATTGCATGACCTTCTAATGAAGAAAGAAGAATTCTGCGAAGAGAATTACCAACAGTTACACCGTATCCCGGCTCCAAAGGGCGAAACTCAAACTGTCCATCTGTGTCAGTAGAGTGAATCATAATCACTTTGTCTGGTTTCTGAAATGCTAATATTGCCATGGTATATGTTTTTTAGTTTAAGGTTCTTGTTATATATGTATAGATTATTTCGAGTACAATTCCACAATTAGTTGCTCTTTAATGTTCTCAGGGATTTGTGTTCTTTCGGGAATCGCCAAAAATCTGCCTTGCATTAAATTCTTGTCAAACTCCAGCCACTGGTAAACTGCGCTGCTAGATGCTAAGGAGCTTCTGATAGGATCCATGTCCTTTGAACGTTCTCTGATGCCAATAATATCTCCTACTTTAACAGTAAAAGAGGGGATGTTAGTGATATCACCATTCACAGTAATATGCTTGTGTGATACAAACTGGCGAGCTGCTCTACGAGTAGGAGCAATGCCCATTCTATATACTACGTTATCTAAACGGCTCTCTAAAATTTGTAACAAAGCTTCGCCCGTTACACCTTTTTGTCTTGCCGCACGATGGAATGTGTTTTCGAACTGACGCTCTAACACACCATAGGTATATTTTGCTTTTTGTTTTTCAGAAAGCTGTACAGCATATTCTGATTTTTTAGCTCTACGTTTGGTATTGCCATGCATGCCTGGTGGGTAAGGCTTCTTTTCTAAAGTTTTTCCACCACCAAGTATGGGCTCTCCAAATTTTCTTGAGATTCTTAATTTTGGTCCTGTGTATCTAGCCATCGTATATAATTATATAAAATTTATTTTTTCTAATTTATTAAACCCTACGTTTTTTAGGAGGGCGGCATCCGTTATGTGGAATAGGAGTGAGGTCAATTATTTCAGTGATCTCAATCTTGTTGGTATACAAAGCACGCATAGCAGATTCTCTTCCTCCGCCTGGGCCTTTGATAAATACCTTTACTTTTCTCAAGCCTGCATCGTAAGCAACTCTTGCGCAATCCGATGATGCCATTTGTGCAGCATAGGGAGTATTTTTCTTAGATCCTCTAAATCCCATTTTGCCTGCAGACGACCATGCAATGGTTTGTCCTTTTAGGTTGGTGAGTGTAATGATGATGTTGTTGAAAGCAGCATGAATGTGCGCTTCGCCAATTGCATCAACTTTTACAGTTCTTTTTTTCGACTTGGAAGGCTTTTTTGACTCTTCTGCCGATTGTCCTTGTGCTTTGTTTTCTTCAGCCATTTATTTTTTTATTTTAATGGAGTTGTTAATGCTCCAAGCTATTTATTATCCTTTAGAAGGTGCTAGTTTTTTACCTGCTATTGTTTTTCTCTTACCCTTTCTAGTACGAGCATTTGAACGAGTACGCTGTCCACGTACTGGCGCTCCTTTTTTGTGACGGCCACCACGGTAACTGCCAATATCAATTAGACGCTTGATGTTTAATTGTGTTTCAGAGCGCAATGCACCTTCTACTTTAAGCTTATCAGTGATGAATCCACGAATTTTGTTAAGATCATCATCGTTCCAGTCCTGAACTTTTTTATCTAAGCTCACACCAGCTTGTTTAAGAATTTTTCTTGCTGTGCTTTGTCCTATACCATAAATGTAGGTTAAGCCAATTTCGCCTCGTTTTGCTTTTGGAAGATCAACTCCGGATATACGTGCCATATTTATTTATTGTTTTAAAATTAACCTTGACGTTGTTTATGTTTTGGTACCTTTTTGTTGATTACATACAGGCGACCTTTCCTGCGTACAATCTTGCAGTCTACGCTGCGCTTCTTAATGGACGTTCTGATTTTCATATTATTTGTATCTAAAAGTTATTCTTCCTTTTGTTAAATCATATGGCGACATTTCCAACCGCACTTTATCACCGGGGAGAAGCTTGATATAATGCATTCTCATTTTTCCTGATATATGTGCTGTTATGATATGTCCGTTTTCTAGTTCTACTCGAAACATGGCATTAGAAAGCGCTTCTGTAATTGTTCCATCTTGTTCAATTAATGATTGCTTTGCCATAATTCTTTTATACTGCTTCTTTTTTAAAATTTATTTCCTGTTCTATATAATCAAACGTTGTTAAAATATCTACTTTATCTTTCTTTACTGCTATCGTATGTTCAAAATGGGCCGATGGTTTTTTATCAACTGTTGATATAGTCCATCCGTCATTTTCAATACTAACGTGTCGTTTCCCAAGGTTAATCATTGGCTCAATGGCAATAACTAACCCTGCTTCCAACCGTATGCCGCTACCTTTTTTACCGTAGTTAGGTACTTCAGGAGCTTCGTGCAGGTTTTTTCCTATTCCGTGACCAACCAACTCGCGAACAATTCCGTAACCAAACTGGCTAACGTGCTGCTCTACGGCATTGCTTATATCACCGATGCGTTTTCCTACAACTGCATTTTCAATTGCTTTGTACAGCGATTCTTTTGTTACCCTCATTAGTTGTTTTTTCTCTTCCGAGATTTCACCAACTGCAAAGGTGTAAGCAGAGTCGCCAAAGAATTCATTTTTTAGAACTCCGCAATCTACCGATACTATATCACCATTTTTAAGAACATATTTGCCGGGTACTCCATGAACCACTTGTTCATTTACCGAAACACACAGCGTATAATCAAAAACACTTTCTTCTTTCCTGTAGCCTTTAAAAGCTGGCTTAGCTCCATGATCTCGTATAAATTCCTCTGCAATCTTATCTAATTCTATTGTACTTATTCCTTCTCGTATATATTTTCCTGTTTCTGCAATTGTTCTTGATACTAACAAACAACTTTCGCGAATCAGTTCTATTTCTTCATCCGTTTTTAAATATATTTTACTCATGCCGAAGCCATACTCATGGAAGATCTTCCTTTTATTCTTCCTGTTTTCATTAATCCATCGTAATGTCTCATCAATAAATGACTTTCAATTTGTTGTAAGGTATCTAGCATAACGCCTACTAAAATGAGTAGGGACGTGCCTCCGAAAAACCTAGAGAACTGATCGTTCACTCCAAAGAATGCTACAGAAAGTGCAGGCATTACAGCTACTACTGATAAAAATAATGAGCCTGGCAAAGTTATTTTTGACATAATATCGTCTATGAACTCTGCAGTTTTCTTTCCTGGTTTTATGCCTGGGATAAAACCGCCATTACGTTTCATATCATCTGCCATTTGGGTTGGATTAACCATGATAGCAGTATAGAAGTAGGTGAAGATGATAATAAGTAGCGCAAATATTAAATTGTATACAAATCCATTATGATTTGATAATGTACCGATAACTCCACTTAATTTATCTGATGATGCAAAGCCGGCAAGTGTAATAGGAATAAACATAATTGCTTGTGCAAAAATGATTGGCATAACTCCCGCAGCATTTACTTTTAATGGAATGTATTGTCTAACACCACCGTATTGTCTGTTTCCAACAATCTTTTTAGCAAACTGTACTGGTATTTTTCGTGTTCCTTGTACAAGTAGGATGGAGCTAATAATTACAAATAATAAGAAAACTAGTTCAAGTAGCATGATGATAAGTCCGCCACCTTTATTTTCCATACGGGAAGCAAATTCAGATATAAATGCAAACGGTAAATCTGCAACGATTCCAATCATGATAAGTAGTGAAATTCCATTTCCTAATCCACGGTCGGTAATTCTTTCACCCAACCACATTACAAAAATTGTTCCCGCAACCAGGATGGTAACTGTAGTAATCCACCACAAGCGAGAAGGGTCAATAACTACGCCAGCATAATTGGTAAGTTGAGTAGTAATAAAGCCAGGCGCTTGTAATGCAGTAATGATGATGGTTAATAAACGAGTGTATTGATTTATTTTTCTACGACCGCTTTCGCCTTCTTTTTGCATACGCTGAAAGTAAGGGAAGGCCATACTTAAAAGCTGCACTACGATAGAAGCAGAGATGTAAGGCATAATTCCAAGTGCAAATACGGAAGCGCGAGAAAAGGCTCCGCCTGCAAACATATTGATAAGAGAAGCTAATCCTTCTGCTTCACCTTTAGCAAGAAGTGCTTGTGTGTTTACGCCAGGTAATACAACGTATGAACCTAAGCGGTAAATAAGTATAAATCCAAGCGTGTAGAGAATTCTGAATCGAAGATCCTCTATCGAAAAAATATTTTTTATGGTCTGAATCAAATTCCTCATGCTCGAGATTAAGATTTAACTATTTCTGTTTTTCCGCCACAAGCTTCAATAGCAGACTTTGCAGTTGCAGAGAAAGCGTGTGCTTTAATATCCAACTTAGCTTTCAGTTCTCCAAACCCAAGAATTTTAACTTTCTCAGACTTAGAAATTAAACCGTGAGCAATAAAAGTTTCAATGTCAAAAGATTTAATTTTCTTTTCGTCAGCTAAGCGCTGAAGTGTATTGATGTTTACTCCTTGGTATTCTTTTCTAAATATATTGGTGAAGCCAAACTTAGGAAGACGTCTTTGAATAGGCATTTGTCCTCCTTCGTGTGCACGCTTACGATTATATCCACTGTTAGACTGTTGTCCTTTGTTACCACGTGTAGAAGTACCACCTCTGCCTGAACCTTGACCACGACCTACGCGTTTTCCTTTTCCTCTAACAGAGCCTTTTGCGGGTTTTAAATTATGTAATTCCATTTTATATTTTTCTTTTCACTCCTGCAATAAAACAGGAGTGTAGTTTATTTTTTATCCTTCAAATACTTTTTTTAATGATACGCCACGGTTTTGTGCTACCGTAATTGGATCTCTTAATTTTAATAGAGCATCCATCGTAGCTTTTACCACATTGTGTGGGTTTGACGAACCTTGAGATTTAGCAAGTACATCTGTAACTCCTGCACTTTCTAATACGGCACGCATTGCTCCACCAGCAATTACTCCAGTACCGTGAGAGGCAGGTTTTAAAAACACACGTGATCCACCAAACTTACCATATTGTAAATGGGGGATAGTTCCTTTAAGAAGAGGAACTTTAACCAAGTTTTTCTTTGCATCATCTATACCTTTAGCTATAGCTGCTGTAACTTCACGAGATTTTCCTAAACCGTAACCAACAACACCTTTGCTGTTTCCAACTACAACAATTGCAGAAAAACTAAATGTTCTTCCACCTTTGGTAGTTTTAACAACACGTTGTATTCCTACTAAGCGGTCTTTTAATTCGATTTCGCTAGATTTAACTCGCTTTACTGTTTCTTTTGCCATTATATATTTTTTTAATTAAAACTTTAATCCGTTTTCTCGTGCTGCATCTGCTAATGCTTTTACTCTTCCGTGGTATAAAAAACCATTTCTGTCAAAAACAACTTCTTGAATTCCTTTTTCAACAGCTTTCTTAGCTAGGGTAGAGCCTACAATTTTAGCTTTGTCAGTTTTAGTCTTAGCTTTTTCTTTAGCTAATTCTTTTTCAGTGCTAGAGCAAGCAAGTAGTGTTTTGCCTGTAGCATCGTCAATTAATTGAGCATAAATTTCGCTGTTGCTTCTGAAAACAGAAAGGCGAGGCCTTTTGCTATCTCCAGAAAATTTTCCGCGGATCTTTTTTTTGATTTTAATCCTTCTTAATCCTTTATAATTCATGACGCTATCTTTTTAATATATTATTTTGCTGCAGATGCTGCTGCTTTTCCTGCTTTTCTTCTTAATTGTTCACCAGCAAACTTGATACCTTTTCCTTTGTATGGTTCTGGTGCACGTACCGATCTAATTTTAGCCGCAACCTGACCTACCAATTGTTTGTCTGCACAAACAAGTTTTATGCTAGGGTTGCTACCTTTTTTAGTTTCAGTTTCTAGTTTAATTTCTTTTGGTAATTCAAAAATCACGTGGTGAGAGTATCCAACTACTAAGTCAAGTACTTGACCTTTGTGAGAAGCTTTATAACCTACACCAACTACTTCTTGAGTAATAGTATAACCTTCATTAGTTCCTTTAACCATATTAGCAATCAGAGAGCGGTACATGCCATGCATAGCTTTATGGCGCTTTTGATCTGTAGGACGCTCCAGAATAATGTTGTTATCCTGAACTTTAACAGTAATATCCGGATCAATTGTTTGTGTTAGCTCTCCAATTTTACCTTTTACGGTTACAGTACTTTTATTAACAGTAACAGTTACCCCTTGTGGGATAGTGATTGGTTGTTTTCCTATTCGTGACATAGCTTCTTGTATTTTTAATTAATAAACGTAACAAATTACTTCACCACCAACATTCATCTTTTTAGCTTCTTTATCCGTCATTACCCCTTTAGAAGTAGAAATGATTGCAACGCCAAGCCCACTTAATACGCGCGGCATTTTTTCTAGTGGAACAAATTTTCTTAAACCAGGGCGGCTGATTCTTTGAATTTTTCTGATTGCAGAAATCTTTGTAGCTGGATGATATTTTAAAGCAATTTTTATATTGTCTTGCACAGGATTTGTTTCAATCTTATAATCTAGAATAAACCCTTTTTCTTTAAGTATGCGAGTAATCTCCTTCTTTAAACCAGAAGCTGGAATTTCTACTACTTTGTGATTCGCTTTTATTGCGTTACGTACTCTTGTTAAAAAATCGCCAATTGTATCCATCTTTATTTTCTAAGTATTAATTGTAGTTTAAATATTTTATTACCAACTTGCTTTAGTTACACCAGGAATTTTACCGTTTAATGCCCATTCTCTAAATACCAAACGAGAAACTCCAAACTGACGAGAGTAGGCACGTGCTCTGCCTGTCATTTTGCATCTGTTGCGTAATCTTACTTTGGAAGAATTACGAGGCAATCTGCTTAAGCCAATGTAGTCACCAGCTTTTTTTAGTGCAGCACGCTTTTCAGCATACTTGTCAACTAACTTTTCGCGTTTTCTTTGTCTTGCTTTAATGGATTCTTTGGCCATGTTTTATTTTATTTATTTTCTTTAGTCTTTTTTTGCAACGGATGAAATATAGCTCATGTCTTGTCCAGTAGGATTTTCATCTTCTTCTTTTTTAAACGGCATTCCAAATTCTTTTAAAAGTGCCATCGCTTCTTCGTTGTTTCTAGCACTTGTAACAAAGGTGATATCCATGCCACGTACTTTATTTACTTTGTCGATATCAATTTCCGGAAAAATAATTTGTTCCTGAATTCCAAGAGTGTAATTACCTCTACCATCAAATCCTTTTTTGCTGATACCTTTAAAATCTCTGATACGAGGTAGGGCAGTAGCAATAAAACGATCTAAGAATTCATACATCATGTCTGCTCTTAGCGTAACTTTTACACCTACAGCAACACCTTTTCTAAGTTTAAAATTCGAAATATCTTTTTTAGCTAGTGTAGCAACAGGCTTTTGACCAGTAATGGTTGTCATTTCTGTTAAAGCACTATCCATAATTTTTCTGTCAGATACTGCATCACCAACACCTTGGTTAATAGCAATCTTCTTTAGATATGGAGCACGCATAGGTGTCTTAAAACTAAATTGCTTCATCAAAGATGTAACGATCTCTTTTTTGTATTTTGTTTTAAGACGGGGAACATAACCAGCCATCTTTACAAAAGATTTTTTGGTTCCACTTTCTGAAGCAGCTTCTTTTGAACTTGCTTTCTTTCCTTTTTTATCTTCTTGCTTTGCCATTATTGCAACTATTTGTCAGTTATTATTTAATTATTTCTCCAGATTTTTTGGAGTAACGAGCCATTTTATTTGTAGCCTCATCTAGCTTTTTACCTACACGAGTAGCATTTCCTTGCGCATCTACCAGTTTTAAATTAGAAATATGCACAGATGCTTCTTGGTGTATAATTCCGCCTTTTGTATTTTTTGCTGTAGGTTTAGTATGTCTGGTAGCCATATTTATTCCTTCAACAATTGCACGGAATGTAACTTTGTTAACAGACAATATTCTGCCTTGCTTGCCTTTATCATCTCCGGCAATTACTTTAACAATATCTCCTTTTTTAATTTTTAATTTAGCCATGACGTATTCAAATATTAAAGCACTTCGGGTGCTAGTGAAATTATTTTCATGTATTGTTTTTCTCTCAACTCTCTTGCAACAGGTCCAAAAATGCGAGTTCCTTTTAACTCATCAGTTTCGGATAGTAGAACAGCTGCGTTGTCGTCAAAACGAATGTAAGATCCATCCGGTCTTCTAATTTCTTTTTTTGTTCTAACTATTACCGCTTTATGAACGGTATGTTCTTTTACTCCTCCTGCAGGGATTGCTTTTTTTATAGCTACCACAATTTTATCTCCAACACCGGCAGAGCCTTTTGAGCTACCTAATATGCGGATGCAAAGCACTTCTTTGGCTCCGCTGTTATCGGCACAAACTAATCTTGATTCTTGCTGTATCATAGCTATTTCTAGTATTAAATATTATTTAGCTTTTTCAATTACTTCCTCTAATCTCCAGCACTTATTTTTACTTAAGGGTCTGGTTTCTACTATGCGAACGGTATCTCCAATATTGGATTCGTTTTTTTCATCGTGAGCCATAAATTTGCTAGTACGTTTAATGTACTTGCCATATTTAGAGTGCATAATTTGTCTTTCTACAGAAACTACGATGGTCTTAGCCATTTTGTTACTTGTAACAAGACCGGTTTTTTCTTTTCTATTTGTTGCTCTTTCCATTTTGTATTTTTTTAGTTCCGAAATATATTCTGTCGAATAATTATTTTTTTGTTTCAGCAAGTTCTCGCTTTCTGATTTCAGTTAATAAACGTGCAACAGTTTTTTTTGCAAGCGGGATTCGCTTAGGATTTTCAACCGGAGAGATAGTATGTGTAAAACACATTTTATCCAAACTATTTCTTTCATCCTTAAGCTTGTCTTTAAGTTCGGTTATTGCTACTTGTGATAAATCTGCTTTTTTCATTTTATTCGTTGTTAAAATCTAAATCTTATGATTGATAATCATTTCGCACCATAAACTTTGAAAGACATGGTAGCTTGTCGCCTGTAAGTCTGAATGCTTCTTTAGCATCTTCCAATGACGATCCCTCTGTTTCAAACATTACGCGACCTGCTTTTACAACAGCCACCCAATATTCTGGATTACCTTTTCCTTTACCCATACGAGTACCTGGAGATTTTTTTGTAACAGGCTTATCTGGAAATATGCGAATCCATACTTTAGCTTCTCTGCCTAGATGACGAGTAAGAGCTACACGGGCTGCTTCTATCTGCCTAGATGTAATCCAAACAGTTTCCATTGCTTTAATTCCAAAAGATCCAAATGCTAAAGTGGAACCTCTTTTTGCGTTTCCGCTAGGAACCATTTTATGCATTTTTCTGTATTTTGTTTTCTTTGGCTGTAACACGTTAGTTCAGTATTTAATGTTTAACTTAAAAATTAATTATCTTCTATTGTCTCTTCCACCACCACCACGGTTATCTCTTCTATCTCCACGAGGGTGATCTCCACCTTCTCTTCGTTTTCCTCTCTTTTTTTCTCTACTATCAGTAATGTTAGGGGATAAATCGCGCTTTCCAAAAACTTCGCCACGACAAATCCAAACTTTTATTCCAATTCTACCCATGGAAGTATGAGCCTCCGTGTTAGCGTAATCGATATCTGCTCGGAACGTATGAAGTGGAGTTCTGCCTTCTTTGAATTCCTCACTACGAGCAATCTCTGCACCTCCTAAACGACCGCCAGCTCGAACTTTAATTCCTTCAGCGCCCATTCTCATTGCAGAGGCAATAGCCATTTTAATACAACGCTTGTGAGATATTCTCGCTTCAATTTGACGAGCAATACTATCAGCAACAATACGAGCATCTATTTCCGGACGTTTTACTTCAAAAATATTTATCTGAATATCTTTATTGGTAATCTTTTTTAATTCTTCTTTTAGTTTGTCAACTTCTTGACCGCCTTTTCCAATAATAATACCTGGACGAGCCGTGTGAATAGTAACAGTTACTAGTTTTTGAGTACGCTCAATTACAATACGAGAGATACTGCTTTTTTGCAAACGAGCATTCAAATACTTGCGTATTTGCTCATCTTCAAAAAGTTTATCACCATAATGTTTACCACCAAACCATGCGGATTCCCATCCGCGGATGATGCCTAGTCTACTACCAATTGGATTTGCTTTTTGTCCCATTCAGTTTTTTATTTTTGATCTTCTTTTAATGTATCTAATATAACGGTTACGTGATTTGAACGCTTACGAATTCTATATGCTCTACCTTGAGGAGCAGGTTGGAAGCGCTTTAGGGTAGCTCCAACATCTACTTTAATTTCTTTTACATACAAAGTGCTATCTTCTGCTCTAAGTCCTGTTTTTGCTTCGTAGTTTTTAACAGCAGAAACAATAAGCTTAGAAAGAGGAGTAGAAGAATGTTGTGCGTGAAAACGTAACACATTCAATGCATGCTCTACAGGTTTGCTGCGAATTAAATCAGCAAGCAGACGCATTTTTCTAGGCGAAGTAGGGTAGTTATTCAACTTAGCAAAATAAGTGGTCTTATTTGCTTCCTTTCTTGCGTCTGCCATTTCTCGTTTACGAACTCCCATTTTCTTTAGTATTATTTATCTTAATTAAATTATTTTTTTGCAGGTGAAGCATCAGCTTTTACGTGACCCATATGACCTCTGTACGTGCGAGTAGGCGAGAACTCACCTAAGCGATGACCTACCATGTTTTCGGTTACATATACTGGAATAAATTTATTGCCATTATGAACGGCAAACGTTAGTCCAACGAACTCCGGAGAAATCATTGATCTACGAGACCAGGTTTTAATAACATATTTCTTTTTTCCTTCTACGATTTCCTGAACTTTCTTGTTAAGTTTGAAATCAACGAAAAATCCTTTTTTTAACGAACGAGCCATTTTTAGTATTTATAGATTGTTATTTTTTAGAACCGTATCCTATTGTTCTTTTTTCAATAATATATCGGTTTGACTTTTTAGTCCTGTTTCTAGTTTTTTGACCTCTCAATCCTTTACCAGTACGTGAGCGTGGCTGACCTCCAGATGATTTTCCTTCACCACCACCCATTGGATGATCCACTGGATTCATTACAACCGGACGAGTACGGGGTCTTCTTCCAAACCAACGAATACGACCTGCTTTTCCGTGTACTTCAAGAATGTGGTCTGTATTAGAAACAGAACCTACAGTTGCCATACAAGCAGAGTGTACCATGCGTGTTTCGCCAGAAGGCATTTTCAATACTGCAAATTTTCCTTCTTTAGCATTCAGTTGAGCGTATGTTCCAGCGCTGCGGATAAATTTTCCACCTTGACCTGGGTTTAACTCTACATTGTGAACGATAGTACCAAGAGGAATGTTGATTAATGGCATAGCGTTTCCAACATTTGGAGCAACGTTTTTTCCAGCTAATATTATTTGACCCACTTGTAATCCTTGTGGCGCTAAAATGTATCTCTTTTCTCCATCTTTGTAGTGGATTAATGCAATACGACCTGTTCTCATTGGATCGTATTCAATAGTCTTTACAGTTCCAGGAATGTCTTGCTTATCTCTTTTGAAATCGATAATTCGGTAACGTCTTTTGTGGCCACCACCAATATAGCGCATAGTCATTTTTCCGGTATGATTTCTTCCACCGCTTCTTTTGGCAGAACGTATCAATGATTTTTCCGGAACATGTGCAGTAATGTCCTTATTGTCGTTCGCTACTTTGTGGCGTTGACCCGGTGTAAGTGGTCTGAATCTTTTAACTCCCATTGTGTCTCTTTATTAAATTAAATATTTCCGTAGAAATCAATTGTATCACCTTTTTTAAGTTTTACAACTGCTTTCTTAGCTTTTTTTACTAAGCCGGTCATTATTTTAGTTTGCGTATATCTGAATTTTACTTTTCCGATATATTTCATAGTGTTTACAGACTCAACCGTAACACTATATGCTTTTTCAATTGCTTTCTTGATTTCTACTTTATTTGCAGTAGGCTCAACAACAAAGGCGTATTTACCTTTTTCTGCCATAGCAGAAAACTTTTCTGTAATTATTGGTTTTACGTAAATGCTCATGATTCAGTAGTGTTAGTATTCAATAAAATATTTTCAATTTCTTTAATAGAGCTCTCTGAAATAAGCAAGTTATTCGCATTCATTATGTCATAGGTGTTTAATGAATTTACAGAGCTAACTTTTGCTGATTTAAGATTACGCGCTGACAGAACAATGTTTTTATCATTGTCGTGGATAACAAGTAATGTTTTCTTTCCTTTTAATTCCAAGTTGCTGAGCATCTCAGAATAGTTTTTTGTTTTAGGACTTTCAAAGTTGAAATCTTCTAAAATAGTAATTGAATTATTTTTTGCTTTTTGAGTTAACGCGCTGATACGAGCAACAATTTTTGTTTTCTTGTTTACTTTAAAAGTATAATCTCTAGGCTGTGGTCCAAAAATCCTTCCTCCTCCACGGAATAGAGGGTTTTTGATACTTCCTTTACGAGCGCCACCAGTTCCTTTTTGTTTATGTAGCTTTCTGGTACTGCCGTGTATTTCGTTACGCTGCTTAGACTTAGAAGTTCCTTGTCTCTGATGAGCTAAGTATTGCTTTACGTCAAGATAGATAGCGTGATCGTTTGATTCTGCATTGAATATAGAATCGTTAAGCGAAACAGTACGTTTCGTTTTATTTCCTTTGATGTTGTAAACTGCTATGTCCATTGCTATTATTATTTCAACAATTATTTTTGAATGATTACAAAACTTCCAGCTGCGCCAGGAACAGAGCCTTTAACAACTAAAATATTTTTATCCTTTAAAAGTTTCATTACTTCCAAGTTTCTAGCTTTTACTTTGTCGCCACCCATTCTTCCTGCCATGCGCATTCCTTTGAATACACGAGCTGGGTAAGAAGATGCTCCTAGTGATCCAGGTGCACGAGCCCTATCATGCTGTCCGTGTTGCTGTCCGCCAACTCCACTAAAGTGGTGTCTTTTAACAACCCCTTGAAATCCTTTTCCTTTAGAGGTGCCAACAATATCTACATATTCTCCTTCAGAAAATATATCAAGTGTAACAACATCACCAGCTTTTTTCTCTCCTTGAAAATCTCTGAATTCAACAATTTTTCTTTGAGGCGCTACTCCAGCTTTTTTGAAGTGTCCCATGCGAGGAAGAGAAGTGTGCTTTTCTTTTCTTTCGCCAAATCCAAGTTGAACTGAGCTATATCCGTCTTTCTCAAGAGTTTTTACTTGAGTAACAACACAAGGGCCAGCTTCAATAACAGTACATGCAATGTATCTGCCTTTGCTGTCAAACATGTTTGTCATGCCTAATTTTTTTCCTAGAATTCCTGACATTTTATTTAATTTTATTTAATCTAAAATCTATTTTTCTAATTTTTACAAGCAAAAGTTAAACTTTAATTTCAACCTCAACACCACTAGGTAATTCCAATTTGCTCAACGCATCAATAGTTTTTGCGCTAGAGCTGTAGATGTCTAACAAGCGTTTGTAAGTACAAAGCTGAAACTGCTCACGTGCTTTTTTATTTACGTGAGGGGAGCGCAACACAGTATAGATGCGTTTGTTTGTAGGAAGTGGAATTGGTCCACTTACAACAGCACCAGTAGACTTTGCAGTCTTTACAATTTTTTCTGCCGACTTATCCACTAAGTGGTGATCGTAAGATTTTAGTTTGATGCGAATTTTCTGCTGGCTCATAGTAATATTATTAAACTTTTTCTGCTTTTTTACCTTTTGCTTTTGCAATTACATCTTCTGCAATATTTCTAGGAGTTTCTGCATAGTGAGAAAATTCCATTGTAGAAGTTGCACGACCTGATGTAAGTGTTCTTAATTGCGTAACATATCCAAACATTTCCCCTAGAGGAACTTTTGCTTTAATTACTTGTGCGTTTCCTTTGCTGTCCATTCCTTCAATAAGACCTCTTCTTCTGTTTAGGTCACCAACCACATCTCCCATATATTGCTCAGGAGTAATTACTTCTATTTTCATGATTGGCTCAAGTAGAACAGGCTTTGCTTTTGGTAATGATTCACGGAAAGCAGTACGTGCGCAAATCTCAAATGATAATGCATCGGAATCCACATCGTGGTAAGAACCATCAATAAGAACAATTTTCATTGTTTGTACTTGGAATCCTGCAAGTACACCATTCATCATGGCAGCGCGGAATCCTTTTTCAATTGCAGGAATAAATTCACGTGGAATATTTCCACCAGTTACTTCATTAACATATTGTAACCCGCCATTTTTTTCATTAATAACAAAGTCCGCATCTACAGGGGATACGATGAATTTAATATCTGCAAACTTACCGCGTCCACCAGTCTGCTTTTTATATACTTCACGATGTTCTATAGAAGCATTAATTGATTCTTTATAGTTTACCTGAGGAGCTCCTTGATTCACTTCAACTTTAAATTCGCGCTTTAAGCGGTCAACAATAATTTCTAGGTGAAGTTCTCCCATTCCGCTAATAATGGTTTGGCTGGACTCTTCATCCGTTTTAACGCGGAAGGTTGGATCTTCTTCGGCAAGTTTTGCTAAAGAGTTACCTAATTTATCAAGATCGGCTTGAGTTTTTGGTTCAATAGCAATACCTATTACGGGCTCTGGGAAGTTCATCGCTTCCAATACAATTGGATGCTTCTCATCACATAGCGTGTCGCCAGTTTTAATGTCTTTAAATCCAACGGCAGCACCAATATCTCCAGCTTCTATAAAAGGAATCTGGTTTTGCTTGTTTGCATGCATTTGGAATATTCGAGAAATACGTTCTTTTTGTCCAGAGCGAGTATTTAATACATATGATCCAGACTCAAGCCTTCCAGCATAAACTCTGAAAAATGCTAAACGTCCTACGAATGGATCGGTAGCAATTTTAAATGCAAGAGCAGTAAATGGTTCTTTAACATCAGGCTTACGAGTAACTTCCTGCTCAGTATCTGGGTTAATACCTTTAATATTGTCTTTATCAAGTGGTGATGGCATGATTTCCATTACCAAATCAAGCATAGTTTGTACGCCTTTATTTTTAAAAGCCGAACCGCAAACCATAGGAATTAAATTTCCAGCTAAACAAGCTTTACGTAAAGCAGTTAATACTTCCGCTTCGGTTATTTGAGTTGGATCACTAAAAAACTTTTCCATTATCGTATCATCAAATTCTGATACGGACTCAAGCAATTTTTCTCTCCAATGATTAGTTTCTTCAACCATATCAGCAGGGATTTCAACTATTTTAAAAGTCATGCCTTTATCTTCTTCATTCCATTCAATAGCTCTGTTGTTTATTAAATCAACAACACCTCTAAAATTTGATTCTGCACCTAGTGGTAGTTGAAGAGGAACTGCGTTTCCTCCAAGCATTTCCTTTACTTGCTTACATACATTAAGGAAGTCGGCACCAGCACGATCCATTTTATTTACAAAACAGATACGTGTTACATTATAATTGTTTGCTAATCTCCAGTTTGTTTCAGATTGAGGCTCAACACCATCAACGGCAGAGAATAAGAATACTAAACCATCTAATACACGAAGAGAGCGATTTACTTCAACCGTAAAATCTACGTGACCAGGAGTGTCAATGATATTGATCTTATAGTTGTTGTCTCGGTATTTCCAAAAACAAGTAGTAGCAGCAGAAGTAATGGTTATGCCTCTTTCTTGTTCCTGTACCATCCAGTCCATGGTAGCAGCTCCATCATGAACTTCACCAATTTTGTGATTAACGCCAGTATAATATAGTATACGCTCGGTACATGTTGTTTTACCAGCATCGATGTGTGCAGCAATACCAATATTTCTTGTATATCTTAAGTCGCTCATTGTAATTATCTAATCTTGAAGTGTGAAAATGCTTTGTTTGCTTCTGCCATACGGTGAACGTCTTCTTTCTTTTTCCAAGCACCACCTTCCATTTTTGCAGCTGCAATAATTTCAGATGCTAGGCCATTGCTCATTCTGTTTTCTTTTCTTCCTTTAGCATAAACGATAAGCCATTTCATAGCTAGTGCAATTTTTCTTTCCGGGCGAACCTCTTCTGGAATCTGATAGTTTGCTCCACCAATTCTGCGAGATTTTACTTCTACAGAAGGAGTAACATTGCTAAGAGCTTTTTTCCAAGTTAGTAGTCCATCTTCCTTAGTTTTTTCTGCTACTATGTCAAGCGTGTTGTAAAAAATACCGTAAGCTTTATTCTTCTTTCCACTTAACATTAAGTTATTTACGAAACGTGTTACAAGTGGATCCTGAAATTTTGGGTCAGGTAATAAGTAGCGTCTTTTTGCTTTTTCTTTTCTCATTGTATACTATTATTTTTTAGGTTCAGCTTTTGCTGCACCAGCTTTAGGTCTTTTTGCTCCGTATTTAGATCGAGATTGACGCATTGAATCAACACCGGCAGTGTCGAGTGTTCCGCGAACAATGTGGTAACGAACTCCCGGTAAATCTTTTACCCTGCCACCACGCACAAGAACAATTGAGTGTTCTTGTAAGTTGTGTCCTTCGCCAGGAATGTATGCGATAACTTCATTTCCGTTTGACAGACGAACTTTCGCAACTTTTCTCAAAGCTGAGTTAGGTTTTTTAGGAGTAGTAGTGTACACTTTAATGCAAACTCCTCTACGTTGTGGGCTGCGGTCAAGTGCAATAGATTTGCTCTTGCGAGTAAATTTTCTGCGACCGTTACGAATCAGTTGTTGTATTGTAGGCATTTCTTTTTTACGTTTATTCCTATTTACTTTTCAGTGTTAAACAAAATAATTTCCACTTCAATGAAGAATATGAATTTACATATGAACTTCAGAAGGGCGGCAAAGATAGATATTTTACGATACCAATAACTAATTTTAGAATATTTTTCAACAGGTTGTTAATATCCTTTCCACTTCATTATCAGTTGGTTTCAAACAAATAAAGGGTTTTGAAATTCAATTAGAAAAAAGAGGATGATAAATATTAAGCTGAAAAAAATATTAAAATTACCTAAAAAACAGGGCATTTCTATTTAATTAGCACTATTTTTTTAGTGATAGAGCTTATTTTTGATGAATTATTGCCTGTTTGAGTGGTGGAAAGTTTGCAGAAATAGATTCCTCCAGGTAAGGCAGAAGTATCTATATTATATAGGTTTTCATTTAATCGACCAGAAAGGTGTTTTGAGAATACTTTTTTGCCAATTGAATTATATAATTCTAAATCTATAATTTTTTTGTCATAAATAGATGAGAAAGAAATAATTATGTTGTTTATTGCAGGGTTTGGATAAGCTGTGAAATTTGAAAAAATCATTTCATTTTCGTTAACTGAAACGGCAGAAGTATCTCCTAGAAAAATTGACACACCCCCAGCATAATTTCCAATTACAATATCTATTGATCCGTCATTATTAATATCTGATCCATTAATGGTCATTCTGCTGCCTTCCCAAATATTCTGGTACATAGAGTCCAAAAGAGTAAAATTTCCAGCTAAGTTTCCCTCTATTCCAGAATAATTCCAAATCCATCCCATCTTGTTCCCGTTTACTCTGCTGGCTTCACTACCCACCAAAAGCCGGTAGCTTCCTAGGCTATCATATATAAAAGGAACACTATATCCGGTGCAGCATGGCTTCATAACATCAACACCGCCAAAAGAGGATGTTGTTAAAGAGTAAGAATGGGCTGAAGGTGTGCCAATGTTTTGATAGTAATTGAGGTTTCCAGCGCGTTCGCCTATTATTAAATCTAAGTCACCATCTCTATCAATATCTATTAACTGTGGGGTAGAGTAGCTACCAACATCTATTGGGCCACTAGAGCCAACATCGGTAATTAATCCTAAGTAGGAAAAGCTTGCTGGATTTCCAGCAGTAGCAATGTTTTTAAAATAATAGATATATCCGTCAAAGTCTCCAACACACATATCTTTATCACCATCGCCATCTAAATCCCCAAAGGTTAAGTGTTTGCTAGTTATGTTTGAGAGTATTGACGATAAATTTGCAAAATCGTTATTCACCAACTCAAATACCGGTGAGCTTAAAGTTCCGGTATTTTGAAATGCTAAAACTCCGTAAGAGTTTGTAGTAATACAGGAATCTAAAACAGCAGAATAATTTGAAATAAGTAAATCAATTAAGCCATCATTGTTAAAATCAAAAAAAACAGGGTCAGCTCCTTCGCCAACATCAATCATATTTTGTTGAAGTAGTCCTCTGGTTTGACGTTTGAAGATTGGGATATTATCAAGGCCGGTATTTAAATAATACCAAATACTTTCTTTATTTATAGAAACATTTGGAGCATTTGGGCTAACTATTAAATCTCTTTTATTATCATTATTTATGTCGATGAAATAACCACATGGAAAGCTTGAGAACATAGCAGGGTTGTCGTAGGAAGGGAAGCTATCGTCCATTGATACCATGTTTGCAATTGTTTTACTGCCTCCGTTAGTTAGCATAACCATATTACAACATCCTAACTGACCTAGTAAAATGTCTTTGTCGCCATCCCCATCCATATCTAAACACAAGGAGCAATTTCCCGAATGTAATTCTTGCGGTTCAATTTTTCTTTCAACAGAATCAGGATTCATTATTCTGCAAGCTCCATAAGTCATATTACATCCGCTAATGCTTGCTCGAAAGTTCCCCCAGCAACCGCTGCAGTCCATGTTAAATATTAAACTATCACATCCATAACCTAATTCTTTAGATTTGTTAATGTGGTATTGCATGTTAATGCCTCCGGCATCGTACGTTAAAATATCCAGATCGCCATCACCATCAATATCATCAATGGTGGGAATGTCAACTCCAGTAACTGCCAGATTTAAGAATGCAGGACAGTAGGTGGATTTTAAGGCAGTGGTTACTAACGTAAATTGCAAAGCATTTCCTGTAGAAGTATTTTTCCAAACGGTTATGCCTCCATAGCCATACGTAAATATATCTTGTTTGCCATCGCAGTTATAATCTCTAAGCAAAGCCCACTCTTCCAAGTGTGGAAATTTGTATGCATAGTAATAGGAGGAATCGTAATAGTCGACTTTGTTTGGTGTGCCTCCATTTATGAACGTAGAAATTTTTATTCCTGTTCTGTCAAAAACAAAAAGGTCTTTAATTCCATCTAAGTTTATATCAATATCAGAGAACTGACAAAAGTTTAGTCCGCCAGACCAGGGCATCGATAATAATTTGTTGTTTACTTTAACAGGAATAGAATCTGTCTTTTTGAAATATTGTCCAAATGATGGAGAAAGAAAAAATAATGAAACGAAAAGAAAAAAAGTTTGCGCAAAAAAATATTTATGTTTCATAAATAATTCTATTGGAGTGGTTGTTTGGCAAATGTAAGGAAAGAATAATGCAAATAATAGGATTTCTGTCGATTCCTTTTGTTTAGCTTCTCTTTAGAAAAAGTTTTACGAGCATTGCAATGGAGGCTAGCGCCCAGACTCCCTCAAGGATAACAAATGGCCAATAGGTTATTAGAATAGAGGCTAAACATGCAAGCGAAGCGCCAATGATATTTAAAAACAGGTAAAGAAGTTTTTCTGAATTGGTTATTTTGAACAAGGATAATACATAGGCTGCTAGAATTAGAAAAACGCCAACTGCTCCAATCCATTCTGAATAATTCATTTTTTTAATTCAACAGTATTTTTATAAAAATAGAAACTGAGAAATTTGTATAT
>CAYZTB010000039.1:0-27095 GCA_964481195.1 uncultured Bacteroidia bacterium | reverse complement strand
TTATCATTACCGCAGAAGAAATCGCCCTCATATATAAAAAGCGATGGGGAATAGAACTGTTGTTTAAGAAGATGAAACAAAATTTTCAGTTGCATTATTTCTATGGAGAAAATGAAAATGCGATAAGAACGCAAGTGTGGTGCACTCTAATCGCCCAGTTATTATTAACCGTATTGCAAAAAATAGCTAAGACAAAAAAGGCATTTTCAATAGTGGCAACATTGATAAGAATACACCTTGTAAGTATGCTGGATGTAAATGAACTGTTACGAAATGTAAAACGATCCTACGCCAAAACGAAAATTGAAATGCCAAGTTTATTCCCGACTTAATAAATTGAGGGGGAGGTAACTTTTGAATGTAAAATTAAACATACCGAAAATCAATGCCTTACGCCAGATGAAAGATCGTTTTAGGCTTTAGTCGGTTGATAGTGAATAAATAGATAGTTTTTTAAAGCAACCTTTTAGTCGGATTAACGTCTTATGAGTATAACACATTAAATACGCTTTCATGAAACACTTATTATCCTTCTCTTTATCTCTGTTATTCTCACATTTAGTGTTCTCACAGAATAAAATTAACGGCTCTTGCTCGGATATGGGCGTAGAGAATGGCTGGTCGCAATGGACAGGTATCTATGGAAGTGCGATTGGAGCAAATCCACCTAATTGGACCGGATCCCCAACGAACCCACCACCTGCACCTACGAGCAGTCAAAATATCAGCATCACATCAGGAACTGCAGTTGATCCATGTACTCCTGGTGCTAGCCTGGGTTCTCCTGCTATTCCGGTAGTGTGTCCGGGTTCGGGAAATGCTTCTATCCAGTTAGGAGTGCAGCAAACCAGTGGAGGCGTAGCCGAAAGGATTACTTTTCCCTTGACTGTTACTGCCAACGATACAAATTTTATTTATTCCTATGCCTTGGTCTTTTACGATCCTGGCTCGAGCCATGCGTACAAAGAAAAGCCCTATGCAGAATTTATGATTCTGGATGCAAACGGAGATACAGTGCCTTGCTCTTATAATTATTTTGTTCATCAATCTGGAGATCTGAGTTTTTATCAGACAAACAATTCTTGCCAAGGGGGGACAAGTACTTTTTATAAACCATGGACCAGTTCGGGAGTTTCGCTTACACCATATGTAGGTCAAACACTAACAGTTGTTGTAACTAACGGAGATTGTGCACACGGTGGCCACTTTGGCCATTCGTATTGGGATTTTTCTTGCGGACCTAATGTCAGCAAGTTCTGTTCCGGCACTGCTGTTACGTTATGTGCGCCTGTGGATACGTTTAGCACCACCTCTTATCAATGGTACAATAACGGAATTGCTTCTGTTGCGGATACCTTCAATTGCATTTCAACGACTCCGCAGAATCTTGATACACTTTCATTACATGTTCTTTCTGCCCCAGGTTGCAGTTTTTTTATTCAGTATGTTATGGTTGATAGTTGCCTTACCTCGATTCAGCAGTCAAATTTATCAGGTAGTGAAATTAGCATCTATCCCAATCCTGCCTCCTCTTATTTACAAATTGATTTTATTAAAACAAGCAGTGGTGTTGCAGATGTTGCGATCTATAATATTCTTGGAGAAGAAATGATGTATGCGAGAATTTATGCGAATAGCAAGAACACGATTGATGTTTCCAAATTTTCTGATGGAATTTATTTTTTGAAGCTGAAAACAAAAACGGAAGAGGTAACGAAGAAGATTGTAGTTAGTCACTAGTCTTTCCCCTTTGGGGAGGCTAGGAGGGGCTTATCACCCCCAGCTCCTTTCCTACCTTTTCAAAGGCAGCAATTGCCTTATCCAAATGCTCTTTTTCATGGGCAGCAGAAAGCTGTACCCTAATTCGTGCTTGTCCTTTGGGCACAACAGGAAAGAAAAATCCAATTACATAAATTCCTTCTTGTAAAAGTTTATCGGCAAAAGTTTGAGAAAGCTTTGCATCGTATAACATCACTGGCACAATCGCAGAATCTCCATTCTTGAATTCCAATCCAATTTTTTTCATTCCCGTTTTGAAATAATGAATGTTCCATTCTAGTTTGTCGCGCAGCGTGGTGGTTTCACTTAACATATCAAGTACTACAATTGATGCACCTACAATATGGGGTGCAAGGGAGTTGGAGAATAAATAAGGACGAGAACGCTGGCGCAGCATGTCAATAACTTCTTTTTTACTGGAGGTAAATCCTCCCATAGCTCCACCAAGTGCCTTGCCTAATGTTCCGGTAACTATATCAACTCGGTGCATTACATTTTTTAATTCAATAGTTCCTCTGCCGGTTTTTCCAATAAACCCGCTAGCATGACTTTCATCTACCATCACCATGGCATTGTATTTATCCGCCAGGTCACAAATTTTATCTAGCGGAGCAACAAATCCGTCCATAGAGAAAACTCCATCGGTAACAATTAAGCGATAGCGCTGCTTTTGTGCTTGCTTTAATTGCTCTTCTAAATCATTCATGTCGCAATTTTTGTAGCGGTAACGCTGCGCTTTACATAAACGCACTCCATCAATAATAGATGCATGATTTAGCTCATCCGAAATAATTGCATCTTCTTCACCTAACAGCGGTTCAAAGATTCCGCCATTCGCATCAAAGCAAGCAGCATATAAAATAGTGTCTTCTTGTCCTACAAACTTTGAAATTTTTTCTTCTAGCGTTTTATGGATATCCTGAGTTCCACATATAAATCGTACAGAGCTCATTCCGTACCCGTGTGTATCCAACGTTTTGTGTGCTGCTTCTACCACGTTAGGATGCGAGGAAAGCCCCAGGTAATTGTTAGCGCAAAAAATTATTACTTCTTTCCCCTTCACAGTAACCGTAGCTCCTTGCTTGGATGTGATAACACGCTCACGCTTGAACAAACCAGATTCATCAATGGTTTTTAGTTCTTTTTGAAGATGGTCTTTGAAGTTTCCTATCATATTATTATAGTTCTTAGTTTGTAGTTATTAGTTCCTAGTTTATAGTTCTTAGTCCTTAATTTTTAGATGAACACATAACAAATGTAGATATTTTCTTTATGAGTTTAACATTTTTAGAAGTGACGTTCCAGCGTTTGATTAGTATATTCGTAAATATTCGATATTCGTAACATGAAGAAGATTCTATTACTAGGCTCTGGTGAATTAGGCAAAGAGTTCACCATTGCAGCGAAACGACTAGGCGCTTATGTTGTTGCTGTAGATTCATACGATAATGCTCCAGCCCAGCAAGTTGCCGATGAACGCGAAGTGATTTCTATGCTTGATGGAGAAGAACTTGATAGAGTTGTAGCAAAACACAAACCGGATTTAATAGTACCCGAAATTGAAGCCATTCGTACCGAGCGTTTTTATGAATACGAAAAGCAAGGTTATCAGGTTGTTCCTTCGGCACGTGCTGCAAATTTTACTATGAACAGAAAAGCTATTCGTGACTTGGCTGCAAAAGAATTAAAACTAAAAACTGCTAAATATGAATATGCAAAAACATTAGAAGAATTTACCAAAGCAGTTTATAAAATTGGAATTCCCTGTGTGGTTAAACCTTTGATGAGCTCATCTGGAAAAGGACAGAGTGTGATAAAAACAGACGGTTCTACTTCGCTCACCGCAAGTATTGAAAAATCATGGAACTATGCGTTGAGCGGCACGCGAGGAGATATCTTAGAAGTGATTGTAGAAGAGTTCATTCAGTTTGATTCGGAAATAACTTTATTGACTGTAACTCAAATGAAGGGTAAAACATTATTTTGTCCTCCAATTGGACACAGGCAAGAGCGGGGCGATTACATGGAAAGCTGGCAACCGCATCCTATGAGCACAAAGCATTTGAAGGAAGCACAAAAAATGGCTGCAAAAGTTACACGCGCATTGACTGGAGCTGGAATTTGGGGTGTGGAATTTTTTCTTTCTAAAAAGAATGGAGTTTATTTTTCTGAATTATCTCCCAGGCCTCACGATACAGGCATGGTAACATTAGCTGGTACTCAAAATCTAACCGAGTTTGAGTTGCATGCGCGAGCGGTTCTTGGATTGCCAATCCCTGAAATTATTTTGGAGCGAGTAGGTGCAAGCGCTGTGGTGCTAGCTACTAAAGAAGGTGTTAATCCTGTTTTTAAAGGAGTTGACAAAGCAATTTCTCAAAAGCAAACCGATATTCGAATATTTGGAAAGCCAACAACTCGACCATTCCGCAGAATGGCAGTCTGCCTAGCTTGGGATAAAAAAGGTAGTGATGTTGTTAAGCTTAAGGAAAAAGCGATGGTGAATGCTAAGAAAATTCATATTCACCTAGCCCCGTAATGCGTGACCCTCTCCTATGGAGAGGGATTTAGGGTGAGGCCTCTTCGATGATAATTTATCTGCCCCAGGTGATAATTCAAGTGGGTAGAAATCACAAGCAGAATATATCCTACAGTTCTTTTTTCTCCTAAAAACTCAATAGGATATTCTTTTTCCAAGTCTGATTCTTTTATTGTTGGGAATACTTTATTTAGGGTAGCAATAACTTCATCAATTTCTTTCAGCATTTTTTCTTTGGAAATATTTCTGTCAGAAAATTCTTTCTCCCTTTCTCTGATAAAACCTGTATTCCCTAATTGAGCGCCAATAAAATGTTTTAGGTTGCCAATCAAATGCAGCGTTAGGGTTCCGGCAGAGTTTTTTACATCCCCTTTCAAAAGCCAAATATCACTTTCGTTTTTATACAAACTAAGTTCTTCTTTTAGTTTAATTAGGTCTCGGATATAAATTGCAGCGAAATTTTGTACCATTTTATTTATTATTAGATTGTAAATTTACTACAAGCCATCTAAAAAATGTAAATAGGACAGAAAAAAATATTACCTATAACAAAAGCCACAAATTGCACGAATTATCACCAATTAATTTGTGTTAATTCGTGCAATTTGAGTTCAGGTTTTTTTTGAGAATGCTTAGAAAAAACTATTTTTTATTGGGCTAACTCAATTTTATGATATATGTCACAAAAAGAAATGCTTTTAATCATGTTTTTAGTTTCCGTTTCGATGTTCCTTTGTTTTATAAATAAAGCAATCAATACTAAACTATATATTATGGAAACTACACACAGCGTATCAGCATCTTATGCAAAAACAGAAACCACTATTTGGAACAAGGCAGAAGAAAGCCGTTATGCAATAAACATGCTAGTGATTGGACTAGTAATTGTGTTTGGGAGTATAGCTGCGCCTTTTGCAGTAAACTTAGGCGACTGGCAGTTTGCTTTAGTAATTTTCCCAACTGTATTTTCTTTGATATTAGTGTTGGGCTTAGCGCCATTAAAAATGATTGTTTACACTGCAGGATTTGCTTTGGTAGCAAACATTCTTATTCTTTTAGCCGGAGCAATCGCATAGTTAATTATAAAGCACCAGACTTTATTTCATCGACCACCAGTGGGTCGAGCAGGGTGGAGGTGTCTCCTAAATTAGAGGTATCTCCTTCTGCTATTTTACGGAGTATCCTGCGCATTATTTTACCACTGCGCGTTTTTGGCAGCCCTTTGACAATTTGAATTTTATCAGGCTTCGCAATAGCACCCATATATTTATTTACAGTTGCAACAATTTCTTTTTTTAATTCTTCCGAATCTTTCCTATTGCTTCCGTCAATACAAAAAGCATAAATTCCCCAGCCTTTAATTTGATGAGGGAAACCTACTACGGCACTTTCTACAATATCTTGGTGTTGGTTAATCGCATTTTCAATTTCAGCTGTCCCTAACAAATGCCCCGAAACTTTTATTACATCATCTACCCTGCCTGTAATGCGGTAATATCCATCTTCATCCCTTCTGCAGCCATCTCCGGTAAAATAATATCCTTTGAACTGGGAAAAATATGCTTCATAACACCGTTGATGATTGTTATAGGTGGTGCGTATCATTCCAGGCCAAGGAAATTTCATACACAATCTGCCTTCTACATTATTTCCAATTAATTCACTTCCTTTTTCATCTAGCAGAACAGGTTGTACGCCCGGCAATGGAAGCGTAGCGAACCCGGGTTTTGTTTTAGTAATTCCGGCAAGTGGAGAGATCATGATTCCTCCGGTTTCTGTTTGCCACCAGGTATCTACAATGGGGCATTTTTCTTTGCCAATATTTTTGTTGTACCAGTTCCACGCTTCTTCGTTTATGGGTTCACCCACTGTTCCAAGTACACGCAGTGAATCAAGTTTATAAGGTTTTACAAAATCAAGTCCGGCAGCTTCTAGCGAACGTATTGCAGTTGGAGCCGTGTAAAAAATATTTACTTGATGCTTGTCAATTACATTCCAAAATCTTCCTGCATCGGGATAGGTTGGAATCCCCTCAAACATTAATGTTGTTGCGCCAGCAAGCAGCGGACCATAAATCAGGTAGGAATGACCTGTTATCCATCCAACGTCCGCTGTACACCAGTAGACCTCAGCTGCCCCACCCCCTCCCGAGCTTCGCTCCCAACCTTCGGTTGTCCCCAAAGGGGAGAGCGAAGGACGTGATGAATTCGAAGGAATACTATTTAGTTTTATGATAATCTTCTTCACAACATTTTCAATATCTCCAATTACTTCTTCATTACGAAAACGAATAACACTCATTCCTTCTTCTTTCAAACATCTGGTGCGTTGTTCGTCTTCTTCTTTTTGATAATCATGAATATCTCCATCTACTTCAAGCACCAATGATTTTTCTAGACAGACAAAGTCAACAATAAAACGATCTATAATATGCTGCCTTCTAAAGTGAAAATTAGCACCGTGTTTCCGAAGTGCCTCCCATAAAACCATTTCAGCCTGAGTTGGATTTTTTCGCATTAAAACTGCTTTATCTTGCAAAAGATTCCACATTTGTTTATCCGTAGTGTGGTAATTGGGCGTTCCCTTCACGTCCTGCCTTCTCTCCCCTTTGGGGAGAGGCAGAGTGGGGTGGCAGGAGTTGTATTGAAAAACATTTTCAAAAGTATATTTTGTATACACCATATACCCACCACAGGTATGCACCACTCCTTTGGGTTTTCCTGTTGAGCCAGAAGTGTATAAAATAAATAACATGTCTTCTGAATCCATCTCCTCCGCAGTGTATTCTGCTCCTCCCTTTGGAAGGTGTTGTAGTTGTGTTATTTCATCCTGCCACCAAACATCTCTATCAGGTTTCATTTTTATTTTGATGTTTGTACGTTTAAGAACAATCACTTTTTTTACGGATGGACATGTAAGCAATGCTTCGTCTATAACTGATTTTAAAGGAATGTCTTTTGCTCCACGATAGGCGCCATCTGCTGTAAGTACCATGCTGAATTCTGCATCGTGGATTCTATCGGACAAGGATTGAAAGGAAAAGCCTCCAAACACTACTGAATGAATGGCTCCAATTCTGGCGCAGGCTAAAACAGCTATTGCTAATTCTGGAACCATTGGCATGTAGATACATATTCGATCTCCTTTGTTTGCTCCATTCTTTTTGAGCACGTTTGCAAAACGACAAACCTCCGCATGCAATTCGTTGTATGTTATTTTTTTTGAAGCTTCGTTTGGATTATTAGATTCCCAAATGATGGCGGTTTGATTTCCGCGCTCTGCGAGATGGCGATCTAAGCAATTTTCGGTAATGTTTAGTTTGCCTCCTTGAAACCATTTTATATTTGGCTCAATAAAATTCCACTCCAGCACCTTATCCCATTTTTTCTTCCACGTAAATGTGTTTGCTTTTTCAGCCCAAAATTCTTCTGGCGAATCAACACTTTTTTTGTATTCAGAAAGATATTCGGAAAGGGAAGATATTTGATTCATAACGTATAGACTAATAATTGCAAATAACAAAAATTAATTTATCTGCTACAAGATAATTCAGAAAAAATGTACGGAAAAAATAATTATTGCTGAATCGCGCTAAGAGGAACCATCTTTTGAACATCCGGATCCCAAATCTTCAGGCGTAGGCAACGAATAATTTCGGATGGATCTAAGGTGGTGATTTTAGGATTTTGCAGTTCCGGGATAGCTTTCATGGCCTCTGGCAATCTATAAAATGGAATTTTTGCATTCAAATGATGAATGTGGTGAAAGCCAATGTTAGCGGTAGCCCACTGCCAAAAGAAATTCATTTTCATATAGCTAGAAGATTCCAAAGCAGCATGATCGTAACTCCATTCAATGTTATTTTTAAATGTTACGCCCGGAAAATTATGTTGCGCGTAAAAAAGATATGCACCAAAGCCGCATGCAATAGAGAAGGGCACCAGAATGGCAAGAATCCAGGTTATCCATCCAAAGAAATAAATAACAGCTACAATGTAACTTACATGTAGTATTAAGGAAATAAGAGAATCATAATGTCTGCGTGGGCTAGACATAAAAGAAAGGATACACATTCCGAAACTAAATAAGGTAAAATATCCAAAAATCATATTTAAAGGATGTCGCACAGCAAGATATTCTCTTCGTTCTTCTTTGGAAGCCTTTAAAAATTTTTGTTTTGAAAAAATAGGGTACGAACCAATGCTAGCACTAAATAATTTTGAGTTGTTGTTGTGGTGGTAATCATGTGAGCGTTTCCAGATACTGGATGGCGCTAACATATAAAGACCAAACAGAGAAAAGATTATTCTGCCGGGAATAGATTTATAAAGAATAGTATGGTGTGAGTAATCGTGATAAATAACAAACATGCGGGAAATAACGAATCCTGTCATGATACTAGCCAAAATGCGCAGCACGATGTGGTAGTCAGTAAAGGTGATGTAGTTAAAAAAAATCAATAAGAAAAGAGTAGAAAGGGTAAGCATCCAGCTTTTCCATCTAATCTCAACCGCAAAGGGTTTAGTAGCAAGAATTAAATCTTTGCCTGTTCTCACAAATTAAATTTAGCAAATATAATGATAATCCTTAAAGTCAAAACCCTCTAAATTGGGCGTTTATGCTTCCACCTCCTGTGAGACCAGAGCCAGATCTCCGGATTTCTAACAATCTCATCCTCAAGTTTTTTCGTGTGCATTTTTGTGATTTCTCCTTCAGCAGTTTCGCTTGGTCTTTCGCAAAGCAATTCTGCCGAAAGCTCATAATATCCTCTTTTAACTCTTTTTATGTTCATATAATATACAGGATAGTTCAGCTTGCGGGCAATTTTTTCAGTTCCCCAAAATACAGGCGTGTCCTGATTTAAGAAAGTTGTCCAATAGGCGCTTTCGGGTGGCGGGGTTTGATCAGCTATAAAAGCCGTAGCGGTAATTTCATTTTTAGAGCTTACCATTTCCCGATAAGTATTTCTCATTTCAATGAGCTTAGTGCCAAATCGTTTTCGCATTTTGTTGATCAGAGAATCGAAATATTCATTTTCCAACGGATGATAAATAACATATAGTTGTTGCCTGCAAACCAAGCTAAATGCGTTTCCTCCCCACTCCCAATTCCCTTGATGACCTAAAACGAGAATTATATTTTTTTGCTCGTCATATAATTGTTTCATGAGCAGCACTGATTTTTCATCCAACTTACATCGCTTAAGCATGCTGCGCTGACTGATCGTTAATGTTTTTATGATTTCCAGAATTAGGTCGGCAAAGTATTTGTAAAATTCTTTTCGAAGCTTTGCAATTTCTTGCTCAGTTTTTTCAGGGAATGATCGTTGTAGATTTTTGGTTACAATTTTTTTTCTGTATCCAAACACATGATAAATTAGAAAATACCAAACATTGGATTTTAAATATAGAATTCTGAAGGGCAGCCAAGAAAGTAGGTAGAGGAAGGGTAGTAAAAGAAAATATCCTATTTGCTGCATTAATTTTGTAAAATTAAAATGTAAAAATAGAGTATTTAACTTATATACTAATTTACTCGGCTATGAGCGTATTTCGGAGCAGTAACGAAAAGGCATTTCTCTATGCTTTTGAAGTATTTAAATAGTCTTTACTGATCAAAACTCAATTTGTATTTAGCAATAGTATTATAGTATTTATTACCCTCCCAGATTTTATAGCCAGTGGATATTGTCAAAATATTTTTCTCATTTGATAGTATCTTAAAATACTCTTGGTTTACGGGCTCATCATAAAGTAGTTCGCCTTGGTCACTGTATATTTGTAGACACAACTTCATGTATTTATTCAAATTTTGCCAGTTATATTCTCTCCCAATGGATTCTCTTTTAATAATGCTATCTGGAACAGCAGATAGATATGTTCGAAAAGTATAATTGCTAGCATCATCAACATGAACGTCCATATAATGTACGTTTTTACAATAATTTTTTTTGTATTTCGGAGTTAACCACATTTAAATAATCTATTGGAGAAATAGAATCTTTTTTGCCATAAAGCTTTCCTTTATAGAAATGTAAGGTATCTGAATTGCTATTTTTACCTTTAATTCCAAATTGTTTTATCAAATTTCCAGACAAATTATAGATATAAATTTTTTCGGAAGCTTCAAAATTTAGATATAGCAAATCATTTTTCTGATTAAGATAGAACCCGATACCCTTCATTGCATCTAAAACCCGAGGATCTTTTAGGATAATTGAATCATAGCTTACAATTTTTGAGGATTTTTTATTCTTCAGTGTGCTTTTTTTATTAATAGCATTAAACGAGCTCACTTCAAAAACATATTCTTTCCTTATCCATTCGGGATTAGAAAAGGAATAAATAATACGATTTGTATTACTAGTAGCTAATATTATTGAATTTGATTTGACTGAATAGCCGATTTGTTTTGTAGAAATATATCTGTTTTTACTTTTATATCTGACTTGTTTGTAAAATAAATTAGTTTTATTGGAATAGATATTCAAGTTAGCGCTACCAGAATTTTTAATAATATAATAATTACTGTTTTGACATAAGTATACAGGTATAGAAAAGGCAGTTCGTTTAATAGATTTTGGGGACGTGAAAAGCAAAATATTTTATCACATTAAATAGTGAACTAGTTTTTTTGGTTTTATAAAATTGCAAGCTATCATTAAGCTTATAGTCATGGCCATATAAATAGATGTTACTGGTTTGAGGTTCAAGAATAGCATAACCTGTAGCGGTATGAAAAGCAAATCCCTTATAACTAGTATGAGGGATTATTATACGCTTTTCTTCAATTATTAACAATCTACAATTTTTCTCCTGCGATAAAAGTGCAGAAGCAATCAATGTTAGAAAAATTGTATTTAAAATATACATGATTTTAATTATATATTTCCAAAATCAATGATAGTAAATGAGAGGCAATAGACAAAAAATACACAAAGTATTTTCTTAGTTATAGAGTTTATAGAATATAAGTAAACTTGAATTGACTTGTTTTCCTACAGGATAGCTTATATAGAAACAAAAACTTGGACTATACTCTATCAAAGGTTAGTCGTTTTCCTTTTTGTGTTTCATCAAACTTGCCGTCTTCATAAACTATATGACCGTTTACAAATGTATGTGTCACTTTTGAGTGAAAAGTAGTTCCTTCAAATGGCGACCAGCCGCACTTGGCAAGGATGTTTGATTTTTCTACGGTCCAAGGAGCATTTAAATCCACCAGCACTAAATCGGCAAAATAACCTTCGCGAATAAAGCCTCTCTTTTCTAGCTGAAAACATGCTGCAACAGCATGACTCATTTTTTCAACTACTTTTTCAATGGTCATTTTTTTCTGCTTTACAAATTCCAGCATGGCAACTAATGAATGTTGCACGAGTGGCCCACCAGATGGCGCTTTGAAGTAAGTTTGATTTTTTTCTTCCAATGTATGTGGAGCATGGTCAGTACAAATGACATCAATTTTATTTTCGAGGACTGCTTTTAAAATTGCATCACGATCATTTTTTGTTTTCACGGCAGGATTCCATTTTATGAAGTTTCCTTTCGTTTTATAATCTTCTTCCGAAAACCAAAGGTGGTGGATGCAAGCTTCGGCAGTGATACGTTTTTCTTTGAGCGGCTTTGAATTGTCAAAGAGTTCTATTTCTTTTGCAGTAGATATATGAAGGATGTGTAGTCGAGCATTATATTTTTTTGCTAGCTCAACAGCGAGTGAAGAAGATTTGTAGCAAGCCTCTTCGCTTCTTATTTTAGGATGGTATTCCAACGGAACATCTTCGCCATATTTTTTTCTATACGTTTCCATGTTTGCTTGAATGGTAGGCTCATCTTCGCAGTGTGTAGCTATAAGCAGCTTGCATTTTGAAAATATATTTTCTAGCGTAGTTCGATTATCTACCATCATATTGCCGGTAGAAGAGCCCATAAATATTTTTACTCCGCAAACATTTTTAGGGTCAGTCTTTAATACTTCTTCAATATTTTCATTCGAAACGCCCATAAAGAAAGAGTAGTTAGGTAAAGACACCTCCGAAGCGCGTTTATATTTTTCTTCTAATAGCTCCTGCGTAAGTGCCCAGGGATTTGTATTGGGCATTTCCATATAAGAAGTAACGCCTCCTGCTATGGCAGATTTTGCTTCGGTATAAATTTCTCCTTTATGTGTTAAGCCGGGCTCACGAAAATGTACTTGGTCGTCAATGATGCCGGGCAACAAATATTTCTCCTTAGCATCAATTGTTTTTGTTGATGAAGGAACTTCAAGTTGAGTGTTTGATATAGTTTTTATAATTTCATTTTCTATCAAGATGCTTCCTAAAAAAGTTTTCCCTTCGTTTACAATGTTTGCATTTTTGATAAGTATTGTCGTCATCTTATTTTATATTCTAAATTTGTTACTATTCAGTGCCATTTAAAAACAAGCCACGAATTACACCAATTTACACTAATTGAAAACTGCACCAAAAAATATTCGTGTTAATTTGTGAAAATTAGTGGCGAAATATTTAATACCGAACAATAACCTAAATTTTTTTGAATTTCATTAACAATACTCCCCAAAAGGCTTCTTTAAATATACCCATGCTCATTTTAGAGGAGCCTTCTGTTCGGTCTTTAAAAGTAATAGGCACTTCCAATACATTAAACCCAAGTTTATGTGCGGTGTATTTCATTTCTATCTGAAAGGCATAGCCCATAAATTTCACATTATCAAAATCAATGGTCTCCAATACTTTTCTGCGATAACATTTAAACCCTGCAGTAGTATCTCGAATATTTACCCACAATACTGCTCGTACATAAACGGATGCAAAGTAAGACATCAATATCCTGCTCAGCGGCCAGTTTATTACTTTCCCTCCACTAATGTACCGTGAACCCACCGCTACATCGGCCCCATTCAAACAGGCTTCTCGTAAGCGAATCAAGTCCTCGGGGTTATGAGAGAAGTCTGCATCCATTTCAAAAATATATTCGTAACTTTTATTTAGCGCCCAGCGGAAGCCATGAATGTATGCAGTGCCAAGTCCCTGCTTCCCTTTTCTTTGTTCAATAAATAATTTATCTGAATATTCCTTTTGAAGGTTTTTCACAATTTCTGCTGTGCCGTCAGGTGAGCCATCATCTACAATCAAAACATGAAAGGGCAAAGTCAAAGAAAATACCTTTCGAATCATCTTTTCGATGTTTTCCTTTTCGTTGTAAGTTGGAATTATGACTAAAGAATCAGACATGTTTTATAGTACTAATAACAAAAGCATACGAATTTACGAATGAATACAAGACCGGCTGTTTATTCGCAGATTCGTAATGGTTAGTTATTCGTACCTGCAATAATAACGAAATATAGGCGAAAAGATTTTGAGAAAGTCTTAAAACTCGATTAAAAAATGTTAATTCCTACAAGCTAGATAAAATCTTCGTCAAGCTTACTTTTTCTTCAACAATTGATTGTATCTTATCGATCGGAATTCTTTCCTGCTTCATGGAGTCGCGATGGCGTAAGGTAACGCAGTTGTCGTTTAGTGTTTCATGATCGACCGTTATACAAAACGGAGTGCCAATGGCATCTTGCCTGCGGTAGCGCTTGCCAATGCTGTCTTTTTCTTCGTAATAGCAACGGCATATGTGTTTTAGATTATTAAAAATAGCCATCGCTTTTTCAGGAAGCCCATCTTTTTTGATTAGCGGAAATACAGCCACTTTAACCGGAGCTAAAGCAGGAGGAATGCGCAAAACAATTCGTTCATTGTCCGAGCCTTCTTGCTCTCCCCCTTCGGGCGAGTTCGAGGGTGTTAGTTTTTCAATTTCAAAAGCGGAGGCTAAAACTGCTAGGAACATTCTGTCAAGCCCAATAGATGTTTCAATCACATAGGGCACGTAACTTTTGTTAAGTTCGGAATCAAAGTATTGCAATTTTTTGCCGGATAGTTTTTCGTGTGCGCTTAAATCAAAATCGGTACGTGAGTGTATTCCTTCAATCTCTTTAAAGCCAAATGGAAATTTAAATTCAATATCACAAGCTGCATTGGCGTAGTGAGCAAGCTTAATATGATCGTGAAAGCGATATTTTTCGGATCCCAAACCCATGGCATGATGCCACTTGATACGTTTTTCTTTCCAGCTGTTGTACCATTGCATCTCTTCGCCCGGACGAACAAAAAATTGCATCTCCATCTGTTCAAACTCCCGCATGCGGAATAAAAACTGGCGCGCAACTATTTCGTTTCTAAATGCTTTTCCAGTTTGTGCAATGCCAAATGGTATTTTCATTCTGGCAGAGCGCTGTACGTTTAAAAAGTTTACAAAAATCCCCTGCGCTGTTTCAGGACGTAAATAAATGGTGTTTGCATTCTCTGCTACAGAACCCATTTGGGTGGAGAACATTAAATTAAACTGGCGCACATCGGTCCAGTTTTTTGTGCCTGAAACCGGACAAACAATTTCCAGATCTACGATTAGCTGCTTTACATCTGCCAAATCATTTTTTTCTAAGGCAGTTTTGAAGCGTACATTTATCTCATCTATTTTTTTCTGGTATTCTACTACGCGTTCATTGGTGGAGCGGTACATAGCTTCATCAAAATTTTCGAAACGCTTTTTTGCTTTCTCTACTTCTTTCTCAATCTTTCCTTCAATCTTAGCAATGTGATCTTCCACTAGAACATCGGCACGATATCTTTTCTTCGAATCTTTATTGTCAATTAATGGATCGCTAAAAGCATCTACGTGTCCGCTGGCTTTCCAAACTGATGGATGCATGAAGATGGAAGCATCCAGACCCACAATGTTCTCATTCATCTGTACCATGGACTTCCACCAATACTCACGGATATTATTTTTTAACTCTACTCCGTACGGACCGTAATCATACACGGCTCCCAGGTTATCGTAAATCTCGCTCGATGGAAATACAAAGCCGTACTCTTTGCAATGGGAAATAATATTTTTAAAAAGCTCTTCTTGTGTCATAGAAGCAAAAGTGAGAATATTTTATTTAACCAATAGGTGTTTTTATGTAAAATAACTAATTCAATTGTAAAAAAGCAGGGCTCGCAATAGCTTCCCACACCTAAAAGGGGAGATATTAGATTATTGCCATCTCTCTATAATAAATTTCTGAGTCGCTAGTCCGTCATTTGTTTTAAGTATAAGAAAATATGCTCCTGTATTTAGACTTGAAACGTTTATAAATCTTTCGTATTTACCAGCAGAAAGATTTACTTCTTGTTCAGCTTCAATAACTTTTCGACCGGTAATATCAGTCACCCATACGGAAGTGTTTCCGGCCGCCACGGTTGTAAATGCAATTCCAATGAAGTCAGTAGCAGGATTAGAAAATATGCTGTTTACTTGAATGGAATTTTCAGATGTTTCTACGGAAGTAGCACCCGAAGTAGAAAAAGTAGTAGTAGCAAAATAGAAATTTAACTTTGATATTATTGTAAAGCGCCTCGTTCATCGAGGCGCTTTTTTTATTTTGTAAAGTGTGGAGAATATTTTTTGAGGTAAAATCAGTGTATGCTATTAACAATCCATTGTTTATTTAAGACATCCTAAGTGCTAAAATCAGGCACCTATCCTTCCTAGATTCGCTGATTAGATAAACGTATGCGCTACCTTGTTAGTATAATATTCCTTTGCCTTTTATTATTGACCCCAGATTGCTATTCTCAGTTTCGAAAAAAATCCAAAGGATCTTCTTATTCCAAAACGTTGAAAAAAATCGAAATGCAATTGTTACGCAAGGCGCTTAAGAATGTGCAATATGTAAATTATGAAGAAGATGTGCAAGATTATACTGAACTTTTGAAAATCGACTCTACAAACATGTCCTACAATTTTGGTATGGCAATGACATTGTATACCAATTTTGAAGAGCCAAGATCTATACAATTTTTTGAAAGAGCTTTTCGTCATACAACTGATACCATTGGCGATGCGTATTACTTTTTAGGAAGCGCATATCACTTAGCAGGCAATTTTGAAAAAGCAAAAAAGCATTATGAGATATATAATTCGTTGCTGCTTCGCCACCATTCTTTTCTTCCTAAAACAGAAGAGGATTTTCTTAAAATTGATATTGGTAGAAGAATTGTGATGTGCGATAACGGCATGGACTTAAAAATACCTTCTGCCGATAGAGATTCTTTAATTAACAACGGAAAAAATTTTATTATTACTGATGTGGGACCGGGAGTAAATAGCCGATTTGATGAGTACGGGGCTGCCTTTAAAGGGGATGACTCTGTGATGTATTTCACCACGCGCAGAGAAGGCACAACAGGTAGTAGAGTGGATTACGATGATAAATATTATGAAGACATCTGTGTGTCTTATTTTCAAGATAATAAATGGTCGGACTGTGAACGTTTGGCAAAACCGGTTAACACCAGAAAGCACGAAGCCATCATCAATGTTTCAAAAGATGGCAAGCGAATTTATTTTTATAAAGGTATAGATCAAGGAACTTTTTACTACAGTGATTTAAAAAAAGATGGAACTTGGTCTAGCCTAAAATTACTACTCAATAAAAAAGAAGTAAATACCAATGCTTGGGAAACAAGTTTTTATGGATTTGCAACTACCGTAGCTGATGATGAATTATTTGTAGTGAGCGATAGAGAAGGTGGATATGGGGGTAGAGATCTTTATGTGTCTAAAAAAAATAAAGAGGGTAGGTGGGGGAAATTAGAGAACATGGGCGCTGTAATTAATACAGCGTATGATGAAGATGGACCCTACATAACCCCAGATGGTAACACCATTTATTTTTCGTCAAGTGGTCATAATAGCATGGGAGGATTTGATCTTTTTAGGACTAGAAGAATAGATGGTGTGTGGGACAAACCTCAAAACCTTGGACCACCATTAAGTACACCTGGGGATGACATCTTCATTACATTTTTACATAATAGCAATCGCGCTTGTTACTCCTCATCTGGGTTTGCAAAGGACTCAACCCGTGATATGGATATTTATATGATTGATTTTTGTACAAGCCCAGGCATAAATGCAATAAAAGGATTCGCTAAAGGGATTTCTACAGGCACAATAACGGTAACAGACATTGCTACAGATGTTGAAATTGGGAAGTACGCTATAAAAGATAATAAATACATTATTATTCTTCCCTTAGGAAAAGAATATGAATTTGTTTTCCAAAAAGATAGTTTGACCTCTTCTCCTACTACTATTTATGTGCCATCACAATGTTTACTTTATGATATTTATCAAGAAATGACTTTTACCAAACTTGGAGATTCATTGTATTTTGAAAACGCTTTTTTTGATATTGCCAAAGCAACCGTTAATGCAGGGGATACCAGCTACGGGGAGTTCTTAAGAAAAGCAAATAAAAGCAAATTGGAAAACTTCTCAAAGAGTGCTTCAAACATACATTTAATAACAGAGCCTGATACATTAAACGCATTAGTTGCTACCGTAAAAGATAGTATTAGACACACTACACAAACTACGATTGCGTTTGATAATGCATTATTTGATTTTGATAAATCATTTTTAAAAGAAATTTATAAACCTAATTTAAATAAAGTTGTTGGCTATTTAGTAAGTACAAATCCAAGAGATAATATTGAAGTGGCTGGGCATACAGACTCTAAAGGTCCAGATGCATATAATTTGGCATTGTCGAAACGAAGGGCAGATGTAGTTGCAAATTATTTAACCAAAGAAGGATTGGAAAAAAGCAGAATGAATATAATGGGCTATGGCAAAAATAAACCTGTAGCACCCAACACTAAAGAGGATGGCTCAGATAATCCCGAAGGAAGAGCAAAAAACAGAAGAACAGAAATTATTATTTTATCTACAGATTTAGGTGCAGTAATCGATGATTATTTTGAAGGCAAGAATGTGTATGTATTGAAGGAGATTAATGAGCTTATTGGGCCTGATAGTGCTGTAACTTCTGAAAAAACTACGTCCGTAAAACCTACTCCAGTAGGATATAACAGCAAGCGATAAAGTTAGAATGTTATTTTTTTTTCAGCCACCTCTAAATTTTAGTTAATTCACCCCATTATAATTTTTGCATTTTAAACCGAATTTTATCGAAAAAAATCGCCATTTCATCGAATAGTTGAGTCAATTGGTCGAAGAGCACCCAATTTTGTAAATAAGCTCGTAAGTTTTATCATACCTTTCCCTTGGGTACATAAAAAGCATTTTAAACCAATTATGTTTACAGCAATAAAAATAAATGTGCGTGGATTTTTTATGGTAAAAAATATATACATACGATTTTTACTTTTATGTTTTGCTTTCGTTTTTACTAGCAGCGTTTCCTTTGCGCAAGTTTCATGGAATGGCGGTGGCGATGGTGTGAATTGGTCTAGTGCCGGTAATTGGAGTACAGGTATAGTGCCTACTAATTCCCAAACCGTAACAATTCCAAGTGGGTATACTGCCGTTACGGTTGATATGGCTGCTGTTTGCGCAAGTCTGATACTTGGCAATGGAGGTAATTCGAATACTACCCTTACAATTTCAGGAACAAACTCATTGAATATAACCACCGCAGGTGGAGGAGCGGGAAATTTATCTTTTAATCCCAACAACAACCCCAAAGTATATTCCCTGATTGTGGGAGGTGGAACGGTAACTGTAGCCGGAACATTAACCAGCGGCAATGCCGGAAAAAAAGGGGGAGTGATTACCGTGAGCACAGGAAGCGTTTCCTTTACCAGTGTAACGGCATTTACCTTTCCCAAAGGATTGGATCTCACTATCACCGCAACTGGTTCTATCTCATTTGTCGCCAGCATTACTTTAGGTGCTGCCTCGGCAGTGGAAGCTTCTTCCATGACTTTGCAAGGATCCGGCTCCTATACTTTTTCAGGACTGGTAACGATTTCTGATGCTGACCATATTATTCAGAATAATACTGCTGCAGGAACATTTAATTTTAACGGAGGCCTTACCATGAGTGCCGGAGGATCTTCGTCTTTCGTAACGATGGCCGGCACCACGGTAAATTTTGGCGGCAATCTGAACATAAGCGGTTCGGCACTTGTTTTTGATCCTGCTTCAACGGCAGTTATTACAGGAACATCTACTTTAACTCCAACTGCGGCTATTACGTTTGGGGATTTCAGGATCTCGGGGGGTGCAGCAACATTGGCCGGGAATATTACCGTGGTTGGTGACTGGACCAACAATGGAGGTACCTTGGCAAGTGGAGGTTTCACGGTAACTTTTTTGGGCTCCGGCAAAGTAATAGGCGGCACTTCACTTAGCGCTTTTGGTCCGGTAATTATTGGCTCAGCTTCTGTTTATACTATGAATAACAACAACAGTTGCTCCTCCCTCACATTTACATCCAGCGCAGCGAATAGTTCCCTCACACATTCCGGAGCATCTGCTTTAACGGTTAGCGGTACCGTTACCATCAATCAGCCTTCGGCAGCGGTAACTACCTCCTGGAACATAAACAGTGGCTCTTCAACAGTGGCGGGCATACTTTCTTTTGTGGGAGGAAGCGCAACAGCAAATACAATAGGAAAGATAGGAATCACATCGGGATCACTAATTGCAAATGGCTCGGTAAATTTTGCATCCAACAATACCGATGCAAACCAGTTGATAGCCGTGGCAGGCGCTGGAAGCGCTACTTTTAACTCTACAGTTATTACCACCGGTCAAACAGATCTGAGGGATGGTACTTTATCTGCTGACGGAGGAGGATCCATGACCTTTACTCAATTCATGGATATGAGAGGCGGCACTATTTCGGTTGGTGCTACCGGAACCGTTAATTTTAATAAGACCGGAGCAACCGCTTTTTCTTTGACAAATACTTCTGTGCCCGTTTTCACAACGAACTCGGGTTCTATAATTAATTTCAATGGCAATCTAACTATTGTTTCTCCTGCTCTTGTTCTTGCCAATGGAAGCAATTCTAATTTTACTGCCGCTTCTACCATCACACCTACTTCGGCTCTTACATTCGGAAACATTACCATTAATGCAGCTGTTACTGCTACTTTGGCAGGAAATATTTCTGTTACCGGGGATTGGATTAACCTGAGCGGAACATTAACCCCGGGTACCAATACCGTTTCCTTTACCGGAACAGGCACTCAAACTATTACCAAAGCAGGTGCTACCGAAACATTTTACGGATTAACGGTTAATACCATCGGCCCTTTAACGCTGGCCTCCACTACCGATGTTAATATTACAAACACGCTGACCATGACCGCAGGTAATATTAACCTGAATGGAAAAACATTGCAGTTAGGCGTTGGTGCGCTCGCTACCTTGGTTCGTACTGCAGGAATTATGTACAGTAATACAGGAACATTTAAACGATATGTGCAATCCGGCACTGCGCTTAGTAGCACTGCGGCTCCGCTTTACGGTTTGTTCCCTGTAGGATCTTCTACTGATTACAGGCCGGTACAAATAAATTCTTCTGCCAGTCCAACTGCTTCGGGATATATTTCGGTGATTCATTACGATCCACCACCTCCTTCTTACGTAGTGGATGTTTCCTATACCGACAACGAGGGGGCCGCGATACAGCGTATTTCTACCATTGTTGCAAAGGTTTCTACCTCCGTAGCATTGGGAGGTACTTACAGCGTGAGCGTTACCTATTCTAATTTATCAAGCCAGGGAATATTGACAGATCTTAAACTTGAAACGTATACGGGTGCGGTAATGGGATCGGTGGGAACTACCTTTGCAACTGGGGGCTCAGTAGGGGCTCCTGTGGGAAATAGAAGCGGAGTATCGGGCGCAGAGCTTGTCAATGATTTTGTGATTGGTACAAAAGATAAATCACCTACCGGCACACCCATTCGCCAATATTATTATTCCCGAAAAAATGGCAATTGGAACGATAACACTGTTGGAAATGGAACCTGGTCCTACTCCAGCGGTGGAGCCGGGGCAAGTTGCAATTGCATTCCAGTGAATGACGGATATGCGGTTGTTAGCGATGGACAGACAGTTACTGTAAATGTTGCCAGCACTGTTGATTATGTAGATATAGGAAACACCTCCACTTTGGATGGAACAGCAACTATGACCATCAATAAAGATATTCGTACAATAGGCAGCGGTAAATTCAGCCCAACGGCAGGAAGCTGGACAATTACGCGGGATGTATTTTTGGTAGGGACAGGAAACTCCAGCCTTACTGCGGCCTCTACGGTTACCGGAGATCTGAACATCGGCACCGGAACTATTCTTACGATGTCGGGCGGAGCGGGACTTACCGTTACCGGCAATATGGTGGTGGCAGGCACCCTGGCACTGGGCACCAGCACCTTGACATTTAACGGGACAGCGGGCAAAACAATCAGCAATACCACTGCGGGTACCATTACCGGAGTAGCAGCAACTGTCAACATTACCACTGCCAATAAGACTATTTCTGCCGGTACCAGCCTTACCATTGCTTCCACATTTGCTATTTCCGGGGCTATCACCGTTACCAACAGCGGCACTGTAACAATAACCGGAAATATTACCGGTTCTGTTGGCGGTTCTACCTGGACCAATGCTGCAAATTCTGTTTTAAATACTACGGCCACAATTCTTGCAACCGGAACATTGAACGCTTCGGCCGGGCCAAATACGGTTAATTATAATGCAGTGGGTGCACAAACGATAAAGGCTCCTGCTTCTTCTTATTACAATCTAACCTGTTCCGTTTCCGGAACAAAATCAATGGGCGCGAGTGTGGCTGCAACCAACAATGTAACTATTCAGGGTTCGGTAATTTTGGATGAAGCGGTGGCGGCTTACAATCTGAGCGGTGCTGCAGCTTTAACGATGACCGGAACCTCCGAGTTCATTGTAAGAAATTCTACCACTGCCCTGACGATGCCTGAGCTGACCGGAGCTTATAATTTAACCGGAGGAACCGTAACGATCAACTCGAATCCGGGAAATGGCGCTAAATCTACTACTGTGCGTGGCGCTACGTATTATAATCTTAATCTGATCGGCAATAACGAGCATAAAATACTGGGTGTTTTAACTATAACCAATAATTTTACTGTTACCGGTTCTACCTATTTTAACGACAATGTTGCTCTCACCGTTGGTGGGGCTACCCTCTATTCCAGTTCTGTTTCTACTACCTTGGCCGGTAATCTTACTACAGGAACTTATACAATTACTTCAGGGACATTTAACGATGGTGGTAATACTATTACGGTTACAGGCTTGGGATGGACTAAGAATGGAGGAACATTTACTTCTGCTGGAACGGGAAACGTTTCTTTTACAGGAACCGCTGCTCAAACTATCGGGGGGTCTTCTTCTACTTCGTTTAATAATCTGACCATTAATAATTCAAGCGCAACAGGAGTAACATTGGCTCAGCCCATTATCGTGTTAGGTACCGGAATTCTTACGCTCACCAGCGGATTTTTATATACCGATGCAACCAATCTTATTACCATGAACAGCGGATCCTCCGTAAGTGGAGTGTCGAACAATAGTTTTGTACTAGGGCCTTTGGCAAAAGTGGGATCTACTAACTTTACATTTCCTGTAGGTAAATTGCTGAAGTACCGCCCTATTGCAATTACCTCTCTTTCAGGATCGGATACGTTCACGGCAGAATATTTTCTGACGGATCCTAACCCGTTATATAGCGTTGCTTCCAAGGATGCCACACTCGACCACATCAGCAGAAGTGAGTATTGGATCTTGAACCGGGCGGGTGTACGAAATGCATTTGTAACTCTGAGCTGGGATAGTTACAGCGGAGGGGTGGATGATATTGCCAACCTGAAAGTCGCAAGATGGGATGGCGCTGTATGGAGAGATCACAGCAATGGTGGAACGACAGGCGGGCCCGATCCCGCTACCGGTACTGTTATAACCAGTGCGTTGGTTACTTCCTTCAGTCCGTTTACACTTTCTTCGAACAACGGAAACAACCCGCTTCCGGTTGAATTCCTGACCTTCACTGCAACTCCTGATGGAAAAAATGTGGACATGGACTGGAGTACAGCAGTGGAAATGAACTCTGATTATTTTATGGTGCAGCGCTCACAGGATGGAAATGTTTTTGAAGATGTGGTTAGCATAAAAGCCGCAGGCAACAGTTCTACTCTTAAAAAATACTCTTCTGTAGATACAGATCCATACAGCGGGGTATCTTACTACCGCCTCAAGCAATTTGACCTGGATGGAAAATTTTATTACAGCGATATCATAGCTGTAAATATTTTTTTGCAAGGGGAGTTGTCCATTTATCCGAATCCAAGTAACGGACCTTTTAACTTGAGCATTACAGGCGTACAAGGAGAAAAGACTCTTATCGTAATCAGAGATATGCTTGGAAAAGAATTTTACTCTAATGTAATTATTCTTACTAACGATTCTGAAACTCTTGCCATCGACCCCTCCGGTAAATTATCGGCAGGTATTTACATGGTAATCGCATCTTCCGATGACGCCATACTGGAAAAGAAACTGATTATTAAATAATACTTTCCTGTTTCGTAGCGTTTTTTTTATCCTACATTCGTACCATGAGCGACTTCTTTAATTTTTCTGTTAAAGATATTTTTACAATCAGCATGATTTTATTTGCTGTCATTGATGTGGTGGGTTCGCTACCGGTATTAATCGATGTAAAAAATAAAGTAGGAAGTATTGAAAGCGGAAAAGCAACTTGGGTTTCGGGACTCATAATGATTGTTTTTCTTTTTGTTGGAGAAAGCATTCTTAAGCTAATTGGCATTTCTGTAAACGATTTTGCCATAGCCGGCTCTTTCATCATTTTTTTTATAGCTCTTGAAATGATATTGGGAATGCGATTTTTTAAAGATGATTCTTCTTCAACAGCAAGTGTAGTGCCCATTGCTTTTCCTTTAATTGCCGGAACAGGAACATTAACCACATTATTATCAATTCGGGCAGAATTTGTTGAGATTGAAAACATTATAGTAGCAATCCTTTTAAATTTAGTTGTTGTATACATTGTTCTAAAAAACATGCACCGATTAGAGAAATTGCTTGGTCCGGGCGGCATAAACATATTAAGGAAGGTTTTTGGCGTAATTTTACTATCTATAGCAGTAAAATTGTTCAGAAGCAACCTTGGAATTTGATTAAAAAAATCCCATTTCAGTTTCGCTGTAAATAATATCTTTGCTCAGTACTAAAACCATCTCTATGAAGATATCAGACATTCAGGATTTAATAAAATTTGTTGTTAAGTCAGGTGCCAGTGAAATAACCTATGAGATAAAAGGTCTTAAGCTAACGATTAAGGCCCCGGGCAAAAACAACGGAGAGCCACAGCATGTTATTATGCAAGCTCCTATGCAGCAAGTAGCAGCTCCAGCATCAGTCCCGGCAGTTTCAAAAAAAGGATCTGCCCCTAAAGAGAAAGAAGTAGCAGCTGATGATTCTAATTTAATTACTATAAAATCCCCAATGATTGGAACTTTTTATCGTTCCTCATCGCCAGACAAACCTTTATTTGTTAATGTGGGCGATGAAGTTAAAAAAGGACAAACGATTTGCATCATTGAAGCTATGAAACTATTCAACGAGATTGAATCTGAGTTTTCGGGAAAGGTGGTGAAAGTGCTTGTTGATGACACTACTCCAGTAGAATACGATCAACCATTATTTCTTATTGAGCCTTAATAAATAATAGCGATTTCGCATATTTTATTCTACTTGCACATTTCAACTACTTTATTCATTTTTGATTTATGAAAATTGCTGTACTATCTCGTAATCCTAAATTATATTCTACCAACAGACTCATCGAAGCAGGAATTGAGCGAGGTCACGAAATGTTGGTGCTTGACCATTTACGTTGCGTATTAGTTATTGAAAAAGGAAGACCCCACGTTTATTATAAAGGAGATGAAGTAAAAGGTGTAAATGCAATCATTCCTCGAATAGGAGCATCTGCCACATTCTATGGTGCTGCAGTAGTTCGTCAGTTTGAGATGATGAAAAAATTTTCTGCTGTAGAATCCCAAGCCTTAGTAAGATCGCGAGATAAGTTGCGCAGCCTTCAATTATTATCCAGAGCCGGAATAGGAATGCCTAAAACAGCATTTGCCTACACAACTAAATATGTAGATAATTTAATAGAACAGGCAGGTGGAGCCCCTGTTGTTGTAAAGTTGCTGGAAGGTACGCAAGGAATTGGAGTAATTCTAGCAGAGACCCATGCATCAGCAAAATCGGTAATCGAAGCATTTTTAGGAGTTAAAGTAAATTTATTGGTTCAGGAATTTATCAAGGAATCTAAAGGAACAGATATTCGCGCTTTTATTGTAGATGGACAAATTGTAGGCGCCATGAAACGCCAAGGTGCCGAAGGAGAATTTAGATCTAACCTTCATCGAGGAGGTGTAGCAACATCTATAAAACTTACTGACGAAGAAAAAACTACCGCTATCCGAGCAGCAAAAAAACTAGGACTGGGAATTGCAGGTGTAGATATGTTACAATCCAACCGAGGCCCACTTGTGATGGAAGTAAATTCATCGCCCGGCTTGCAAGGAATTGAAGGAGCTACCGGAGTTGATATTGCTGGAAAAATTATTGAATACGTAGAGCGTAACGAGCACGTAGACTAGCCTACATCAGCACAAGTATTTATTTCATTTATTAAAAGCCGTATCTTTGGCTTTCAAATATTCCTTATAGCTAGAACAAAATGAGATTAAATGGAATAGTTATTGCCCCAGGGGAGAACAAAAAGATAAACCTTAATGTTTATTATCTTCCTACGGGAGCACGTATGGAAATTCCAGTTTATGTTTTTCGATCTTTTAAAAAAGGCCCTTCTGTTTTATTCATGGCAGGCATGCATGGCGATGAAACAAACGGCATTGAGATCATGAGAAATTTATTGAAAGAAAAATATTTTGAGAAATTAGAAAGAGGCAGCGTCATTGCAATTCCCATAACGAATGTAGCCTCTTTTTTAAATCTTAGCCGAGAGTTGCCGGATGGGAGGGATTTAAACCGCTGCTTCCCAGGAACTCCTTCAGGTTCTTTAGGGAGTAGGATTGCGTATGATCTCACAAAAAAAATATTACCTATGATAGATTTTGGAATTGATTTTCATACGGGCGGCAAGGAGATAAATAACTATCCACAGATACGATGTTTTTTTGAAAACGAAAAAAGTTTCAACATTGCAAAATCATTTGCTGCACCTTTCATGCTAAATTCTGCATACCGAGAAAAATCGTTACGAAGGGAATCGGCTAGAAAAGGAAAGCCAATTATTGTTTATGAAGCAGGCGAATCTTTTCGATTTAATCAGTTAGGAATTGCTGAAGGTATTGCAGGATGTTTGAGGTTGTTAAAAGGCTTAGAAATGGTTAAAGTATCTGCACCAAAGTCAAAAACAATTTTGCTACACCGTTCCAAGTGGATTAGAGCAAAAATATCTGGCTTGTTTCGGACCAATAAAAAATCTGGCTCCTATGTTCGTAAAGGGGAAGTGTTGGGAACGGTTAGCTCACCATATTCTGAAATTGAAAAAAATCTTATTGCTCCTGCAAGTGGTTATTTAATAGGAATCAACAACAAGCCCGTTGTAAACGAAGGGGATGCATTGATTCATATAGGGATGAAATAGTTTTTAATCTATTCTTCAATATATATATTCACCTTCATCGAAACATTCATCCATTTGGTCGAAGCTAATAGCAGGCAGGTCGAAAAATGTTTTTAATAATGTATTATTTGAGAAACAATGTATATATTTGCAGCATATTGCGGGGTAGAGCAGGGGTAGCTCGTTGGGC
>CAYZTB010000038.1:0-27880 GCA_964481195.1 uncultured Bacteroidia bacterium | reverse complement strand
ACTAATGCGTGTGGTAACTTATTGACATTCAGCTGTTACTCATGCGGTGGCCCTGGCGATAAAGTATCTTTTTTAAATGAAAAGGGGAATGGTGTAATAATAAATATTCTATCAAATTTTCGTGTTTCTGTACTAAATTCGGATGGTTTTGAGGTCATTTATTCCATTCAGGAATTAGTACCATTAGCAGATAAATCAAATTACAAAGTTGACTTTAAAAGTGAAAATAAATGGCAGGATCAAAAGGAAGAACAAAAAATAAAACCACCCAACTTAGAAGTAGATGAAGCTTGGGAAGTTGACCTACATCTACATGAGCTTATTGATAGCTACCAACAGAAATCTGACCATGAAAAACTACTATTTCAACTAAATTATTTCAAGAAATGTATGGATGCAGCATTTTCACATAGAATCAAAAAGGCTATTTTCATTCATGGCGTTGGAAAAGGTACATTACGACAAGAGATTATTCATGCTTTAAAAGATTATGAGCGTATTACCCATTACGATGCTCCCTTGAAACGCTATGGATATGGAGCCATTACTGTTGAGTTTCGTTGATTTATTTCTTTCAGAAAAATCCGTATTTTTGCTGTGTGTTCAGAAAAACTGAATAACGTTCTTTAACATATCAGACCTCTCTATCGCTCTGGCTTTAAAAGCCAGGGAGGAAAGTCCGGACAACAGAGAGCATCCTGTCCGCCATTGGTGGATACCTGACGGCAAACGTCAGGGCAAGAAAGTGCCGCAGAAACTAAACCGCCTAGCGATTACAGCAAAGGTAAGGGTGAAAGCGCGAGGTAAGAGCTCACGGGTTATGCAAGCAATTGTATGATTAAGGTAAACCTCAGGAGTTGCAATGCCAAATAATGAATGACTGCTCGTCTCATTTTAATATGAAATTCATTGGTAGGCAGCATAGATAAATGATAGATATATCCTGAAAATAGTTCAGGATGAAACAGAATCCGGCTTATGCCAAAGGCATTCTTTTGGAAATGGTCTGATATGTTATTTTTTTTCTCTTCCTACAACTACCTTCCCTTCCAAAACTATTTCTTTGGTATTTTTTGGGCAATTTGGAGTGTACTTTACTACCCAGCGATATTCCCCTTCTTCCACAATTTTCCCATTAGAAATTTTCCCACTCCATTTCTTATGAAAATTGGATGTTTCAAAAATTACATTTTTTCCTTTTTTATCAAACACTCTCAAAACAAAGCTTTTAACATCGTCAATTTCATAGTAAAACTCGCCATTTAAAAATTCTGCACCCGGATTAAATGATGGCAAATACGTAAACACAGCATTATCTTTTCTAAATCGTAAGCGGACACTATCTGTTATCAAACATCCTTCTTTAGCTATTTCAACTTTATACATTCCTGATTTTCTTGCAACAATTTGTTGTGCTGTCTCTAAGGTAGACCAGGCATAAGTAGCTCCAAAGTTTTTAGCAGATAAATAATATTCATTTTCACAAACAGAAATATCTGCAACAGTCAGTTGATTTTTTCTAGAAAAAGGTTTTTCTATTATTTGACTACAACGATCTTCTAACAAAAATATGCCGCCAGAAACATCTTTTATATTATTAGAATCCTCAAGATTGTAAAAAATAGCGGGCAATCCAAAATTACTACTACGAGGACTTAAATCTATCGCATTGCTTTCATAGTTGCAATCCGGAAATGAATAATCAGGGAATCGTATTACAGCTATCTGTCTGCCAGGCCTAGCCACATATATTTTTCCATCGGGAGCAAGATTTAAACTACCAAATGAATTATCGTTATTAGCTCTCGCCACTTCCGAAAACACTTTCTCAATAATATTCAGCTGCGTAATGCCAGTTTTACCTTTCAAAAAAGAGATATATAATTTGCTGTTGTCTTCCGAAAATGCTAGCCCATATGGAGAGCCTAAAAGCGTTAAAGAAAGTACATTAGAAATTTTTCCTGTAGAATTATCAAAATCAAATAATTCCAAATTATTATTTGTGCGATAACAAATGGCAGAAGCTAACAATCGTCCATTTGGAGAAAAACAAATAGAGCCTATTGCTTCTTTATTTTCGCTAGCACCAGTTTCATTATGTATGGTGCCTACAGCTGATTTTACCGGACTACCAATTCCTTGGGAAGTAAGTGGATAAGAAAAAAAATTGTTTGAATTCCAAGCATGAACAACTATCCAATACCCTGTATGATTGTTATTTAAAGTAACTGTCAGCTTTTCGGTACAAGACTCAAGTAATCTTATATTTTTTTCAAGTACTACTCCACCCTGCCTTGATATATCTATTACAGAATAACAAAAACCTTTTGAACCTGCTTTTTCGTCAGTTGTAAAAAGGTAAAAAATACTTTTAGAAGTAGGCTTCTTAACAATTAATGCTGACTGTGTTGATGATTTGGAGCCGTTAAGATTTGCACCATTGGACATTATTTCCTGCTTTTTGTTCCACACTGTTATCCCATCCGTGTAAAACAACAAGTTACCTGAATCGTCAGTAGCAGTAGCACAGCCTTCCAGCGTAAACAATTTACCATCAAAAATTGGCTGAGCATGATTATTAGAAAATTTCAATCCTGCTCCGTTCCCAAAATACCAAACAGATTGAGCAGGTAAAAAAAATTGAAATAAAAAAAATAGGGAGGTTAGAACGAAAACATTTTTCATTACTACTGAATCAACGAGATCTCAGTTCTTCTATTTTTAGCTCTACCATCTGGATTATCGCTTCCATCTGGATTTTCGTTTGGAGCAATTGGTTTTGTTTCTCCAAATCCATTTGTAATTATTCGATTGCGATTAACCCCCTTTGAAGCTAAATAGGATGCAATTGCATTAGCTCTACGTTTAGAAAGTGATAAGTTGTATTCATCAGAACCTTTCGAATCTGTATATCCAGCTATATTTATTTTAGCATTCTTACTGTTCTTTAAAAAACTTACAACTTTATCAAGTTCGCTGGAAAATGTTGGATTAATGCTTGACTTATCATAATCAAATAAAATATTGCTTACCGAGAAAGCTACAACCGGCTTTGGATTCTCATCTACATTTGTGTTAGTTACAGTTTGCGATGAAGCAATCACCGTTGGTGTTGCCGCAACAGTAGGTGTGGCTACGACTGCAACAGTAGCTGTTGTAATGGCTATTACAGAGTCGGATTTAGCAACGATAACAGCTATAGGTAAAATGTGTTCACTATACAAAGGAATTGACGCTTTATCAATTTTAGTTAGGTATTCAGGATAATTATTGTCGTTTAAATTACCCAGTATTTTGTTGATATCAAAAAAAGCATTTCTAACTATTAAACTGTTTGGCGTCTGGTTAACGTCTAACTCCTGATACAAATCATAGACCTCACATAATCTTGGAATTGCTACATCTAAAGAAACTGGCGGAGTGCCCGAGCGGATGTTAAATGTAAAATTATAGTTATTGCCATGAGTTAACTTGAAGGCATACTTTCCATTTTCAATTTTATAATCGCCTAGCTTCTTCCCTTTCTGTTTATCAAATACTGTGATTGTTCCACTCTTTATTCCAATCGTAGTTCCAGCTAAAAGTATTTCACTGACATCATCACAAAAATCTACTGAATAAATATCCATATCATTCGATCCATCTACCGCTAAGGCAGACGAAGAATAATATGCCTTGTTACCATTATTAGCTAGAATAAAATAAATGTCTTCTCCAGGAGTATTAAAAGGGCGACCTAAATTAATTGGACTAGACCATTTATCAGCATCTTTTTGAGATTTAAAAATATCAAAGCCCCCCATGCTATTGTGTCCTTTAGAAGAAAAATACATAGTCATTCCATCGGCAGTAATGAATGGCGCATCCTCATCGTAGGGCGTATTAATCGGAGCGCCCAAATTTACTAGCGAACTCCAAGAACCATCCGCTTGTTTTTTCGCTACATAAATATCTCTACCTCCCACTCCTCCCTCTCTATCACTTACCACATACAACTCATTTCCTGCAACTGCAAATCCGAAAAAACTAGTTTCCCAAGCTTTAGTATTTAAATCTGATTTTTCATACATGACTGTAGGTTTGCTCCAAATACCTTCAGAAAAATTGCTGTGATAGAATGTGCCTTGCTTTATTCCCCTATAAAAATAAATGGTTTTACTGTCTTTTGAAATACTAATAACTGCTTCATGTTTTTTAGTATTAATTGGAGCACCTATTGAAATAGCAGAATCCCACCCATTACGAGTAAGGCTCGTTTTATAGATATCTTCAAAATATTTATCATCCCAATCTACCTTGCCACCTGTTGTGTTTTCAAGGCGAGCTGTAAAGTACATAACTGAATCATTCGAAGTTAAAACTGAACCATAATCATCATATTCACTATTAATTGAATTTCCAACAGGTGCAATTTTAAAAAAACGTTCGCTACCATTAATATTAAATTTTTCAACTAAAGGCAGCTTATATAATTCAATCCCATTATTACACATTTCGATATAATGAAGAATGCTATTGTTTAATTCGTTTTCTTCTGCATCCATTAAATACGAACCGTGATACGATAACATATTTAAATAACGTTTGTAATTGGATTTGGCGTTCTCAAACTTACCAGCTAAATGGCACGCACTTGCCAAAAAGTAATAAGCTTCCCCTAAAGAATCTTTAGAGTACTTTATTGCATTTTCATAATATGGTATCGAAGCTATTTGAAGAAAATTGTTGTATAAAGTTTGAGCTTGCTCAAAGTTATACATAGGATTCGTAGAATCAATTTTTAATAACTCCAAATACTTCTTAGAAGCTAAATTGTAATTACCATAATCAAATTCTTTACGAGCTGATTTCAAAAGCTTTTTTTCTGTCTTTTTAGTCTTGCTACTTGAAAACGTACCATATGGTTTTTGGTTTTGAGAGTAAGAAAAAAAAGAAAAAAACAGTAAGAAAACGAAAAGTATTTTTTGCATGCTGAGTTAATAGCTTGATTTACAAATATAAAAAATAAAACATAACTAACAGAAAAAGAGCGCTTTACTCTATTCTAAAAAAATCTAGCTGAGAAAAACGAATCAAATGAATGTTTGTATAATAATGGTTAATAATCTTTGTGTAGGAGTACCCCATCTCTCCCATTCGCATAGCCCCTTCCTGGCAAAGTCCTACACCATGCCCAAACCCTTTTCCACTAAAAATTACATGGTCGCCATTTTGCTTTATAGTAAAAAAAGTGGATTTCAACTTCATGTCCTCTCTGATATTTTTTAGAGGAATAAAATATTGATTATTTAATAAATACGCTTGACGGTTTGGCTGATCAAAATTTAAAAGTTTTTGACATAACAAAGAATCTCCAACAGGACAACCAAACTTAGTTTGCAAATAATCCAACCAAAGATCTTTAGGGATGCTTTTTTCCCAAATAGCATTTGTTTTATGCAAACAAAAAGTATCTTGTATTGATCGCAAAGAAGATACGGGCCTAGACCAAACATCTTCAGAATTCATAGTTTGCCCTCCACAATTAGAATGAAAAGCGGAGGTAACGATGCGCGCACTATCATCTACTAAAATATATTCTGCGGTTTCAAATGCAGCATCTCTAATATTTTGGCTAAACGTTTTTCCTTTATAAACTTGGCAATGCACTTCATCACATAATTGAAACCCTTCCTCTTCATGCCTACGCCAATTCCCTAATGCGTAGGTGCGACAAACAATTGTTTTTACTTTATTAAATTCTTGTGAATTATATATGCCTACTTCCCACTGCACAACCCCTGCAACATATTTTTCAATATTGACCTTACAAAGCATTTTTAATGTATTTGCAGATGCAGTGATGGTTAATTCATCATCGTATATTCTGACTTTGTAATCAGGCTGAACTGCTTTTAATTTAAAACTGCTTTCCGCATTCTTTGGAACAAAACGTACAGAATAGAATTTTTTTTCAAAATTCGGAAATTTCAACAAAAGCGAATCGTTTATCAAAGTAACAGAAACAAAAGAAATATTAGCTACGTGCGAATCAACTACCTCACCACTATCCCCATAAATTTTGTAGCTACCCGAAGCTTGAAAAAAATTAATAGCAGTTACTTTGTAACTAGCAAATAGCCGAATCGAAATAATTTGCTTTTGATCAGCAGAAGCTCCAACCCTAGCATTAGAAAAAGGAGAAAGATAAAGTGATAAGTAAATAAATAATAATGTGAATCTTCTCATATACAAATACCAAAAGAAATTAATAACATCCTAATGTGTTATTGCGAAACTACTTTAAACTCTGTCCTCCTATTCATCTGCCTATGCTCATCCGAATCATTAGGCACTACTGGCTTTGTATCTCCAAAACCTTTATACGTAAGTCTATCTCCTGCAATTCCATTTGCAGCAAGATATTGAGAAACCGATTTTGCTCTATTTTCTGAAAGAACCTGGTTCTTCTTTACATCCCCAACGTTGTCGGTATGTCCGCGCAACTCAATTTTAAGTGAAGGATTATTTGTCAGGAATTCAACCAACTTATTCAACTCACTTTTCGACTCATCTTTTAAATCAAATTTATTGGTTTCAAAAAAAACATTTTTTAAAGTTACACTAGAATCCTTAGTTATGGGCGAAAGCGGTATTATAACTTCAAAAGGCAAATGATCCTTCTTATCCTTTAACGCAAAATTTTCCGAGAAAAATAAATAACCTGTTTTGGAAGTACTAAATGCGTAATCTTTATTTAGTGGCAGGCAAATTAAAAACTCACCTTTAGAACTATTTGAGACTGCGCGAAGAACAGAATTTCCTGTAGCCAAATCTACTACATCGATATCAGCCTGTAATACTTTTTTAGTAACAGCATCATAGACTTTACCTTTTACATAAATTGTTTTGCCCGGCTGCGCTTCTTCATACAATTCAAAACTATAAAGATCCAGCCCTCCATAACCACCAACCCTATCAGAAGCAAAATAGGCCAATTTGCCATCGCGAGATACAAGGAGACTATTTTCATCGTTGTAAGTATTAATTGGATATCCTAAATTTATGGCAGGGCCCCACTCGCCATTTGGCTGTCTGCGCGACATATAAATATCTAAACCACCCATTCCCGGGTGGCCGTCAGAAGAAAAATAAAGTGTTTGATTATCCGGGTGAATAAAAACCGATTCTTCACTACCAGAAGTATTAATATTACTTCCAAGCTTAACAGGAGTTGTCCATTTACCGCCCGGCTTTAAGGTTGAAACACAAATATCAGTTTCTTTTATTCCTTTCGCATTCATTGATCCACGAATAAAATAAAGTGTTTTTCCATCGGATGAAAAAGAAGGTTGTGTTTCCCACCATTTTGTACAAACTGGTGATCCTAAATTTACAGGTTTGGACCAATCATCTCCATTTTTTAGAGAGTAAAAAATATCGCAGCTACCAAAACCACTTCTGCCAGCTCCGTATCCAAAATCTCCTTCACAGGCTACAAAGAAAAGTATTTCTCCATCTGGAGACAAGCTTGGCGCTCCTTCGTTTCCTGCAGAATTTATTTTAGGACCAATGCCTCGAGCTTCACTCCATTTACCATTTATCTTCTCGCTAACATAAAAATCCTCTTGCCAACCAGCTTGAGTTTCGGTAGATGGTAGTCTTCTAGTAAACAGAAATCGCTGCTCATCTGCTGTAATGGAAGGGAAATATTCATCGTATTTGGAATTTATCCCTGAACCCACATTAATAGGTTTAAATGGTACTGGATTTTTTATTGCTTCCAAAGCAAAGTCGCAATTATTTATTCCAAGCTGAGCTGCTTTCTCCATATCCTTATTTGAAGATGGTCTATTAAGAAAAGACATGAAATTATTTTTAGCATCAGCATACTGCCCTATGCTTGCTTGTAATTGAGCGAGGGTAAAAAAATTACCCGGATACATTGCCTGATTTATTTCCAGCGCTTTCTTAATTTCATCAATAGCTTTAAGTTGCTGCTTCAAATCACCGTACAGATAACCAAGCATGGTGTGTGCCTCTAAAAATAAATCATCTTTTTCAATGGCTGCCTGTAAAGCCTTTAACGTTTTATCATAATCTCTCAACCCATATTGAGTTCTGGCTTCTTCAAAAAGTTTAATAGCTTTTTTATTGGCTGTGGAATATTTCTCTTGAGAAAAAGAAATTGTATTAATAAAAAGCAAGATAAAAAAAACAGCTATGGGTCGGAAGATTACATTCATAGATTCAGTTTAATCAAAAATTGTTCCTTAAGGTATTCCTATGTATTTATGCGATTGTAACGAAATCATCCAGCGGGGGTGTTGCATTACATAATCAACGATTAATGGAAGCATTTCTTTGCTTTTACTCCATTCTGGCTGCAAAAACGTTTTTGCCATTGAATTGGGAAGCAATTTTGCATTTTCCTCTGCAAACCTAAAATCGTCTTTATTATGAATTATTACTTTTAGCTCACTAGCCTTTTGAAAATTTTGTTTTAATACTGGCATGTTTTTTTTGGGAGAAATACATATCCAATCCCATTCACCCGTTATTTCGTATGCACCCGAAGTTTCTAAAAATGTTTGAATATTATTTTCTTTAAACTGCTGTGTAATATACTTCAAATTATACATGCAGGGCTCACCGCCTGTAATAACTACAGCTTTGGCAGGATGCTTCATTGCATTTGAAATTATTGAGTCTGCGGCACTTAATGGGTGTTTGCTAGCGTCCCAGCTTTCCTTTACATCGCACCAATGACAACCTACATCACAACCTCCAATACGAACAAAATAAGCAGGTTTTCCGGTATGAAATCCTTCGCCTTGAATAGTATAAAATTCTTCCATTAATGGAAGTTGCTTTCCTTCTCCTATTACAGATTGATTGAAAATCATAGTTCAGACCACAAATTTAGTATTTATATTTTCTGTACTATTTTTTGATAAATTTACGAAAACAATGAAGCAAAACACCGCTATACTCCTTTTGCTTATCCTACTTGGTTGTTCGCGAACTTGGGGACAAGAAATTCATTCCAACGTAGATTCTTTATTGTCTATTAGCGATAAATATTCTGAGCACAACACAGACTCTGCTTTTCACTTTGCTTTCATGGCTGCAGAACAAAGTCAATTAAAAAATTTTCCCGCATTGTTGGCAAAATCTTACCAATCCATTGCTGCGTTGTATGATAAAATTGACGATGCAAATAAAACTATTGTTTTCTATGAAAGAGCCTTGGCCCAAGTACAGAAATCTGGAGATGAAAAGCTAACAACAGAACTAACTTATGAAGTAGCAAACTCTCACTTCATTAAAGGGAGCTACGACAAAGCAGAGCTTTATTATCGTAAAGCTAGGCAGTTGGCCGAAAAATATCAGAATAATGATATTATATACAAAGTAGTAATTGATATGGTCTATTTCTATTCCATTATAGGCAATGTTCAACAAGACTCTGTTCGACATTATATTGCTCAGGGACTAAAGATTGCTGGAATGTTAAACGATTCGATTAAAATAGCTAAATTATTTAAAGCCTATAGCGGATTATTTTTACCTATTAAAGAGTACGATTCCTCCTTGGTATACGTTAAGCGAGCTTTAGAAATCTATAAGAAGAAAAACGACAATGAAGGATTGACGGACGGTTATAAGTCTTTAGGTGATATTTATTGGTATAAAAAGGACAACATTCAGGCAAAAAAGTGTTATAGCTTGGCTTATGAATATGGTAAAAAGACGAACAGCACTAATTCAATTGCATTTTTGGCTTGCGACCTTGCTTATATGTATGCCCAGGAAAATAATAAACCTGAACTAGATAAGTTCGCATTGGAATCAATAACTGCTGCTGAAAAAACTAATTCATGGCGCACGATAAGCTACGTGGGAAAATGGCTTAGTAAAGCTTATCAAATATCAGGTAATTTTGAAAAATCTTTGCTCTATTATAAAAAGTTTCACGCCTCAGAAGACAGTATAAATAATCGAAATCGCATTCAGATGACTTCGAAATCGAGCACTGAAGAATTATTTGAGGGAAAAATATTAAACTTAAAAATTGAACAAGAGAAGAAACAAGCAATAGCTAAGGAAAAAGAAGAGTATCAAAAAAAAATAAGGAACATACTTATTGGCGGAATTTTAACTACTATTTTACTTTTAGTTGTTGCTCTTTACAGTTACATTCAGAAAAAGAAAGCTAATGAAATTATCTTCAAACAAAAAGAAGAAGTTGAATTACAGAAACAAAAAATTGAAGAAAAAAATACTGAGATTACCGATAGCATAAATTATGCTAGATATATTCAGAATTCAATCCTGCCTGACCTTAGCAAAATTAACGAGCTATTCCCAGATTCTTTTGTATTGTATAAACCAAAGGACGTAGTAAGTGGAGATTTTTACTGGTTTGACAAAACATCAAATTATGTTTTTTTAGCTGCCGCTGACTGCACAGGTCACGGAGTACCTGGAGCATTAATGAGCATGCTAGGAAATGACAAGCTGCATTACGCAAAAAATTCAAACATCACTGACCCCGGAGAAATCCTCTCCTTCGTAAACTTAGGAATCAAATCTTCACTTAAACAAAATGAATTGAGTAGTACCTCAAACGATGGAATGGATATTGCATTGTGCAGCTACAACCTAAGTACCAGCACCCTAAAATTTTCAGGAGCTAATCGTCCGTTATGGTTGGTGAGAAATAAAACACTGATTGAAACAAAGCCTACGAAAGCATCTATTGGTGGCACTACTACTGATAATCAGATTTTTACTTCCCATACTATTAAACTTGAGTTAAATGACACAATCTATTTAGCAACGGATGGCTTTGCAGATCAGTTTGGAGGAGAGAAAGGTAAAAAAATGATGAGTAAGAATTTTAAAGAGTTATTATTAGAAATTCAAGATTTAAATATGCATGAGCAAAAAAATATTTTAGAAGAAAAATTTGCCGGCTGGAAAGGGGAATTTGAACAAGTTGACGATGTTCTTGTTATTGGATTCAGAGTTTAGTTTTCTTAAGCTAATACACAATATTCAATTCTTCATAATCTCACACAAATAAATTTATTGTTGGTTAAAAAGAATGCACCAACTAATTATAAAAAATCGCGGGTTAATAAATTTCTTTTTTATTAGCCTTCAGCGTATTTATTAATAGTGAGGCTATAGTCATTGGTCCTACTCCACCAGGGACAGGAGTTATGTAAGAGCATTTAGAAGCTACTTCTTTGTATTTTACATCACCGAGCAACTTCCAACCTGTTTTAGTTTCGTTAGATTTCAGTCGGGTAATTCCTACATCTATCACAACAGCTCCTTGCTTCACATAGTCAGCCGTTAAAAATTCAGCCTTGCCAAGTGCTACTACTAAAATATCAGCCTGCGCACAAACTTCTTTTAAATTTTTAGTCTTGCTATGCGTAAGTGTTACAGTACAATTTCCAGGATAAGAATTTTTACTTAGCAAAATACTTATTGGAGAGCCCACAATATGGCTTCTGCCAATTACCACACAATTTTTTCCTGCAGTTTCAATTTTATATCTTTCAATTAATTTTAAAATACCAAAAGGAGTAGCAGGCAAATAAGTTGGCAATCCCAATGCCATCCTCCCCACATTGGCAGGATGAAAACCATCTACGTCTTTCTCAGGAGAAATTGCTTCAATAACTTTTTGTTCTGAAATATGTTTGGGCAATGGCAGTTGAACGATAAATCCATCTATTTCATTGTTGTTATTAAAATCAGAGATGCTTTTCAGCAAATCAGTTTCAGCTATAGTATCGGGCAATTTTACTAAAGTAGATTTAAACCCCACGCGCTCACAAGCCTTTATTTTTCCTCCTACATAAGTTTCACTTGCACCATCGCTCCCTACCAGTATGGCTGCTAAGTGCGGAGCTCTTCTGCCAGACGCTACAAGTATTTTTACTTCAGCAGCAATCTCGTCCTGAATTTCTAAGGCTGTTTTTTTTCCGTCAATAATTGTCATAAGAATAATTACAATTCAATAAAACGCATATCGTATTTTTATCTTGGTCTTGGCATATTTTGCATCATCTTGCGCATTTGATCTTTATTGCCCATGGAGCGCATCATCTTGCGCATATCATCAAACTGCTTCATTAATTTATTAACCTCTTGAATGTCTGTGCCACTTCCTTTTGCTAAACGCTGGCGCCTGCTGCCATTAATAATTTCCGGGCTCATTCTTTCTGCAGGAGTCATTGAATGTATAATTGCTTCAATTCCCTTAAATGCATCGTCTTTTATCTCTACATCCTTCATTGCTTTTCCTACCCCAGGAATCATTCCCATAAGATCCTTCATGTTGCCCATCTTTTTTATTTGCTGCAACTGAGTAAGGAAATCGTTAAAGTCAAATTTATTTTGTGCAAATTTTTTGTGAAGCTTTTTTGCTTCCTCTTCACTAAATTGCTCCTGGGCTTTTTCAACTAGCGTAACCACATCACCCATACCTAAGATTCGATCGGCCATACGGTCGGGATGAAAGACATCAATCGCATCCATTTTTTCTCCCGTTCCTACAAATTTGATAGGCTTGTTCACTACACTCTTAATTGAAAGAGCAGCACCACCACGCGTATCTCCATCTAATTTGGTGAGTACTACTCCACCAAAATCTAATTTATCGTTAAAAGCTTTTGCCGTATTTACAGCATCTTGCCCTGTCATAGCATCCACCACAAACAAAATCTCCTCTGGTGAAACTGCTTTTTTAACAGCTTCAATTTCATTCATCATTTGCTCATCCACCGCCAAACGTCCAGCAGTGTCGATAATAACAATTGAATGATTATTGTCCTTCGCAAATTTCACTCCCTTCTTGGCAATACTAACAGCGTCTTTATCTTCTTTATCAGAAAATACGGCTACTCCAATTTGCTCACCAAGAATATGGAGTTGATCAATTGCAGCAGGTCGATAAATATCGCAGGCAACCAACAAAGGATTTTTTCCTTTTTTTGTTTTTAAATAATTAGCAAGTTTTCCTGAGAAAGTAGTTTTACCTGAACCTTGCAGACCACTCATCAAAATTACTGCAGGGTTTCCGGCAATTTTTAACTCAGAATTTTTTCCGCCCATTAACTCTGCTAATGCATCGCGAGTAACTTTGGTCATCAGCTGTCCTGGCGATATGCTGGTAAGCACATTTTGGCCAAGAGCTCTTTCCTTTACATTATCTACAAATGTTTTGGCAACTTTATAGTTTACGTCTGCATCCAATAATGCCTTTCGAATCTCTTTTAAAGTTTCATTAATATTTACTTCCGTAATTTTTCCCTGGCCTTTTAAAATCTTAAAGGCTCTGTCTATTTTATCACTTAAATTCTCAAACATATTTCTTTGAATATTATATCTAACAAAGTTAATTTTTTCTCAGTTTTGGGCATGTTTTAATAAGCTGAGCTGAGGCTAACTTATCGATGTCAATAAATACTTCATTTAAGTCACACTTAAATCAGGAATTTATGCGTATCTATACAGAATTGCAGTTTAAAACACTAAATTTATGCGAATTATACAGTTTGAAAGAGATAAGTCAAAGTTTATGGCTGTTCTTCGTAAAAATGTGAACGATTACTTTCAGGAAAATGGCATTTCTTCCAAGGGCAATTGGAAGATGCTTGTGAAGACTGTAGTAATGTTATCAGTATATATTACTCCTTTTATATTGATACTAACAGTACCCATGCCGGGCTGGATGATTTTTCCACTTTCAATAATCATGGGAATAGGCATGGCAGGTACTGGAATGTCTGTGATGCACGATGCTGTACACGGTTCTTTTTCCAAGAAAAGTTGGCTTAACCAAATGTTTGGAAGCACTATTTTTTTACTGGGAACTACTATGTTTAACTGGAAAGTACAACACAATATATTACATCACACTTTCACAAACATAGATGGTATGGATGAAGATATTGCAGGACGCGAATTGCTTAGATTTTCTAAGCATGCACCTCTAAGAAAAATGCACCGCTTCCAACATATTTACGCCTATATCTTATACAGCTTCATGACTCTTTCTAAATTAGTGAATGATTTTTTTCAACTTCATAGTTACAACAAAAAAGGACTTACCCAGCAGCAGAATGCAAAACCTACTACAGAATTTTTAAAACTTATAGGCATTAAATTAATTTACTTTTCAGTTTCAATTGGGCTTCCAATGATTTTTTCAAGCTTTTCCTGGTGGGAAATTCTGTTAGGATTTCTTGTAATGCATTGTACTGGCGGTATGATAATGGCGCTAGTTTTTCAAATGGCTCATATTGTAGAAGGAGTTGAACAGCCTTTACCAAGCGTAGAAGGAAATATTGAAAACGAATGGGCAATACATCAACTTCAAACAACTGCAAATTTTTCTAGAAAAAGTAAAATTATGAATTGGTTTATTGGAGGCTTAAATTTTCAGATTGAACATCATTTATTCCCTAACATTTGCCACATTCACTATCGCAAGATTTCACACATAGTTGAAAAAACTGCCTTAGAATATGGTCTTCCTTATAACATCAAACCTACGTTTGTGCATGCACTAGCCTCACACACACGCATGCTCAGGTCTTTAGGAAGTATGGATACTGTATCAAGCGCAAAAGCTGCATAGGCTTCTGGCAGCATAATTGATATATTACTTTCATGAAAGTTTATCAGATATTTATTGCTGTTTTAATTCTGTCCTCTTTAAAGCCCGCTACATTTAGCACTAGCGAATGCCGAATAAAGGTAAGCGGAACTGTAACGGAAACTCGTAAATATTGCGGAGGCGCAAGACCTACAGCCGAAATACTTGCCCAATTAAATACACCTAAGCCTTCGCCTAATAAAAAAATTTATATCAAAAAAGGTAAGATAAATACTTTAGACAATAAGGTGATTTTGGCTTTAAGTACGGATGCAAAAGGAAACTTTAATGCTAAACTTAAACCTGGAACATACCTGATTGTAGATTCAACAAAGAAAGATTTAAATTATTATAATCAACTTCTACTCGCTTACAAAGAAAAAACTGAATCTTACAAAGCCATAGATTCCCTTTGCCTGAAAGAGTGGTACGAAAAAGCGGATTATGTATTTGAAGTGACTAAAAGTGGAGAAAACAAAATAAGCCTTAACTATTTAATAAATTGCGAGGAATATGTGCCTTGCACTACATTCCTTGGTCCTTTTAGGCAATAGCATATTGCTAGTTACCTCCATTTCCGATTAATATTATCCTTTCCACTCGCAATTCTCCGGTTTTCTTATTTTCGCTTCTCAATTTTAAAAACTATATATGAATCGTACATTTACAATGATTAAACCGGATGCGGTTGCAAACAAAAACACAGGTGCTATCCTAGATGTAATAATTAAAGGCGGCTTTAAAGTAATAGCCATGAAAATGCTTCAACTTACTCCCGAAAAAGCAGGTGCTTTTTATGAAGTTCACAAAGAGCGACCTTTTTATGGAGAGCTAGTAAAGTATATGAGCTCGGGTCCTATTGTAGCAGCAATTTTAGAAAAAGAGAATGCAATAGAAGATTTCAGAAAACTAATTGGCGCTACAGATCCATCCAAGGCTGCTCCTGGAACTATCCGTGCCATGTTTGCTAAATCCATTGATGCAAACGCCATACATGGGTCTGACAGCAATGAAAACGCTGCTCTAGAAGGCAGCTTCTTCTTTTCTCAAATGGAACGCATTGCTTAAACCAGAGAATACTTAAAATAAAAAAAGGGAGCATTGCTCCCTTTTTTTATGCGCCTATCCAACACGCTTAGTCTTGTTTTTTTCCTCCAGTAATTTTACTTACTAAAGCCTCTGCCCCATCAATTAGTTTTTTGAGGAGGTCAAAATACAATGCAATAACAAGTGAAAGAGTCATACACCAAATTACAATCATGTTTACCCAATAGGTGTCAAAATAATTTCCAAAGATAGCTTTACGTGGAGCATAAAAATGAGCACGTATAAATGTGTCTTTAGAAGGATCTAAAAATATTGGTTCTGTACGTTGAATAAGTTCACCGTTGCTTTCAAGAATTTTATCTTCCAGCGTATTTGAGTTTTTAACAAGATCACTTAAACTTTCGTTCTCGTATTCGTTTTTCACTCTCATAAATTCTTCCGGTCCTATCTTTTTGGTAATAGCAGAAATAACAGCATCCTTTTCATTACTTGCAATGTTGTACGCCTTTATGTAATACTGCTGCACGTTATTCAAGTATTCTGTAACCTGGTTAGCTAGTTCTTCATTAAATGAACTTAACTCCAACTTATCTAATACGGTACACTTGTATTTAGTAGTAAAACGCATTTCCTTTGCAATCTCTGCTTTTATTAATACTATATCATCCAAGCATTCTTGCTTAAACTCCGGCTTTTTATAATTAACAACTAGCTTGTCTATTTTACCTTTCAACTTAACAATAACATAATCCTTTTTAAAAGATGCAACAGACATTTTTTTGTCAAAAACATAAAACTGTCTTTCGTATTCGTTATTCTTAAATTGATTAACCGCCAATGCCTCAAATGCCCAGCGAGATGTCATTACTTCGCCCGAAAAAGGAACATTCTTTTGTGTAGTAAGTAAAGGGTTTAATTTATCAAACGGCACAATTACACCACTCAATAAAAGTTGAGGAATTAATAAAATAGGAATCAAAATATATACCGTGATGGCTGAATTAAAGCTTGCCGAGATATTTAGTCCTAAAATGTTAGCACAGCAGGCAGTAGTAAATAATACCAGCCAATAATCAAAATACATTCCTTTAATATCTAATAAAGAATTAGCTACTAACACAAACATGATCATTTGTATTGCAGAAAGCGTAAACAAGATAGTTACTTTAGAAAACAAATAGCTTATTCTGCTTAGATTCAAAAACTTTTCACGTTTTAAAATCTTTCTGTCTTTAATGATTTCTTCGGCACTCACCATCATTCCAATAAACAAAGACACAACAACAGACATAAACAAATAGGCTGTCATATTTTCGTTTTCGCGAAAGATATAGCCGGTTTTATTTGCAATATCTGTATTGTAGTACCTAACCATGAAAGCCAAAATGAATCCCAGCAAAGGGGCTTCCAAAAAGTTGATGGACATGTACTGGCTATTTGCCAATTTAGAAAGCACATCGCGAGTAACAAAAACTTTAAACTGCTTAAATTTATTTGGAATACTAAGCGTACTTACAGGAGAGCTGTTCTGCTCTTTTGGCTTAACGAGTGTTTTTTCAATTTGATCTACATAATGCTCATTCCACTCTAGCGGAGAAATCTTACGACTCCTTGTTAAGCTACCATATTCGTCCAATACTTTAGATTCAATAATATTAAATATCTGCTCTGGATTAACATTACCACATTCTGCACATTCACTCTCATCGCTCTTCACGTGATTAATAAGGCGCTTAAAATAAATGATTGCATCAATAGGATTGCCATAATAAATAGGGAAACCGCCAACATCCAAAATAATCATCTTGTCAAACATTTTATAAATGTCGGACGAGGGCTGGTGTATTACAACATAAAGCAATTTGCCTTTACGTGCAAGCTCCTTCAGTAAGTCCATGATATTTTCAGAATCTCGGGAAGAAAGTCCGGATGTAGGTTCATCTACAAAAAGAACAGATGGCTCACGAATTAATTCAAGTGCAATGTTTAAACGTTTGCGCTGACCACCGGAAATAGTTTTCTCTAGCGGACTACCCACTTTTAAATTCCTTGCTTCGTATAAACCCAGATCCGTAAGAACAGAATTCACACGCTCAGTAATTTCATAGTCTGTCAGGTTATCAAAACACAACTTTGCGTTATAGAATAGATTTTGAAAAACAGTAAGCTCTTCAATAAGTAAATCATCTTGAGGAATCATTCCAATAATTCCTTCTGCTTTATCCTTCTCCGTATGGATATTTATTCCATTAATTAATACCGAACCCTTGCTTGGCGTTTCATTTCCGTTTAAAACATTTAGCAGCGTAGATTTTCCAGCTCCACTACCTCCCATTATTCCTATCAACTTACCAGATTCTTCGTAAATATTTACATTACGCAACCCAATCTTTCCGGTAGGAAATTTATATTCTTCAATCTCTGCAACAAATGTTGTTTTGGCCTTAGAAGTATCAGCCAAAAACTTGCTAATGATGTCGCTGTAATAGATAGGATGAACGCGAGGGCTTCTAATAGAAGAACCCTCAGTTAAAATATATAGCTTATCCTGAGATAATACTTGTCCATTTAAATAAAGTGCGTCCGTTCCAAAATACTTCATCACATACATACTTACGCTAGGTATGTGTAATACGCGTATTTGCCCCTCTAAGTGAACGGAAGTAATATGCTTGACATTGAAGTTTGGTTTGCCGTCTTTTTTGTCAACCACCAACAAGAATGGAGAATCCTGAACTACATCAGCTTGACTTTTTACAAACTCTACTGCTCTTTTAAATTCCTCATCACTAATATTAAAAGTTTCGCCTACGGTAGTCACAAACTCAAGTTCTTGAGGGGAAATTTCGTTGTTCGAATAAATAAATTCCAACAAACGCATTAACACAACTACCTTTTGCTTTTGAGCAAGTTCCGTATTTATCTGCGTACAAATTTTAAGAATTTTTACAGAACCTAAAGAAGTTCTTTTTGCTGCACTTTCTTTACGCTGAGAAACTTTGTGGTACTCTTCTAAGTAAACATCAAATATTTGCAAATACTGCTCAACCATTTCTTGGTTAAGCTGTTGCTTCAAAAAAGATTGAACAATGAGTCTGCCAGAATTATTAATACCATCCACCTTTGCGATGATGGCAAACATTTGCATTAACGCTTTTAATATCCTTTCACTCATAGGTTATTATGGTTCAGTAATTCATTTAAAAAAAGTTTACGGTTTAAATCCAATCAATACAACAGCGCATCCAGAATGAGCTCCAGCCAAGGTAGCTTCTAATATAATACCCATGGTAGATGTTACACTAAAGTCCCAGTATGGAGCATTTTTAAAATCCTTATTAGAGAAAAGCAAATTGCGCTGTTCATCAAATACAGAAAACAATAAGTTTCCATCATTTAACCCGGTACAGGCAGCAATACGATACGTACCCCCACCAAAAAATGTAGCATGAAATTCAGCCGTTTGATCAGCAAGCAACAACGCTCTATACTGCTGGCCATCTGAGATGTAGGGAGAAATAATATGCTTTGCACATACGGTAGCAATAGTATCACATTGTGCAGCAGAACGATTAATAAATGCAAAATTAAATGCTAAAAAAGCAAGGATGGTTACGTATTTTCTCATGATAGAAAAATTTATTTTTTTTAGTTTTCTTGAAATTTTTATGCTACGATTAGATTGCGTATAGCTGCAATTTTTTCTCCAATAGCTTTAATATTTTCCGGAGTGATTTTCACTTCCGATTTGCTTTTAAAAGTTGTATTCTTTTTTACTTCATCTACAACCGGTTGCTCATAAACATATTTGTATTCAACTTTGTCATACTCCGTTTCCAAATCATTAAGCTTAGCTAAAAGCTCTGCATACTCCTCATTCCCTTGATAAGTAGAAATCAAAGAAATCAAATTACTTAACGTACTCTTTTGATCAGCTATTCTACGCTTCACCTCATTATTCCCATTCGTGTTCATGATGTTGATAGCAAACTGAAGCGTTTCTATCCAACCACCAGCTATAATTAATGCCGCTTCTTCATTTCGCTCGTTGTTTTTCAGAAAGTCATTGCTGGCACGATATGCAGAGGATACAAGTACAAGAATAGAGTCCTTCTTACCAATATTTTTCTGAAAACGTTCTACCAGCGTGTTATCAAATGCATTGGTTAATCCTAAATCAGTAGCTAATGTATTTGTTGCTTTAAAGTATAAAAGCGCATCTTGAGTTTGGTCGTATAGTGTAGCGTAACCCAAATCAGCCCCATAAATTCCTAGATTCAAACATTTTTGAAATTTAGTAGAATAAGAATTTACTTTACCAGGACTATTAAGCATTCCTTTATCATACTTTGCACCACTCTTTTGAATTAACATTGCAGTTTGGATAGGAGAAGGGATGATAAATATCTTGCCCCCAACTCCAACTGTCACATTGCTTGAATCTATCATGTTTTCCATTCTCTTCTCTGCATTTTCTTCATCACTATTTCCTCCACAAGAAGAAATTACGATGCAACAAGAAATTAAAAAAAGAGGAATCAGGTAAAAAGATTGTTTCTTCATCTTAATAATATTAATAGTGTAATTGAGTGCCTCAAAAGTAGTATTTTTTTACAATTTAAGCACTTCTCAGAAATAAACAATGGGCTAACAAAATGAACGATTTGAGCTCTATAAATTAAGGTTTAGAGCTTCTCAAATCTATTTTTTTTCTCTACAGCCTCTTTCACCTCTAATGCTTTGCCACGGTGCTCTTTGCTATTCATTGCTTCTATAGCTTTTAGAGCATCCGCCTTTTTAGCAAACTCAATGAAGCCAAATCCTTTAGAAGACCAGTCGGAGCGGTCATAAACAAGCTTAGTAGACAATATTTCGCCATAAATAGCAAAAATCCCTTCTAACTCGAGCTCATTAACATCGGGATGAATGTTTTTAACAAATAGTTTCATGTGATTATAATTTAGAGATTTTATATCCTTTTGTGCTGTAAAACAAAATAAATAAATAACAAGGCACCATTATCCAATATGCTTGTTGGTGTCCTATCCAGCTTAAATCGGCAAGTTTTCCATATAAAAGTGGTAATGTGGCACCCCCTGCAATTGCCATAATAAGCATGGCAGAACCAGTTTTTGTGTGTTTACCCAAGCCAGTAATGGCAAGAGGCCATATGGCAGGCCACATTAATGCATTTGATAAACCGAGTAAAGCAATAAATAATACAGAAACATAACCTGAAGTAAAAATTATTCCTGCACTAAATATTATTCCTGTAATTGCTGAAATAGCCAATGCTTTTGATTGGGAAACATATTTAGGGATAGTTAATATTCCAATAATATATCCAATTACCATAGCTGTTAATGTAAAAGCTGTAAAGTTTTTTGCTTCGGATAATGGAATGTTTTGCGATTGCCCATAACTTCCAATGGTATCGCCCGCAATAACTTCAACGCCTACGTATAAAAACAAAGCCAGCACTCCTAAAATTAAATTAGGAAACTGCCAAATGCTTTTCGGGATATCTACATCACTTCTACCCTCTCCTAAGTCCTCTTGCGCTTCAATTTCAGGTAAAGGAGAAAAATTTATCATCACTCCTAGTAAAACCAAAATTATAGCCATTACTGTATACGGAAATATAACTCTTGAAGCTAGCTCATCTAAGCGAATAGACTTTTGTGCTTCATCCAACATTTGCAATTCATTTACAAAAACATCTGAATCTGCAAGAACAATGGCACCTAATATAATGGGGGCTAGAACTCCTGCTACTTTATTGCAGATTCCCATGATGCTAATTCTTTTTGCCGCGCTTTCAATAGGACCCACAATGGTTATATAAGGATTAGATGCCGTTTGCAGAACCGATAATCCAGTTCCTATAATAAAGAGTCCGGCAAGAAAGAGCTCATACGTACGTGATTGTGCTGCGGGAATAAATATTAACGCTCCCAATGCCATTACAAACAAGCCCAACATCATACCTTTTTTGAAACCTGTTTTTTCAAGCAACCAAGATGATGGTAATGCCATTACAAAATAAGAAATATAAAAAGCAAATGCTACCAGCAACGACTGAAATGTATTTAACTCACAGGCAATCTTAAGATATTGAATGAGTGTGCCATTTAACCAGGTAACAAAACCAAAAATGAAAAATAATATTCCTAAAATAAGAATGGGAACAAGTCCCGATTTAATACGCTGACTCATTAGTGGTGTTTTTCAATAAATCGGATACCATAGTTTTCAAGTTCTGCTAATACAGGGTTATAAATTTCCTTTACCGTTGGCACCCAAACTCCTTTTAATTTAATTTTTCCGTTTAAAATAAGTTTAGTGGCAATACCTAAGGGAAGTCCTACCGTTTTTGACATGGCAGTATTAATCTGATCATCCCCTATTACCACCAAGGACGAAGTAATTTTTTTAAGCTTTCCTTTATCTCTGTACTCAAACTCATGCTGCATGACCACCATGTCTTTATCATTTGGTTTCAGGCTCCATTTTTTCATTAACAAATCCAAAAGTATTTCTGCCGGAGATGCATTTTTAATTCCTATTTTTTTCTTTTCAAAAACACCCAGCCACTCTATCTTTTTTATTGTAGGAGAAGTTTCCTTTTCTTTTATAAAACGAGCGAGCTTACTTTTAACAGACCCATTTCCTTCTGGCAAAAAGGAATCAATCAATTCAGCATAGGTCATATTTTCAGAGTTGGAAACTTTGCAGTTATCATCAGTTAGCCCCAATTGAATAAACACATTCCAAGCCTTACTAAAACCCGGCATGCGCAATGTTCCTCGAATCATATTCTCTACATTCTTTAAACCATATATCTCTTGGTACGAAAGAGAATCTCTATTTGCATAAGCTTCAAACTTTCCATGTCCTTGAACTGAAATTGGGGTAGCATTGGAAAATAATCTTTGATAAGGAACAAATTTAGTTTTCCCATTTTCCATAAACTGGGCGGTAGCACCAGCAGAATCGCCCGATTGACCTGCCATCACTACGGCACGAGGATTCCACGTAAACTTATAACCCCAAGGGTTGTCATTGGATTCCGGTGCAACTAAACCTCCGCAATACGATTTGAAGGTTATCATTTTCCCACCTTTCGCTTTAACTTCATCAATGATTTTCATAGCCGAAAGATGGTCAATACCCGGATCCAAGCCTATTTCATTCAAAATAATAATACCGGCCTTTTTTGCACTTGCATCCAAGCTTTTCATTTGCTGTGATACATAACTTGCCGTAACCATATTCTTCTTTTGCCTAATACATTCCTGAGCAACCGATAAATGCATGGTGGCAGGCAACATGGAAATCACCAAATCAACTTTGGAAATTTCTTGGATTCTTTGTGCTTCATCATTTACATCAAAGGCAATTGCTTTTGCATTAGGATGATTTCGAATTTTATCTTTCGCTAGTTTTAAAGAAATATCCGCAACAGTAATACGCCAATTTTCTTTTGCAGAATTATCTAGCAAATACTTAATTAGCGTAGAAGCTGATCGTCCTGCACCTATTAGTAATATTTGTTTCATGAGTAAAATTAATTGCTAAGGTAAAAGTATAATTTATGTAATAATGAAAATTTAATTTATTATTTATCTACTTAAAGTCCAAACTCAACTTCTTTAAAACAAACACAAACCTACTATACAATAATACTGCAGCAAGGGATAATGCAATGGTAAGTCCAAACCAAATGCCTTGTACTCCAAAATTTAATTTGAAAGCTAGGAAATAACAAGTAGGCAATCCTATTAGCCAATAAACCGAAAACGTAATCCAAGTTGGAATCGTAACATCTTTAACGCCTCTCAAAACTCCAAGCGCTACTACTTGTATACCATCCGATATCTGAAATAAAGCTGCTATCAACAACAAGGAAGATACGATGTCTCTTACCTCTTGATCATGGCTAAACATTACGGGAATTAATTTTCTGAAAGACAAAAATAAAATTGCAAAAAACACTTGAGTAATAAGTACCATTACAAATGCACTCGAGGCTGCTTCTTTCAACGATAAAATATTTTTTGCGCCTAGTTGGTTACCAGCTCGTACTGTTGCAGCTGCACTAATGCCGCTCGCAATTAAATAGGTCATTGCTGCCACTTGAAGCGCAATAAGATGTGCAGCTTGTTCTTTCTTACCTATCCATCCAATCATAACCATTGCACATGAAAAAGCTCCCACTTCAAAAACCCATTGCAAACCCGATGCAGCACCTAGCTTAAATATTTTTTTTATTCTTTCAAAAGATAGGTCAAGCAAAGAGAAGCCAATCCAGTATTGACGAAAACGCTTTCCACAATATACATACATGAACATGGCTAACGCCATTATTATTCTTGCCCAAAAACTTGCCCAACAAGCACCCATCAATCCCATAGCATCAAAACCAAAATTCCCATAAATTAGAATGTAGTTAAATAAAACATTTAAAAGGTTTGACCCAATTGTGATAATCATAGCAAATCGAGTAAATGAAAGCCCTTCAGCAAATTGTTTAAATGTTGAAAATAACGCCAGCGGAATCATACTCAATAACATTACATTTAAAAATGGAATTGCCAACTCTACTACATCACTCGGCTGATCGATATATTTTATTGCAGGCGAAACTAAAAACAGAAATATAAAGAGGATTACACTTGTGCAAATGTTTACGACCAAGCTATGACTTAGTAATTTGCTATTTTCCTCTACGTCTCCTGAACTATCCGCAGCGGCAGTTAAAGGCGTAACTCCATAGGAAACACCAAATCCGAATACAAGTACCAAAAAATAAATACCGTTAGCTAATGAAACTGCGGCTTGTGCAGTAGTGCCTGAATAGCCAAATTCATTCTGCGTTATACCACCAACCATTGCTGTATCAACTACACCAACCAACACATGACCTAAGTTGCTTACACAAACTGGCCATGCCAATAGCATGGTTTTATAAAAATGCTCCTTGAATGATTTACTAAACATATGAGTAAAATTACCGGAACTAGTAATCGGTATATTTCTGATACAAAACTTGCAGAAAACTTTTACCTTCTTTTTCTAATCTATTTTTTTCTTCAGCTGAGTTTGTCTTCTCGAAATAATAATGATCCATTTGATGAGAATATACCAGGTATTGGTTAGGCCGGACCCAACCAAATCCATCCGTAGTTTCAAAATATGCGAACTCAGAAATAGATGGGTTGAAAACATTCTTACTCCATTCAAAACGAGTTGAAGAAATTTCCAGTTGACTAAATAATGTTGCGGCTAAATCTGTTTGAGAACATATTTTCTTGTTTTCATATCCTCTATACTCTTCTTTAATAACATTGCCCCAAAACACCATAGGTATTCTACGATATTCAGGTTGGTTCATAGACCAGTGTTTAGGTGATCGATGGCTGTGGTCAGCAACAATTACAAATAAAGTATTGTCAAACCATTTTTCATTTTTAGATTTCTGCAAAAAATCAAACAGCTTATCATCCGCATAATGTACCGAGTTTACATAGTTAGCTTCATCGCTATCAAATGCAAGTCTGTCTTCTTTTTTCATTGGCATATCATACGGACTGTGACTGCTGAGCGTAAACATAGAAGCAAAGAAAGGCTCCTTTTCATTTTTTAATAGTTCTAATTGCCTTGCATACACATATTCATCGTGTACTCCTAACCTACCTGCTGGAATATTGCTGCTAAAATCTACTCCTTCTAATATGCGATCAAAATTATTGTAATACATATATGCCTTAATATTACCATAGCTAAGTTGTCCGCCAAATAAAAAAGATGTAGAATACCCTTTTTCTTTAAGCTCCGTATTTAAACAAGGGAGTTTTACGTATTTTCCTGGCTGAGAAATAATGGATACGGTAGGCTGCGCTGGAAAGGCTGAGAATATGGCAGCCATTCCCTGATCCGAAAGACTTCCGCTTGCATACGCATTTTCAAATAACACTCCTTCGGAGATGATTTTGTCAAGTCCGGGCGTAATGCTATCATATCCACCTAACGATTTCACTAAATCTGCTGACCAACTTTCAAGAATAATTAGAACGATATTAGGCCGGTTAGTTTTAAGTACAGAAATAGTACTATCCTTTGCTACGCTATATAATTCATTCACTGTTTGAGTTGCTTCAGGTAATGGAAAGTAATCGTATGGATTAGTACCCATATTTTTTTTGTTTTCCCAAATACTTTGCCCCAGATTCCAACCGGAATTTACTGCAGCCAAGTTCAAAACATTATGTTTTGAAAAATATGCATCACTTTGCTGAATTGGAATTTCCTGCAATCCTCCTCTCAATCCAATTACGAGTAATACAGGCATTAACGCAGTAAAAAAAAGGACACTTAAAACGGATACCCAACTTATATTTTTATTGTTTTCTCTCAACAAATAAATTGCAGGGCATAATTTTTTCCAGATCGCAAATCCAATATATACTAATAACCCAACTGCTAAAAAACCAACTGCTAAAAATAACAAAGATGTAGAGTGAAATACCTCCGCAGGTTGTTGTAAAAAACGAATTGCTTTTACCGTAAGTTTAGATCCCCATTCATTATAAATTTCGAGTTCAGCAATTGTAATAAATGACAACACAATCAACAACAAAATAACGTAAGCAGAATGGACATAATGAATAACCTTTCCTGGAATAAAAGTAGATAAAACCATCATTAATACTGAAAACCCCAGCAAATAGCAAGCAAATGAATTATCTAAATATAAAGCATGCCCAAAAGTCGATAGTATTTCCACAAAACCTATCTCATTTATTTCGTCTAAGTTATAAAGCACAAATACACTTCTAGAAATGAAAAAGAATATCATCCAAAAAACATACAACCTAGATATATTTATAAAGAGACCCTTTAACATATTGAGCAAAAGTAAGCGTAAAGGTTTAACAATTTACAAATAGGATTTTTTTACATTTGTGAAAAGGGAAAAACATTTTCTATCAATTTAAGTAAGTGCAAAAAAAAACAATCATCCTAGCAGGATTTTCTGGAGCCATGTGTGTATTATTTGGTGCCATGGGTGCTCATGCATTACGCAAACTAATTCCAGCAGATAACTTATTCACTTTTGAAACAGCCGTTAGATACCAATTCTACCATACGCTAGCCTTACTTTTTGTTGGAGTGTTATCTATAAATATACAGTCTAAACTATTATCCTATGCATCCTACTTATTTATATTGGGTATAGTGCTATTTTCTTTTTCCCTATATTTTCTTGCATTAAGACCTCTATTAGGCATTGGAAATGAAGAATTTAAATGGATTGGAGCCATAACTCCTTTGGGAGGAGTAAGTTTTGCTTTGGCATGGTTAATGCTTTCTATTTCAATAATAAAAACCAACAACAAATAAAATCTATATTAATATGAAAACAGTAAACAATCTATTGCTTTTAAGCGTAGCAAGTATTTTTATTATTTCTTGTTCAAATAAAAAAAGCGCTACAACCGCTCCTGCTGCAACAAATACTCAAAGTCAAGTAAATTACACTTCTGGCTCGCCTGCCTCAACAGCAGAAGTTACGCCTATAGGGAATGCTGCAAAAAATGAAAACATGAGATTTGTAGTCTCTTTTTATAGCATTGGCGAAGGAATCGACATTAAAGCAAAAGATGAATTTGTAAATCTATTAAATACAAATTCGAAAAAGATATCATACGAACCAAAAAACTGGGGAAGAGAGGGTGAAGTAGACTATTGCCTATCCCTTAAGGAACTTTCTGCATCTGAGCAAACTGAATTCATCAATAGAGCCAACGCTATTTTAAATAGATCTAAATTGGTGCATAAAAAGGAAAACTCCAATTGCGAACACTCAAATTGGCAAGTAAATGCAACAACTAATATGCAAGAAGATATTTACAGACTAGTAGTGTCTTTTTACAGCAAAGGCGAAGGTGTTGATTTGAGCCACAAAGCTGAATATGAAAAATTTCTTAACAACCAACCTAAAAAAATTGCTTTTGAACCCACTACATGGGGAAGAGAAGGTGAGACTGATTACTGTCTTAAACTCAATGAATTAACTACAGATGAACAATCTAATTTTGTAAAAAAATCAAAAGAAATTCTTAACAGGTCAACATTAGTGCATGTTAATGAAAACGCAAAATGTGTTCATAA
>CAYZTB010000037.1:5513-28342 GCA_964481195.1 uncultured Bacteroidia bacterium | reverse complement strand
GATGTTATCCACTCAAAGTTATTAACGGGATGGCAAAGACAGCAAATTCTTGCAAAGCTTAGCAACAAAATAAGCAAATCGGGCATCTTAAAAATTACCTGTCAAGAAACGCCTTCTCAATTTGAAAACAAGACAATTGCTCTTAAAAAGTTTAAAGTTTTGCTTACCGCTACTTTCCAGAGACCTAAAAAAAGACATAAAACTAAAGCTTCAAAAAATTCAAAAGAAAAAAGACTGAAAAGCAAAAAAAACAGAGGAGAAATTAAAAAGGTGAGATCAAAAATCAGGTTTTGATGAAGTGATTTAATTCAACTACTTTTGCTAAACATGAAGCCCTGGAAACCATCAATTCTGATTTCACTTTTATTTATTACTATAGTTATTGCCTGTCAAGCACAGGAAGTACAATTTACCCCAACAGATACTATCCGCTTTTATCATATCGTTACCTTAAATGATGGCACCGTGTTAAAAGGAAAAATCCTTCATCAGGAAAAAAAGACCATTGAATTTCAAGATGAAATGCTAGGTAACGTCACCTTTCGCTCAAAGGATGTAAGCAGCATGGAAAAGATTGATCCACAGGATTATTACTTGATTACTTTAATGAATGAAACTAAACTGCAGGGAAAAATTATTTTAAGAAAAGAACAAGAACTAGACATTGAAACCTCCAGCTTAGGACGCGTAAAAATTAACATTTCAAAAATTAAATATATAAAACGAATCACTCCCGGAAATATGAAAGATGGTAAGTATTGGTTTACTACCAGAACAGATGCCCATTACTTAATAACGCCCTCTGCAATCGGATTAAGAAGCGGTGAAGCCTATTACCAAAATACCATGGGACTTTTCAATTCCTTTGATGTTGGAATAACTTCTAATTTTTCTTGCATGGGTGGAATTTTTATTCCCATGGCTGCGTTTATTTCACCGAGAATAAGCTATAAATTATTTAATGGCGTTCATGCTGGCGCTGGAATTTTACTTGTAGATATTACAGGATCACCTTATGCCGGTGCAGCATACGGGCACATCACGTTTGGAAACAGAAATGGACATCTGAGTATTAGTGGAGGGTATGGAGTGCTTGAAGGAATAAAAAGATTTTATTACTTAAATAAAATAGAACGAATTGAACTTGGATTACTTTCTATTAGTGGATACAAGCGCATTTCTCCAAAATATGCGCTTGTTACAGAGAATTGGTTTACCCCAACCGAAGGAATAGGAATTTTTACAGGAGCGTTCCGGTTAATGGGCGAAAAAAATACCTGGGACTTTGGAATTGGAAGCGTTTCTATAAATAGAAATTTAGCAGGTAAAAATTTTACTTTGGGGCCAATTACCTTTATGAGTTACATGCGTAACTTATAACAGGAAAAACTATCCATTAAAACTTTTCATGAAATAATTCCACAACACTTCGTTGGGCGTGCTTGCTTCAATTCGTATTGGCAACTTACTCACCGGATGAATAAATTCTGTTTTACGTGCATGCAAATGAATGGAACCATCTCCATTTCCTCTCCTGAAACCATATTTAACATCTCCCTTAATTGGAGATTCAATTGCAGATAATTGAACTCTTATTTGATGATGTCTACCCGTTAAAGGATTTATCTCCAGCAAATGGTAATTGTCGGAGCTAAATAATATTTTGTAATCCAATTCCGACTTCAAAGCCCCCGGAACTTCCTTTAAGTATGCCTTTGAAATATTTTTTTGCTCATTCTTTTTTAGGTAATGAACAATACGAGCACTTTCAGGATTGGGTTTATTTTTAACAACCGCCCAATATGTTTTTTTAACTTCTTTGTCACGAAACATCTCATTTAACCTAGATAGCGCTTTACTGGTTCGAGCAAAAATAACTACTCCACTTACAGGCCTATCTATGCGATGAGCAACTCCTAGGTAAACCTCACCAGGTTTATTGTATTTTTCTTTGATGTACTGCTTAACTTTTTCGCTGAGCGGGGTATCCCCTGTTTTATCGCCCTGAACAATTTCGGAAGAACGCTTATTGATAGCAATTAAGTGATTATCCTCAAAAAGAATATCAAGTTTTGAATTTGTATTTGGAGTTACAGGATTACCGCCAGTTTCATTTGAGAATTGATTCATCTTCAAATTCTCAAATTAGTATTGTTCTTTTTCATTGGGAAAATCGCCAGACTTTACATCTTTGATGTAAGATTGCACAGCACCTTTAATGTCATCGTAAAGATTTAAATACCTACGCAAAAACCTTGGATTAAATTCATTATTAAGCCCAAGCATATCATGCAGCACCAAAACTTGTCCGTCCACTCCCCCACCAGCTCCAATGCCAATTACTGGTATGCTTACATTTTTTGCAATTTGCTGTGCAAGCTTTGCGGGTATTTTCTCGAGGACAATAGAAAAACAACCTGACTTCTCCAATATTTCTGCATCTTCAACAATACGCGCAGCCTCTACTTTTTCTTTTGCACGAACCGAATAGGTACCAAACTTATATATGGACTGAGGGGTTAATCCCAGATGACCCATTACAGGAATACCTGCTGATAAAATACGCTCAATTGATTCTTTCACCTCTCTACCACCTTCTAACTTAACTGCATGCGCACCAGATTCTTTCATAATCTTAATTGCAGAATTCAAAGCTTCTTTAGAATTTCCTTGATATGATCCAAATGGAAGATCAACAACTATAAGAGCTCGACTAACAGCACGCACGACTGAGGAAGCATGATAAATCATTTGGTCTAAAGTGATTGGCAAAGTTGTTTCATGTCCGGCCATCACGTTAGAAGCAGAATCGCCCACCAACAAAACATCAATGCCAGCTCGATCCAATATTTTAGCAGTGGTAAAATCATACGCTGTAAGCATGGATATTTTCATTCCATTAAGCTTCATTTTCTGAAGCACATGCGTAGTGACTTTTTTAACTTCTTTTTTCATCAGTTTTCAAGGTAGAAATATTATTGATTTATTTTAATCAACTCAACTTCAAATATTAATGTACTGTTTGCAGGAATTCCTGGACGACCTTGCTCGCCATATGCTAAGTTGCCTGGTATCATAAAGTTGGCCTTACCACCTTCCTTCATTAGTTGTAATCCTTCTGTCCATCCTGGTATAACTTGATTAAGTCCAAAGGTAGCCGGCTGACCACGCTGCACACTGCTGTCAAAAACTTTTCCATCTGTAAACATACCGTGATAATGTACTGTAACACTGCTAGTAGCGCTTGGAGATACCCCCGAACCTTCTTTAACTACTACATACTTTAAGCCCGATGCAGTGGTCTTTGCATTTACAAACATACTGTCTAATTTTGCTTTTGCAGCCTTTTCCTTTGCTTCAGCCTTTGCAGTTACGTTGGCTTGTTCAAACTCAAAAACTTTAGGAGCATCAAAGCTTTCAGCTTCTTTTCCTTTTCTAAGAATAACGACTTTAATAATTGTGTCATTTCCAACTATAGCATTCACAACATCCATTCCTTCGATTACATGCCCAAAAACAGTATGCTTATTATCTAGCCAAGGAGTTGCAACGTGTGTAATAAAGAACTGAGAACCGTTGGTGCCTGGGCCTGAGTTAGCCATGCTAAAAATTCCAGGTCCGGTATGTTTTAATGTTTCATCAAATTCATCTGGAAATTTATAGCCAGGATCCCCCATTCCATTTCCTAGTGGGCAACCACCCTGAATCATAAAGTTTGGAATTACACGATGAAATTTCAACCCATCGTAAAAATGCACACCATCCGCCTTTGCTTTATTTTTTATTTTCCCTTCAGCCAATCCAATAAAATTAGCTACTGTCATTGGGGTTTTCTTATGCTCCAAAACAAGATAAATATTTCCTTTATTAGTTTCAAATTTTGCATAAATGCCGTCTGCTTGTTTTCCTAAAAATTCTTTGTCCATATTTTTATTTGTTTTTTGTTTTTCTTTTTGAGCAAACATGCAGCTTGTAAAAAAAGTTACTGCAAGGAATAGGATTGTTTGTTTTCTGTTTATCATATTAATTTGTTTTATGATTTTACTTCTTGTTTGATTCATTGTTGTTATTTTTTTCGAAACACCTCCAATAGCTCAATATCAAATTTTAACGGAGCATAAGGTTTAATAAAATATTTGCCTGTTTGCGGATTCAAGTAGCCTGCCGAATCATAAGCCAATGCAGATGGAATTATCACAGATACTACTTGACCTTTATTCATCTTTTTAACTACTTCGTTCCAACCGGATATTATGCTACGGGGACCTTCTGCATTCACGACAAATCCAAAAGGTTCGTTACGTTTAATGGATGAATCAAATACTGTTCCATCTAAAAAACTACCTGTATAGTGAACTAGCACCGAGTCTCCATCAACAGGCTTTATACCAGCACCCTTTACTTTCTCAATGAAATATATCCCTAAGCTGCTGGGCTTTACATCAATGTGATTCCCTTCAACATAATTAGCAATCTCCTTCGATTCCTTATCCTTTCTTTCTGATACAAAAGCTTTTTTGTTCTGTGCTTGCACCCACCTCACTTCCTCTTTAGTTTGTATGTTCATGAGTTTAACATGAAAAACAAGGTAAGAATTAGGAGTATAATTTTTTGTCGGGTCTTTAGCAGGGTAATATTTATTTATTGAATCTGTTTTGACTAAAAAAGTAGCACTATCTCCAATGGCCATCATAACTATACCCTCTTCAATCGCACCAGCAAATACTCCCGGCTCTATCATTTGATCTAAACCTGCAGGATTTACTAATTCGGTGCTTTCTATGAGTGAATCATTTAATTGTTTCACAAGTTTTAATCTTACAATTTCGCCATATTTAGCGAGGGTAGTATCGCCCGATTTTACATGAAATTTGTATTTCAACCCATAAGCTGTTTCTTGAAAATCCGAATATTCAGAATTCGCACAGGAATACAAGGAACATAAAATTACACTAATGAATAGAGTATAAATTACGTTGCTAGTTTTAATATATATTTTACTCATAAAATTTTGCCTCATTGCACTTTTAACAGCTCCACTTCATAAACCAAAGTGGTAAATGGAGGAATCATTCCCGTTGAAGATCCCGCACTGCCAAAAGCGAGGTGCGAAGGTATAATAAATTTGGCCTTTTCACCTTCGCGCATTTTTCGTACTCCGGCTACTAATCCAGGCATTAATTGTTCTTCGGCACCCAATATATATTCAAAGGGCTGGGACTCAAAACTGGAATCAAAACAGCGTCCATTTAAAAAAAGTCCTTTGTAATAAAGCAAAGCCACTCTACCAGCATCTACAGATACGCCCCTCCCTTCGGACAACACAATATGATAGATACCATTTGCAACAGGAGCAACTTCGATTTTATTTTCAACAAGATATTTATCAAGTATTCTTTTTTCTTCAAACTCACCTTTTTCTAACTTTTCTTTTTCTAGTTGTGCGGCAGCTACTTGCTCTTCGGGCGATGAGATTTTTACAACCTTAACTCCTACATACAAATTACTCTCAGGATGCAAGCCGATGGGTATTTTTGTTTTATTCTTATCCAAAAATATTGCACGTGCATCAGTAATAAACACTGCGCTGTCGCCTTCGTTTAAATACAAAAAGCCCTCTCTGTAATCTTTTTTATAAGTAAACTTTTCAGGTAAAATAAAAGTAACTGTCCCTTCCAATCCAATTTTTTTAGTTTCATATAACACTGAATCTTTTTCAGTTTTGATAATAATTTGTGCTGTAACATAATCTTTTGGCATTGCATACCTTTCTCCATCCCCAATATTCAACAACTTATAATACAAACCATTTTCTGTTTCGGCAAACCCAGCGTGTATGGAGTAATTGCAGGAAATAAAAAAAATAAAAAATAAGACAATAACAAAAGTCCCATTGAAAATATTACTACGTCTCATAACTAAAAAAAATGCTGAATTAATTTATTGCTAATAACTCCAAATCCACTACAATAGCAGATAACGGTGGAATACGATTATTGTCTCCCTGCAAACCATTTGCCATGTAAGACGGTAATATGAATTTTGCCTTTTCATTTACATGCATAAGCAGCACAGCTTCGTGCAGCCCACTTTCAATATTATCTCCTTCTACTTTAAATTCCTTTGCGCCATCTTCTGCTGAAGTATAACAGACGGTGCCATCGAGTAAAGAAATTTTATAATTTACTTTCACGAAATTACCGGACTCGGGCTTAACATCATTTCCTTCTTTTATGACAATATATCTCAATCCAGTACCAGTCATTTGCATCTTCCATTTATGGCGCGCTATGTATTGATTTATCTCATCCGATTCCTTTTGTAGTTCATATTTGTTTACACGCTCTAACGCTTGCTTAAACTGACGCGGGTCAATTTCTTTTTTATTATCTTTTGATTTATCTGAACCACAAGAAAATAGGGCAAAAAATAATATTACTATATACAACTTGTACGGCAGACTAGCCATAAGACTTAAAAACTTGTCTTTATTATTCAGATCAAGAAATTTTGGAGAGTTCATCTTTGTATTCTGGTAGTAAATTCACAAAGGCTAATACCGCTTCATCAAGTGTAGAGTTTGATTCTCCGCCAGCAGCATTAACATGTCCGCCACCATTAAAACTTTTACGAGAAAATTTATTCACATCAAAAGTCCCTTTAGATCTAAAAGAAATTTTTACTTCACCATTCACTTCTGTAAAAAGTGCCGAAAATTGAATCCCTTCAATGGATAGCGGATAATTTACCAACCCTTCCGTATCTCCTTTTTTGAAATTAAATTTTTTCAATTCACTAGATGAAAGTGAAATGAATGCAGCGTGAAACTCTTTAAATACTTTCATTTTTTGAAGAGAGAATCCTAACATCCTTAAACGATCTTCAGAGTTCGTTTCAAATATCTTCGAAAAAGCAAAAGAGTTTTGAGCTCCAGCATCCATTAGCTCAGCGGTTATGCGATGTGTATGTGCTGAAGTAGTTCCCACTCTAAAGTTTAGCGTATCAGTCATTATCCCTGTATAAAGGCAGTTAGCACATTTTCTATTTACTAACTTTTTATCTCCCAATAAATCAATAAAATCATAGACTAGCTGGGCAGTTGAAGATGATTTTTTATCATGAAAAAGGTAATCTGGAAAACTTTCAGGCTGAGGATGGTGATCAATCATGATCTTGACGGCTTTTGACTTCTTTACAAAATCCCCTAAGTCTCCTATACGTTTTAAAGAATTAAAGTCTAAACAAAAAATTACTTCAGCCTTTTTAAAATGATTTTGCGCTTGCGTAGCATTTTCGGAAAAGGGAATTACTTTATCATTTCCCGGCAACCAGTTTAAAAATGCAGGATATTGATTAGGGGTAATTACTTTTACTGTATGCTTTTTTTGAATCAAATAGTTATATAAACCAAGCGATGAACCCATGGCATCTCCATCCGGATTTTTGTGTGTAACTATTACAATCCGCTTAGGCGAAGAAAACAGCTCTTTCAACTCTTCAAAATCAGTGTTAGTCACAGGGTTTTAATTTAAGTTGGCAAATATAATGAATTGAGTATACTGCTTAAAAGAACTAGTAATCAATAAGTTTAACTATACTTAGTGCCAAGCTGTAATCAAACATAAATATTTAATAGCTAATAAATTATAAGTTTGTTTTTTTGCAAAACAAGTTAACTTTGTACAATAAATTAAAAAATACATCATGAATAAGAATTTTCTCCTCATCGCTTTTTCTGTTTTTTTATCCTCACTTTCATTTTCTCAACCTTTTGAAGATGGCACGAATGTTTTGTCTTTAGGTTTCGGAACACCTCCAGCACAACGTATAAAAAATGATTTCAACAAGAACTATAAAAACTTTATTGACTATAAACTAAATAATTACGGGACTATACTTTTGAAATATGAGCACGGACTATTAGAATATTTTGGAATGGGCATTAATCTTGAATATTCAGGTGCGAGAGTTTCGTATAAATACGATGACACCAATCAACTTCGATACGAACGAAAAATCAAAGCCAATGTTTTTGATTTTTATGCACGATTTAACGCTCATTATCCCATTGGGGAAAAGCTTGATTTATATGCAGGACTTGGATTAGGGTATGAATATTATATAGGCAAATACACCGATTCAAACCCAAATCAGTTGGTCAATATTCAACAAACAGAAAAGATACTTGACTTCGATTACCAAGCTACCATTGGTGCTCGATTTATGATTAAAGAAAAAATTGGAATTTTTGCCGAAGCAGGGTGGGCAACAACAACTGGGCAAATTGGCTTTAGCATTATATTTTAGCCAAATTATTGTTTATTCTTTTTTACTAGTTAGATTCAAAACTAACCCAGTGCCTATATTTATTCCACTAAACTTAACTTCATATGTATAGCTTAAGTTTTTACCAAAATCGCCAAAGTGATAAGCTGGAAATGCAATATTAGCTAAGATACCTACCTTTTCTGAAACATAAAAGCGAGATGTAAAGTGCAAATCAGAAGTTCTACCCATCGATCCGTAAATATCTCTAGTTCCATCATTTGGATTATAACGGATTCCAGCAATACCTAGTCTCAACCCTAGCATCATATCGGTTTTTGGCCTTCTTACAAAATGAAAGTCAAACAAAAAATTTAGATCCAAACCACTAAGCTTTGGTTTGCCAACTGCAGCAGTGCTGGAGTCTAAGTAGCTAGTATAAGTTAAAGAAGTACCCATTGAAGTTCGTTTGCGAATGCCCCAAGTAATTTGTGGAGCAAAAGCAATACCTGCAACGCCAGATTTAGTTGAAGATAAAGCTTGGTTGTCTTTTACCGTTCCCTAATAAGAGGCAAGGTCTATTTTGAAATCCAAATTACAGTTTCCTTGATCAAATGATTGAGCGCACATTACGCCTGAAAGAAAAATTCCTACAAGAAAAAAGCTTGACTTCTTCATTCTGTTTTTTTTGCCAAAAATAAGAATGTATTCTTACATACTTCAACAGAAGCATTCCCCTATTTTTCTATCTTTGCCTTCCATTTTTACAGGTATGATTACAATAACTTTTCCAGACGGAAACACAAAGCAATACGAGCAAGGAGTAACTTCTTTGGATGTTGCAAAAAGTATTAGCGAAGGGCTAGCGCGCAATGTGCTTTCTGCTAATGTTAACGGAGCAGTAGTTGACGCTATGCTTCCCATTAAAACTGATACCGAAATTCTTTTTTATACCTGGAAAGATACCGAAGGAAAAAACACCATGTGGCATTCATCGGCACATCTTTTTGCCGAAGCATTGGAATTCTATTATCCTGGCGTAAAGTTTGGAATTGGGCCTCCCGTTGAAAATGGCTTTTACTACGATGTAGATCTTGGAGAAAAAACAATTTCTTCAGAAGATTTTAAAAAGATAGAACAAAAGATGCTTGAGTTAGCAAGACTTAAAAATACTTTTGTTCGCTCTGAAGTTTCTAAAAAAGAGGCTTTAGATTATTTTACTAAAAAAGGTGATGAATATAAGTTAGAGCTGATAAATGATTTAGAAGACGGACAAATTACTTTTTATAAGCAAGGCAACTTCACAGACCTTTGCCGTGGGCCACATATTCCAAACACCGGATTCATTAAGGCTGTGAAGCTTATGAATATTGCCGGAGCATATTGGAGAGGCGATGAAAAAAATAAACAGCTTACTAGGATTTACGGCATTACCTTTCCTGTACAAAAAGAGCAAGATGAATATTTAACCATGCTGGAAGAGGCTAAAAAAAGAGATCATAGAAAATTAGGCAAAGAGTTGAAAATATATACTTACAATGATGATGTAGGCCCTGGACTTCCACTCTGGCTGCCAAACGGTGCTATTATCATTGAGCAATTAGAAGCCTTAGCAAAAAGAGCAGAAGAAAAAGCAGGATACAAACGAGTGCGTACTCCACATCTTGCTAAAGAGAGCATGTATAAAACAAGCGGTCATTTGCCCTACTATGCAGAGAGTATGTTTCCTCCTATGGATATGGACGGAGAAAAATATTACCTCAAGGCAATGAACTGCCCACATCATCATAAAATTTTTGAAGCACTTAACCCTAGTTATCGAGACCTTCCACTTCGACTAGCAGAATACGGAACTTGTTACCGCTACGAACAATCTGGCGAGTTATTTGGACTAATGCGTGTTCGTTCGCTACAAATGAATGATGCGCATATCTATTGCACCAAGGAGCAGTTTGCTGATGAATTTCGTGCGGTAAATGAGATGTACCTCAACTATTTTAAAATATTTGGAATTGATAGATACGTAATGCGTTTTTCTACGCATGATCCCGCTAAGCTTGGAAAAAAATATGTAGATGAGCCTGCGCTTTGGCTAGAGACTGAAGACCTGGTTCGAAAAGTACTTATTGAATCAAATATTCCGTTTAAAGAAGTTGCTGATGAAGGAGCATTTTACGGGCCTAAAATTGATGTTCAGGTTTGGAGCGCTATTGGCAGAGAGTTTACCCTAGCTACCAATCAAGTAGATTTTGCTGTTCCTAAAAGGTTTGGTTTAACTTATACAAGCAGTCAAAATACGCAGGAAACGCCAATTTGCATTCACCGAGCACCACTTGGAACTCATGAGCGATTTATTGGTTTTTTAATAGAACATTATGCAGGTAATTTCCCAGCTTGGTTAGCACCGGAACAAGTAGCTATTTTACCTATAAGTGACAAGTTCAACGACTATGCAAAAAATGTACTGGAATTGATGAAAAAGTCTTACATTCGCGCCTCTTTTGACGATCGTAACGAAAAGATTGGAAAAAAGATTCGTGATGCTGAAATCATGAAAGTTCCTTACATGGTGATTATTGGAGAAAAAGAAGTAGCATCAAATACTATTTCTATCCGAAAACATGGAGAAGGAGATTTAGGTAGTATGGATGTAACTGTTTTTGTGAAACAAATTACCGATGAGGTAAATAGAATAATGAATTTAGAATTGTAAATTAATAATTAGTAACTAAAATTTAAAGTCATCGCAGCACCATTTTACCGTCCAAAGCCTTCAGGAGGAGGATCAGGCAGACCTTTTCAACGAAATTTCAACAGGTTTCAGAAAAAAGAAGACCTGCATAAAATAAACGATAGGATTAGACATCCTCAAGTAAGAGTTGTAGGCGAAGGGTTTGAACCAGTAGTTGTTTCGATTGAGGAAGCATTGAGAATGGCAAAAGAGGCGGAGCTAGATTTAGTTGAGATTTCTTCAACAGCTACTCCTCCAGTTTGTAAAATAATAGAATATAAAAAGTTTTTATACGAACACAAAAAGAAAGAAAAAGAAAAAAGAGCGAACACTACCAAAGTGGTAGTAAAAGAAATACGCTTTACTCCACATACCGATGAGCACGATTTTAGTTTCAAAAAAAATCATGCACTTCGTTTTTTGGAGGAAGGATCTAAAGTTAGAGCGTACGTATTCTTTAAAGGCAGAACCATCATGTTTAAAGATCAAGGAAGAGAATTATTAATGAGGTTTGCACAAGAGTTAGAGGAAGTAGGAAAAATTGAACAAATGCCGTTGCAAGAAGGAAAGAAAATGATTATCCTTCTTTCTCCGGGTAAGAAAAAATAAACGATTAACACTGCACTTATGCCTAAAATGAAAACCAACTCTAGCGCTAAAAAGAGATTTAAAGTCTCTGGCTCTGGAAACATCAAAAGAAAACATGCCTTTAAAAGCCATATCCTTACTAAAAAAGGAAAGAAGCGCAAGCGTCATCTTACGCATGCTGCTGGCATTCATCCTTCAAATATGAAAAGGATTAAAGCAATGCTTATCATTTAATTAAAACAGAAAAATAAATTTTAAACAAATAGATCATGCCACGTTCAGTAAATAGTGTAGCCTCTAGAGCTCGCAGAAAAAAAATCCTTAAAAGAACCCGCGGTAACTGGGGTAAAAGAAAAAACGTTTGGACCATTGCTAAAAACGTTTACGAGAAAGGGCTTACTTACGCATATCGCGGAAGAAAAGTTAAGAAGATTGTTTACCGAGGCATTTGGATTCAGCGTATAAATGCTGCTGTTCGCACACACGGCATGTCTTACTCCCAGTTTATAGCAAAAGCTACTGAGAAAAAATTAGGGTTAAATAGAAAAGCACTTGCCGACCTAGCTCTCAACCATCCCGATGCATTTGAGGCAGTTGTAGCAGCTGTAAAGTAATTTTTCAGATACTTATTGAAAGGAATCGAAAGTAATTTCGGTTCCTTTTTTTTGTATCCATATTGAAATATTCATTATTGCTATTCGTTATAGAATGCAACTATACTATTTAGAGATGAAAACAATATTCTTTCACTACGTAATTCTTTTTACCACCACACTAACCGTTTCTTGTCAAAATAATAGATACACCTCTATACCTAATAATAATTATACCATGTCAAAAGATTCAAGTAAAGAAATTAATTCCAATGAAGAATGGAAAAAGAAACTAACCCCCGAGCAATATGCTATAACCTGCGAAGGAAGTACGGAAGCTCCGTTTTCTGGTAAATATTTAAATAACCACGATCAAGGAAAATATAAATGTATTCGTTGCGACAACCCACTCTTTGACTCAGATACTAAATTTGATTCAGGCAGTGGTTGGCCAAGTTTTTATAATCCAGATAAAGATTCAAGTGTTAGTACTAATACTGATAGTTCGCTAGGCATGGAACGCACAGAGGTTGTGTGTAAAAAATGTGGAGCACACTTAGGTCATGTATTTAACGATGGTCCAAAACCTACGGGAATGAGGTATTGCATTAATTCAGGTTCATTAAATTTTGAAGGGAAAGAAAAAAAGTAAAAAATAAAATTGTTAGTTCTTATTTCCTAAAGTACGTGGAGCATGTAAACCATCATAAAACTGATAAACAAAAATTGTAAGGTTTACTATTTTTTCGCTCTTATCTAATGTAGTAAACGATTTCATATTTCCTTTCTTATCGTACTTCATTTGATAAATTTTATCTAACTGATTGTTGGAGACGTAATAAAGCACCTCATCGTTATTTCCGTTTTCATCGTAGTTGTACTTCCAACGCTGATATACGTTTCCGTATCCATCAAATTCTTTTTTTTCTGTAACGTGATTGTCAGCATCATAAGTAAATTCCCAACGGTAAGATTGAGTTCCGGTAATATCAAAATAGATTTCAGATATAATGTTTTTATGTACATCAAAAGCATATACCCATTTTTGTTCTTTGGATTTTTTATACGCTGATTTTTTTTCGAGAAACTTCCCATTATCTACAAATACATAATTCCATTTATCGTAAATAACTTCATCTCCTACTCCACCCATTTTTTTAATCTCAATCCCGTTGTCGTCATAAATAAACTGACAGGAAAAAGTAGGGTTTCCATTTTGATCATAATATATTTCCTCTGTCCTGTTCCCCTCTCGGTCAAACCGCTCAAAAGAAGTCTTTTTTCCTTTTTTTTCCTGTAGGCCTTTAGGATAAAAATAGGTCCAACCATACACCATCCAAACACGATTTTGTTTAAATAGATTTAATTTTTGGGACTTGGAAAAATCTTCGTTATAAATTTTTGCAGCAGAAAAAAGAAAAAAAGATACAGCCCCAACACCAAATAACGATAATAAAAATAGCCGCTTTTTCATTTTATTAAATATTTTTAAAGGTAAGGCAAGGGCTCTTTTTTGTGATACCTTAGCTAAGAATATTTCAACAGGTCTTTGTTAATGAGATTTGCTCCCTTTCATTCCTATAAAAAACCATTAAACTTGCTAGTATATGCTTTTAAAATTAGACCCAATCCACCCCGAAGAAAGTAAGCTTAGGCTCATTGCAGAATGCTTGCAGGATGATGGAATTATTATTTATCCTACAGATACTGTTTATGGGGTAGGTTGTAATATATTAAAACCTAAGGCAATTGAAAAAATATGCAGGCTTAAAGGAATTAAAGTAGAAAAAGCTAATTTCTCATTTATTTTTTATGACTTAAGCCATATATCAGAATTTACAAAGGCAGTTGACACTCCCACCTATAAAATAATGCGCAAAGCTCTACCGGGGCCTTTTACTTTTATTTTAGAGGCAGGCAACATGATTCCTAAAATTTTTAGAAGTCGCAAGAAAACAATTGGAATAAGAGTGCCAGACAATGCTATTTGTAGAGGAATAGTGAAAGAGCTGGGAAATCCTCTTATGAACTACTCTTTGCACGATGAAAACGATGATATCATTGAGTACATGAATGATCCTAATGATATACATACTAAATATCAAAAACTAGTTGATATTGTAATAGATGGAGGAATTGGAAATATTGAACCTTCTACCGTTGTTGATTGTTCTAATGGAGAGCTAACTATTGTAAGACAAGGATTAGGCATTATTGAAGGGTATTAAAAACAATAACATCTAAAAATGCCTGTTTTATTTCCTAAGCTTAGCAAAAGCCGTTCCTAAAAACCCAATAATTTTACTAGCTATAAGAGATTCTTCGCTTGCATTTTCAGCAGCTAAATCTGCTGCTAATCCGTGAATATATACACCTAAAACCGCTGCTCTTTTGGGAGTGTATCCTTGAGCAAGTAGTCCAGTAATAATTCCAGTCAGCACATCTCCACTTCCAGCAGTTGCCATGCCTGGGTTTCCGGTTGAGTTAAAATATATTTCTCCATCAGGAGTAGTAGTACATGTATGAGCTCCTTTTAAAATTACAATTACTCCATTTTTAATGGAAAATTCTTTTTGCATTTTTAAACGCTCCATGTCACTATCTGTCTTACCAATCAATCGCTTAAACTCTCCGAGATGTGGAGTGAGGATAGAGTTTTTTGGAAGAAATGCAATCCAAGTTTTATTTTCAGAAAGTATATTTAATGCATCTGCATCAAGCACCATTGGATTTTCTAAATTTTGAATTAGGGTCTTCAAAGCATTCTGGGTTTGTTTGTCGGCACCAATACCCGGTCCTACTGCTATGGTGTTGTATTTTTCAATTTTAATATTATCAGAAATAATATTTATGCCAGAATCTACTTCCGTCATAACTTCTGGGTTTGAGATTTGTAAGATATCGTATCCGCACTTAGGTATATGTGCCGTTACGAGCCCAGCTCCAGCACTTAAGCATGCTCTAGAAGAAAGCACAGAAGCGCCCATTTTGCCAAAACTACCAGCAACAATGAGTGCGTGACCAAAAGTTCCTTTGTGTGAATATTTTGAACGCTTACGATATATAAATCTAGCCTCAGTATCCTCAACATAAAAAACTTTAGTAGACAAAGCACTTATAAATTCAGTATTAAGTCCAATATCCAACACGGTAAAACTGTTTAGATACAAACCATTCTCAGGAAACATAAAAGCTAGTTTAGGCGCTTGAAAAGTAAGCGTGTGCGATGCCCTAACTACATAATTTTCTTTATCGTGTATATTGTATTCAGAAAATAAGCCTGAAGGAATATCAATGGAAATTATGGCACTGCCTAGTTTATTCATAAAGGCAATCACATCAGCAGTAAGACTTCCAATAGGCTTTCTTAGCCCTGAACCAAAAATTGCATCTATAAATACGCTAGATATGGGTAATTTACATTTTTCAAGATCAGCTATTGACTTGATGTTATGTACTTTGATAGACTTAACTTTTTTTATCCGCTTTTCGTTTACCAAAAAATCAGAAGAATATTTATCGGAATGTCGAATAATAAACACCTCAACTTTATATTTCTTTGCCGCAAGTAGCCGTGCAATGGCTAGTCCATCGCCTCCATTATTTCCTAATCCACAAAAAACCGAAATGTGTTTAAGGGATTTAAGTTGCGGGGAATTTATAATCCATTTAACGCTCTCGACAGATGCCCTTTCCATTAAATCAATAGACTTAATTGGCTCATGCTTTATTGTATAAACATCAGCCTGGCGCATCTCCTCCGCTGTAAGAATTTTCATAAATCAATTAAGGATTTAAGCATGTTTCTAAGACCTATTAAAACTCAACATTATGCCACTATTTCTTGCTAAGTTTTCGATGCAGTTTTAACACTTGTTTTATTAAAGAATGCTGCTCATCATTTAATACAATTGCATCTGCAAATTTTTCACGTTCTGAATCAGAAAGCTGTTCCTTTATTCGACTTTCAATTTCTGTTTTAGTAAAGTTATTTCGTTTTAATAATCTACTTATTTTCAGGTATTTAGTTGATTTTACTAAAACTAAATAATCAATGCATTTGATTGCACCACTTTCAATCATTATTGCTGCCTCTTTAATAACAAAAGGGGCGCCTTTTTTACTCTTTTTCCAAATCAAAAACTCAACTCTAACTAAAGGATGAATGATGGCATTTAACTTACCCAACAACTCCTTATTTGAAAAGACAATTTCAGCTAACTTTTTCTTGTCTATATTCTTGTTTTTTGATAACACTTTTTTACCAAATATTTTTACAACTTTAGCGACAAGCTTAGGATTATCATATAATTTTTTGGCCTCATCATCAGCATAAAATACTGGCATGTTTAAAAGCTCAAACAGTTTAGCTACTGTAGTTTTTCCACTTCCAATCCCACCTGTTACTCCAACAACTACCATTTGTTATTTAGATTTCGGAATTAAAAAAATCGTATCTGATACCGAGCGTAGAATTTTATAGTTCTCCCCCATTTGTTTGCCAATAGTTTTAATGTAGTTATTTGGCAGAAACAAATAATTACCACTTTCCCTATCTCTTTTAAGAGAATTAAATTCCACCTCTACCTCTTTGGTCTTGTAGCGCAAAAGCTCATAGCCATTAGCCTCAACCTCTAGGATTAAAGAATCCGATACAATGTTTTTTCCAAATTTAGATTTTGGGGCATGTAAAAAATCAACCTTGACAATAATATTGTCTGTTTGACTTTTGGAAAGATTAATTTGAAGCCAGCTAAAAAACGAAATAACTAAGCAGACTAAAAAAACAAATACCTTTCTATTAAACTTTACGTCAGAACGCTGAGAAAAAAATTGCAATATCTCCGACTTCAGCATAGGAAAATAGTATGTTTATTTCTTAGCCTGAAACTGAGCAGAAGATTCCATAGAAACTGCAGACTTTTCAATCTTTAGTTTGTTTCCTCCTTCTACTTCAATCACAAAAGTAGTATCATTTACTTCAACTATTTTAGCATGAATACCACCTATGGTAACTACTTTATCACCTTTGTTTATTGATTCTTTAAACTTCTGAGCATCCTTTTGTTTTTTAACTTGAGGACGAATCATAAAAAACCAGAATACGCCAAAAATGGCTACTAAAAAAATAATGCTTGTCATGCTACTTCCTTCGCCTCCTGCTGGGGCTCCCATTAAGATTACATTTAAAAAATTCATATTTATATTAGTTTTAGAGGTTAGTTAGATTTACTTTGAGGCACAAAGATAGTTGCTTTTATTTTCACTACTTTTTTATTAGGAATGCAGTTTGTAACTACAGAAATTGTTTTTGAAACAATTCCACTTTTTCTATCGCTATCAAAACTTACACGAATCATACTTTCTTCGCCTGGAGCTATGGGCTTTTTAGGCACTTCTGGGACTGTACAGCCACAATCGGCATAAGCATTTGAAATAATAAGCTCTCTGTTACCTGTATTTTCAAATTTAAAGTCATGTACTACTTTTTCTCCCTGCGTAATGGTTCCAAAGTCAAACTCTTCTTCTTCAAATTTAATATCTGGCAAATTAGAGCGATCTAATCCTTTTTCTGCTGTACCTGGGATTTCAATTAAATCAGTAGGCAACTTGTCTTCTTTCGACCCACAAGCACAAAAGAGTGTTAAAACAAAAATACATCCTCCAAATAATTTATTTATCATTTGCATAATATTAATTTTCTACCAAGCCTCTGCCCTCTTTCAACAACCTACCATTGCTTTTGAACTCAGCAAGTAGCTTATCCAATATGCCATTTATAAACACACTACTTTTAGGTGTGCTATATTGCTTTGCAAGTTCAATGTATTCATTCAAAGACACTTTAACAGGAACGGTTGGAAAATACAAAAACTCAACAATCGCCATCTTCATTAAAAGCACATCCATAAAAGCAATACGCTCTAGCTCCCAGTTCTCCGTCTTTGCTTGAATTAAGGCATCTGTTTCATCACTATGTTCAATAACCAATTTAAACAAGTCTTTCGCAAATGGCACATCTGCTTTTTCGTCTTTGTAAAGAATAGCTATAGGTAAATTATCAGTTGAAGATTCTGGAATAAAATCTAGGGTTTTAAGGACGAGTGTATTCACAAAGTCAATGTCGTCAGCCCAATGAATATTCTTTTCCTCAAAAAACATTTCCAAATTTTCATCGCCAGCAATCCAGTTGCGGTACATCTCGCTGATGAATTTTTTAGTTTCTTTAAAATCCGAATTAGGATTCGCCATATACGACTGATATTCCTCGCTTTCAGCAATCTTTGTAAATAGTTTTTGTGGAATGTCAGAATCCATTTCCCAAGATATTTTGCGCTTTTCAGATTCTAACGCTACTTGCTTATTGATAGATAATATTCCAAATATTTTACTGTCAACAAATTTGGTATTGGGGTTTATATCTTCTTGATTAGGAAGTCGTTTTACTTTTCTAATAGCAATCCGATTTCTGCCACATTCACGAATTTCAATTAAAAGCAAAATAAGATAAAGATACAGATCATAAATTTTTTCAAAGCTCTGAAACAAGTCTTTTTCATGACGAATCTTACTTTTATCTTCAGAATGAAAATACGCATAGAGCGCCTGCATAACTTTAATCCGGATGTATCTTCTACTTAGCATAATAAAAAGAACTAGGTCTAATAATATTTACTTCTTCAACACTTCAATAATCTTGTCTGACAACTCAACTCCAATACGTCCTTGCGCTTCGTTTGTAGCAGCACCAATGTGAGGAGTTACAGATATTTTTGCATGTTGTAACAATTCCTGCATTGGAGTAGGTTCGTTTTCAAAAACATCTAAGCCTGCACCAGCCACTTTCCCTGAATTTAGGGCATCCAGCAAATCTTTCTCCTCAATAACTCCACCACGAGAAGCATTTACAAGAATTACTCCATTTTTCATTTTAGCAATCTCATTTATTGTAATAAGCTTTCCACCAGGAACGTGCACTGTTATGAAGTCGCTTTGAGCAAAAAGCTCATCTAGCGATATTGTTTTAATTGGAACAGATATTTTAGTACCTGCAACTTCCATATCAATTTTAGTTTCTTTAACGAATGGATCATGAGCAATTACTTTCATACCCACACCATAAGCTATGCGAGCAACAGCCTGGCCTATTCTACCAATTCCTACTATTCCAATAGTCTTTCCAGAAAGCTCAATCCCACCTGAGTATTTCTTTTTTAGCGCACCAAAATCAGAACATCCTTTAACTGGCATTTGCCTGTTAGATTCCTGCAAAGACCGCACCAGCGTAAACAAGTGACCAAAAACTAATTCTGCCACAGAAAGGGATGATGCAGCGGGTGTGTTCACAACAGCAACTCCTTTTGACCTAGCATATTCAACATCAATATTATCCATCCCTACTCCACCTCTACCAATTAATTTCAGATTAGGGCAAGCATCAATCACATCTTTCCTGACTTTTGTTGCACTTCTTACCGTAAGTCCAGAGTAACCATTTTCATTTAACGCATTAATAAGTTTATCCTGCGGAACATTTTCTGTAACTACTGTAAACCCTTGCTTTTCTAAAATTGCTTTTCCTTGAGCATCAATTCCATCATTTGCTAATACCTTGGTCATATTTTTTTGATCTTTACTTTATAATTACTGATTATTATTCTTGCATGTTATGAAAAACCATCTGCACATCATCATCGTCCTCCAATGCTTGCAACAAATCTTTAATTTCTTTTTGCTGATCTGGGTTTAAGCTAACGTAGTTATTAGGTATGCGTTGCTTTTCTGCGCTGATAATATTAATTTTTTTATCCTCTAATGCTTTTTGCATAGATCCAAAATCAACAAACTTTGTATAAATAATTAGCTCTCCCTCATTTTCATTGATCTCCTCTACACCATGATCTATGAGTTCTAGCTCCAAGTCTTCCATATTTTGCCCTTCGGCAGAAATTCTAAAAACACCTTTTCTTTCAAAGATAAAATCCAAAGATCCTGTTTTACCTAAAGAACCTCCTGCTCGCGATAAGTGCAAACGAACATTTGAGACGGTGCGTGTTGCATTATCGGTAGCGCATTCTGCAAGTACTGCAACACCATTAGGACCATACCCTTCATAAACAACCTCATCTAGGTTACCTTCCCCTTTGGTTGAAGCGCGTTGAATGGCAGCATCAATTCGATCTTTAGGCATATTGATTGCCTTGGCATTTTGAATTACGATTCGTAAACGTGAATTCGAATCAGGGTCCGGACCATTTTGTTTTACCGCAATAGCTATCTCACGACCAATTTTTGTAAAGCCTTTTGCCATTCGCGCGTAGCGGGCAAACATTACATGCTTTCTAGTTTCAAAAATTCTTCCCATGCAAAAAAATATTATGCAAATTTCTTTTCAAATTCTTTCATTACATCAACAAGCACCTGCACACTCTCTAAAGGCAATGCGTTGTATATAGAAGCTCGGTAGCCCCCCACATCACGATGACCTTTCAGCCCACTTAGGCTAGCCTCTTTAGTTAACTTATCAAACTCAGCTTCTAACTCTGGCTTATTAATTAAAAAAGTTACATTCATAAAAGAGCGGGCTTCTTTTTCTGCTGCACCAGTAAACAGACTGTTACGATCAATTTCTGAATATAAAAGATTTGCTTTCTGGGTGTTAATTTTATCAATCCATTCAATGCCACCGTTTTTTTTCAGCCATCTCATAGTTAAAAGAGATACATACACCGGAAACACAGGAGGAGTGTTATACATGGATTCCCCTTTGATGTGCACCTTATAATCCAACATGGAAGGAATAGCACGACCAGATTTGCCTAGGATACTTTCTTTAACAACCACCAACGTACATCCTGCAGGACCCATATTTTTTTGTGCACCTGCATAAATTAAATCAAATTTTGTACAGTCAAGTTTACGGCTAAAAATATCTGAAGACATATCGCAAACAATTGGTATTCGAGATATGGGGAAATTTTTCATTTGCGTACCATAAATCGTATTGTTAGATGTTATGTGTACATAATCCGCATCTCCAGGAATTTGATAATTGCGAGGGATATAATTGTAATTTTTATCTTCCGATGAAGCAATTACTTTGGTATTACCAATCATTTTTGCTTCCTTAATTGCTTTATTAGCCCACACGCCAGTGTTCACATATGCACCATACCCTTCGGCCTTCAAAAGATTCATTGGAACCATGCAAAACTGCATACTTGCTCCACCTCCTAAAAACATCGCCTGATATCCATCTCCCAATCCAAGTAATGCTTTTGCTAATGCACGGGCTTCGTCCATTACGGCAACGTAGCTTTTACTCCTGTGAGAAATCTCTAACAGAGAAAGGTTTAGGTTGTCGAAATTAATACAAGCTTCCGAAGCTTCTTTTAGTACTTCTGCCGGAAGAATACCCGGGCCAGCGCTGAAATTGTGAACTTTTTTTGATTGAGCTGTCATAACTGTTTCCATCTTAAATATTGGAATAAATTAATGTTTTAAAAGATGCCCGAATTTAGCAAGAAAATCGTTAACAGAAGGCCTATTTGGGGGTATTAAAATACTTGTCCGGTTTACCTTTATCATTGCGAGGTAATACATCTTTGATATATACCCATTTACCATCTTTAAACTTCATCATATCGTAGGAAAAATCCGGCCCATAAAATGAGTATTCACCTATTAAATTAGGGTTCGATGGCGATAAATGGTCAAATAGGATTGCATCGTTAGATTCCTCGTATTTTAAAGACATAAAAAGCCCTGCCTGAAACTCAAATATTATTCGCTTCTTAAGCTTCATTTGTTCGTTGTAAAAAATCGGTGCACCAAACTTTGGAAAACCTTTGTCAGACAAATAAAGAACATCAATCAAGCGCTTGTTAGAAATACGATTGTTGCCATCCCAACCTAACAGAACAAAATATTTTTTCTTTTTATATTTTACAGGAATAATCTGATAGTAATAGGCACCAAACCAATTTGTATTATCAACAATCGCATTTTCAGGATCTCTTACCCCATCAGATTTATCCGTCAGTTGATACGTTTCAAACTTTTTTAACTTTTTTATATAGGCATGCACAAATCCAAAAAACGTATGTGTTCCATCTTCCGCCTCAACATCCCAGGTAAAAACTTTCACATCCTTGTCGGGAGTTTGAATCAACACTTTATATTTTTTCAGAGAATCGAAGGCGAAAGCCCCTTTCGCATCTAATTGCAATGCCGTTTTTAGTCCATCGGAAAATCTAATGCTGCTCTGCATTTTCTCCTCTGCATTGGCGGCATGAGCAAATTCAAAAAAAAGATTTTGCACAGAATCTTGAATCGTTCTTTTTTGAGCAGCGGAATTCAACGCAGCTCCAAAAACAAAAAACAAGAACACTATTGTCAACTTTCTTTTTTGCATATTCAATCAAAAAAAAACCGTAAGCATTATTAACGCTTACGGTTTCTTAATATTATTCAAAACATTATGCAGCGTGCATAGTTTCTTTTTTCTCTGTCAATAGCTCCTTGGACTCCCTATAGTCAGGATCATCCACGCAACAATCAACAGGGCAAACAGCAGCACATTGCGGCTCATCATGAAATCCTACACACTCAGTACACTTGTCAGTAACAATGTAATAGAAATCTGCAGATAC
>CAYZTB010000037.1:0-5503 GCA_964481195.1 uncultured Bacteroidia bacterium | reverse complement strand
GGCTGAGGCGCTTCAGCATCAAAAGCTGCTCCAGAGCTTTTTCCAGTGTAGCTACCTTTTAAAGTAGTTCCATCAGCAAATCTCCACTCTGCACCATTTTCATAGATTGCATTGTTTGGGCACTCGGGCTCGCAAGCTCCGCAGTTGATACATTCTTCGGTTATCTTAATTGCCATAAATAATGTTTAAGTTTTAAAGTTTTCGTATAGATTCGCAAAGATATTAAAAATATTTTGAATGCATTTACAGAAAAGAAATAAAGCTTTTGTTGAACTTGGCAAGATTTTACGCGATCGAAAGGAGCCTTTATTAGAGGATGCTGTGCTTAAAGCCAGCACTTATAATGGTTGGTTTACTATTGAAAACATCAATTTAGCCATTGCCTCACTAGGCGAAATGATAAAAGAGAAAAAGCTTGAAAAATGGGCAAGCCTTTACGCTGGGCTTAGCAATGAAACTCCTGCAAATTTCAAAATTGGTGTAATTATGGCAGGCAACATTCCTTTAGTGGGATTTCACGATTTCTTATGTGTGCTTCTAAGTGGAAATAGTTTTGTGGGGAAGCTTTCATCAGACGATGAAATCCTTTTACCAGTAATTGCAAAACTGCTAATAGACCTTGAGCCTGAGTTTAAAAATAAAATTTCCTTTATCTCATCTCAAGCATTTAATAAAAGTAAAGAAGCAGAGATTAATGCCATCATTGCCACCGGCAGCAATAACAGCGCTCGTTACTTTGAATATTATTTTAAAAAATATCCTCATGTAATTCGAAAAAACAGAAACGCCATCGCAATACTTACCGGGAATGAACGCCAGGGCGACTTAAATGAACTTGGAAAAGATATTTTTCAATTTTTTGGACTAGGATGCAGAAATGTTTCCAAAATTTTTATTCCTGAAAACTACAAGCTAGATAATTTTTTTGCTGGCATTGTCGATCATGGTGATGTAATAAACCACAACAAGTACTACAACAACCATCAATATTACCGCACTATATACTTATTGAATAAAGAGAAATTTCTAGACAATAATTTCATCCTTCTAAAAGAAAGTAAAGAGATGTCCTCACCTCTAGCTACATTACATTTTGAGAGATATAAAAGCAAAGAGGAATTGCTTAATCTGATTAAAACTGAGAAAGAAAAAATTCAATGCATTGTGGCTGGAGAAAAAATTAAAAATCAAACCGTTATTCCATTTGGCAAATCTCAATCCCCTGAACTATGGGACTATGCTGATGGCGTTGATACATTAGATTTTATCATGAACATAAAGCGCCAATAAAAAATAAATCATTTTTTTGCTTAGATTCGTACCCACTAATCCCAACTATACATCGTGAAAAAAGTTAAAGATTTTTTAGGCCTTCTTTGGAAAACCTTATTGCGTTTTATCCGAGAAGAAGCCATGAATCACAGTGCTGCGCTGGCATATTACACAGCATTTGCGCTACCCGCAATTTTAATAATTCTAATCTCTTTAGTTGGTTATATCTGGGGAGAGAAAAATATAGAAACAGAAGTATTTACTGAGTTTAGTCGTTTAATGGGGAAAGATGGCGCTGAACAAGTAAAATTAATGCTGGATAAAGTTGCTAATGAGTCCAGCAGCTCTACTACGTGGATTGGAATTATTATGCTTCTGTTTAGTTCTACTGTAGTATTTTACACCCTCCAACATTCCTTAAACAGGTTATGGAAAATTAATGACGACATAAAACATGGATTTATTAAATACGTTTTTGATAAATTTATATCCTTAGGTTTTATTATTGCATTTGGGTTCCTGCTTTCTGTTTCATTGGGACTTCAAGCTATAATTTCTTGGATGGACAACTACTTTAGCAACGTAGCTCACAGCACCGCCCAAGTAGTAACCAGCACAGATCCTTCCATGCTTGAAAAAGCATTGGCTTATATGTCCGACATTTATATTAAATATTTTTCTTCTGGCTTCTTTGCTATTGAGTTTTTAATAGTTTTAATTTTGAACACAATCTTATTTGCTTGTATTTTCAAATTTCTTCCCGATGCAAAAGTGAAGTGGAAAATTGCACTTCCCGGTGGAATATTAACAGCATTATTATTTAAACTAGGTCAATTCATAATCGGCTGGAAAATTGGTCATACAGATTTCACCAGCAGCTTTGGACCTGCCGGTGCAATCATCATTGTTTTTGTATGGATTTTTTATTCTTCCTGCATAATATATTACGGTGGCATATTTGTTGATTTGTATGGGAAAATGATTGGAGATCCTATTAAAGCTATTCCCGGCCATCACGATCACGAAGCAGGAAAACATCATTAGCTATTTATATGGAAGTTATACGAGTTCTATTTCTTTGCATTCACAATTCTGCTCGCAGTCAAATGGGAGAAGCTTTTTTAAAAGCGTTAGGCAGCTCAAAATACCAAGCAGAAAGTGCAGGATTAGAGCCTGGATTATTAAATCCGTTGGTGGTTAAAGCAATGGACGAAGTTGGCATAGACATTTCTAGTAATGTTACAAAGGATGTATTTGAGTTACATAAGCTAGGGAAATCTTTCAATTACGTAATTACAGTTTGCGACCCTAAAGCCTCAGATCTTTGTCCGGTTTTTCCTGGGCTAAATAAAAAAATAAACTGGGCTTTTGAAGATCCTTCAAAATTCATTGGAACAGAAGAAGAGAAAATGATTCTAATTAGAAAATTGAGAGATAAAATAAAAAATGCAGTAGAAAAATTTATTGCAGAATATTAAGCTACAAATAACCTTCCCTGCCAGGTATTTTTTTTCTCCAAATAATCTTCAATTAGTTTTAACACTTGATCATTTCGCAGTCCTCCCCAAGTTGGACCAGCCATAATTCGAGGGGGCGCCTCACCAAATAAACGCTCTACAACAATATGGGGGCTAAGCAACTCCAAAAAAGAAACAATAAAATCTAAATATTCTTCTAAGCCAAAAAGCGTAAACATTTCAGGATTCTTTTTATACTGACCAGCCATTACAGTACCTTTTACAATATGCAACTGGTGCAGCTTAATAAAATTTAATGGTAAGGAAGAAATAATTTTAGCCTCCTCAAGCATTTCGGCTCTAGTTTCGCCAGGCAATCCAAAAATTAAGTGCCCACAAACTTTTATTCCTCTTTCAGCAGTTTTTATGATAGTTGTTTTAGCTTCCTCAAAAGTTTCACATCTGTTTAACAGCTTTAAGGTTTTATCATAACAGCTTTCAATGCCATACTCAATGGTAATATCATAATTTTTAGATAACTCAGCTATATAGTCAAGTTTTGCATCATCTACACAGTCTGCCCGGGTGCCAATTACTAATCCCGTTATTTCAGGATGAGTTAATATTTCGCCATAAATTCTTTTTAACTCTGGCAGAGGCTTGTACGTATTTGAATAGGCCTGCAAATAAGCAACATATTTTTTAGTTTTATATCTTCTCTGCAAAAACTTAATGCCTTCATCTATTTGAGAATGTAGCGGCAAATTAGGATCGCAATAAGAAGGATTAAAACTGTCATTATTACAATAGGTACAACCTCCAAAGCCTTTGCTCCCATCCCGGTTAGGACAAGTAAAACCTACATCTAATGATACTTTTTGCACACGATCGCCATGTATTCTTTTCGAGTAGTTAGGATAAGCATTAAATCTTCTCTCATGCTTCCATGGAAAAATTTGCGAATCAATGGTTGTTGGAGCTATAGCTGACATTTATTTAACTATAAAATTAGTTATTTAGTTGGTTATCCCTACACAATGATTTGCAGAAATAAATTTATTGGCTAGTTTTACAAAAACACCATTATGAAAAAATTTATTATTGCTTTCTCTGTTCTACTACTATGTGCATGTTCAGCAAAAGTTACTTCCGTATTAACACAAGCAGATGCCGACCGCGGTACTACAAAATTTTCGAATATTACACTTGCCTCATTAAAAGAAGGAAAAGTTCATTACGAGAACAATTGTGGAGCCTGCCATGCTCTACTAAAACCTTCATCTAGAGAAGAAGAAGTATGGAGAAGATTAGTTCCCACTATGGTAAATAATGCAAACGAAAAAGCTGGTAGCGAAGTGATAGATGCAAAAAAAAAGGAGCTAATACTTCAATACGTAGTGACCATGTGTACTGTACAAGCTAAATAATTTCATGTTGCTGAAGCTGATTTCTATTATTCAAATGTAAAAACTGGAGACTCAAAAGTAGTAAAAACGCAAAGCATTAATAAAGTATCACTACGTGGATTTAGACTTCTACTATCTTCTTTTATTTGCTTTCATAGCTGGATATATTGACTCCATTGTAGGAGGTGGCGGTCTTATTCAACTACCTGCATATTTAATCTTTGCCCCCCAACTAACTATTACAACTGCGCTGGGCAGTAATAAGTTTTCTGCTCTTATGGGCACAATAGCATCAACCGCACGTTATTTAAAATCAACCAAAGTAATATGGAATGCAATTGTTCCCGCATTAATCAGCTGCATGATTTTTTCGTTCATTGGCGCTAAGCTAGTTTCTCATTTTAACAAAGATTATTTGAAAGTAGTTATCTTAACCATGTTAATTGTGGTAGCTATTTACACATTCATTAAAAAAGATTTTGGACTTATACATCTACCTAAGCTGAATAAAAACGAACGGCTTATTTATGGAATTGCTGTTGGCTCAGTACTTGGATTTTACGATGGATTTTTTGGTCCGGGGACAGGAAGTTTTTTAATTCTTGCCTATGTAACTATTTATGGTTTTAATTTTTTAAATGCATCTGTTTCTGCCAAAATAATAAACATAGGAACCAATGTTGCCGCCTTAGTCTTCTTTGTATATGGTGGTTACATTAATTATGCAATAGCCATTCCTGCAGGATTTTTAAACATGGCAGGCTCGTGGGTTGGAGCATCAATGGCAGTAAAAAGAGGTAGTGGATTTGTTAGAATATTGTTTCTAGTAATAGTATCGGGTTTAATCCTGAAATACATTTACGATATTATTAAATAAAATCGGAAATGTTAAGGTCTATAGGTAGGAGCCTTTCCTAAGTGGGTAGGAACAGGTGTCTTTGCAACAGGTTTACCTAAAAAATCTTCTATCTTTTTAAAATTACGCTGGTCTTTTTCTGTAATAAATGTAATGGCAACACCGGTAGTTTGCGCTCTGGCAGTACGACCAATTCGATGTACATAATCTTCGGCATCATTAGGCACATCGTAATTAATTACCAAATCAATCCCTTCAATGTCAATTCCTCTAGCTAAAATATCAGTTGCCACTAACACTTGTGTATTACGAGCGGTAAAATCTCGCAGCACCTCTTCCCTCTCTTTCTGATCTAAGTCTGAGTGAATAGCCTTTACTGAAAGCTTAAGTTTATACAAATCTTTTTCCAAATTTTTTACATTGCTTTTAGTAGAAGAAAATATCAATACACTTCGCAAATTCTTCCCTTTTAATAAATCAATAATTAAAGCATTTTTCTGATTATCGTAAAC
>CAYZTB010000036.1:0-30572 GCA_964481195.1 uncultured Bacteroidia bacterium | reverse complement strand
TATCACCTAACGGGCTATTAATACAAATCACGGATTGCAAATCCGCGGGAGCTGGGTTTTTTAAAAGTAATAATGTAGATGAAGAACTAAACTTGCCTTTAATGGAAAAAATTAAAATCATTGATACGCTTGGCAAAGATGAACAACAAGCCCTTTTTAAAATGATTGATTTAGCGATTGCCAATAAACGAATGAAGGATAATTTACAAAACCTGATTGACCAGTAATAAATTCTTTTGTTGAAAATTTTTTTCGGTTACTTATAAGGCACTTTTCTTACTTATCAGGTATAACAAAAACGCCAAGCTGTAAGCCTGGCGTTTCTGTTATTTCAAGTTTTTATTTATTAGTCATTCATCCAAAATCCGTTACCATTGGTAAACATTGGATAAAAGAACAAAAGCACTGCAAGAATTAATAAAGTCCAAAATAGTTTTTTCCACTTTTTAATGGATGCTACTGTTAATAGAACGAGCAATAAAATCAAACTTACGTGATATAATACAAATCTGCCTTTGCTCGCATAGATTGAATGCGGAGCAAACATTTCTCCTCCAAATGGATATTGTTCCGGATGCTGAATACCGTCAATAATTTCTCCTACACTAAAAAAAACAAGTAACGCAGGTATTAAATACAATAACCAATAAAATCTAAATTTCATTTCTTAATATTTTTTCCACATATAACCATAAGGAACTATTGTAATCTTCAAATCTTTAGCATAATCTACTTGGAGATAAACCTTGCCTGTACCGTTTTGGTTTTTCATAAAGTTTTTAGTAAAACCATCTAAGCCCTTACATAAGTCAATACATCCGCGTGAACCCCAAAAATCGCCTCCGTGCAAAGTAAAGCCACCCCTGCCATATGTTTCTGTTCCTACATCTGGTTTAATCCACCATCTGTTATTACCCCAAGACTGATCTCCACCAGGGAAGCTACCCATACCAAAGCTATTAGCTGCCTGTTTGTACCAAGGCTGATCTGATCTCTTTTGAATTTCATTTTTATCAATAGAATATAATCCTTCGGGAATAGGACCAACATTTCCTTTCTTTTGATTTTCTTCTGAATAATCAAAGGACTTTTTTGTTTTCCAGTAATCATTTGGATCCATTTCACCTTTACCTGATACTGCATCATATGAAATAGAATTTACACTAAGTTTTCCGTTCTTATCACTTGTTTGCCAAGAGTAGGTTAATTTCTCTCCAGAGAACTCTAACATTTCAGTTCCTAAGTTTGTCCAAGTTCCTTCAAGTCCTTTAAGTGATGATTCTTCACCTTGCTTTCCTGTTGCTTCGTGCCATTGGGATTTACCTGTTTCATTATTCTTAAACCAGTCTGCTCCGTTAGGGTCAATGTTTATTATAGGATTTCTTCCGTAAACTGAATATGGGCTTTCCCACGGTCTTGTAACAGGGTCTAAATTCCAACGAAGTGTAGTTCTTGGATCATATTCCCAATACTCCGCTGTATAATGGTTTCCGTTGCCTGATATTTCATCTACTTTCTCTTGCCCACCTGCTCCAAATCTGTAGTCCGTACTGTTAAAATTTCTTCCCGGCATTGTGCTACCAAAGGCGTAGTAGTCAGTAGCACTAACAACATCTGCAAGATAATAATCCACAATCCCATCAGCAGGAGTTAAATCCACGCCAATTTTACGATCGGAGACGACTGTGAGTACATTCCCTAAATGGTTAGTCATTTCATATAGCTTGTTGCCGAGCTCTCTTGCATGCAAAGGACCGATTGGCGGTGATACGTCATTTGGGTTGAAGCCGGTCACATTATTAAACGTACCATCCCCATTGTATCCTGAAATAGTAAATGAAGCATTTACTAGCGGGAAATCATCGTACTGAACAATACCCAACCTACTGCTGCCAAACACATTTTGTTCTTTTAAAGCAAACACATCATTAATGGTTGAAATTAAATCCAGATAATATCTCTCGTAGACTGCCAGTACACTTCCTTGTGCATCGCGTACATAGTAAGTATAAGTCCAGTCTTTTTGAGGATTTATTACTCCGGCCGTACGGGGCTTTACTAATTTCATAATTCTGTTACCGCTTGCATCGTATTCAAATTCAAGATCGGGTTTGTTATGTGTATTAGTAGTACGCGTAATTGACTTAACTTTTCCATATACAGTCCAATCTATGTTAGCTATTTCTTCCTGAGCATCACTTTCTAGATTCCCTATTTGATCGTAGGTATAATTTCCAACAACTTGATTTTCGAGGTCATCAGTGTAAAGGCTATTTACCACTGCGTCTGTAACGTGAGCCAGGCGATTGGTCGCGTTTAGAGGAGCGGTACCAGCATACACAGTAAAATCGTTTTTGTAATAAAAATAAGTCAGCTCATCCATAGGGATTTGGGTCGAAGTAATTCCATCCCTTTTCTGAGAGGCAAGATTTCCGTTAGCATCGTATGTAAAAAAGTTGGCGTAATCACCATTGCTTGTAGAGGTTGTATAATTATAATTACCAGGTGTAATAGGATCCAGGCTTAAAAACGATTGCGAAAGTGTTATGCGATTAAGCTGATCGTAAAAATACTGGTTTGTAATAAGGGGCATCAGAGATGGCAACACCGAAGGATTAGGCTGCATCAAAGCTGTTGACATCTGCTTAATGTTGCCATTAAAGAGATCCATACCTGGACCATTTTGTGCGCTGATATCTGTTACCAGATCGAGCGCACTTGGAAGAATTGGCTTATAGTCTACCACTCCTCCTACTCCATCATTGTAGTAGCCCAAAGTGTAGCCAAAGCCATCAGCTGCAAATTGGTTGTGCATGTTAGGCAAATTACTTTGGTAGCTACCTGTCCCTACATCAATATTTATAGCATCTCTGCCAATGTCCGTATTAGCCCTGATGCCAGGGTCATTGATAGAAGCTAAAAGATGCGCTTCCCCGGTCTTTGCCAGACGGTTGCTGTTCACTCCTTTTATCCAACCTTGTATGGTATAGGCATAATCCATTCCCTGCACGCTGCGCTCACCTATTTCTGTACGAGCAAGCGGTCCATGAAGGTAATAAAAATACTTTGCGTCATTATCCCATATGACACTGTCTTTTGAGGTCATTGTATTCGTAATACGATTATCAGCATCGTACTCATACTTGTGATGGAACTGATCTGCCTTGCCATCCTGATAATGCACTTCATTCACATTGCCGCTTACAAGGTCAAATGCATAGGATGTTTTCTTAAACTGTTGTTGTCCGCTACCAGTACCCAGTATTGCCAGCTTACTATTTTCTTGTACAAGCTCATTTACATTTCCATGAATATCGTATGAATAATGAGTAGCATGATCATAGGTAAGGATATCGCCATCGAAGCTTTCTTCTATTGTAGTACTTGAAACCCGTTGTCTTAAGTTTTCCTGCTTGCCAGTCAAAAACTGTGCTTGATAACCATTTAAAGAGATGTCTGTATCGTAAAAGGTTTGCGTGACCTGTTCTTTTACTCCGCTTGCAAGATAGTTGCTAAACTGAACCGGATCCTCAGCAATTGCCTGAGTGAGTAGGTTAAAGGGATCCCCCGAAACTTGTCCCACTTCTTTTATCCTTCCCTGTCCGTCATAAATAGTATAGCTATAAAATAATGGAGGATTGTTGCCATTAAATTGTTTATCGTTTTGTGACGCCACAATCCGCCCAACTTTGTCATAAAAGAATTTTGTACGTCCTGCATCTGGCGTACTCTGCTCTCTTACCTGATCTAAGGTGTTGTATTGATAGCGAGTGATCAAGCGATGATGTATGCCACTGGAAAGTGGAAAGATTGGTGTTGTAGCTGGTACTCCCTCCCGATAATCCTTTACCTGATTAGTTTCTATAGTTGTAAGCAACTGCACGCCTGCCGGAGGAACAGTATGCTCTAAATTACCAGCCTGATCATAGTAATACAATGTATAATGATATTCCTTGTCAGGATGTGTTGCGTTCATACTTTCTGTAAACGCAGGACCGGTAAGACATTTTGCTTTGTACGCGGCGATGAAAGTTTGTGTTGCAGCAGCTACTAATTGGTTGTATTGATACTGCTGCCAATATTCCGCTATAACACTTGCGTCTTCATCACATGGCTCTCCCTGATCGCAGTCAATTTCCGCTGGTACTTCCAGAGCTGAAGGAGTAAAAACACAAGTAGGACATGGTAACACCGGAACAGCAGGGTCCGTATTTTGATTGCTTTCACAGTTACCAAGCCAACTTTCAACGTCCGCAGGATCGACTGAAGTACTTGGACTATACGCCTGATCGAGAGAATAAGCTATATACGTATTAAAATTTGTATAATCTGGAGATTGTGAAGCTGGCACATGTACGCCTGAACCGATACCGCTGGAATTAGGTTCATATTCTTCCTGAAATTGCTGCAATTCTGTACAAAAACAGTCTTGAAATTCGGGGCACGGAGCATCATTATTACCACCTGTCATTGCTAAAGAAGTGCTGATAAATGGCGCGCAACTTGTAATATCTATTGAAATTGTATTGCCATCTACACCTATTGATGCAGGTACATGAATAATAAACTTGGAGAGATCAGATCCTACTTCAGCTGTAAAATCAGGATCACTAATGTGATTATTTATTGCACTTACAGTGGATAACACAAAGGTCTGAACATCTGTTACATTCATACAACATGCTCCATCAGTGAGGGGCACATTCAATAATCCAGAAGGGAAAGATGTAGAAGCGGAAGCGTTCGCAAACAAAGTAATTGAGTTACATGCACCCGGCAAACCAGTAATTTCATCCACATCAAAAATAACGCTTGCCGGAAACTTACAGTTTTCATTTGTATTAAGCGTAGGATCCCATCCTGCAGGTGGATTTCCAGGACCGGAAAGGTTGTTTGTGTAAACCCCATTCAACAAATGATTAAAATCGGGGTCAAGAATTTGAAATCCATTCGTACTGGCATCAACGTATTCCATATTAATCAGTTGCGTGGATGTAGGTGATGTGTGAATTGCCGCATTACATGCATCTGCAACATTATCAGGAGGGGTTGTATTATCGCAGGGAGAAAAACAATAATAAGGAGCATCTTCTTTTCTCAAATTCATACGTTCGTTTTTTCTCGATAAATACATCGATTTAAATGCTAGCCATTGTTCATCAGTATTACTAGTATTATTTCCTGCTTCTACCCACATACTTGATCCATTTCCGTTGTTGGTCAAAAATGCAACCATGGCAGCTTGATCAGTATTACCAGGACTAGTGAAATAGGGATCCTGAAGCATTAAGCTATGACCTATTGGCGGTAGCGTTGGAGTAATATCAAGATATGGGTTCCCTCCCGTAGGCATGTTTTGTGCGTCATCAAATCGTTCAATCAAATTTAGTTTAACTTCAAATTTCTTACTTGATTTAATTAAAGTACACCAAGTGTAAGCGCAATATTCAGGATGAAATTCAATTAAACTATTTCCAATATGGGTAATAGGACCAGAAGGTACATTGACAACATTTGTTGTGCAGGCAGAAGTAAAAACCTTCTCGGCAAACTGATTCCAGTTGACCCTTAACGCATCCCATGTAGTAATTGGAGTACCACTGGCATCAAGAAAGCCAGCGTTTGTCCATTGAGGGTCGTTATCATTCCAAAGATGGTCTGTCAACCACGTATTATCAGGAGGGGCCGTACTCCCTACCGGATGGTTATCAAAATATTGCCCATCTGGGCTCATATCAGTTATTATATTCTGCAGCAATGGCTCACAAGCAGAGGTTAAAAATAATCCACAATCCTCACCTATACAAAGTAGGTAAAGTGTATAAAGAGCATAATCATCTATAATTCCATCATTATCGGGATCATAATCGTGCAATATCTTGCAAGACTCATCACACGTACTACAATCCTCAGATTCATAAATATATGTAGGTACGGCAGCAATACAATTATTACCTGGAAGTTTCGATTTAAAATCAGAAACAGCTAAGTCTAATGCCTCCTGATTAAGAGAAATTCGTTTCTCTATAGTGTAGGTACCTATTCTGGGGAAAACAATCTGAAACGTTGCAGTTAGATTCAAATTGCTCATTATTACCGTTGTAGGAAAGCCCGGGTAATTTATCGATCCATTAATATCTGTAACAGAAACCTGCACCCCCGAGATAATCTGATTGCACTGGTCATCCCAAACATTAAATGTCAGATCATACTTACAATCATATAAACCGGGGGAAACACATAATTCAGAAAATTGCTCAGGAGTCATGGTATACGTAAAATCATACTGAGTACCTGCAACAGTTACAGGTATTTTATTTTCAATATAAAGCGCTTCCTCCGCTGAAATATATTCATTCAAGTTGCTAAAATCCTCAGTTATGTTTAGGATGATATTTGAGCTTAAGCCATCAAGATTATCAGGCTTTTCTCCTGCTAGGGCAGTAGCAATCACCTTCCCGCTAAGATCTTCGTAGGATACGCTTACCTGCCCGTTAGCATCTTGAACCATTTTTTCACTATAATGCAAATTATGCCCTGCATCATTTCCAAATAATCTATCCAGTTTTTCCTGGGATGGGGTTGCGTAAAAATAATTTGTTTGATGACCACTGCTTAGAGTATGATTTTTTCCCACTCCTGACTGAGCCCTGATACGCCCGTCACTACCGAATTGAGTTTGAGTAAAAGGATATTCCTGTGCATCAGAAATTGCTGCATTAAAGCCATCTGTGTTTCCATTTGAAGGAGAGTAATAATTGCTTGCACCTTGGGTGTTTTTCATTTCGGGCGTTGTCTGCAACACACAACTACCGTATAACGCATCATTATCAAAATCTTTTCGGCTGTATAAATCCGAATTAAGATTCAAACTGTAATTGGCATAAAACTTCAACTTGTAGTCTGCGCTAATATCGGGCGCAGGGAGTGTTTGTACGGCAGCGCGACCTTCGTAATCATATATCGTTTCAGTAATAAGGGCCCTGTTTTCTGTGTTCAGTTTTGTAATCGCCTGGCGGTTTCGCAAACTGCCATCAAAAAAACTTAGCACCTCTTTCGCCTTTCCTTCTTCGGCATAGCTTGCTGTATATTGCCAATTACGCTCATCGTCTAAATTACTAATTAGGTTTGGTGCTGAAATTAGGCTAACAAGATCCACATCACTCCATAATCCCTCCGCTCGTTGATTAAAATCTGTCCCCATTCTGCCAACACCCCTTACACGATACACAATATATCCCTTATCATAAACAAGATTAATATTATAATAATTGTCTGTCAATGTGACACGAGTACCCTTTCCTTGATCTAAATTATTTTGAATTTGAGAATGAGTACTTGCATCATAAAAGCTAACAAACATCCATTCTAAATCATATTCTTCTGCTCCGACTAAAAAACTCCAATTAAACTCCATCGTGTTATCCGGAGAGTTTGGTATTGGAGCAGGCGCAGGAAGCTTGTGCGTAGCAGTTGGTTTTTCCAGAATTAACATTAGCGGATTCGTATCATCATAAAACCAATACCTTTCGGTCTCGATACTGGTTTCAAGAATTACGTCTGGGGGCATAGTGCTTATGATTCCACCCGTAAAAATCACGTTTACTACAGTTAGAACAACACGGTATCCTCCTTCAGTTTGATACGTACTATTGTCTACATATTTTGTGCCTGCAACTGGGTCATAGGTTAAATTCAGGGTACATTGTTCCGATGGTGTTATTGCCGCTCCCAATTCATTAAACTTCTGAACATCACATTGAACTTCAATTCCCCATGCCCCGGTATAAAAAACCCTCGAAGACTCGTCATACCTCAGACTGATTAAATTTTTTGTTCTAATATTATCGAATTCTGTCGCCCAAGGTGAACCAACGGATGTCATGTATAAATATTGATTGTCTTCAGTAGAAAAGGTGGCCGTAGGAATTATTAAAGGACCTTGCAACTTAGCGGTAACTGGTGGGCCAACTGAAGAATAGGAAGCCAAGGTTATTAATAAGTAAAGAAATGTAAATAATAATCGCTTCATGAAATGTTTTTTTATTTTAAACTAAGTCTTTCACTCTCAACAATATTTAAATTGTATTTTTTATACTTATCTGTTAATGTCAGTTTTCCTTTAACAGTAGTTACAAACAAATTCTCTGAAAAAAAAGAATTATCCCTCTGCTTCAGATTAATATTTTTATAATCAATTATTATATGATCTATGTCATAGTTATCCTCATAATTAGCCTCAGGGTAATAATAAATTATTCTTTTAATGAATTGGGTGTTAGCATCGACATATAGATCCGTACGATAAATCTGAGACCTGGGGCTAAAAAAAGAAAATGATTTTAAGCCACTCTTTACACCTCGGTAAATCACAGAGTCATCCAATGCCAATAAAGAATCAATATCAGGTATGACTGATTTTTGCATTTGAAACTTATTTGAGGCCTCCAAATAGATTATGGTTTTTTTTTCATGATCTATTATCACTGTGCAGTTTGAATTTGCAACCATTTCGACAGCCGCAAACTTCGAATGATATGCTTGTTTTGTTTTCGCAAGCATTCCAGTGCCGATTGTAGTGCCGATTCTGTCATTTTCATCTATGTAGCCTTTCACAACAACCTCAGCAGAAAAAGTTTCAGCTGATAAATAAACATCTCGCACCTTCATTAACTCTTGAGCCGCAGTCTTTTGGCTTAAGGCAGGAAAGGCTAATCCTGATATAATTAATATGAAAAATATATGTTTTTGCATTATTTTTGTCTAAAATAATTTTACTTCACGACATTATTGGTTCTACCTTCACGAATCGTTTTAATGCCATCAATAGTCTCCTTTTTAATTTTTGTCAACTGACCTTCGTCATCATATACATAAAACGTAGCGTAATTATTAGCGTCTAATTCTGCCACAAGTTTTAAGGTAACTGGGTCGTACACGTAGGATACTATATTTCCATCAAAAGGATGAATGCGGATATCATCAAAATACACATCGTCATTTGACGATGTATTTAAGAGCGAAACCTTAATGTATGGCGCGGGTGCACCCGGAGCAAAAGCGGGGATATCGAATGAATCAAATATTCTTTGCCACCCTTCTATAATTCTACCCTTCGCAAAAAACGTTTGAGTAGACTGAACAGTTGCTAGTGTTGCGTCAGTAAAGATCTCTACTTTCACTTTAGGGGCTAAATAAGTTGGAAGAGTGTTAACAGGAACTGTTTGCGCTGCAGAAATTTCCTTCACCCAAGCACTAAGCACATATTTTTTACCATCAGTTGGGGAGAACAGTCCAATACAATCACAATTATCAGATTCATATTCCACATAATCAAGCAATGGATCAGGAATTGACGGGGTCGCTGCTCCAGGAAGAAGTGGTAAAAGTTCCTCTTCACAATCTGTTTTAAAAATTCCTCTTAACACAGAAGGGTTCTGCCCCAGAGGGGCCTGGATACTATATGAGCCGGTATGAGCTTGGGTACTTACAATATTTTGCACATTCTCCGTCTCACTAAAACCCCAGTGATCAATTTGAGGACATAGTAGCTGACAAGAAGCATTATAGTCTTCGAATCCATCAAAAGCTATCTCTCTCATCATGGTATTTGAACCAACTACCGATACAAGAGAATTATCGTGCTCATAAAGAGCAGCAGAATATCTTCCTATAGCGTCCTTATTTTCTAGCTCAAATCCAAAGGGAGAATATTTTGTGATTGTATTCGCTGCAATCCATTTCGTAGAACTCAGAAACGGGCTACGCCAATCAAAGAGTGAAAAATCCACGAATGTTCCATCTTCTCTTATAGTACCGCTATTCTGCAATCTCATAGTAGAGTACGCGAAAGACCTTCTTGGTTTCCATATTCCATTTAATCCTTTCGACCATGGATTTACGATCTGTCCACATAAAATACCAAGGCCTAAGCAAGCCGGGGCACTCTCAGGTTCTGGCTCTCCAGGGTCCACGCATGAAATACAAACAGTCTGACCTTTATCAGAAAATTGAACTACTGACGCATCTATTATCTTGTTATTTTGATCAATAGTGAAAGAAGTAGGAACGGTTTTTCTAGTAGTTGAAATATCCTTTGGGTCAAAGGGAGTAACCATCATCGACTTTGCAACCAAGTTACCGGCTTTCTGAGAAACTAAATTTCTATACCCAGAACGTATAATTTTAAGGCTTTGAATACTTCCAGCAGGCGCTTCGCTTCCACAGCGGTCAATTAAGTTAATAAAATTACTACCAACTCCCGAGTGAACATGTGCAACAGTGTAAACACTATTAAGCGGCTGGCAAGCATTGGGAGGGGGACCTGGAGGAACGTAAGAAAGGAAAACCTCATCGCCTTCTGTAAAATAATCAGCAGCCGTAGATACAGATGTAGGTGTTACTGGGATATCTAGGTGCCCAGGACTTATAATAGCCAAACCAGCCGGAGGAGGATTTAACTGAAGTCCTACGTTTTTGTATGCTCCGCCCATGTTTCCATAAAACCAATGAGCAGGAAAAGAAAGATTGAAAATATCATCTTTAAATTCATTCGTAACCTTTGTGAGCAATGGCTCTCCCGTTTCCAAATCATATGCGATGTTTTCAGTTTTAATAACTGATTCATCCGTGGTTGTAATAACTTCCTTTAAAATACCAGTCCTGTGTATGATTTTCATTGTAACAGCCGTACGCAAACTGGTTTCACTTTCTGAACTATTGATAAGAGGCATTATGTAAAAAAAGACAGCGGGCGCCAAAGTCCAATCCATATCTAAATTCAGATCAATACCTCCTTGAATATTTGAATCTTTATTTTCATTCAAATCAACAAAAATATCATGAGTTTGACCAATCGTTGCTGTTTGATAGCTTCCTTCAGAAGTTAGTACCTGAACTTTACTCGACAATCGATTGACGCTAGTGGGATCATAATCGTTAAGTGTATGATAAATATATTCCTGCCTTGATATCACAGTTCCTGTGATAGTCTGTTGAGTTAAAGACTTCAGCTTACCCGCCATGTCATTCAATACAATGGAATACCCCTGACTCCTTGCCTTTCTCTTTCTAAATGCTGAATAAATCCCAGGAATCAAAAGAAACCTGGTAATAGGTGGGTGAGAATTTAAATCTGTTTGATCCGCTATAACTGGGAAATCTTTAGGAGTGAAGAATTCATAGATAGAAATCGGAGCAGCACTCTTGGAAAGCAAATTTGTATTAGAACTTTCCTGACTGGCCCTTAAAGGAGCAATGCTCCTTACTGTTACTTTTCTATAGCCGACTGATGGCCCGGGGTAGTAGCTTTCAAGAACAGGGTTTTCGACAAACAAATGGTAATTACTGGACAGCGGAGTTGAGAGCGGATAATTAACAGGGCTCCTTAGGGCACTTTCATCTCCGCCTATATGCGGTTCGTATGCCACACCACTGCTTACTAAATTTCCATTTTCACTTATTCTATAATCATATGATTGTCCATAATCAAAAGCGTCAGCAGTCGTGGTGTTCTTCCAGTTGTCATTGATCGAAAGTTGCTTTACACGCACTCCCCCGCCATATTTTTGTCCATCAGGATCCTGCAAACGAATCACAGAACGGCCATTCAAATATATTTCTTCTCCAAAATGCTTGGTTTTAAAAGCCCACCAGTTAAATCCAACTGTTGTCTGGGCAATGTCCCCTGCTAATTTGAATACGCTCCCTATTAAACTTCCAACTTGGTCTAACAAGCCTGTTACATTTGGTATCGGAGCATGAATTAACTCTGAACGGTTAGCCCTTAAATGTTCAATTGCAGCTTTTTGAATAGGGTTTACTTTCGTGTTCTGAATCTTGGAGATTTTTACTGGCAAAACCGAAATAAATCCATATTGGCAATCTCCATTAAAAAGTGTTGCAGGGTCTCTCTCAAGACCACAACCGAGCGGATCGATTTCAGCGTAACCCGAAACATAATCCCTGTTTCCATTTGCTATATTCGATTCCACTTTGAAATAAATTGAATCAAGACCGTTAATATAATTGGTATTAATATAACTGTCGGGGATATCAGTTTTAGTAAGACTATCTAACTTAAAATATATTTTGTATGGATTTGGTGGCGTTCTAAAATTCCCCCTAACTGAATAGTCACTCCTCTTTTCTCCATTTAACTGATAATGGTCTATTCCAACGATATCGAACATTGTAGTGGCGCGCTTACTTTCGACATATCCATACTCATCCGACTCATAATTTACATGAATGGTCCCCCCTGAAGGAAGATCTATCTCTTTCAAACTCCACACTGCAACAGTGGGAATTTTATTTCTAAGATAAGTTGCACTATTCTTGTCATAATCAATTTGCTCAGTATATGGAAAATCAACATATGGATACTCATTCCCGTCACCAGGTGTATGTTGGTAAGTAATTGAATTTGGCTTGTAGTTTCCCCACCTATCAATATCTCTATTATTATAGTTTGGATTTTCTGCAGTATTCGCAAGTGGGATTCCGTTAGCGTCAGCATTAGCATCACTTACATACTTGAAAACATATGGGCTAAATTCTCCACGCGTTGAGTTTTGATATGTAAAAAATAATTTTCTTAGTGTAAGTTTGCCCTGATTTGCATTAATATCAACTGTATTTCCATTTATCGTTTCATTTACAACAGCTCCTGAATTATTTGGAACATTTGGACACAAAGCATATGAATATTTAAAATTAACAACCTTAATGGGAATTGCATTTACATTAATTGCATTATGAATGATAGAAGGATCTGTTTGATCAGGCACGCAAGAGATGTAGTCCTTTTTAGTATAAAGTTTTATTTTGTCAAGTTTTTGCATCTTTTCACCTCCACCAGGGATGTCGCTGCAGCTCATGAATTTACCAGTTGCCTCATTAGCATCTTCTCTTGCGCTAAGCTCAAAAAGAGCAATGTGCGTCTTACTTTCAATTGAAGTCAAGTAATATAAATCCTTTTCTCCATAGGTGAAAGAACCTTTGTCATCAGTAGGATCAGATTTATTCCCCTCAGAAAACATTGCATCTTGATAGGGAACCCTCCATTTATAATTAGAAGACTCTTTTTCATAATTAAACTTCACCCAGTAACCGTAGTCATCATCTGTGGGCCCATCATTTAATAGATCAACATAATCAGCCGAAACAACAGCAGTTAAAAGCCATGAATGAACATAAGCTGGCAATTCTGTTTGCGACAAGAATTCAGGGTAAGGACTTGTTTCAAGTTCAGGTCTTTCAGGCTCAGGAGTTATAAAAGTACCATCGTTAGGAACACCAACAAATGACGTATTAAAATCTCCTTGATTTGGTAAGGGAGAGCAAGATGAACCCGAACCATTCTCAACAGAAAAAGTTGCGTCCATTTGGGAAGTATTGTAGGCAGGTAAACCATAAACATAACGCATACCATCTTTCTGAAGAATACTATACTCTGAAATATGATGAGGGAGGTTTTTTGTTGTTTTAAGTACTTTAGTAATGGAGCCACCTGGAGCCGGGAACTGAGGAGAATTAACTACTGTATATCCAATTGTTTTAGTTAGCCCAAGGTCTTTATCAACTGCCTCATCTTCGGTTAACATTTGTATTGAAGTACCTCTTCTTTGCCTCTTTTTCCTGTATTTATGCAAATCTGTTGTATTTGAATAAGAAAATAATCCAATAGGAATAGCTGGATCTGGTTCAGTATTCAAAAATTCAGGTGTAGTGAGAAACTGTTTATTTAAGTAAGAGCCGCTTGACTTCTTCAACTTAATGCGCAAAGCAAGGTCTCCCTGCCAAACCGAAAGTTGATCTTCGTTTCCGTCATCTAAAATTCCTGTTTTCTCTCCGTACATTTGAAAATAATAAGGCTCATATTCCGGTTCACCTGATCCTCCAAAATCTAATTGTTTGAGGTTACCATCAACCCCACTAATCCCAGACACATCCTGCCAATTTCCAGAGGTATGAGAACCATATCCAAGATTAGATCCGGCTCCCGCATGAAGTACTGTAGTAGGAAGCGGTGGTGCTGGTAGTGGTGGTGGCGTAGGGCCTGTTCCAAATTCCAGATTAAGGCCAATGGAACTTGATGCACTTTCTTGCAACGGATCAGTTAATATTCCAATACTAGAAGAATAAGGTCGGAACATGCCACCGGTTCCTTGCCCCGTTTGCATAAATAGATCATACGAATGAGTTGAAGGGGACAGGTTAGGAACCTTCTTTGAATATGGAATATTATCTCTTTGAAAATCTTTCAAAAAGTTATCCTGATTCGTTTGCGAAGATGTAGCTATATTAGTATTTAAATAACCGTACGCATCCTTAATAACTTCCCTATTCGCTACAATAGTACGAGAAACATACCCGGAAATTAAACCACTTTTAGAATTAAAAGAACCCCAAATAGGAGACTTTCCAATTTTAATATCGAAAGGATAAGTATTTGTTTTGGTAGGAATAGAAACTGACGGAACACCTTGTGCAGTACTGAAAGATAAACTCGAAGAACCGCCGCCACCACCACCTGAAGCAAAATCGAACGTATAGTCGCCTGTCTTTTTAAGCTGATCTGATTTAGCAGATAGATTGCTGGAAAATGAATAGTCCTGAAGTCCTTGCCTGGAATTCATTGATAAACCAAATTTAAAATTTGAGTTCAATCCTCCAAAGTGTGATGAAAGGCCAATATTTGGTTCGAGGCCAATTCCATTTTGTGAATCCAACGATATACCAACCCCCACTGAAGCAAGATTATTTCCAGATGCTTTATCGCATGTGGTCAATACACGGTAACCTAAACCCTTATAATTATTATAATAAACCTGGAACGTGAGAGGACTACATGCGTTCCCCTTTGGTGGGACTCCGAAAATTTCCGATTTCGTACGTAAGGGTAAATCATATCCAATAGATGTATTCGTTCTCAAATTCATGGTTTGTGTTACTTCATCTCCTTTAAAGTCATCTGGCAACCCTCTGAGTTGCCTGTTTATCGCACCCACGTTAATATTCCAACCTAAACCTACCCAACTTGCCTCCTGATCCATCCCTACACCTGAGTGATAAGCAAGGTTAATTGGATATCCTCCATTAGGTCCTGGAACAGAAAGCAGAGGAATGTTGTAATTAAAATCACCAGAATAAATATCTACCATATCACTGGTGCTTACCGGTTCAAAACTGGCAAACTCCTCTTGAGCGGGCCCTGAAGTAAGAGCATAACTAAGGGTTGGAAATACAAATTGTGTTAGGAAAACAAATGCAAGAAATACCGCAAGGGATTTCCCAACCCTACTTTCTCTAATTATAGTTAAAATATTTACCCTCATAATCAATTTATTTTTAACATAGGTGTATTCTCAATATCTTCCTTTCGTATTTGAAACTTTACTATTCCTCCTCCGAACAACTTGTCTTCATAAACAAAAGTCTTATCCTCATTTTTCTGCATATCATTATTTGCAAAGGCCAAAACAAAGTCTGCATACGGAGCAAGCCCATAATTATTTACATATTGAAAGAGCCCGCAAGGGAGAGTGTCATCACCATCCAGTAAATAAATATCGTTTTGCATATCAAAAGACATATAGGTGTTACGTTGTGTAAATTCTTGATCAGAATTTGAACCCAACCTACCTACGTCAGATTGCTTGTCGGCCGCCATCACCCTCAAATTGAAGCACTGTAAATCACTCATCTTTTCTATACGTTTTTTTATATCTGAGCCTTGTATATCAGTACTTCTAAACTCACGAATTGCAATGTATTCTAAGGGCTTATATTGTAACATGTATGCCATTTTATCTATTTTTTTTTCTTGCCTTAAACCGTTCTCCGGGCTTTCCACGTAATTAACATACGCCTCCAATCCCATTTCACTTCTCCTATTACATCCTACGAGAAGCATATATACAATACAAAATGTTATTCCTTTCATTGCACTTTCGCTTCTCCTTTGTACCTCCTGTTAATATAATCGAGCACATCCTTTGTAATGTCCCTTTTTTCAGAAGCGTACATTACACTTCCACTTCCTTCAGCACCCAATATATAGGTGTATCCATTTTGTTTTCCATATTCTTGAGTGTATTCATTAAGTTGCTTCATTATCTGCTCTGAATATTGCCGGGTCATTAAAGCATTGTCTTCATCAAATTGGTTTTTTTTCAATACGTACTCCTCTCGAAGAACAATAAAATTATTTTCTCTTTCCGCATCTCTTTGTAGCGAGTTTTCTATTTTTCCTGACAATACCTTTAAGCTTAATTCGAGGCTATCTAACATTGTTTTTCTTGCTTGTTGAACGTTCGTTAATTTTGACTCTAGTTCTTTCTTAAGCTGAAATTCATCATATACTTGCTGAACGTTAACATAAACTATATTATCTTGCTTTTGCCACTGCATTCCAAAAAGAATAAAAAGAGCTACCACGCATAAAAACAAAAAAGCTGTAGGCATTATTCTTTTCATTCCTATTAAATTCTAAATTTTAACTTGAGTTTTTCATTTTTTTCATTGGTAACTTCCAGAGTGTAAAACTTGCCAGCTGTTAATGAGTTGACATCTATAATAAACCTGTTATCTCCATATTGAACATTTTCAGGTGTAATAACGCCCGGAGTATTGTTGGAAATAACTACAGCTCTTGTTTCATCATAAATAGAATACTGCAAAGTATTAGAGTTGTAATCTCCATCGTATTTCAAAAATACATAGCCATCAACAGCCGAATAAAAATCAGCATTGAGTTTTTTACTTACAGATCCATAAAAAGGAACGGGATTAAATGTTATTCTACCTCCAATTATTCCTCCAATACCGTCTTCGTTTGAATTTGAGCAACCATTACTGGAAGTAACTACAACGGTATAATCAGTACTACTTAAAGCACACGTAACAGGGTTAGCAGAAGTAGTATTATCCAATCCATCAGCAGGTGCCCAGGAATATGAATAAGGAGGATCTGCACCAGACGCTGTAGGAGAACCTCCAAGTGTTACACATAATCCTACAAATACTGTTACGTCTGAGCCGGCATCTACAATTGGAAGTGGTTTAACCGTTATCGTGTTTGTAGCCGTAGTTGTATAACCACCTAAATAAGTAACATTAACGGAATAAGCAGTTGTAACAATAGGACTAACCGAAATTGAAGCTGTTGTCTCACTTGTATTGAGCCAGCTATAAACTGAGCCTCCCAAAGCAGTAAGCGTAACACTTTCTTCAGCACAGATGGTGGATGAAGGAGATACAGTTATGGTAGGTGTTGGCGCTATGTCAAATGCCCCAATACAAGGCGGATCAAATCGAGAATTGTCATTGATATCTGTGGTAATTCCTGTTATTACAGTTCCAGCTGCAACAACAGGAGAAGTTCCTGAAATATCCAAATTATTAGCAGTAGCATTCGCATACTGTGGGTCTACGTTAATTGAATTCTCATCCCCTAGCGGAGTTTCATCGGCATGATCAATAGCCTGCCAAGCTGCGAGAGTAGCGTAATTTACACCGCTTTTTCTTGCAATGCTTGCTCCGTTTGGTGCGTAATAGAGATTATAATCACATGCTGCAAAAGTTGATCCACTACCTGTTGCTGCATCAATGCAGGCATTGGCAGCGCTGTTGTTTGTAGTATGCAGGATATTATCTTTCACCTTCCAATATCCAAAAGAATAGGAAGAATAAAATAAGTTAGAAATATCATTATAAAAGGAGTTGAAATACAACTCACCTATGCTGCTATTAGTGGCTGCAACGTATAACCCGTAATCGCTTCCGCTGATATAGTTATTATAGATCATTTCGTAATTCACGTTAGAACCTAAATGAATTCCGTTCTTACCTCCAATCAATCGGTTGTTAAATAATAAACTCTTCATTGAACTGGAAGCCCCTACTCCGGCAAGGTTAATAGCAGCACCATCCGCAGTAGCTTTCGAAAGCATCGTGATTTTGTTGAAGGAAATCGTATAAGAAGAAATAGGATAATGCGTTCCCAATAATCTAATACCGTAACTGTATGCTGAAATAGTATTTTGATTAACTGTACTGAAGTGAGGGAAATAGACATAGCGACCATCATAAGCCGTAATTGCAAGAATTGCTTCCTGAGAGACAACATTGGTCATTAAAATCGTATCGCCATCAACAGTAAGCGTATCAGAATTTCCCGTAATAAGTATCCCTTTACCTGTAGTTGAACTATTGGTTATGAGATTGGATATAATCTGGTTATGATTGGCCCTTACAGAATCTCCAAACAGGGAAATATTGGTATTCGCGGTGTGCGTGATCTTATTGTTGGAAATTATATTGTAGTTGGAACGGTAAATATTTACGTTATTGAAAGATGCCTGTGTGCTGTTCATGGTGAAGCGTTCCACCTTGAAATAGTGGGATTGGTACAAATACACATTATACTTGTTCGCTGGGGCATTCCATACAGACTTATCAATGCCTGCACCGTAAACCACCACGTGTCCCTGCGCACTTCCGCCATCGCTTCCATTTGTAATATTCATTTCATCCGTATACGTTCCCTTATCCACAAAAATCGTATCGCAGGCGGTAACAGAATATGTGGCAAACACATCACTGATGCTTGCCTTTGGCCTGGAAGGATCCCTGCCGTCATTGCCCGCAGTTCCTATTGCCGTAGTAAATACATCACCCGTAGTGCTGTTGTCGTTCACATAATAATTATTGTTGGTTTTATACAACGCAGGGGATGAATATGCGGAAGGGCAGCTTCCTCCTGTTACTTCGGCTCTGTAATAAGTAGAGGTTGCAGCTGTAGTAGTATAAGGCTGTGTTGTGCCTCCTGGCAGATCAACATAATTTAGATTATTTGTCGAGTGCTGCCATTTTACAAATGTTCCGGAGAATGAACCTCCGGATTTGGTGAACATCGTATTAAGCACATTGGCAAATGCAGCGCAATATGTGCTGGAATCACAGACAGCCGGGAAAGAGCCATCCTTAAAATCCCTTCTCACCCTTAGAGCACCACCCAAAGCTGTATAACGGAAAACCGGAAAACCAATGTTTACATAACTTCCGTCACGGTTCTCATAAAGTATATCCAGATTATTTACCCCATCATAATTGAACGGAGTATCAAGCGTGATAGTTTTCCAACCGGGAACCCCGCTATAGGTTATAGTTCCATAAAAAGCCTGTGTGTATCCGGAAGTACCGGGATATGTGCTGGTTGAAAAACTACCCGATGAAGTGTGTTTGATATAAATATACTGATTATTCATAGTATATCCGGCAGTATGTGTATTGCCAACATAGAAACTCAGTTGAGTAATGCTGCCGGCTGTCCCAAGTTCGCTTTGGAGATAAACTACATTGGACCAGCTGTAATCCCAAGGACCATTGAATGGATATCTCTCGGTAGTTGTTGTTCCTGTACCTATTGTAACATTAGTTAAACCACTGAGCCAAAGTACTACCTGACTGTTATTACATGTATTGCTTCCTCCTGTCGCTGTGGCGATTCCGGCAGCTAAAGATGAAACACTAACTACAGAAGTTGCAGCCGCAGAACATCCTGCTGTAGTTCCGGTAACAGTATATGTAATGTTAGATGCAGGAGTAGCGATAACGGTAGCACCAACAGTTGTATTAAGGCCGGTTGAAGGAGACCATGAATAGCTTGTTGCCCCACTAGCCGTAAGTGTTGTGCTTGATCCGTTACATACAGTTGAGCTTGTTGGATTAACATTGACTGTGGGGCTGGTATTTACCTGAACCGTAAGGGTTTTAGTATTTGTGCAACCGTTGGCATCTGTACCTGTTACTGTATAAGTTATGGTTGAGGCCGGATTTGCAACAACCGTTGCTCCTGTAGTTGTGTTAAGACCGGTGGATGGTGCCCAAGCATATGTAGTTGCTCCGCTGGCAGTGAGTGTGGTGCTTGTTCCGTTGCAAATAGTGGCTGATGAAGGTGAAATTGAAACTGTTGGCAATGAATTTACAGTAACTACTACAGTTTTTGTTTTGGTGCAGCCATTTGCATCTGTGCCTGTAACTGTATAGGTAAGGGTAGCTGTATGGCTCGCTATCACAGTTGCACCAGTTGTGCTGCTGAGCCCGGTTGCTGGTGCCCAAAAGTATGTACTTGCACCACTTGCAGTAAGAGTAGTATTGCCTCCAATGCAAAAAGTAGCTGATGCGGGAGAAACGACAACATTGGGAAGTGGATTTACAGTAACAGTAGCTGTGGCAGAACTTATACATTCGTTTGCGTTTGCGTTTGCGTTTGCGTTTGCGTTTGTCGCTCTCACGGTATATGAAGTTGTAACCGTAGGTGAAACTGTTATTGATGTAGTTGTTGCCCCGGTATTCCATGAGTAAGCGCTCGCACCACTTGCAGTAAGCAGTTGACTGCTTCCATTACATATCGCTGGAGAAGACGGGGTGATCAGAACAGATGGAAGAGAATTTACCGTAACCGTTACCACTTTCGTATTCACACATCCACTGGAACTGGTTCCGGTAATTGTATAATTGGTTGTTGTTGTTGGATTAGCAATAACGGTAGCACCTGTAGTTGTGTTAAGACCGGTGGATGGTGCCCAAGCATATGTACTTGCTCCGCTGGCGGTTATAGTGACACTTTCCCCAATACAGACCGAAGGAGATGAAGGGTTTGTAGTAATAGTTGGCAATGGATTCACTGTAACAACGGCTGTTTTGGTCTGGGTGCAATTGCTTGCATCTTTACCGTAAACGGTATACGTGGTTGATGTGGTTGGACTGGCAACAACACTTGAACCGGTAACGCTGCTTAATCCCGAAGAAGGCACCCAGGAGTAGGTGCTTACTCCACTTGCTGTGAGCGTAGTGCTGTTTCCGTTACATATAGTTGTTGAAGTAGGAGTAACAGTAAGCGTGGTTGTGCAGGCAGTAACCATTGTGAGACGGATATTAAGCAGGTTTGCAAACTGTCCACAATAAACACAGGTTGAAGGAAAAGTTACATCATTATAATCCCTTCGTACCCGATTAGTTGACTGACCTGATGTATATCTATAATAGGGAAAGCCGATATTATTATATGATCCATCACGGTTCTCAAAAAGAAATTCCAGATTGTCCGTTCCATTATAAGAAAATGGAGTGGTGAGCGTAATTGTTTTCCATCCGGTTCCCGAGTAGGTTAGATCTCCTGAAAAAACCAATGTATATCCGCTAGTTCCGGGATAACCTGTTGTAGTGTACCCGTTTGCGGTAGTATGACGAACATAAATTTTCTGATTATTAATAAAATATCCTGAAGCTACGCTGGTAACATCAAAAGCCACTGCTGTGATCTGCCCGGCTTGTCCGATCTCAGTGCTTAGATAAATATTATTAGACCAGCTATAATCCCAGGGGTTATTAAAAGGATATTTTTCTGTAGAAACACTGGAAGCTGTATTTCCAATGGTAATGGTTGTTTGCGCTTGTACAGAAATAGGAAATAAGCATGTAAATGTAATGCAAAAGAGTAAAACTATTTTCATTCCTTTATTTATCATCGCCTTCTTCAAGCTATGTCTATCTATAATGTAAAAGAGAATTATTCAGTTTCGGGATCACGGGTGTATTTGCATTCAGAAGACAGGGCATCATATTTTGCCGGCTTTGCTCTTAACTCGGATGTATCGTATCCCGCCATTGCCAGATAAGCGTGAATATCTGCAGCAGGAATTGTAGCCGAAATATGCTTTACTGTTATCATCTTGGTAGTAGCATCCCAACTCACACTGATCACTCCTAGCTTTCCAGATATCGAGGCTTCGATGCTGGTCTTGCAAGCCACATTTCCATTTACCTTAAAGGAAGTGTTCAAAGTATCATTGCTGCCTCCGGCAAAACTGTAATTACATATTGCTAATAAAAATAATACTACTATGAATAATAATTTTTTCATTGTGTTGTGGTTTGTAAAAATTTAAAAACTAAAGGTTCAATATAAAAAGCGGACGAATATGAATAGAATACTTGAAATAAAGATAGTTTGAAGACCCCTTTTTATAAACAATAAACATTCGATTGTTAATAAAGCTTGGGGGACGGGTACCTTATTTGAAAGAAGGGAATCAATCTTTAAGATTCTTAGATTCAACTCACGAATGCAACTTTAGGAGACGATGAGGAAAAATAAACACAAATAAATTTCAAAGGAAAGGAAGTAGAAGGGGCTCTATGATCTTGCTCATCATCTCCGTTTCATGCTCGGCTTCATCCGAGTATTGTTTTGCAAGTTTTCCAAAAATAACATCAAGCTTTTTTACTTCTTCCGCCACTTTTACAAGCGATATCGCTCTTTTAGGATATACATTGTATTCGGCAAGGCATTGATGAAATGGCTTGCCCTTCATAATATCTTCTCGTATACTTGTTAAAGATGTCTCTATCGGATAAAAGCCCACCATTTTTGTTACAAGCCCCAGTGCATTTACAATTGGCGTTCTAGCTGAGAGCAAAAGATTCATGGATTGGCAGAAGCGAGCTAAATATATTTTGGTGATTAGGGTGGAAATAATACATACTGATTATGGTTTTTAGCTGTTATCATCTGCAAGGGTTTTGATACATTTCCTGCAAATGTCATGCATTTTTATTTGCACGCTGCTCTCTGTTTAGCTACACTTTTCAACAAAATAACAGGTTTGAGTGAACCCTATCTATATAACAATCCAAAATTAATAGAATCAGTCAAATATTGCGTCAAAAAATATCTTAATAGAATTATTGCTTTAACACAACCTTCTTCTCCTTTTGATATACTAGCTGTATAGAGTCTTTCCAGGCTTTCACTAGTTGTATTTTCTCTACGACATCGCCTTCCTTCATAATATTATCATTGCCATTAACCTGAACAAGATATAATTGCTTGCTTGACTTTTGATTTTTTATTACTCCACCGTAAGAAACTTTAGGCCAAGGTATATTTGCTTTTACTTCTGGCACAACTACTTTCGTTTTAGCAGGAATAACTGTTTTCTTTTCTTCTATGGTCTTCCCTAAGAATGGGTCTCTGTAATTAGCGTAGATGCTAAATGTGTCAAGAATTGTTGGCTCAATTGCAAGAATAGGAATGTTTAAAGATGAAGATGGGGCAATTTCTGTTGAACTAAATGTCATTACCTGATAAGCAATACCACCCCAAATTGCAATTAGCAACGGGACTAGGATATATATTGCTTTTTTGTTTTTCACAGAATAACTTTAAATTTCCTATACACGCTGTATCCACTCCAGTTGTTAGCTGCATCTTTTGATCTAAGCCTCCAGAAATAAGTACCCAATGTAGCTGTGGTAAAGGTGTAAGAAGTATTTGTAGTATATCCTTTATAAAAAAGTGGAGAGCTGAATAGAGAATCAGTAGAAATAAAAATACTATCGCCAATAGCTGAAGCACTGCTTGACCAAACGATGTTTACAGGGCTTTGGGTACTATCACCATTTAATGGGGAAACTGGTGTTGATACTGCCGGAGCTGTTGTATCGATGGTTATATTTCTATAAAAATAGGCTGAATTACTTGTAGCGTTCTGTGCACGCACTTGCCAAGTATATGTTCCCGGATTAAGTGTGTAGGAAGCTGATATTGCAATTTGGGTAACATCGATAATGGTTGTGCCTGATGAGTTCTTTACCTGAAATCTATAATCAATTGCACTTGACACTGTATCCCATTTAAATGTTTGAGCCATTGTGTCTGTAACTAAATTATTTGTTGGCGACAGTAACACAACAATCTCCTGACTCAGATCAATAACACTATCAATGGAAAGCGAATAAACAGTGTAAGCAGTTTCGCTAGCATTATTAAAGGCTTTTACTCTCCACTGATAGGTGTTGCCCGGCACTAGGGTGAAAGAAAATTTATTGGATGTGATATTTGTATCTAAAACCAATTGCTGTGGGTTTGTAAAGTCTGGTTTAGATATCTGAAGGTTATATTTTTCTGCTCCTTCTATTGCGTCCCACCAAAACATGATAGTGGAAGTATTTCCTTGATAATTGTTTTGAGGAGCAACAAGGACAACTATTTTATCCTTTAACTCTGTGGCGATAAACTCTTTAGTGCAGGATGAGATATTAAAAATTATTATCCCTACAAAAAGAAGTTTTGTGAAATCATATTTCATTCGTATTTTTTTTAATGTTTTGTAAATAAATAGTTGCAGTAAGCGTAAGTGCCTTTGTGCGTAAATCTTTTTTTGAGATATACTGCACCGAAGAAACTTTGCCAATTTTGCTTTTTTGCTCAAGTAAATAAACCAATGCCAATAATTTTGCATATCCTCCTTCAATGGTAAATACATTAGTTTCAATTCGAAAATCCCCTTCGCTTGAAACAAGAGTTTTCGGGAAATCCCTTAGCACTACTCCACTGCTTTTACAATAAGATGTAACAACTCCTAAAAGCTCCTGTTCAATTTCCGAATCTGTGCTTTGTTTTATTCCAGTAAGCATATTCATGGACGCTAACTTATCCTGCATAATAGCTACTTTTTGAGGAGCATCTTTTGCAACGATCATTTTATGTTCAAGCTCCTGCACTTCTGACCAAAGCCCTATTGTGTCTTTAAATGAAAACCAATAGCATATGAATAAAAATAATACAGACCCTATGAGTAGTAGTTGATTTTTCTTTTTATAGTTAGCTGCGTTCATATTGATTACTTAACTACTATTTCAATACTAAATTTTCCATCTTCTTGAGCTTTATCCTGCTGATAAAATAAGATTGAAACTTTATCAATCCAGTCTTTTTTCTTGAGCAGATTCATCCATGCGTTTAACTCCGTGCTGTGTTTACAAAAACCATCTACTACAATATTTTTTTTCAAAAAAGATAATTTACTTTCTAAATCATTGCCAGATTTTAAGGGAAGGGAAACAATCATCTGCGATAACTGAATAGTACTAAGAACATCCATTGCCAGACGGTCAGAATAAAAGGAAATTCTGGAAGCCTCTAGTAGGCCTGCTCCTTCTAAAAATTCTTGTTGCTGCGCAATTTGTTTTTTGAGCGTGTCCAGCTGCTCCAACATATTCATACTTCTTGAAACTGCAGAAGCATATAATTGTTTCTTTTTATTAAATTGATTAAAGAGAAAAAAGTTAATTAATAAAGTAACTAGAAAAAATATCAGCACTCCCCATCCGGCAGTTTTAAAAATAGTTTTTTGCTTAAATGACTCTTTATTTAACAAAGCAGATTCTATGTTGTTTGCTAAAACAAATCCGGAATAGTTACTTATTGCTGAAGCAAATGCAAGGACTAATTCTTGCCTAACTGTTTCTTCTCCAAAAAAAAGTGGCGAAGAGTCAGAATTTGCTTCTATGGGTTGATAGCTCTGAATACTGCCTTCGTAAATGCTTAGCTTATGATTTACAAATGATATTTCATTCCTAACCGGACTGTCCAGCAAGGGAAGGATTGAGCTTATACCAAATGGCCCTAAAGTTGAAGATACAACCAAACGTCTAGTGGAGCTAAATTGCGAAATTATTTCTTCTGCACTTTCTCTTCGAATAACCGACATGAAAGCCTCTGAATATTTGTCGGAAGTTGTATGCTGCACATAAAATTCTTCGGGCTTAGCATTTGGGAATATTTTATGGAGCAGCGAGTCAAAATTATCTTTTTCAGAAATGGGTATTTTCTTATGAATAATTCCTTTTCCATTCAGAACAAGGTAAATGGGAATATCAGTCTCTACCTTCTTTAGAACTTCCTCAAATTCAATTCCTGAGTAAGATTCTGCAATGCTAATTTTAGATTTCGCTTTATTTAAAATTACAACATTGAAAATATACTTGCCGCCCTCTAGGAAAAGGACTTCAACGCCTGCTGCAACTTTACTATCAAATAACCTTTTGAGCATACTAAACAATTTCTAATAAATTACAGTAGGCTTAATGAAAATAGTAAGCTTACTTTTACTCTTTGTTCTTGTACGACTGCTAAAAAACCATTTTATAATTGGAATTCTAGAAAGAAAAGGAACGCCTGAACCTGAATCATTTGCTGATGCTTCTTCCAGTCCTCCCAACATAACCATATCGCCATTCTTTACACGAAGTAGCGACTGAAAATCTCGGGTAATTTGTCCGGGAGGAGCCGTATTTGAAATTCGTGCGGTAAAGCTAGATTGTTTCACTGCAATATCAAGCGTTATTTGTTCATCGCCTGATACTACTGGAGTAATAGTAAGTGATAAATCTGCATTAACACTTTTGTACGTCTGGCTTAGTTGGTTTTGCGGATTTTGTGTACCAATAACATTATTGGTTACCTCTAAATAATATTGAGTTTCGCCAATACTCATTGTAGCTTTATTTCCATTCAACGTGGCAAGTTGAGGCGTTGACCTTAGTTTCAATACTCCCTGAGATTCCATAGCTTTTAAGCTTAGATAAAAGTTTGGCGTTACGTTTCCTAAGTTCACAACCCCATAACCATTTATGCCATCAATAAGTTCATTCAAAGCAGAAGAACTAAATGTTAAATCTAAACCCGGAAACACAGTTCCTTCTGTAGCTTTTGGACTTTTACCAAGCCCTGCTTCAATGCCTGTTGAAAGAGTTTTTGACTTGCTCACGTTGGCAATCATTACCTGAATCACAACTACTGGCACTACCCTATCCACCTGCATTAAAAACTTTTCTATCTCATCAATACGCGGTTGTGATCCGCTTAAAATAATTCCATTTAAATCGGGAAATATTTTTATGTCTACTCCTTTTTTCAAATCTCCAGGAATGAAGTCTGTTATCTTTTCTGCGGTACGATACTTGAGTTGCACCAGTTTTGTTTTTCTTAATCCTTCCAGATTACGGTCGCCAAACAAATAAACATCATCTTGTTTCTTGTAGGTAAAATCTGTCCCATTCAACACATTGGTAAGTAACTCATCGTAGGTAACGTGATTAATTTTTACGGTGCTATTGCCTTTAAGCTCGGTGAAGAGATAATAATCTTTTCCCATTTCAGCAGAAGCCATATTTATAATATCACTTATGGGAACATTCGTAGCATCTACAGTCATGTAATTATTGTCACGCTTTATAGATAAACCCTGAACGTCACTTTGGTTATTTTTTGGAATCAATCCATTTTTACTTGCCAACAAATCTTTGTCTCTTTTTTCTATCAAATAAAAATCATCGTCTGATTTTGTGATTTTCAAATCATTTGAAAATGCAAGTTTATCCATGGCGTTATCAAAAGAAACATTCTGAATAAACCCATTAACGATTTTCCCGTTAAGCTCTGGGGAGAAAACTACATTCTTCTGAGCAACTCTGGTAAGTTCTTTTGCAACCAGTTGCAGACTATCATTGTTAAGATCGATAGAAACAAAGCCAGTATTTTTATCAAAGCTTATATTGATTTGTTTTTGAGCGTACTTGGGTGGTTCTGGTTTTGTTTCAATATGTTTAGTAAATGAAATAATGTTGCCGATGAAGGTCATATCCAAATCAAATTTCTTAGATAAAAAAAGAAATACATCTGCCACATTTACGTTTGTGAAATTGTTGTAAATTTTTTCATTCAAAGCGGGATCCATACTTACATTCACCGAATTGCTAACTGCAATGCCCCGTATAAACTCATTTAGCGCTACTCCATTTACGGACAGCTCTACTTTTTCATTTAAGCCGAGTGCATCTTTTACGGCTAATTCTTTTAGTTTGGCTTCGACAGCAACAAAGCGATCTTGGGCATGTAAAGAGACAAACAACAATGCGCAAAGAGTGATTAAAATAATTTTTCTCATAATATTTTTTTAATAATTATTTAATAGCATAGGATAAATTTCTTCTATGGAGGTGTTGCCGTTTTCAAATAACACAAAAGCATTATTAGCTAAGGTTCTAATATTTCTGTCTTTTAAGAGAGAGGAAACACTTAACGTATTATTCTTTATGCTTTCTGCTAATTCGTAATCTATAGATATAACTTCGTAAACTGCTTTTCGTCCTTTGTAACCGGTGTAATAACAATGCTCACAGCCAACAGGCACTGCATGTTCTTCAATTTTTCTATCCGTCTTGAAATTTCTTGGGTAAAGATTTTCGGAAAACTTTTCCTTGCGCTTACACTCTGTACACAGCAAGCGCACTAATCGCTGTGCAACGCTTGTGTTTAGTGTGCTTGCTACCAAAAAAGGAGGCACACCCATGTCCACTAAACGGGAAATTGTTCCCCAAGCTGAGTTGGTATGAATGGTAGAAAGCACCAAATGCCCCGTAAGCGCTGCACGAATTGCCATCTGAGCAGTTTCACCATCACGAATCTCACCCAGCATGATAACATCCGGATCTTGACGCAAAAATGTTCTTAATGCACTTGCAAACGTAAGGCCAATGCTTTCTTTTAACTGCACTTGATTTATCCCTTCAAGCGTGTACTCGATGGGATCTTCTACGGTAAGAATATTGGTAGTTTCCTTATTCAAAATTTTAAGTGTAGCGTAGAGCGTAGTAGTCTTACCACTTCCTGTAGGCCCTGAAATTAACACGATGCCGTTTGGCTTTTTGATTCCTTCCCGATAATCGTTTAACTCCTTTTCGCCAAACCCTAGCTGACGTATATCAATATCTGTAGCATCATTACTCAAAAGGCGAAGCACTATTTTTTCGCCATGCAGCGTTGGCAACACCGACACACGAATGTCAAATTTATGTCCTTCGTGATTAAAAAATATACGCCCATCCTGAGGGAGTCGCTTTTCTGAAATATCCAGATTAGCTTTTATCTTTATTTTGTTAATGAGCGCAGGATATTCACTTTTGTTTAAAGTGTAACGCTCTATAAGCAAGCCATCAATACGGATACGCACACGGCAACGTTCTTCATACGTTTCGATATGAATATCGCTGCTACTAAGGTCACGCGCTTCGCCAATTAGTGACACTAAAAAATCATCGCTCTTTTTAGTAAACTCTTTGGATTGTTTGCCGGATGATAAAACATTATTTTTTCGGTAATATTTTCCTAGCGTTTTTTGAATTAACACCGAAGTGGACGTTTCAAGCAATACCGATTTTCCAAGCAATATTTCTAATTCTTCTTTTAGAGAAATATTATTTTTTTCTTCATCCACAAAAAATTCCAGTCGACCTCCATCCATCATTTTGGGCACAATGCTATAATGCCAAGCCTGCTCGGTAGTTATTGTATTCTGAAGGTCTAAATTCAGAGGTATGTAATCAATTTCGGACAATTTTAGTTCTTAGTATTTGTTGCTTCTATTAACTATTGCCTTTTTCCTTTTGCCCCATACCTTACTCCTTCCACAGTATTAATGTAAATTAAAAAGACCTAAAACCAACGTATCGTCCATCAAATTTAAATTTGCGTCAAAATGTGTGTAAGAAATACAAAGCATCATAAGCAGTGCTATGCATCCTGCAAGAGGAATTTCCCCTATTTGTTTTTGTGATATTAAATGATAAAACAAAGTAGCTGCTAGCGTTACTATAAGTCCAACTAAATAAAAAATAATAAAGTTTCCTGGAGAAAAGGCGATGCAAAGCACTATGAAAAAAAGAATATCTCCAATTCCTAATTTTGTATTGATAACATTAAAAGCCCTTTTTTCTTTGATGCTAAAATATACCGTAAGCAAAACTCCTTGCAAAATCAGAAATCCGAGGTTCGTAAAAAATATTTTTGTGAGCGGCCCTGCTCCTGTTTTAGCATAAACAGAATATCCTAACGCAACAAACAATAATGGAATTAAATACCAAGAAATAGCACGATACTTGAAATCCTGATACAAAAGAACACTAAGTAGAGCTACGGTTATGATGCTGAGGATAAAAGTCATATGAGTTTCAATTTTAGAGTCCTTAGTCCCAAGTCTTTAGAAACAGCCAGGTGTTTTACTAATGACTAAAGACTATTAACTAACTACTAGTCGGGTACAACTTCTTTAATGTTTTTATCCTGGTCTACTTGCCACACATTAAAAACTCCATCCCCATCAAAATCAACTATGGCAGTGGCGGTGGCCATAAATTTATTAGAAGATGCATCTGATATTTCAATTTTATAATTTGCACTGCCTCCTTCGGTTGTAAGTTTTTCGTGCTCAAAAGAAATATCTGAAAAGCTGGCACTATATTTTGAATGCATGTAGAAATACGTTTTCTCCAAAGTTTGTATATGCTCCAGTTGTAATTGCGCTTCGGTGCTTTTTGCTTTTGAAATAAGAGGCATAAGTTTTGGCATTGCAAGAAGTACAAGAATGCCAATAATTACTAATACAACAAGCAGTTCGGTTAGCGTAAAAGCTTTTAAACGAGGCTTAAAAAGCAAAGAGGGTTTCATAGAGATTCTGTTTCATTGTTGTCCGATAAAAGTACAAAACATTTTTGATACAAACGTAATAGCCTGATTATTAGGCGATATTATTTGTGTTTGTTTTTCCTCATCGTCTCCTAAAGTTGCATTCGTGAGTTGAATCTAAGTTTTGAAAAGTAAGCCCCCCTAAAAGAGCGAAAATTGCTCTTGATTATGAAAGATTTTTGGCCAGTCTTTGTCA
>CAYZTB010000035.1:0-33103 GCA_964481195.1 uncultured Bacteroidia bacterium | reverse complement strand
GAAGACCTGACGGCAAACCATATGCCCAACTTACCTGCAACCATGACACGAAGACGACCTTCGCGCCTAGTAGGGTCTGGGGGGGGGGGGATGACGCATCGTAGCGAGATGCTAGACAGAACGGAAGGGTGTATTTTTGCTGTCATCTTTTATTCTTGTTTCTGTCTGTTTAGCCTGTGCGAATTGCAAATGCGCTTACACCTATGGGTTGATTTTTAAATTTTTTCTTTCTTCAGCTTTCCTTTCATCATAAAATTTATGGATACAACCCAAATCAGGGTTTTGCATTAACAAACAAGCTGTTTTATAATCAGCCTTATATGGACATTCTTCTACTTTCATTGCTGCTACAAAATAATATGAAATTCTACTTTCAGGATGGTCTTCTTCCAAAACACCTTTTAAAGTTAATTGTTCCTGAGTAAGATTTAAGATTGTAGTATCGGGCTTAGAGACATTACCTGTGTAGAAAAGCGACACTACAAAGATTTTCTCTACCGTTTTGAAAAAATCAACCGCTCTGCCTTCTTTATGTATCAATTTTCTAATTGTCCTTCCATCATTTACGACATCTGTGATGATTAATACAGATTTATACTTGCCTTCATTCTCAAAACATATTTCTCTTTCAAAATCGTTATGTCCATCATAACGGTATGAATATGGTAAAAATGAATATGGTTTTTCGTGTTTTATTGCTGTTTTTGTAGATAGAATATTTCCTTCAATTCCTAATCCGATAACAAAATCATAATTCATTCCGATGTTTCTTTCAACTAAATCAAGAATTGCATTTTTTGCAAAAACTAAATCATTAAAGTTGTTCAATATCTTTGTGACATCTATCCAATTATGGGCTCTTGAAGTTTCACTCCAATGAAAGTGTCCAGAATGAAAAAGTTTTTTTTCTTTAACGAGATTAAACAAATTGGTAGAATAATCTTGAGAACTACTATGCTTTATTTGAGGTATAACAATCTCTGTTAGGGGTTCAGATCTTTCAACAATCTCTTTAGCTTTTACAGGGGGCTCTTTTTTTAGAATTAATTCAAAATATTCTAATTCATCCTTTTCTGACGCTGTCGCAGTTATCCATTTACCGTTTGAATTAACATTATCATTATCTAAATATGTATAAATATTATTTTTTAGTTTCAAAGAACTTGCGTCACTAATTATGTCGTAAATCTTGAATGAAGGAGTAGGTTTAATTTTTGAAGAAAAACTACCTGAATCTGAACTTATCAATAAATCATTTCTAGATTTTCCTTGGTAGTTTGAATCTGTAGTATGTTCATTTCCATAAAAAAAGCATTTAATTTGTTTTCCTTGAAAAAAATCAAGCATAGTTTTTCTATTATCCTTATCCCATGAACCAGTTTGCTTATTTTCATAAGCTGAAAATATATTGTGATGAAACGAGGCAACTATTGAATAGTTAGCAGGAATTTTTAATTCATTTAGTTCTTGCTCCAATTTCTGTTTATCGACAAAACCAGGACCGCCTTCATAGTCAATTCTCAAGTTGGTATTTATTCCAATAATTATGAGCTTTTCATTTTCAAATTTTATTTGCTTGACAATAACTTTTGAGGTATCAAATGAAATACCTGTAAAATCTAAATATAATTTTTTGAAGTACTTATATTTTTCATCTAATTCACAAGCTTCTCTAACTCCGCCACCTTTTTTGTGTTCTGCGAATGCATCTTCACAAAGTTTCCAGTTTACATCGTGATCACCAGGAAGAAGTAAAACATTCTCTAATTTTATTTTTAAATTATCTTTAATTAACTGTAAATATTCTGTTGCTGATTTATTTTCTTCTTCTTTAGATTTGTTTGTAATATCACCTGTTACAAGTAAATACAAATCATCTTTTTTAATATCATATTTTGTTTTTATGAAGTCACAAAATCTGTTTATATATTCTTTGGAATCGTCTTTTGGATTAGTTGTCAACCAAAATTTCTTTATTTCATCTGTGTCTCTATCTTTTAAGTCTTGATGTAAACAAACGTGTAAATCTGAAATATGTATTATTGCCTTTTTCATTTTATAAATCTAACACTGTTGAAATTTTATAACCTATCTCCTTGTTACTTTCCTTATCTAAAACAAACACACACTCTGCATCTTCAAAACTTCTGTAAATAGGATCAATTGTTTGGATTCGGACAATAGAAACATTCCCTAAATACTTGCCTCCTAAAAACTCAATTAGACTTTTTGCAATTTTTATTTCAGTTCCAAGACAAACTAAATCAGAAACTACAATGTATTTTTTATTGTTGTCTATTTTACTGTCAAGTGTACTGTACATTTTGTTTATTGGGCCTATTTGATCAAGGATTACAATATCGGTTCTTAGTAAAGTTGAAAGAATCGAAGTAATATAGGAGCTATTAAGATTTTGGCATACTAAAGTTGGTTTGTTTTCATTTTCCTGAGTTTTTAGGTCTTTAAACCATTTTTGATAAGTCTTAAGAGCTAAATTATAAATTGCATACAAGAAAAATTCTCTATCAAGACTGATGATTTTTTTTATGTTTATCCACTTAGAAAGATATACTGAGGATGAAGCGTGATATCTCTCTTGTCCTTCCAAAGATTTTATATAATCCTTTTCTGTTAATAATTTTAAAAAATGTGTTTTAAAAATTTCTTGTGTGGAATAAATAACTTGAAATTTTCCCGTCTCAAAACAATTGAATACCAAAAAATTCTCATTTTCATCAATAATATTGTTGGGGTTATTAAATAAGCTAAGTAGGGTTAATTCTTTTATCAGTGATTTTTTGACATTTATCAGTATAAGATTTGAGTTTAAGCTTTTTAATTGACTGATTTTTGAAATTTGGTTGTTTTGAATAACATTAGTAGACTCGAAGTTCAAAACCAGAACTTTGGGTTTATCAACGACCTTTTCACTATAATCTTTTATTATATTGATTAATGTTGTTTCGTTAACTAACTGTTCAGATATGCCAATATTACCACTGTCAACAAAAGCGGAAGTTATTGTTTGCTCAGCGTGTAAATGATAATACAAACAATTGTCTATTTTAATTTTTGAAATTATCATACTCTTTCAATTGAATTAGGGATTTCAACTTCTATATGCACCCCTTTAAAACGCACATCAAAAATTTTTAATGCTGAAAATCTTGTATCACCAGAGTGTTTTTTAAAGATTGACTTTGCAAGTTCAATCATTTGTTTTTTGCATTTCTCTTTTAGTTTAATCATTGTTTCTTTAAAGGTCTCATTGTTTACTTGTTTAAAAAGCAAAGAGTTGTGAGCCTTTAAAATCTCAAATCTCGTATCATAAAGTTTTGATAACTCATTTAACATTCTTGCAGAAACAATTATTTGAGCATTGTCTGTATGCAATCTGAAATAACCACTACAATCAAGAACTACGTTACACATCAAATCAAAAAGACCTTGCCTGTCTTTTAGCATTGAGTAATAAAGTGTTTCAAAAAGAAGCAAGACCGAATTTTTTATTTTTTCATCAGTCTTTAATGTAAAAAAACCAAATAAAGAATTGAATAATTCAAATTTGTTATAGAAATCACCTACATCACTTTTATTCTTTAGTGATTTGTAAAGCCCAATTCCATTATTGGAAATTGCAAATTTCGTTTTGAATTTATCAGAAAACATCAAAACAAACGCATCTGATTTTGAATGTAAAACGCCATTCGTGATAAGCTCCGCTAGGATTTCAATAAACTCATTGGTTAAATGATTAGTAGTATCATTTTAAAATAACAAGTCGTAAAAATGTTCCTTAACCTTATAAGTGTAGTGTTGTACGAGAGAATCTCGTTTAGCTGGTTCACCTTCAGTAATTTCTATTAGTTTGTTCTTTAAATTATCGTCATTAAGTGAGTAGCATCTTAATTTATGTTCTGTTCTAATTGATTTTCCTTTGAAGCCCCCCCCAAATAAACATCATCGAAATCTAAAATATTTCTGCCGAATGGGAAATTAGGATTGATATTATCACCAGGGATATAGAAAAATTGTGAACGGTATAAGTACTCTAAAACATCAATTGTAATAGGTGTATTGGATAAATGAAGTTTAATAGGTTTCTTATGATGGTTTTTAAGCTGTTGGAAAAGACTTAATAATAATGGTAAAGTAATTGGGTCTATATAATAATTTTTACCACTGAAATCTAAATCATTTCCTTCTATAAGTTTAAATTCAACGGTATTCTCCTTGTCTTTATTTTCATAGTAAAAGTTTGCAACGTCAAGTAAAAATTCGGAGTAAAAGACAAAAGGAGTAAGACTTTTATCTTTATATATAATTGGTATTTGATTGCTCATTTCCATTTTATTTTTTTAGAATGTTCGTCATTTAGGCTTGCTTACAACGTGCATATACCTGCGTATTTCGTTGCTTTTATATTTCATTTTCAACCAACAAAAAAGACAAAAACCCATGCGCACAGCATCACCCTAATGTAGAGTGATTAATGAGCCCATAAGTTTTTGTCCGATAACCAAGGCCGAATGGCCGAGGTTTGATATTCAAATGTAAGGAAAGATATTGGAATTGCAAGAGGTTAGGGAATAGTTAATAGGAGGTAGGGATTAGCCGATAGCGAAAAGGGAATACAGATTGCTTCGCAGGGCTCGTAATAACAGCCAGTAACCAGAATGATACCGCGCGAGCCACAGATTGCTTCGGTCGCAGAGCCTCCCTCGCAATTACGCGCTGAGCGGCAGGTATTAGGGAATAGTTAATAGGGATAGGTGATTAGTAGTATACAAAAAGTTTAATTCTTAGTACTTTTTTCCCTTATGGCTAAGTTCTAATCGCTTATGCCTGCTCCTAAAATTCAACCATCAAGCCAATGGAGGGAAGCACGGTGCCGCTGGTATTTTCTATCAAATATACTTGGTAGGATCCCGGGTTGTTGGGGTCGGTAAGTGGGTTGCCTGCTGCATCGCGCTTCACATTTATATAGGGCTGCACCTTTGCCTGAAAGTTGTAAATATTTTGTACATCTAAATAGGCATTGAGCGCCCACTTTTTAAAATACCATTTTTTATCTATGCGAACATCCATGCCGTGGGTTAAGGGAAAGCGTTCTGCGTTTAAAAGATTCCAGTCCAGCGTGCCTTGTTGCTTCACATCCCAAACAGATTTTACTGCAGATAATTTCAAATCATACGGGGTATAGGGCGCACCGCCCAGCAAACGAAATTTTACTCCCAGCTCCCAGTTCTTTTTTAATTTTTTTCCGGCTGTAAGATTTAAAATATGTACGTTGTCCCAGGCCGCTGGTTTTAAATCTCCGCGCTTGTCTTTAAACTCGCTGCGCACGAGGGTGTACGCCACAATGCCGTAAACGGTGGAGCTAAGTTTTTGCTGCAATAATATTTCTAAGCCATAGCTGCGCCCATCGGAGATGGATTTTACTTCTTCGTTTCCTATTACGCCAAAGTCGGCACCCAAATTTGCAAGGCTCACACTATCGCGAATCAAGAAAGGGTAATGGCTGTAGGCTTTGTAAAATCCTTCGACCGTAACTTTAGAATATTGTGTAGGATTGTATTCTAACCCGCTAACTAAATGCATGCACGAAATATATTTTACTCCGTTGTTTTTATTTACCAGCACCTTGCTGCTATCGCGGTACCCCAGCACAGTATAGGGAGGCAGCTGAAAATAATTTCCTGCATTAATATTTAGATTAATTTTTTTATTCAACCGGTAGGATGCAGAGAAGCGTGGCGAAAGCTGATTGAGCGGGTTGCTCATGTCGGACGAATAATCGTTGAAGTCGGTTCGTAGTCCAAAAGACAGACTGAGTTTATCATTCATAATTTTTTTGCTAGCTTGAAAAAAGACTGCAAACTTATTTAAACTAAATTCTGAGTCAAAGTCAACAATATAGGTAGCGCTGTTTATCACTACTTTATTGTACGTGCTGTTGGTGTACAATGCGTTTTCGAATCCTAACCCGGCATTTATTTTCCACCCATTTTTTCTGGCTGTATATTCAAAGCGCATTTTATTTTCTATTTCTTGCGAGTTGTAGTCCAGCAGTTTATTATTTGGCTGCGGAATATTGTAACGATATTTTAGGGCACTGTTGTTTAGGTGGTTGCGACTAACTACCAGCGTGGTGTAGCTGTTGTCAAAAAAATGTTTCCAGTTTGCGCCAACTACATAGTTCCACTGGTTGTTTACGGGCAGGGTGTTTAAAATATAATTGTTACGATCTAAGATGGAGGAATCTTTTTCTCCCTCGTTAACTTTTTCGTTCAGCTCAAAGTCATCGATGGCACCAAGGCCAATAATGGTAATTCGATTTTTGTTGCCTAGGCGCAGCGTTTGCTTGTACTGAAAATCATTGTACGTAGGAAGGAAGGGAAGCTTGAGTGCTAAAAATAAAAATTGCAGGTAAGAGCGTCTGGCCGAAAAGATGAAAGACGAATTTTTTCCGATGGGCCCATCCAGCGTGATTCCCACATCGCTGGAGCCGAGCATGGCTGTGCCGCGTATTTTTTCGTTGTTGCCTTCAATCTGCTTAAACTCCAATACAGAGCTCAGCGCATTGCCCCGGCCGGCAGGGAACGCTCCGGAATAAAAATCTACTTCACGAATAAAATTTACATTAATCATTCCTACGGGTCCGCCCGAAGAGCCTTGTGTAGCAAAGTGGTTAATGTTGGGCACTTCAATTCCATCGAGGTAAAAACGATTTTCATTGGGCGCTCCTCCTCTAATAATTATATCGTTGCGAAAGGAGACGGACGATGCCACTCCGGGAAAAGATTGCAATACTTTGGAGATGTCGCGGTTGCCTCCGGGGTTGCGGTAAATTTCGGTGGCGCTGATGGTGCGCAGGCTCAAGGGGCTCTCTTCTGTTTTGTTAAAGGGCGATGCTATAATTTCTACTTCGTTAAGTTTTGCGGCTTCTTCTTCCATGGGAATATCCAGCAGGGTAGGGCGGGCGCTGGTGACTGTAATTTCGTAGAGCACCACTTTTTTAAATCCCGCATAATCGCAAATTACATTGTACACTCCGGGAACAAGGCTATCAATTCTGAAATTACCGTTGATGTCGCTCTGTGCAATTTTTTTAGTCCCTTCAATTAATATACCAGCAAAAGGAATTTCTTCGTTGTTGATGCTGTTGTATACACGCCCTTTAATGGAACTGTTTTGTGCACTTGCAATAGCCCAGCAGCCCAATAAAAATATGCCAAGTGTAAAATATTTAAAGTTGTACATAGTAATTTAGTAAAAGTAGTACAATCTTTATTGTTAGTGAATGGAGGTATAGAAAAGTAGAAAAATGTTTAAGCAAAATTCACCCTAATAACTATTCTCTAATACCTATTAACTACAGCTTCCCTCCCAACACACAAGTCTTTTTAAGCTTTTTAATTTTTCCATCGCTGCTAAACGCTTCGAAGTAGATGATATAGATTCCTATTCCTGCTTTTAGTTTTTCATTGTTGTGGCCGACTAAAACTTTTCACAACTGTGTAGAAATATTTATATAAAACTACCCCAAACTCAATAGAATACTAATAACTTTTTTAATTCAACGAGTCCTAATTGGCGTATAATGTTCCGCTTGACCAAGCAGCGCCTGCCAATGCTTTTAGATATTTTGTTTTTACTTCTAGCAATTTGCTTTGAAGGTCTAACAATTTCATTTGACGGGAATTTATTAAAAACATTGAACTTTCTCCTGCCTGAAATTTTGTAATTTCAGCGGAGAGTAAAATTTTGTAATTATTGGTAGCAGCTTGATAAAGGGCAACCTGATCTTTTAATATAATGATCTCATTATAATAGCTTTTAATTTTGTTGGCAACCTCAACATTTTTTTGGACTAATTCATATCTAGCATCTTGAATTTTCAGTTTAGCTAATTTATAATTTCCCCTGCCTTGGCTCCAAAATATTGGAAATGCAATATCAAACCCCCATTTATAATTTGTGTTAAAGAGATTTCCAGTTTGAGGATCAGTGGTAAATGTTAACTGGTCACTGCTCAGCATGTTGTAATTTAAGTTTATTTTTGGTTTTAGATATTCTAATTTTAATCGCCTGTCAATTTCAAGTTGGTCAATTTCAAGCCCCATTTTTTTTATTTCTGGATGATATTGGCTTACAGTATTTATAATTATAGAAATGGAATCCAAAGTAATTTTAGGATCGAAATTCATTGGATCTAAGGAAGGGGGAATAATGCTGTCGGTAAGTTCAATTGGCACCTCGCTTTCTAACCATAAATAATTGGAAAGAAGTAGTCTGGCGTTTCGATATTTAAGCAATGCCTCATTTTGTTCAAATTGTATATTCTGTAATTGAGTAAATGCCTCAAGTGTGTCAATGGCTGGAATGTCGCCATATTTAAAACTGTTGCGAAAGCCATCAAAAATTTGCTGAGCAGATGTTTGAGTTTTTTTGATTATTATATAATTGTTGTAATGTTGTGTCCAGTCCCAATAATCTTTTGTGGCCTTAAATAGTAAATCATTTAATATGCTGATTCTTTCGTATTCGCTTGCTTCTAGAAAGATTTTTGCTTGCTTTAAAACACTTCTTCTCTCATCAATAAATAAGCCTTGTCCTATTGGTGCATTTATTCCCAAAACTGCCCTGCCCTCTGCCGGCATGCTGTGTTCGGGGTTCAAAAGCACTCCGCGGTTAATGTTGTAAGTGCCGCCTAATTCAACTCCATACCAAGTAGGGATTTTAAACCCGCTTTTATTGAGAAAAAGATACTCCTTACCATCATATTGTCTTTGATAGAGATTGGAAAAAATATATGGGTCAAACCCACCTCGAGCCACAACCAGATTTTGTTTTGCCCCTTGCGTTATAAGATTGGCTTGTTTTGCAACAGGATGATTTTTCAAAACAATATCAAAAAACTCATCGAGCGAGAATACCTTGGAGGTGTCTTGTGCAAGTAGTCTTGAATGAAGAGTTGAGCTTAAAAAAATAAACCAAAAAAACATTGGAAATTTTAAACAGAATAAAGCATTTGCATATTTTTTCATAGTGTCAAAAAAAGCATTAACAAAAAAACTTAATTTATTCTGTACTTGTTATCTCATTTGGCTCATAAAAATCAGGAGGGAAGCCATTAAGTTGGCGCCATATTTCATACCAAACCGGAACTTCACTAAGTAGTGCCATCCCGAAAACCCCACCTCCCATGCGAATTAAATTAGGCCATGCAATATCATTTTTATCAGGCGCAACCAGTAACCTAAATTTCCCATTTTCGGAAATATTCTGGTCAATAGCTACCACTACACCACCAAAAGTTCCTACCGAGGCATTTGGCCAGCCCGAGAAAATAATCGTGGGCCAACCATCAAAAATAATTCGTACTTTTTTGTTTAAACGAGCCAATGGTAAATCAACAGGTCGCACATAAATTTCTACCGCCATTTCGGTATTAGCGGGTGTTATACCAACAATTGGATCACCTTCCTTAATTGTTTCACCTACCCCTACAACAACAGCTTTGTTTATATAGCAATCTTGCGGGGCAACAATAAAACGAAACCCAGACCGTATGGCATAATTAGACAGTTGATTTTTCAATTTAGCTACTTCAGCGTCTACATCAAACCCCATTGAGTAGGAACCTGCTCTTTCTGATTGAGATTTAGATATTTTATCGGCATAATCGCTCCTGATGGAGTTTAATTCTATTTGATAATTTATCAAGTCGTTTTGCGCTATTAATACCTTGTTTTCTGCCGAAATTAATTTTGCAATGGATTCCTGAAATTTCAATTCACGCAACTCCAGATTTGTTAAAGAGACCAAACCCTGTTGGTACAATTCCTCTTGACGTTTAAATTGTTTGTCGGCAATGTTATAATTGGTTTGAGTGGCTTTAAAGTCAATACTGTCAGAAGTTAATTTAAGATGGGCTTGTTTAACTTTATTTTCGGCCTGCGAAATATTTAACTCTAAGTTTTGGCGTAGGGCGCTTATCTGATTATCTAGAGCATTCGTTTTTTCGATGTATGATTTTGCTGATGATTCTTTTGCTGATATCTGATGTTGTGTTCTGCTTAACAACTCGGGGTCAAAATATTCGGCTTTAATTTCCGAAATAAAAACAATAGTGTCGCCCTTTTTTACAAGCTGCCCTTCGTTTACAAACCATTTTTCAATTCTGCCCGGTATGGTTGTGTGGATTGTTTGTGGTCTATCGCCAGGATTTAAAGCAGTAATTTTCCCACGCGCCAGGATATTTTGTGTCCATGGAAAAAATACAATGATTAAAGCAAAAACTAGCAAAGCTAGCATCCATTTGGTTAAGAGCTTTCCAGTGTTGGTTTCCTGAATTCTCTTGAACGCTGAAAATTGCTGCAACTCTTTTGAAACAATATACTTATCCTCTGTTGTCATTACTTATGATTTTAAAATGCTCATTACTTTTTCATCCTGAATTGCTCCTGAAACAGGTGCATCAAGTATAATTCTACCCAATTCTAAAACAATTAATCGTTCACATTTTTTAACAATTTGTTTTTCGTTTGAAATAATTACAAGGGTCCAATTATGTTTTTCAGCCAAAAGAAAATCCATTATTTTCTCTTTTTCGGTGGCTCCAAAAAGGGTTAAAAAATTATCTAATATTAAGAGCTTGGGCTGTTTTAAAATATTCCGGGCTAAAACAATTTTTTGAATAAAAGTTTTGGGATACTTGCGATTTTCTGGAATTAAAAATGTTTCATAGCCATCAGGCAGCGATTGTATAAATTGCTTGAGTCCTAAATGGTCAACTATCTCAATTAGTTTGTTAAATAAATTAGGCTGACCCATTGTAATGTTTTCGGCAATTGTTCCAGTGAAAATATCATCATCGGTAAAACAACACCCTATCTGTTTTCTTAAATCAGGCGAAGAAAAATTTATCAATGGGATATCGTTATAGTTAATTGAGCCAGTATAATTCGAATAAACACCCGACAGCAAATGAAGTAAGGTTGACTTTCCTGAGCCGTTTCCACCCACAATACAAATTTTTTCACCTGCCGAAATTTTAAGATTAATATTTTCAAGAGCTTTATGTTGATGATTAAATGCCCCATAACTTAAGTTGTTTAATTGAACCGATATGCCATAGTTAGATTCTGTCAAATTAAAATCGGCACCCTGTTCTTTTTCGATTGGCAATGACAATACTTGGGCAATTTTTTCCATTCCAACTAAAACATCATATACAAATTCAAAAGTTAAAATGAGCTTTTCAACGGAACCAACTATAATAAAAACAATAATTTCCACTGCTACAAATTGACCTAAATTTAATTGCTGATTTATAACCAGCAATGCGCCAAGCACTAATAATCCGGTAATTATTAAAGTCTTGAATATTATAACTGCTGCGTATTGTGTAACTAAAACATTAAAATGTTTTTTACGAGCATCTAAATAATCGCTTATAATTTTATCAGTATTATGAATTCCGATATTGGGTTGTGGCGTCAATTTAAAAGTAAGTAACGAACGTCCCAGCTCCTGCAACCAGTGAGCAACTTTATATTTATATGTTGACTGCTCTGTTTTGGTTTCTAGCCCCTTTTTTCCCGTAAACCTTAGAAGTATATAGATAAATATAACTAATAAAACACCGAAGAAAATAAAAATAGGGTGATATAGCGAAAGCAACATTAAACCTAAAATGATGCTTACTATTGACGTTGAAAAATCTATAATTATTTTTGGTAATCCCTTTTCAATTGTACGAATATCAAAAAAGCGATTGATTAATTCGGGCGGATAAATTGAAATTATACGTTCAATTTTTAGGAGAGGAATTTTAAAAGCAAATTCAAATGAAGTGCGGGTAAAAATTCTCCGTTGAATATCTTCAATAATACGAAGTTGCATCAGCTGAAAAGCTCCAGAGAAAAACACAGCAACACTCACTACAAAAATTAACACGAATAAGGAAGAAGAAAGTTGCATGCTCATTATCTGACTAATAATTGCTTGAATAGTAAGAGGTACCGACAAGCTTATTAAGCCCGAAAAAATTGCAAAGACATATATTCTGTACAAGTCATTTTTATCAATAGAAAGCATTCTTAAAAAACGATTCAACGGGTTGCCTATAAGTTTTGGGTCGTCAAAAACTCCTCTGTTAATATTTTCGGCTTCTTTCATTATCAGGTATTCTTATCAATTTATTATTAATCGAGATTATTAACTGTAAGCGGAGAAAGTATTTCCAAGTTCGTGAATTTATAGCTTTTTTCATTCTGTAGTCTTGACAAAAAACGTGTCGGAATATTTTGGTTTTAATAATATTCTCCTTGAATAAACAGCAAGTCAATCGTCTTTAGATAAATAAACACATGCAATTGAATATAACATACTAGAATGCATATATTTACAATGCTATGTTATACATACCTAATGCAGGGATATCTAAGGTTATTTACCTCCTTTTATAATTTCATAAACTCCTGATTTTAAAAGAAAAACCTGTGTGTAGTGCTGCCTTATAAGGGGATAGTTTAGTGTTGCACTTGCAAATTTTTGTCCGCAGCAGCCATAAGCTATCCGAACTTAGGGCAATGGTTGAACACATGAATTAATTCGCATTAACTACAACTTCCCTCCCAACACACAAGTCTTTTTAAGCTTTTTAATTTTTCCATCGCTGCTAAACGCTTCGAAGTAGATGATGTAAATGCCAATGCGAGCTTTCAATTTATCATCGGTAATTCCATCCCAGTAAAAGGTGCCGCTGGTAGCGAGCAGTTCATTTTGCACCAACGTTTTTTCTAGTCGCCCGCGCGAGTCAAATATTTTCACGTTGCCTATCATGCTAGGTGTGTCAAACTCATACGAGATGCTGAGGATATCGTTATAGCCATCATTGTCGGGCGAAAAAACTTGTGGAGAAATTGTCAGTTCACTTTCATGTTCTCCATTGGTGTATTGTGAATTTTGATAAGCCGGGGTAGCACCACCAACAGTTTCGGAAGCAGAGTGCCAGTTGTTGGGATCTTGTGTAGCATTTTCATAGTTAACACGCTCCAAAGAAATTCCTTTTGTGTCGTTTAATAAAGGCAAATGCCAATCGGGATAATAATGTAGTTCATCAATAATAAGTTGTGCGGCATCCATCAAAATTATTTTGTCGCTGTCGTTATTCAACGAGGGGATGGACGCCATATCGATAAAGCCTGTTGAATTTTCCGTTTGATATTGTGCTTTGATAGCGTTAGCATTTTTACTGAGCACTACATATTGCTGGGGAGATAATACATATCCTGCAGGAGCGATTTGTTTTATCTCCGAGAGGTTTCCGTATTTATCGCGGGAGCAGAAAAAAACATCTTTTAACTCGACAAAGTTTGAAGAGCGATTGTAAATTTCTATCCATTCCACGCCATTGTCAAAGGGATCAAACAATACTTCGTTAATAAGAAGATCGCGAGGCTGCGGTCTGAAAAAATAAAACTGCTGCGCTTCATTTATCGTATTGTTGCCTGCAAGGTCTTGCACACCGGTAACATTTAGGAAATAAAATTGTCCACTTACAAAATCTTTAGCAAATGTTAAATGTACAAGTCCGGGGTTTGATACATCTTGTACAGCTGTGGAGGCGAAGCCAATAGAATTATTTATTGCATAGTTAGCAATAGTTTGTGCGGACACTAAACTCAGCGCCTCACTGAAAAAGGCATCAATTTTATTTTGTGAAAGAACTTTCACGGAGTCGAGCTTTGCGGGTGTTAAATCAGGAGGGGAGTAGATGTAAAAATCGTCAAAGAAAAAATTGGTTGCGTTGGAAGTGGTGTATTTACAATAAACACCAAAGTAAGTGGTCAATTTAAAGGTGTTTTCTAATCCGCTAGCTTCCTGCACATAATTATTTCCTCCGACAGGATCTACAAATAATTTCCAAAGCCCCACACTATCGCGTGTAACTTTTACGTGGATGGAAAATGCTGCCGAGATATTTGTTGTTCCCCTGCATACTGAGCTAGTACTACTTCCGCTTTGTTTGAAAAGCTCTACTTGATCATTGGCTAGATTTTCTCCAAACTGTAAGTAATATCCGTTTAAGCTTGCTGATAAATTATTTTTATCCGAAACAAGATACACCCTTGCATAATTACTGGAGGAAGGAGCAAAATTTAATCGTATCCAAAAGCTCCACTCACAGTTATTTACCGACTGGGTGTTTGCTAAAGTCAAATAGCTGGCGCTGCTGCCAAATGAGTTTAGCTGTAGCTGTGCAGATGTATTAACAATAAAATCGGTATCGCTTCCATTCCAAGAGGGAGCAGCCGTAAAATTCCCGTCCGAAAAATCATCGCTAATTTGTGCCAAAGATATGAACGGCAGCAGCGTTAAAATTAATAACATTGTACCAGTATAAACAGGCAAGGAATATGTAATTTTCCAGTTCTTCATCCGAAACAAGAATACGAATGTATAATCAGGCAAAAATATGTTTTTCTTTCATACTACTTTTTATTAGTGGCAGTATTGTTGCAGCAACACTAAGCGGAAAAGTTACTGACGAAAACAACGAGCCTCTGCCTTTTGCCAGCGTGTATCTGGAGGGCACTACCATAGGTGTAACTACCAATAAAGAAGGAGACTATGCCATGGAGCTTCAGTCTGGCACATACGATATCGTATATCAGTTCATTGGATATAAAACCCGAAAAGAAAAAGTTGTTGTTTCAGGTAAAAACAGTGTGCTTGACATACAAATGGAATTGCAGCCGTATGAAATTGGCACAGTAACTATTAATTCCAGTGGCGAAGATCCTGCCTACGAAGTAATTCGTAAAGCTATTAAGATGCGTAAGTTTTATCTTAATCAAGTTGAATCGTATTCTTGCGATGTATACATCAAGGGGTTGCAGCGGGTAAAAAGTTTTCCTAAAAAATTTATGGGCTTTGATGTTAATGCCGAAGGTGCCATTGATCCCAAGACCGGAATTTTTTATTTGTCGGAATCGGTCTCCAAATTTTATTTTAAGCAGCCAGATAAAATTTATGAAAAGATGATCTCTTCTAAAGTGAGTGGCGATAGTAGGGCTTTTAGTTTTAACCGTGCGGGAGATTTAATTTTAAACTTTTATCAGAACATTGTAAAGGTGCAGGTCATTGCCAAGCGCGGTTTTGTATCGCCCATTGCAGATGGAGCCATGTTTTATTATCATTACCGCCTGACGGGAACATTTTTTGAAAAAGGTAAGTTGATCAATAAAATTGAAGTGATCCCTAAACGCAAGCACGACCCCGTTTTTAGAGGAACCATTTATATTTGTGAAGACACCTGGCGCATTCACAGCACCGATTTATATCTTGTGAAGGATGCTGGCATAGAGGTGATTGATACTTTAAATATTAATCAAGTTCATTTACCGGTCATGGCTTCTCCCCCTTCGGGGGAGACGGGAGAGGGGGCGGTATGGATGCTTTTTTCCAACAAACTTACATTTAGTTTTTCTATTTTTTCTTTTAAAGGCAATGGCTTATACCTGAGCATTCATTCCAAATACAATGTGAAGCCAGATTTTTCGGTTAAGAATCCAATACCTTTTGCTCCGCTAGAGGAAAAAACCACCGCCACGCTACTTCCTAAAAAGGAAATGAAGCTGGAAAGAAAAGAGGAGAAGCGAGAGGATAAAATATTTTCGACAGGAGAGATTATGAAAGTGGAGGAGGATGCAAATAAAAAAGACAGCATCTACTGGGCGGAGATGCGACCGGTGCAGCTCACGCAGGAGGAAGTGCTGGATTATATAAAAAACGATAGCATCCAAGTGATACGCGAGTCAAAACCATTTTTAGATTCGGTAGATAAAAAGACCAACCATTTTAAGCCCATCGATTTATTGTTTGGTTATGACCACGTGAATCGCTATAAAAAACGCGACATCTCTTTTTCTCCACTCATACAAAACATTCAGTTTAATACTGTTCAAGGCTTGGTACTTGCTACCGAGGTTGATGTGCGTAAGCGCTATGAATCTGGAAAAAGATTTTACCGCTCTGCCAATTTATCTTACGGTTTTGCAGATAAGCGATTAAATGGGGGAGGGCAGTTGATGTATGAGTTTAAGCCTTTAAAATTTAGCCATATGATTTTACAAGGTGGCAGACAAACAGTGCAGTTTAGCGAGAAAAAACCTATTTCATCCTTAGTAAATACTTCATACACTTTGTTGAGCGAGCGTAACTATATGAAGCTGTATCAAAAAGATTTTGTAAAATATTCTTTTAATTCTGAGCTGGCAAACGGCATTTACCTACGTAGCAATTTGGATTATTCCAACCGCACCGCATTACTGAACCAAAGTAATTTTACTGTTTTTCCTGCAGCAAAAAATTATCGTGTGTATTCTTCTAATGATCCGCTGCACCCACAACAGGACAGCCTGGCTTCGTTTGTAACAAATCAATCGTTGGATTTTCGCATTAATTTGCGACTGCGCTTTCGTCAAAAATATATTACCCGTCCGGATGACAAATGGGTGTTTGGATCTAAATACCCCACGCTACATGTAGAATATAGAAAAGGAATACCTAGCTTGTTGGGCTCCGATGTAGATTATGATATGGTAAAACTTAGCGTAACCGATCGAATGAATTTTAAACTCTTAGGAAAAGCTACCTACTTAGTTTCGGCAGGAACATTTTTACACAATAAAAAAATGGAGCTGATGGATTACTATCAGTTTTCAGGTAATAAAACCAAACTTTCCAATTTTGATTTTTCAGATTTTCAGATGTTAGATTATTACACTTACAGCACCAACAATTATTTTGTGGAAGCGCATTACGAGCATGATTTTTCGGGTTTTCTTTTTAATAAAATACCCTTGTTGCGAAAGCTAAAAGTAAATGAGTTGATGGGGGTACATTACTTATACACCGAAAAAATCCAACACTACACCGAAGTATTCTTTGGTATTGAAAAGCTTAATCTAGCCCGTATCGATTTTGTAATGGCCTTTATGCAGGGGCAACCAACCGGCACCGGAATACGCCTAGGCTTTAAAATTGGGCGATAAATGTAGTTTTGCGGAGATTAGACCGATTATTCTCCGCATAATATGCGGAGAATAAATTGTATATTTACCGCGTAAACTAGTTACATCCGTGAAATACATACATGATAATAAGCATTGGACTAATTTTTCATGGGAGGAACAGCCTATAACTTCTCTTCTTATTCAGGTTAGACATATACAAGGAAAGCTTACAGGTAAGTTAGAATCGCTAGGTTTTGAGCTGAGAGAAGAGGCGGTGCTAAAAACAATAACTGAAGATGTTTTACGCTCAACTGAAATTGAAGGAGAGGTATTGGCTCCGGAGCAAGTGAGATCTTCTATAGCTCGAAAATTAGGAATGGGAATAAGCGGGTTAGTTAGGTCTGACAGAAATGTAGATGGAGTGGTGGAGATGATGCTGGATGCAACCCAAAACTATCAAAAGCCTTTAACAAAAAAAAGATTGTTTGATTGGCACGCATCGTTGTTTCCCACTGGCAGAAGCGGAATTCACAAAATACTAGTAGGTAGATGGAGAATAGATTCTACAGGGCCTATGCAAGTAGTATCTGGTCCGATGGGGAAAGAAAAAACACACTTTGAAGCACCCTCTTCAAAACGTATTGAAGAAGAGATGAATATATTTTTTAAATGGTTCAATGCCAACAATGACCTTGATCCAGTTATAAAATCTGGAATAGCCCATTTTGGGTTTATTACAATTCATCCTTTCGAAGATGGAAATGGCAGAATAGCGCGTGCAATAGCAGATATGCAGTTGGCTCGTTCAGACAACAGCAAACAACGGTTCTATAGCATGTCTTCAGAAATAAGAAAAGCACGAGAGGATTATTACCTTATGTTAGAAAAATCTCAGAAAGGAAATTCAGACATTACGAATTGGTTAAACTGGTATTTATGCTGTATGAAAGCAGCATTAAAGAACACGGACATATTATTAGAAAGTGTTTTAGCAAAAGCAAATTTTTGGAAAAATGCTACGCATCTAAATTTTAACGAGCGACAGAATAAAATGATAAACATGCTGTTTGATGGATTTAATGGAAAGCTAAACACATCCAAATGGGCAAAAATTAATAAATGTTCGCAGGACACAGCTTTGAGAGATATTCAGGATTTAATGGAGAAAAAAGTTTTAAAGAAAGATGAGTCAGGAGGAAGAAGTACAAACTATTTATTATCTCTAGCCTAGTATTTAATATCCACTCTTCCTTTTGTGTATCCAATATTTCCAATTTTTTGTCCCAGTGTCCAGAACTCCCCGTTGCCGGAGGTCATGCCAAAAAATTCTCTGGAAGTAGAAATTAATTTTCCGGTCGAATCAACAACACCTGCTTGTGTTGTAACTCGCACTACTTCAGCAAAAAACACAGTGCGTGCCGGAGGGAGGTCGTGGGATTGAAGCACTTTACATTCTAATACAATAGTCGCTTCTTCAATTCCAGGTGCGCCAATTAATTTAGAAGGCAAGCGAGTTAATTTATTTTTTTCAAACTTATCTTCCCATGTATGGCCAGACATATCGATGTCGTCAAACTCTTTCACCCAGCTTTTATCGGGAACATTGAGCGTGAATTCGCCATGTTTTTTAATTAGCTCTTCGATGTAGTATGGCTTCCCGGCTTCATTTATTTTGTTGGTTACGCTGATGCCAACTAACCCTGGCTTACCTTCTAACACAAAGGTCCAAGCAACCGTAAGTGCATCGGGAATAATAGAATCGCCTTTAACTCCTAGCACGATGGCAGGAACTGGGGGAAGCATGGGTCCGGGTTCGGCAAGTTCTACACGAGCAGTAGAATTATTTTTTGAAGAATCTATTTTTAATGTTGGGGATTCCTTACAGGAGGAAAACACAATGAGAAGAGCGTAAAATATATAATGTTTCATAAACTATTTAATTAAATTTATTTAATCCAATCTACGCTCTTCTTTAAAAACGATAAAGTCTTTTCTTCAGCAGAATTTTTTTCCGGCACGTGATTATACTGCCAGTTTGCTTGAGGCGGCAAGCTCATCAAAATAGATTCGGTACGGCCATTAGTTTCCAATCCAAATTTTGTTCCACGGTCATATACTAAATTAAATTCTGCGTAGCGACCTCTACGAAGCAGCTGCCAGTTTTTTTCTTTTTCGGCATATGGCTTATCTTTATTTTTTCGTATCAGGTGTGTGTAAGTTGGCAGAAATAGATTCCCTACAGCTTGTACGAATTCGAAAAATTGACCCATGCCAATCTTCAGATCTTTTTCATCTTTCCCTACATGGTCAAAAAATATTCCACCAACACCACGCGTTTCGTTTCGATGTTTGATGAAAAAATATTCATCGGCCCATTTTTTAAAGTCAGGATAAAAAGTAGGATGAAATCGATCGCAGGTTGCCTTTAACGTTTCATGAAAATATTTTGCATCGCCTTCGTCCACATATATAGGAGTAAGGTCAATGCCTCCGCCAAACCATTCTAAAGTAGGGAGTTCTGAATTAGGAGTTAAGAGTTGCAAGTAGCGCACATTCATGTGAATGATAGGTGCCATAGGGCTTTTAGGATGTATGACAAGCGATACTCCAGACGCAAAAAATGTTGCAGGTTCTTTTGTTAAAAATTCAGGAGCGGGGCCAAATACTGCAGAAAAATTTACTCCACCTTTTTCAATTATATTTCCATTTTGTATCACACGGCTGCGACCGCCACCACCTCCTTCGCGCTCCCATTTATCTTCTTCAAATTTTGCAGCACCATCGGCTTGCTCTAATCCTTTGCAAATAGTATCTTGAAGAGACTTGAAATAATTGACAACATCTTCTTTCATTTGCTATCAAAAGTAGAATTAAAATTATTTTTACCTATTACCTATTACCTATTACCTATTACCTATTACCTATTACCTATTACCTATTTCGATTTCTTAAGCGCCTGTTCTATATCTTCTATGATGTCATCTAAATGTTCCAATCCTACCGAAGTACGAATTAATCCATCAGTAATGCCAGAATCTTTTCTTTCTTGTTCAGATAGTTTAGAATGTGTGGAGGAGGCAGGATGTGTAGCAATGGTACGTGCATCGCCTAAATTTGCTGATAGCGTAATCATTTGCAGTGAATCCATAAATTTTTTAGCACGCTTGTATCCTCCCTTTACTTCGTAAGTTACGATTCCGCCTCCGGCTTTCATTTGTTTTTTAGCAATTTTATATTGTGGGTGTGAAGCTAAAAAAGGGTAATTCACTTTTGCTATTTCTTTGTTCTTACTTAAGTGCTTTGCCAGCTTCAATGCATTTTCGCAATGCTTGTCCATGCGCAAGGCCAATGTTTCCAAACTTTTGGATAGCACCCAAGCATTAAAGGGAGAAATAGCTGGTCCAGTATTTCGACAAAAAAGATAAATTTCTTTTATTAAATCCTTTCTTCCGCATACAGCACCACCTAAAACCCGACCTTGTCCGTCAATAAATTTTGTTGCAGAATGTGTAATTAAATCTGCGCCAAATTTAACTGGCTGTTGCAAGTACGGAGTAGCAAAACAATTATCTACGTGATAAATAAGCTTATGCTTTTTAGCAACCTTTCCCAGTTTTTCTAGATCAAAAATTTCCAATCCTGGATTAGAAGGCGTTTCTACAAAAAGCATTTTGGTGTTTTTGCGAATGAGTTTTTCCACCTCCTTTGGAGTATCGCCATCAAAATAGGAATGCTCTATTCCCCACTTGGGTAAAAATTTTGTAATCATGGTATGTGTGCTACCAAAAATGGCACGAGCAGATACTACATGGTCTCCAGTTTTTAGAAATGCCATGAAGCTGGCAAATACTGCCGCCATTCCGGTTGCAGTAGCAAAGGCGGCCTCTGTTCCTTCGAGCAAAGCCATTTTATCTTCAAACTCTTTTACGCTGGGATTTGAAAAACGACTGTAAATGTTTGCAGGAATTTCTTCGGTAAATGCACCGCGCATGTGCTCGGCATCATCAAACGTAAAACTGGATGTTAAGAACAGCGGAGAAGAGTTTTCTTTTTCTGCAGTTTGTTTTATGCGCGTACGTACCGCTAAGGTTTCAAATTTCTTTTTCATAGTATTATTGAAAAAATTATTTTACAATGCTAATTTTCATCCGCACATCGCTGAACGGACGATCTGCTTTATCTCTTGGAGTTTCAGCAATTTTATCTACCACTTCCATGCCTTCTATCACTTCTCCAAAAACAGTGTAGCTACCATCTAGATGTGGAGTACCGCCAATGGTAGTATATGCTTTGCGCTGCTCATCGGAGAACTGATAAGATTTTACATTTTGAAATTCTGTATCGGTAAGTTTATCAATGCTTGCTTTTGTTGCTTTGACACTATCAGCATTCGCTTCTTTGGTAAAGCGATTAAATCTTTCTATCAATGCAGCATTGTTTTTATTTCGCGTTACCAGATTATAGGCTTTCATGCGTGTAACTCGGTGTTCCATTACTTTTAGCAGACTATCATTAAATACTTTTCCTTGCACAATATAAAACTGACAACCCGAGGATTTTTGCTCTGGATTTATTTCATCCCCGTCTCTCGCAGCCGCAAGCACGCCTCGCTTGTGAAATAATTTTGGGCTAAACTCGGCTGGAATAGAATATCCTATATCTCCATCTCCTAATAAAACACCGGAGCTAGCTTTTTTAGAATCGGGATCTCCGCCCTGAATCATAAATCGATTTATGATGCGATGAAATAAGAGACTGTCGTAAAAATCTTGGTCAATGAGCTTTAAGAAATTATCGCGATGCAGCGGAGTTTCGTTGTACAGCTTAATTTTAATATTGCCAAAAGAAGTTTCAATCAAAATAATACGCTCTTGCGCAAACAAGAAAGCGGATTGAAAAAAGCAGGAGATAATAACTGCAAAACAATACCGCTGAAGATTTCTTCTCATGATAGAGCGAATCTACAAGGAATTTTTAAAATCCCAATAATTTTAAGAGAGGAATACTTAAGCGTATTTTTTTACTACAACAGATGCGTTGTGTCCGCCAAATCCAAACGTATTGCTCAATGCTGCCCGCACCGTTCTTTTTTGAGCTTTGTTAAATGTGAAGTTCAACTTTGGATCAAACGCTGGATCATCGGTAAAATGATTAATGGTAGGAGGTATAATATCGTTTTTTACTGCAAGCACACAAGCCATTGCTTCAATAGCACCAGCCGCCCCCAGTAAATGTCCGGTCATAGATTTGGTGGAAGAGATATTTAATTTATAAGCGTTCTCGCCAAACACACCTAAAATGGCCTTGCTTTCTGCAATATCACCCAGTGGAGTAGAAGTGCCGTGTACATTTATATAGTCAATATCTTCTGGCTTTAAGTTTGCGTCTTCCAATGCATTTCGCATAACATTTAATGCCCCTAAGCCTTCTGGATGAGGAGCAGTAATGTGATGTGCATCGGCAGTCATTCCGCCACCCACTACCTCGGCATATATTTTTGCACCACGGGCTTTAGCATGTTCCAGCTCTTCCAATATTAAACAACCGCTTCCTTCTCCAAGTACAAAACCATCACGATCTTTATCAAAAGGGCGCGATGCTGTTTGAGGAGAATCGTTTCGTACCGATAGTGCATGCATGGCATTAAATCCACCTACGCCAGATTCATTTACTGCAGCTTCGGAACCGCCTGTAATAAACACATCGGCTTTTCCTAAACGTATGTAATTAAAAGAATCAATCAGTGCATTTGTTGAAGAAGCACAAGCAGAACAAGTTGTGAAATTTGGTCCGCGAAATCCGTACTGAATAGAAATATGTCCTGCGCAAATATCTGCAATCATTTTAGGAATAAAGAAAGGGTTAAAACGAGGAGTGCCATCGCCTTTTGCAAATCCAGTTACTTCGGATAAAAAAGTATCCAAGCCTCCAATGCCGGATCCCCAAATAACTCCGCAACGATCTAGATTTATTTTTTCTTTATCTAATCCAGAATCTAAATAAGCTTCTTTAGCAGCTGCTAATCCATAGTGGGAATAAGCATCCATCTTACGAGCTTCTTTGCGATCAAAATAATTTTCGGTTTTAAATCCCTTCACCTCACAAGCAAATTGTGTTTTAAATTTTGCCGCATCAAAACGTGTTGTAGGGGCTGCGCCACTCACACCATTAATCAATGAGTTCCAAAAATCGGCAACATTATTGCCAACAGGTGTTATTGCGCCCAATCCAGTTATTACTACACGCTTCAATTCCATGATAAACAGGTAAAGTGTTAAAAATCAATCCCGACCAGGAGTTTCCTTGTCGGGATTGAATGAAATCTCCAACAGGAGCTTATTTGATGTTCTTCTTAATATAGTCGATGGCTTCGCCAACTGTACTAATCTTTTCAGCTTGTTCGTCAGGAATAGCAATGTTGAATTCCTTTTCAAACTCCATGATAAGCTCAACTGTATCAAGTGAGTCAGCACCAAGGTCGTTGGTGAAACTTGCTTGAGGGGTAATTTCCTTTTCATCTACTCCGAGCTTATCGGCAATGATTGCTTTTACTTTTCCGTCAATGTCTGCTACATTTGTCATTTTATGAGATTTTGTCCGAAGAATTCCTTCGGAGAATTTGTCGCAAAGATATACGTTCCGTTATAACAGCAAAAAAAAAGTTGTAACACCTTTTTCTTCTAATTTTGGGCTTTGTATTATGTTATATTAGTAATAATTTATGAAACAAATAGCCGTTTTTGCCTCTGGAGATGGGACTAATACCCAACATCTTATTGATTATTTTAGAGAAAGTACTGTTAATATTGCTCTTATTGTCTGTAATAACCCTAAAGCTAATGTTATTAAGCGAGCGGAAAAGAATGGCATACCTTGCTTATTAATAGATAAAACCTCATTTCAAAGCGAAGATATTTTATTGAATAAAATTTCAGCCCTAAAGATTGACCTTATTGTTTGTGCAGGATTTTTGTGGAAGATTCCTGATTATATTCTTCATGCCTTCCCAAATAAAATAATTAATATTCATCCGGCACTATTGCCAAAGTTTGGAGGCAAAGGAATGTACGGGCTTCATGTTCATAGGGCCGTCATAGAAGCTGGAGAAAAAGAAAGTGGGATTACTATTCATTTTTTGAATGAACATTACGATGAAGGCAAAATTATTCTTCAGAAAAAATGTAAAGTAGAATTTAACGACACGGCAGAATCATTAGCGGAAAAAATCCATCAGATGGAATATGAATGGTATCCAAAAACTATTGAGAACGTAATAACCTCCTCCTCACTAAAGGGGATCTAAACAAACACCATGAAAAAAACTTCACTTATTTGTTATGCACTAATAGCGATTGTTAGCTTGCAAAAACTTTCGGCTCAAACTTCTGATAAGCAAAATATGGAAGTAACAACCCAAGACGCATTTTACCCTAAAGGCGACCAAGCGCTTTTTACATATATAATGTACAACACAAAATATTCTGAAGAAGCTAAAAAGAATTATATAGAAGGAAATGTAACACTAAGCTTCGATGTAATGCCCGATAGTACGGTGAAGAATATCGCCATCATCAGCGACCCAGGATTTGGTGTTGGGGAGGACGTAAAAAACGTAGTTGAGAAATTAAAGTTTGCACCATCCACACAAATGGGCATGAAAGTAAAAATGAATATGATGATGGACTTCCCGGTGAAAGCGCATTAAATCAAGTAAGAAGGCAGATGGAAAAGGGGAGATGGAAAAACCTTTTGCCTTCCCCTATATTACATTTTACTTAGTTCTTCAACGCTTCCGCACCACCCACAATCTCTAGAATTTCTTTGGTAATTGTAGCCTGACGTGCTTTGTTATATGTTAAGCGTAGATCGCGCAAAATTTCGTTAGCGTTATCGGTAGCCTTATGCATGGAGGTCATTCTTGCGCCATGCTCTGCAGCATACGAGTCTAACAATGCTTTGTAGAGTTGTATTTTAAGCGCTCTAGGGATGAGGTCTTTTACTATTTCTTCTTTTCCGGGTTCGTAGATATAATCCAGCGATACTTTTTTGGTAGCGCCTTTCTCTTCCTTTGGTTTTGCAACAGGCAAGTACACTTCATTTATTAAATCCTGAGAAGCAGCATTTTTAAATTGATTGTAAAATAATTCTACCGCATCAAATTTTCCGGCCGAATATTCTTTCATAATCGCCTCTGCAACAGGCGAAACTTTTTCGTAGTTCAGCCCGTCAAACAACTCACTTTTATTGTCAAAGAGGGTATAGTTTGCTTTTTTGAAAAAGTCGGCAGCCTTTTTTCCGATAGCTAAAATCTGTACGTTGCCCGCCTTTTTTTGATCGGCATATTTTTCTCTCGCAGTTTTAGAAGCCAGCTTAATCACGTTAGAATTAAACGCTCCGCACAAGCCACGATTTGAAGTAATAACAACTAGCAACACATTTTTTACAGCTCTTTCTTTTGCAAAGTCTCCACCAGCAGCAGCATCTTCCGAAGAAGCAATATTGCTCAAAATCTCCTTTAGTTTACCTGCATATGGTCGCATTTGAATAACCGCATCCTGCGCTCTGCGTAATTTAGCAGCACTCACCATTTTCATGGCGCTGGTAATTTGCTGGGTAGAGATGGTGGATGTGATTCTGTTGCGGACTTCTTTTAAGTTAGGCATATGCTATATATTTTTTCTAAGTACTTTTTTGTTGCGCGAAGATAATAAGAAATGCAAATTAAAAGGCCCGTGTATAAGATTTTACTCTGTTTTTAGCTTGTAATCATACTGTTTTTGTACAATAGATAGCGCACAATTTTTGCTTTCCTCCCTTCCTCAGTAAGCCTAAAAATTGTATTTTTAACATCAATTCAAAAGCTCAGGCCAATGGCGCTTGATTACCGATAAAGATATATGGGTCCACGTCTTCTCGAAGTAAAAAATCTTGTAACCGAATTTCGTACCGATGAAGAAACCGTGCGTGCGGTTAACGGAATTAGTTTTATCCTACACAAGGGAGAAACGCTGGGTATTGTTGGAGAGTCTGGCACAGGGAAATCGGTTACTTCTCTTTCTATCATGCGATTAATAAAAAGCCCTCCGGGCAGAATTGCAGGAGGAGAGTTAATTTATCACAGCGAAAAATTTGGCCCCGTTGACTTACTGAAATTAAGCGAAGAGGATATTCGTCTTTTCCGTGGCAATGATATTGCCATGATTTTTCAGGAGCCCATGACCTCGCTAAATCCGGTTTACTCCTGCGGAGAGCAAGTGGCCGAAGCAATTTTGCTACATCAAAAATGTACTCCAAAGTCTGCAAAACTAAAAACAATAGAACTTTTTAAAGAAGTGCAACTTCCTCGTCCCGAGGTGATGTATGATACGTATCCTCATCAGCTTTCGGGCGGACAACGACAACGGGTAATGATTGCGATGGCTATTTCCTGTAACCCGTCAATTCTAGTAGCTGACGAACCAACCACAGCATTAGATGTTACGGTACAGGATACTATTTTGAAGCTGCTTCAAAAACTGCAGAAGGAAAGAGGGATGTCCATCATTTTTATTACGCACGACTTAGGAGTAATAGCAGAGCTTGCCGATCGAGTAATTGTGATGTATAAAGGGAAAATTGTTGAAGAGGGAAGCGCTTGGAAAATATTTGCAAACCCACAACATCCGTACACCAAAGGCTTGCTGGCTTGCCGACCACCGCTTGCAAAACGATTTCATTGGCTGCCTACCATTTCTGATTTTATGATTACCCGCGAAGATGGATCGCTCACGCAAAGTCCGCATACTATTGAACAGATAACTTCAAAGCTTATTGTTTCTAATCGTGATCGCGAAGCGAGACATAAAGAATTATATAGCGCAGAACCAATTCTTAGCATTAAAAATCTTAAAACTCATTTTCCTGTCCGCAACGGATTATTTGGCGGTACTAAGCAATACATAAAAGCAGTAGATGATATCACGTTTGATGTTTATCCCGGAGAAACATTAGGACTAGTAGGAGAATCGGGTTGCGGTAAAACTACGTTGGGTAGAACTATTTTGCGCTTGATAGAACCTACCGGAGGAGAGATTTGGTATAAAGGAAAAAATATTCGCGCGCTCTCTTATTCGGAAATGAGACCGCTTCGGAAAAATATGCAAATCATTTTTCAGGATCCTTATTCATCGCTCAATCCGAGAATTACGGTGGGCGAATCGTTGATGGAGCCCATGCGTGTGCATAAGATATATGAAAACGATAAGCAACGAAAAGAAAAGGCAATAGAGTTGCTGCATAAAGTAAACATGGCCGAAGGGCATTTTTACAGATACCCCCATGAATTTTCGGGCGGACAACGGCAACGTATTTGTATTGCACGTGCGCTAGCATTAAGCCCTGATTTTATTATTTGCGATGAATCGGTTTCTGCGTTGGATGTATCCATACAGGCACAGGTGTTAAACTTATTAAGGCAGTTGCAAAAAGAATTTAATTTCACGTATATATTTATTTCGCATGATCTCTCGGTTGTAAAATTTATGAGCGACCGCATGGTGGTTATGCAAGGAGGAAAAGTAGTGGAGATGGGCGAGGCAGATTCGGTTTACAATAACCCACAAACGGAGTACACCCGTAAATTAATTAGTGCAATTCCAAAAGGAGAACTAGATTCCATCAAAGCCCGTATCGAAGCAAAAGAAGGTGCCGAAGTTCAAAATCTTTAATGCAAATTACCCATACAGCAAATGAAAGTTTCATTTTCGTCACTTGCTATTTTTATAGTTGCCGCTGCTTGCCTGCTAGTTGACTTCAGTTTAAAACTTTGGGAAGAAGAAGAGCGAGTAATCGAATGGGATGTACATTCTTACTACGAATACCTGCCTGCCTATTTTATTTTTGATGATATAAAATTTGAAAAGAGCGACTACCGCATAGGAGATCATAGGCATTTATTTTGGCCTGTGTATACCGATGATGGTCGCAAGGTTATTAAAATGACCATGGGCACATCCTACTTTTATGCGCCTTTCTTTTTTGTGGCACACGCTTATGCCAGTGTTACCAATTATGCCGAAGATGGATTTTCGGAGCCCTATAAATTACTGCTCCTTCTCAGCACCATTTTTTATCTCATCATTGGACTTGATTTTGTGCGAAAAATATTGTTGCGTTTAAATTTTTCGGATGCAGTAATTGGAATTACGATTTTACTACTTGGGCTTGGCACCAACATACTGTGTTATGCCTCACAATCGGCTCCCATGAGTCATATTTATAGTTTCTGTTTGTTTGCTGCTTTTATTTTTTACACCATTAAGTGGTACGAAAAACCAAATTGGAAACTTGCCATATTGCTAGGCATTCTTTTTGGTTGGATCACTTTAATTCGTCCAACAAATAGTGTTATCGGAATATTTTTTATGCTGTATGGCACAAGCAATTTGCAGGAATTGAAAAACAGAATTTCATTTTTTTTAAAACAGTGGCCCTCACTTATTTTAATTACCATTTTTTCTTTTCTCATGCTTATCCCTCAGCTACTTTATTGGAAGCATGTAACAGGAGGATATATTTCCTATTCCTACGGAGAAGAAGGATTTTTCTTTTCACATCCTAGAATTTTAGAAGGCCTGTTTAGTTGGCGCAAAGGGTGGCTAGTGTATACCCCTCTAATGGCTTTTGCATTAATAGGAATATTTTTTTTAAAAGACGAACTGAAAAAATTCAAAGCAGCAATTATTGTGTTTATGCTATGCAACATCTACATCATTTTTTCTTGGTGGTGCTGGTGGTATGGCGGCACGCTCGGGCAACGCAGCTTAATAGAAAGCTATGCTTTGTTGTCAATTCCTCTTGCTGCTATTATACAAAAAGTGCAGTCATCAACACGTCCTGCAACCCTCCCCTTTTGGGGGAGATGGAGGGGGTGGTTGTTTTGTTTCGTTGCTGTTTTTTTCATTTGGCTGAATATTTTCCAGACCTACCAGTTTGAGTTTCATGCGCTGCACCATGACGGGATGAATAAGGAACTTTATTTTAAGCAATTTGGAAAGATGGGCAGGATTCAAGGATTTGACAACATGGTGCACTGGCCAAGTTATGCCGAAGCCGTGAAGGGCCATGATTGTGAAACAAGACCGACTGATAATAAGGAGGCGCAAAGAAGAGCCCCCCTGAATATTGCTACAGATAAAAAAGAGGTAGGCAGAAAAAACATACAACTCAAGACCGTGAACGGAAGATTTCTTTGCGCAGATGAGGCTGCTAAAGACATTATCATCGCAAACCGAGACAGCGCTCAGGGCTGGGAAACCTTTACGCTTGTTATTTTTGAGAATAAAGAATGTGCCATTGTTTCCCACAGGAACAAATTCTTTACAGTTGAAAAAGACCAGCACAATGAACTATCCGCCACGCAGGATAATATTAGCAAGCTTGGAACTTTTTTGATCGAAGAACTTGACAATAACCAGGTTGCCTTAAAAGCAGCAAATGGGAAATACCTGACGGTTGATGAAAAATCGATGAAGATTTTTGCTAAAAGTGACAGAGTAGGGGAGCAGGAGAAATTTGAGATGGTTATTTTGGAAAATTAATGAAGATTATAGCCTCCAACTAATCCTCAATAGCCAACTTTTCCAATTTAAGAGTTCCAATATTTATTGTAGGAATGCTATCATTATACTTTTTTGCTGTTTCCGGCAAAATCTCCCCACGCGTCATGGAATACAAAGTTGCTGAGGCTATCCAGTGATAAAATGGAAAATCACTCAATAATTCAAAACTACCATCTTCCTTTATAATCGTATGATACGAATGAGACCACGATTGATTCCAGGCAAGAAAAATCCCACCTTGTATAGGAATATTATTCATATCCTTTAAATAACCAATAATTCTAAACGATTTGTGTTGAGAATAATTATAATAATTTGACAAGCACAGGCAACTATCTTTTTTACCATTCGGATCAAATAATTTAAACTCTTTAGCAACTGGTTTGGGAGTGCCTTGCACAATCATATTCGTTTTAGCAGATTTTGTTTCTCCCTTTCGGGTAACAACGCCCAAATAGTTTGCATGATATTGATGCCATTCAACATCTTTGTACTGCCACCAGGAGTACCCGCTTGCACCGCAATCATAGGCTTGCTTTAATGTTTTATGCGCCCATTTTTTCTGATCTTCATAACTGATAGAATCATTGTCAGCCGGAATCCCTGTTTCCCCTATGATCCATGGTTTTTTGAGATAGTGTCCATACCAATATAGTTCATTTCTTACTTGCTCAGGCTCAACTTCATAGGGATGAAATGAAATAAAATCCACATGAAGCATATTTGGATCCCATTCAAAAATCTCTCGGATGCTCGATAGCCCGATGGTGGATAACTGATGAGGTGCATACAGTTTGATAATTTTACTCCATCTTCTTACAATTGGGAAAACGTCCATTTTATTTCTTTCCAATAGGTCAAAATATAATGGCTCATTAAAAAAGTCGTAGGCCATTATGCAGGTGTCGTCCTTAAATCGGGCTACTACTCTCCGCAAATGATTTTCGGTGGCTTCTAAACCAGGAGCAAGTTTGATTAAAAAAATAACTTTCAGCCCGGCATGATTCGCAGCATCAAATAAAACATCGAGAGCGTTTAAATATTTCTCATAACTCTCATCGCTTGAAAGCGAGATGGAGGTATCTTTCTTATTTCCCATTTTCGCATAAACCGATAATGCCCCTGTTTTTTCGTTTATACTTTCTTCTCCTGCTCCAACGATCCGGACAGTGTTAAACCCCATTTCCTTTATCAATTCCATATCTGCTTTTAGTTGTAGTAATGATGAATCTTTGGTAGTGCATGGAGGTTTGGAATCGGGGGTATATCCCCAATAGGGGGATATCCATAAGTTATTTTTGTCTACTTGCGTAGAGGTGATATAGTTTATTGCAATTGGATAAAACATTTTTCCATTCAAATGAAATTTATTTTCCTTAATAGACACATACCCTTCTTCCGATCCAAAAGGATATGACAAATAAATAACAGCGACAAAAGAAACTAAACTAAAAAGGAGAATATATTTTTTCACACAAAATGATAGAATTTTTAAAATTTAATTTACAGCCTATTCACGATATTGCCTGAGATCAAAAACTGAAATATTCTTGTATTGCCCGATTTTGTATTTTGTATAAGGATTCAAAACGGGATTAACAATCAGTGTTGAATCTCCTATAAATAAATATTTTGCGCCAACGCTGATTTTATTTTTTATGTCATCTTGATTATAAATATGACCCCCATAATCATTCCAACCTTTTTGATTCATCAGGTAAAGCGTAATACATACGCTTGGGTCAGGAACAGCAATAACAGCATCGTCCAGCATTATCCCCAGTTTCCGATTGTATGGTTCAATTGTTTCATATGCCTTCATCGTATTTCCATAATTCCAACTAAACCATTTTCGCAGCTCTATTTCTGTTTTTGTAGCCATAAAAGGAATTTCGGTTGTTTTGATCCCATATTTCATGCGAATGTTATTGGAACAGTACCATACATTCCATAAAAGGAAAACACTGAACATTATTTTAACTTTCAGTGAATCAAAAATGCCTGACTGATTTTTTTTCAAATAATCTCCAAATGCGATCAATACAAACACCAAAGGAAGAAAAAACGGGAACATATAATAATCGTGATCGTCCCATACTTTAAACCATAAAAGAAAATATGCAATTGAACCAATGACAAGAAGAAGTGTAATTACTATATATATTTTGTCTATTTGCTTATATACAGCAAGGGCTCCTATAAAAATGAAAAACAAAATAAAAGTTGTAACAGGGCTGAAAAACTGGCAATATGTCATTTCAAAAAATCTTCTTAATAATTCTCTGATTTCTGCTACATCCATGCTCCAAATAGGCGAAATCTCCTGAACGGAATACAGGCCTCCATGAATGGAATTTAAATAATGCGCGTAGAAATACCACGCACCGGTACAGAGAAGCACGGAAACAAAAAGTACAGAATCCCGTAAGGGGCTTTTAAATATTTTTTTATTAAAGTTGATTATTTTAAGCCTTTCAAAAAGTAAAAGGCATATAGTGGCAAAGAAAAATATTCCGCCAGTTACTTTTAAAACCATAACTAGAAGAGAAAACAACATGAAAATGCAAATGTCTTTTGTTTTCCCGTCCTCATAATATCTGAAAAAATAATACACAGTGATAAAACAAATAAATAACACAGGAATATCAATCAAAAAATTATTTGCGTAAAATGCAATAACAGGAGAAGTAAATACCAAAAGCGGGATCATGATCGCCCATGTGGGAGACAATATTTTTCCAAGAAGCTTGAACAAATAAAAGGAGCCCAGCAGGCAGATAAGAATATTTACAAGACGAGGAATGAATTCCTTTACCCCAAAAATTTTCCATAAGAAGGCATTGAAATAGTAAATAATGGGGAACTCTGCAGCGGATTGCCCCGATTTTCCGCCATCGCTTATCAAATGATGAACCTCCGGCATAAAAAAATGCATACCATGCTGATAATAATTGAGTTCAATGGATAAGCATACCGCCTGCCTCCATTGATGAATGCTTTCGGGCCTGAGAAAAAGGATGGTAGGATACTGGTAAAGCAAGCAAAGCAAAATGAATATCGCAAAAAAAACTATTGTTTGAACCCGGCTATTCTTCCAAAAGTAATAATTCATTTTGTGCCGCCAATTTTTAAAGTAATTGAAATAGATATGCAATAGAACGAAGTTAAGAAAAATGGTAACAGGCTTAAAAAAAGCTTTTAAATGAAATTTTTACATGGGTACCTTCTTCGGTTTTCGCATATGTTTTCTTAAACTTCCAAAAACTTACTTTCCCCTGATCCCAGTGGCTATCGAGACCAGAGGCTGTTTTAATAGCTTCTTAAGTAAAAATTGGTAAGAAAGCCGGATTCAATTATTTTCCACAAATATCCCTCCGTTATACAAACTATTTTACATTTACTCTGCCAGCAATTATATGAAGACGACTTATTAAAGTAAGCCGTAGATTTAACAAAAAGATGCAAGTTTAAATG
>CAYZTB010000034.1:0-33888 GCA_964481195.1 uncultured Bacteroidia bacterium | reverse complement strand
TTAATTAAAATATTCATAGATGGGCCAGAAGTATCTTTAAAAGGATCGCCCACAGTATCGCCAACAACGGCAGCTTTGTGTGGTTCTGATTTTTTATAAAACATTTCTTTTTTGCCATTCACTTCAATCTCTACACCTTTTTCGAATGATTTTTTTGCATTGTCCCAAGCGCCACCTGCATTGTTTTGGAAAATTGCCCAAAGTACACCGCTCACAGTTACTCCTGCCATATAGGCTCCTAATGCTTCGGCTCCCATTCCTAGTCCAATAATAATTGGTGTTACAATAGTGATTACGCCCGGTGCAAGCATCTCTCTTAGCGCAGCTTTGGTAGAAATTTCTACGCACTTTCCGTATTCTGGTGTTCCTGTTCCTTCTAATATCCCTGGTATTTCTCTAAACTGTCTGCGTACTTCGTTTACCATATCCATGGCAGCTTTTCCTACCGAGTTCATGGCTAGGGCAGAGAACACAACGGGTATCATACCACCCACAAATAAAGCTGCTAATACTTTAGCATCAAAAATATTAATACCATGAATGCCTGTAAGTGTCACGTACGCTGCAAAAAGTGCAAGTGCAGTTAAGGCTGCCGATGCAATTGCAAATCCTTTTCCTACAGCTGCTGTAGTATTTCCAACGGAGTCTAACACATCTGTCTTTTCACGAACTTCTTTTGGTAGTTCACTCATTTCGGCAATTCCTCCAGCATTATCTGCAATAGGACCAAAAGCGTCAATGGCTAATTGCATAGCGGTAGTTGCCATCATTGCTGATGCTGCAATTCCAACGCCATAAAAACCTGCAAGGGCATAAGCGCCCCAAATAGCTGCTGCAAAAATAATTACTGGCAATGCAGTAGATAGCATTCCGGTTCCTAATCCAGCAATAATATTTGTTGCGGCTCCTGTTGCTGATTTTTGTACAATTCCTAAAACTGGTTTTCCGCCAAGTCCTGTATAAAACTCGGTGATGTAAGACATTAAATAACCAACCACCATTCCAATACAAACTGCATAAAATACATTCATCGAAGAAGTGGTCATGATGCTAAACTCGCCTGCATTGAACGCACTCATTTTAATAGTTTCAGGAAGCATCATTTTTATTAAACCAAAAGATGCTGCAAGGGCAAGTATCATGGATATGTTGTTTCCGCGATTTAGCGCGCCTTGTACGGTATTAATATCTGTCTTTGCTGTATCGGATACTTTTACAAACCAGCTTCCTATAATTGAAGCTATGATTCCAACTCCTGCAATCGTCATAGGAAGTAGGATAGGGCCAATGCCTCCAAAATTATCTGCTATGCTTCCTCCATTATCACGAATGATATAATTTCCAAGTACCATGGATGCCAGTACCGTTGCTACATAAGAACCAAATAGATCGGCTCCCATACCTGCTACGTCACCAACATTATCTCCTACGTTATCAGCAATGGTTGCCGGGTTGCGTGGATCGTCCTCCGGAATTCCGGCTTCTACTTTTCCTACTAAGTCAGCTCCAACGTCAGCCGCTTTGGTATAAATACCACCACCAACACGTGCAAATAGTGCGATAGATTCTGCTCCAAGCGAAAATCCTGCTAGTACTTCTAATACTTTAGTCATACCATCGTATCCGCCACCGGTGTTAAAATTACCACCCATAAATTGAAAAAAGAAAAATATAAATAGTGAGCTAAGTCCTAGTACAGCTAATCCAGCAACACCTAATCCCATTACGGTTCCGCCACCAAAAGCAACTTTTAAGGCTTTTGCTAATGAAGTTTTTGCTGCTTGTGTAGTTCTTACGTTTGCTTTGGTAGCAATTTTCATTCCTAAAAATCCTGCTAGTGCAGAAAAGAAACAACCCACAATAAACGCTGCTACTATTAGTATGCTGGAGTGTTCAGCAACTTTTGGCATTTGTGAAAGTATTCCCAGCCCAATACTTGCAAGCACAACGTAAATGGCTAATATTCTATATTCAGCTTTTAAAAATGCCATCGCCCCTTCGGCAATATTTTGAGAAATGCCTCTCATTTTTTCATCACCGGCATCTTGTTTGGTTACCCAGTTAGAAATAAATGCCATGTAGGCTAATGCAACAAGTCCGAAAACGGGAAGTAGATAAATTAAATTTTCCATACAGTATAAATGCTATTATTTTGTTAGTGTTTGTTTGATGCTAGAAATACTTTGCTCTGTTGTCTTTTATTTTTGCTTTTTTCTTGATGGCTTCAGTAACTTCGCTATCTACTCTATAAATAAAGTTGTTTCTAGCTTGTGCTTTTGAGGTGTTGTAATCCGAAGTGGCAGGGGCTTCAGAAATTAAATCAATTCTAAGAACAAATACTCCAGATTCGCCAGCTATAGGTTTAGAGAGTTCGCCATTTTTTAAAGTAAAAAGAGATCCGTATAAATTAGTTTCTCTTCCAACATTAGGAATGGTGTAAGAAGAAAATGTAGCACCGCTCGCTTTACTTACTTCTAAGTTTTCCTTGGATGCTAAGCCTTCGATTGTGTTTGCGTTAAGTTTTTGCATTTCCTCAATAAACTTCTCAGCTTTTTTAGCTTTCTTAGCTCCTTGAGAAACCTCATCGTTTTTTTGTTCGATTGTAGCAATACCTTCTTCTCTAACTTGAGCTACGTGTGCAACAACATATTTATCTTTAAAGCTAAATGGTTCAGTGCTTACAGCACCTTCTTCAGATTTAAAAGCCCAACGAATAATATCTCTTGGAGTTTCTATTCCAGAAATAGTTTTGTCATTTTCTTTTAAAGGATCGGCTAATCTTTTTACTAGACCAAGTTCTTCAACACCTTTTTCGAAAGATTCTGAAGTATGATAATTGGAAATAAAATCAATTGCAGCATTATAAACATCTTGCCTGGTTTTGCTTCCAGCTTCTACTGTTCTTTCAATTGTCGCAACTGCTGTTTTAATAGTTAATGGACTTTGCTCTTGTATCTCAATCAAATGATAACCAAAATTTGAAAGCACAATTGGCATATCTCCCTTTTTACCATGAAAGCTAGCATACTGAAACGGAGCTACCATCTTCCCAATGGTGAACCATCCTAAGTCACCGCCTTTTTCTCCACTACCTTCATCCTGTGAAAATAGCTTTGCCATTTCAGCAAAATTCTTTTTAGTTTTTATTACATTGTAAATACTATCGATACGTACTTTGGCAAACGCTTTAGCAATCGTATCTCTTTCGGGTACTTTAATTAATATATGTCTTGCCTTTACAGAATCTGGAGTCATTTCATGTTTCATTACTTTGCAAAGCTTGTATTTATTCTCCTCCTTATAGTAAGGTAATATGGTTCCTTTTTCAGACGCATGCGCAAGTGAATCTATTGGTTCAAACAACAAGCCTTTGCCATAAAAGGTAGTGTCAAACCATCTGTCTTCCGATTCACGAATCACCAAGAATGAATCTTCTTTATAATTATCAATTAATTTCCATTCTTCAGCAAGCTTTCCAATTTCAGTTTTTGTTTCCTCGTGATCAAGTTCTGTAGGTTTTATGTTGAACAATACATATTCTAGTTTAATGGAAGCATCCTGCTTGTATTTGTACCTGTTTTCGTTATAATATTTTCTTAGGTCTTTATCTTCAACAGTAATTAAAGAATCTGGAATGGAAGAATATGGTTTTAAAACGTAACTAAAATCTACTGAATGATTTAGGCTAGCATAATCTTGTTTTGCCTGAGATGTTGTAACGTATAATCCTTTTTTTATAAGATTATAATATTTGGTTTGTTCTCTGCTATCTCTAAGTAAGCTTTCAAATTCTGTCCATCTGGGCTGCTCTTGTGGAGGGAGGGAGTCAACATATATTTTAACACTCTGAGGTTTTAATTTTCCAGTTAAATCGTCTTTGAAGTAGCCAATTATTTGGTTGGTAGTTTGGTCTGTAAAATATTGAATAACTAAAGGGTCTGGATCGTTACCAAGGATGAGTTCTTTTATTTCGCCATCACTTACTGCAATTCCTGCTTTGTTAAATTGTGGTTTAAGAGCAAGCTCACTAACAAATTTTTCCCAAACGTTATCTCGAATGCTTGATATGATTTCATCATCCAAAGCAGCTGTTTGCCTGCGCTCTTTTTGCACATCCGAAATGCGCTGCACTTCATTGTCAAACGAAATAAAATTAATTGCCTGACCGTTTATTTCGCCTGCGTTTTGTTCCTGAGAATTAAATAACTGCCCTTTAAAGTCTCCAATTACAAAAGCAAAAAGTGCTACACCTATTACCGCTACAATTAAACCTGCCCGTTTACGAATACTTGAAATTATTGCCATAGTGATATTTTTATTTATTTATTATTAAATATTGATTAAGCAGTCTCGTTTTTTCTTCCTTCAATGATGGTGATTATCAATAAGGAAAATAATATTGCAGCACAGCTGGATAAGATTACAATCAGCCATCTAACTGGATACGCCTTTTTCTTAGATACAAATGGTTTTGCTACCATGTTGGTGTAGGTAAGACTTTTTTGAGAATCTGAAAGTACGATGTTGTAATGCTTTTGCAGAGCGCCAAACTCGTCTGTTGCGCTGCTTAAATGTTTTTGTAGTTCATTAAATTTACCCCCACGCTCTTCTAAATTTCGTAAGGCATTTGTTAACTCATTAATTTTCTTTTCATTACCTGTTGCAATGCTCCTATAATACTCTTTAGACAACTCTCTAGACTGGGAATTATAGTCGATAATCCCATATTTAACGGCTATTTCTTTCATCACTAAATTGATAGAGTCAATCTGAATTGCTTTTCTGGTTAACTGATCTCCAAATATTTCTACTAGCTCTTTGGATTTTTCTCGGTTCATTTTTAGCGTGTGGGCATTAAAGGCATGAACCATCTCATTTATCATTTGACATGCTACTTCGGGGTCTTCGTCAAGCACTTCGATGCGTACTGCTTCGTATTCGGTTTTTTTAATGGAAACATTTTCATTAAACTCCGTAAGTAATTGGTTGTGTATTGTTGGGCTTAATGAATCTAAATCATAGTGGCTCACCAGCTGAAAAAAATTTACTACATGATTAAATATACTATCTGATTGGAAAAGCTGTAGCATTTGCTCCGTAGGGGATTCCTGACTGTAGGGCATTAAATTAGAAGGATATATTACAGCAAATGACTTGTATTTTGGTTTAATAAAATAGGAAGAAGAAAAAATAGATGAAAGCACTACCGAAATACCAAACACAATGGCAAGGGTTCCCTTCCATTTCATAACTATTTTTAGTAGGTCAAAGTTTTTCATAAAGTAACTTTATGTCTTCCTAACTGTGTTTTGTATTTTATTAAAATTCTCTAAGATAGCAATTGACAACAAGGTAACGATAAGAGAAGCAATTGTTGAAATTGCTACAATGATCCACCTTACTGGATACGATTTTCTCTCTGCAGGAAATGCCCTGTCAACTACAAATTTTTCAGGTAAGCTTTGTTCTGCATCCACTTTGGCTTGATTGTATTTTTCTTTTAAAATATTTGATTGCTCACGCATTCTGTACAAATTATCTCTTAGAGCCATGTAAGCAGTTCCGTAATCTGAAAGAACTTTTACTTTTTCTCCTAGGGTGGCAGCTGCTGCGGTTTTACCTTCTACAATTGCTTTTCCTAATGCTTCGTTTAAGCGGTCTGCCTGTGATTCATAGTCGTTCACGCCAAGTCTCATGAGCTTGCGTAATGAGTCTTCTTTAGTCTCAATATCTTGTTGAAAGAAAGTATATTCTCTTTTAATAATATTAAATGCATCTACAGCGCGCTCCCTTTTCATTCTCGTCATGGTAGAGTCAAATAAGGCAGCTATATCATTGGCAATGTTTGATGCCATTTCAGGGTTTCTGTCTAACACTTCAATTTTTACCGACATAAACTCGGTTTTTTTAAATTGAATGTTGTCGTCATATTCCTGGCGTAATAATGTTTTTTTAAATTTATTATCACTTTCAATACCATAATGCTCGCTTAACTTGTATTTGTTCACAACTCGTTCTCTGATCTCCTCAGATTTTAATACTTGTAACATCCTTTCCATATCATTTTCTTCTCCAAACTGTAATATGTCAGATTGAGGAGATGAGTTTTGGCTCATCAAAGATTTAGAAATTGAAACAGAGGATGCAGGAAAAAGAATGACTGTAGATTTAAATTTTTCAGGAATCATCCATGCAATCACAGAGGAAGAAATAAAAGCAAGAACAGCTACAGCAATAATTGCCTTACGCCATTTGTAAAAAAAGGCAAACAAATGTGTAGAGTCAAGTCTTTCAGATTCCTGACTTAAAAAGTCATTATCTGAATTATCCTTGTTAGTAGATTCGGTGTGAAAATCCGACATTTTGCTGCTTTCCTGAGGTTGATTTAAAGAGGCGCAAAAATAGAAAATATTATCTTAAAACAATGAAATTTAACAACTTTGAGCATTTTATTATGCAGCAAGTAAGTTTTAAAAAAATGTGAAATAGATTAACCACTTAGTAGCTAATAAAGATCAATATAAGTCATTAATTACTAGCATTATAGGTAATTCTTGGGTCAATGAATGAATACAATATATCTGATATAAGGTTACCCATTATTGTTAATATTGCTGTAAACATCATTATAGTGAAAATGACAGGGTAATCTCTTGCATAAAGGGCATCCAAACTAAGCTTGCCCATTCCTGAAATATTAAAAATATTTTCAATTACAAATGCTCCAGAAATTGCAAGTGGAAATATGCTTGCAAATAATGTAATAATTGGCAATAAAGAATTTTTTAATGCATGCCTTTTTATTATTTGCTCTTCGGTGAGTCCTTTTGCTCTGGCAGTTCTAATGTAATCCTGCGATATGGAAGATAAAATTCCACCACGCATTTGCCTGGAAATAAATGCCAAAGAACCGTATGTCCAGCAAAACAAAGGCAGAATTAATCTATAGATACTTTCGGTAAACTTATACCAGAAAGGAGCATCGTCTGGTATTGGAGCTGAGCCAGGAGCAGGGAACCAAGAAAAATAATCGCCACCGCATAAAAATACAACCAGCATGGTAGCAATCCAAAAATTTGGCAGTGAGTATAAGATAAATAAAGTAGTTGTAATAGTTTTTTCTTTTATTGAATCCTTATTTACAGCTGCATGAATGCCTAGCGGAATCGCAATTAAGTAGGCTATAAGTATAGAAGTAAGACTGATTCCTAGTGTTTTGCTTAAAGCAGATTTTATTATTGAAGCTACAGGTCTCTTGTCTTGATATGAAATGCCAAAATCACCAATAATAAAATTTGTAATCCAATTATGATATTGATTATTGAAGCCATACCAATTAAATGCAGGTATATATTTTTGATATGGATTTTTTTCGGTAATAACTTTATTAAAGCCATCTCTGATTACATTTATTTTTAAACTTAAAGTGTTTTGTAAGCTTTGGTTTAATAAATAATTGCTTTGTATTTCATTTACTATTTTTTCAATTTTATCTTTGGTTGTTATCTCATCAGTTTGTGCATATAGTCCATATATCCCTGTTTTTAATGATAGGATTTTTTCCGCATCTGCAGGAAAGCTATCGCTGACTGACTTTATCATCGCTTTTTCAAGTATTTCATCAGCTTGCTTTATAGATAGGTAATATGCAGATACGTGATCCCAGTTACCATATCTGTTTGACATGCGTTTTAAACTTTTCCTATGCTCAGCCTTGGAAATTTTATAAAGGGTATCCGACTCGGTAGCATCCGTCAGAGAGAAATAAAATAGTGGGAGATCAAAGCCAAGTAGGTGTCTAAGTTCATTATACTCTTTGTCTGATGGAGAGCCTTTTACATGCAAGCTGCCGCTACCTTCAGCGCGGTTTAGCATCACTTCAACCGGATCGCCAGGGGCATTAATGGAAATAAAGTAAGTGAGTAATGATATGACCAGCAGGGTGGGTAACGTAATCCAAATGCGCTTAAGTATGTACTTAATCATCCTCTTTTTTTAGCGAGGTAGCGAATATACAAATAGCCCAAGGACTATTCTACAACTTATTTTTTTAACTTAAATCCTGGAATCCAATATCCTGGACGAGCTACGGATGGATATGCGTTTTCGAATTTTTTACTTATTGCAATATGCTCTAATGGTGTATATAAAAAAATCATAGGAACTTCTTCGTGTAATATTTCCTGACACTTTCTGTACAAGATGTTCCTTTTATCTGCATCAATTTCTCTTCTAGTAGTTTCTATCAAGGAATCTAATACGGCATTTGAAAAGTTAGAATAATTTGAGCCTCCATCAACAATGCTTTTACTATGATAGTTTTGAGTTAAATCATCAGGACTTGCTGCAGTAACCCATTTTCCTATCACTATATCGAATTCGTGTTTGTTGCATTTGCCTAAAAACACAGCCCAGTCAATAGACAATACATTTACGGTGATTCCAATTTTCTTGGCTTGTTCTTGAAACATCAATGCGATAGATTTCCTTTCGTCATTGCCGGAATTAATTATTAAGTCAATAATAAATTCCTTTCGTTTTCCGTTAAATACTTTATCTAAAGTTGCATCACCATTTGTATTTTCCCAGCCTGCCTCTTTTAAAAGTTTTTTTGATAATTCAGGATCGTATGAATAGGGTTTAATATTGTCATTATATGCCTTGCTTTTTGAGGGATGTATAGGGCCAATTATTTTTTCGGCCTCGCCATATTTAACTACAGAAATAAGTTCATCAATATTTACTAAATGAGCAAGTGCTTGTCTTGTTTTCTTATCTGTTAAAAAAAGGCTTTTCATATTTATTCCTATATATACATAGGAGTATTCCATGGGTGTGTAGGTGTTGAAATTTTTCACAAACTTTTCTGACTTTGGTAAATCAGCAAAATCTTTAGCTCGTATAGCTCTCATGGCATCAATATTGCCCGACTTTAATGACACTAACGCAGTAGTTTGATCTTTAATAGTTTGAAAAATAATTTTATCGGGGTAGGTTTCAAAATAATTATTTATACCATTCAATGAGTTTCCCCACCAATTTTCTTTTTTAGCAATTATTACTCGCTCGTTGGTAATCCATTTTTCTAATTTATAGGCTCCAGCACCTTCCATAAATTTAGAATCACGCATTCTCTTTTCCGAGTTGAAGTCATTTGCAAACTCAATAATAGAAGGGTCAGATTGCAAAGAATCAAACTTTTCGGAAATTAATTTTACAGTGATTTTCTTCATTAACCCTTTTGGGTCGTATACATGTGCAGGAAGTATGTAGATGTCGGTAAACGATGCTTCAGATAAAAAAAATACTTCGCTTGATACTACCGTAAATTTTCTATCATCGGCAGGGTAAAAAATAAAATCATTTATAAAAGAAAATAATGGTTTCGCATGCGAATTATTTACAAGAGGGCACTTGATAGTTTTGATAGAAAACGCTACATCTTTTACTGTGATAGGTTGTCCATTTTCCCATTTAGCCTCTTTACGAATTGTAAAAGTTAAATTCAATTTCCCTTCTATTGTTTTTTCAATAATTGGTAAACTCTCAGCAATTACCGGAACTAAATCTGTTGGATTCTTAAAATCTGTATCTATTAACTTATAGTACATGTAATTACATATGTACCCAGAGGTAGCATCAACACAGTTAAGAGGGTTTAGCATTTCTGGATCTGCCGAAACATACTCTATTACTTCGTTTTTTACATCCAAGGTGCTAGAGCATGAGAAAAGGAATAATAAAGAAAGTGTAAAGCTTGTAATTTTGAGTTTTATTGACTTGTTCATGATGGAGCCTTCTTTTGCATTAAATACTGTTGAAAGGTACGCCAAAAAAAATAAAAAAGCCTGAGCAATAAAAGCAAAGCTATGTAATCTTTTTTTCTAAATTTGCCACCCTTTATAAATAAAGGGAGAGATGGGTGAGTGGCTTAAACCAGTAGTTTGCTAAACTGCCGTACCTCGAAAGGGGTACCGAGGGTTCAAATCCCTCTCTCTCCGCTTTCAGTCGCAGAAGCGACTTCCAGCGGACACTGTCCGTGAAAAGTTGCGAAAGCGACACTGTAAAGTAGATTTGAAATATTGTTTTTGTAGTTGATAAAAATATCGGGGTGTAGCGCAGCCCGGCTAGCGCATCTGCTTTGGGAGCAGAGGGTCGTAGGTTCGAATCCTGCCACCCCGACAATTTGATTGCGGATTTTAGATTTATAGATTTAGGATTTTTTAATCCACAATCGTCAATCCGGGATCCGCAATTTTTTTTTGCTCCTGTAGCTCAGTCCCGAAGGGATGCCTTCGGCACTGGATACCTGCCTTCTGGCAGGGAGCAACAGTAAGCTAAATAGTAGATTGTATAATTGACATAGTGTAAATATTTTGGTCCTGTAGCTCAGCTGGATAGAGCAACGGTTTTCTAAACCGTAGGTCCATGGTTCGAATCCATGCAGGACTACTCCTTAATTTATAACTCATTGACAATCATGTACAAACATGGGTGTTTTTTCGTTTACGGTCAATATTACGGAGAGTAGTAAGAAAGAATTAACTTGACTATCTATTTTGAATAGCAAGCATTTTTAGAACGGTATAGGCAGCATCTTCACCTTTGTTGCCATGTTTTCCACCTGCGCGTTCTTGTGCTTGAGTTAAGTTGCTGGTGGTAAGTACGCCAAATGCAACAGGGATATTTGTTTTTAATCCAACATTCATTATTCCATTTGCAACCGAATCACAAATAAAATCATAATGATCGGTTTCTCCTTTTATAACACAGCCCAAACAAATAACGGCTTTTACTTTTTCGGTAAGCAACTGCGCACCAAAAGGAAGTTCGAAACTGCCGGGAACATTTTTACGGATAATATTCTCTTTTTTAATCTTGTTCTCTAGAAGAATTTTTACTGCTCCATTGAACAACGCTTCCGTAATTTCAGGATGCCATTCAGAAATGACGATGCCAATTTTAATAGAATCGGGAAATACTAAATCAACCTTGTAATCTAAAGGATTATTTTTTAAGGAAGTAGACATTAATAGCTCTTACTCAATTCCTCCTTTTGCCTTTGCTCTGGAAATAAATTTTTCTATTTCTCTGCCTTCGCGTGATTCAGGAAAATCAACTTTTAGCTGCTCGTATAGCTTTAAGGAGTTAGTATAGTCATTTTTATCTTCGAAAAGTCCTGCAGCTTTCATCAGGTAAATAGGCGTAGTGAAACTGTTTTGATTAGCAGAGGCGGCTTTTTTGTAATAGTTTATTGCATCTTCTGCATTCCCTAATTCTGAATAAGCATCACCAATAGCTCCTAACGAAACTGGACCTAGCATCATATCATCGCCATTGTCGTATTCTTTTAATTCAGTAATGGCATCTTCAAATTGCCCTTTGTTTAAATAGCAAAGTCCAAGATACATGTGTGCCAAATTTCCGGTTGGAGTAGGTCCGTAATTTTCTATGATATCTTTAAATCCGTAAAACTGACCATCACCGTTGATAGCTTTATCTAATGAGTCTTTCTCAAAATAACGCTCTGCCATAAACATTTGACTTTGAGCTTCTTCTTCCAATGGAGCAATGTAAAGTTTAGTCCAGGCAAAATAACCGCCTACAAGCACAATTACAGCGCCAATAATTATTGATAAACTTTGCTTGTTTTCTTCTATGTATTGTTCCGCTCTGCTGATAGATTCTTGTACATCAACAATTGGTTCATCTTTTTCGCTTGCCATGGGTTATTAAATAAGGAGGGCAAAGATAAAATTATTTTAATAATGAGTGGTGTCTCATTTAGCCACAGGGTTACCTTTGTAAACAGACAAAAAATGAAGAAACTATTCCTTTCTAAGCTTTTGCTGCTGAGTTTTAAAAATTATGCTCAGGCAGATGTTTCATTTACAAATCGTTTTAATTGCCTGATAGGGAATAATGGTGAAGGAAAGACGAATTTACTAGATGCAATACACTATTTATCTCTCACTAAGAGCTACTTCAATCCTATTGATTCTCAAAATATTCTTCACGATGCACCCCTGTTTTTAATTCAAGGTGAATTTAATGTTGGTGATGAAAAAAGTGAAGTTATATGTGCTCAGAAAAGAGGAGAAAAAAAGCTAATTAAATTAAATAAAAAGGAAGTCCCCCGATTTGCAGATCATCTAGGAAAATTTCCGGTCGTAATGGCATCGCCAACCGATGTAGGATTGATATTAGAGGGTAGCGAGGTGAGACGGAAGTTTGTAGATGGCATAATTTCGCTTTATGATAACAGCTACTTAGAAAACATCATTGCCTACACCAAAGTGTTAACGCAACGAAATGCTCAGCTAAAGCAGTTTTCAATCAAAAAATCTTTTGATATGGAGGCTTTAACTATTTGGGACATTCAGCTGATTCAGTTGGGAGATAAAATTCATTCTTCCAGAAAAGAATTTTCTGTGGAGTTTGAGCCAATATTTCAGAAGTATTATAAACTCATTGCCAATGAGAGTGAGCAGGTAGGCCTGGTGTATCATTCTCAATTGTTGAATGGAGACTTTCAAGCCCAATTAAATGAGGCGATAGAAAAAGATAAAGCGATGGAATATACCTCGGTAGGGATTCATAAAGATGACTGGGAGTTTCGCCTAAATAATTTACCGGTGAAAAAATTTGCTTCACAAGGACAGCAAAAATCGTATTTGTTAGCAGTAAAGCTAGCCCAGTTTGAATTTATTAAGAAGCATAAAGAAATTATTCCTATACTTATGCTGGATGATGTACACGACAAGCTGGATGAGAGCAGGGTTAAACGATTGATAGAGCTTGTTAGTTCAGATGATTTTGGCCAAGTGTTTATAACGGATACTGGAAAGGAGCGAATAGCAAAGCTTTTTAAAAATATTAATTCTGATTTTAAGCTTTTTATAGCAAAGGAGGGGGAATTAATTTCTGATTAGCGGTTTGAAAATACAGTTTTACTTTTTATATTTGTAATTAATGTCAGCGAACGAACAATCCATGAAGAATGCCATAGGGATTTTTTTAAAATCCTCAAAGCTTTCCGGCAAATTAGCCGAGCAAAAAATCATAGATGGTTGGGAGGCTAGAATGGGAAAGATGATTGCTAAACACACCAAAGAAATTTCCATCTACGATAAAAAACTTTTTTTACATATTGATTCTGCTCCATTACGACAAGAGCTTTTTTATTCCCGAGAAAAAATTGTTAAAATGTTAAACGAAGAGGCAGGGGAGGAGGTAATTAGAGAGATTATTCTTAGATAAGCAATCGTTTCTGCCAGCTTTTCTCAGCTGGAACTGCCCACTCGTTTTCAAATTCTATTACCGAATGAATGGTATTATTAAATACGATGGTGCTGCCATTCACTTCGCCTTTTTTTGCTAATACTTCGAATTCTGAGATTGTACAAGAAAATATTTGCTCACCCTTTTTATAAGCAACTAACATTCTGTCCAGCAGCGTTAAGTTAAACTCTGCTTCTAATTCTTTCATAAACTTTATGGAAGCATCTACAGCTCTGCCACAACTACGCTCATCGGCCTCATCAATAAGAATTACAATAAAGCGACTGTGCAGTAATTCAATTTTACCCTTTACCGGGTTGCCGTGAGATTCCCATTGTTGAATAAACACATTTTTTAATTCCTCAAATGATTTTGTTTGATCATTCGTAATTTCTTTGTTTGACTGGTAAACCCAAACGCGTGATTGAGGAGGAAAATTATCTGTTAGATTCATAATTTTAATTCTATTTAGCAGTTAAATTATGAGCGGCAATCTCTGCGATATCCATTACCTTAACTTCTTGTTCTTTGTTGAAGTGTTTTACGCCATCGCTCATCATGGTCATGCAAAATGGACAAGCAGTTGCAATAATATCTGGTTTTATTGCTAAAGCTTCTTCAGAACGTTCAATGTTGATGTCTTTATTTCCTTTTTCGGGTTCTTTAAACATTTGTGCGCCTCCGGCACCGCAGCATAAACCATTTTGACGAGAACGTTTCATCTCCGACAAATTAAGGTCTAAGTTTTTTATGATTGATCTAGGTGCTTCATACACATCATTTGCTCTGCCTAAATAGCATGCATCGTGGTAGGTAATTTTTTTGCCCTTAAATTCACCACCTTGAACTTTTAATTTTCCTGCATCAATTAACTCTTGCACTAATTGGGTGTGATGAACTACTTCGTAATTACCTCCTAGCTGAGGATATTCATTTTTTAAGGTGTTAAAGCAATGAGGGCAACCTGTAACAATTTTTTTTACTGAATAATTATTTAGTACAGTAATATTGTTCATTGCCTGCATCTGAAATAAAAATTCATTACCAGCACGTTTTGCAGGATCTCCTGTGCAGGACTCTTCGGTGCCTAGCACTGCAAATTTCATTCCCACATGATTCAGAATTTTAACAATAGCTTTTGTTATTTTCTTGGCACGGTCGTCAAAGCTACCTAAGCAACCTACCCAAAATAATATTTCGGGTTGTTCGCCAGATGCCAAATACTCGGCCATTGTTTTTACATTCAATTCATTCATTTTTCAAAAACTTGAATTGTAACTTCTTTATCTATTAAATCAGTAAATTTCCCTGAAAATCTGGTTGCTCTTACCATGTGATTATCTATCCAATGGTAATTTCCGCCCCTGGGTTTGCCCATTAAAAGGCCATGATATTTGAATTCGTTTTTTTTAAGCCAACGCTCTGTTACAGCACGGTGATCTTCGGTGCGAGAAGTAAAAAAAGTGATGATGTGCCCTTCGTCATACCACTGATTTACTTTAGCAAGAGCATCCGGGTAGATGGCTGCATCTTCCATACGTTCTGGTTCTTCATTAGGTATGTCATCGCCAACGGTCCCGTCAATATCCACTAAAAAGTTTTTTACATCTTCCGGCAAAATGGGAGATATCTTCTTTCCGTTTTCTTCTGCATCGATAAGTTTAAATTCTTTCATATTAATTTTCTTTTGCCCAGTTCAAACGATCAGCAGGTGAATATTGCCATGGAGCACCGTTGTTTTCAATATTTGTACTCATCATATTTATAGGTTGTGGCGCAGCGCTTTGTTCCATTACTAAAAAACGTCTTATATCAATAATGATTCCTAGTGGATCAATGTTTACTGGACACTCTTGCGTACAGGCATTGCAGGTTGTGCAAGCCCATAATTCTTCTGCAGAGATATAATCTCCAAAAAGAGACTTTCCATCGTCTGTAAACTTGCCATTCTTATCTATATTTTTTCCAACTTCCACAAGTCTGTCACGCGTGTCCATCATTATTTTACGTGGTGATAATAGCTTTCCTGTTTGATTTGCCGGACAAGCCAAAGTACATCTACCGCATTCCGTACAGGTGTAAGAGTCCAACAATTGTTTCCAGGTCAAATCAAAAACATCTTTCGCGCCAAATCGCATAGGTTGATCTGGGTTGGCAGGAGCTGGTGGGGTGAATGAAGGGTCCATCATTGCCTTTACTTCATTGGTAACGCTCTCTAAATTTGTGAAGCTTCCTTTAGGTATTAAGTTTGAATAAAATACATTTGGGAAAGCAAGAAGGATGTGCAAATGTTTTGAAATAACCAGAAAGTTTAAAAAGCTTAATATTCCAATTATGTGAAACCACCAGCAAAAGCGCTCTATAAATATCAATGAGTTTTCAGAAATTCCACTTAGCATTGGAACAAGTAAGTTGCTGACGGGAAAGTTTCCTGCTGCTATATAATGTTCGCTGCCTATTAATTGCAGTGATTGGTCTGCAGCATTCATAACAAACAAAGCGCTCATTAATAATATTTCAGAAATTAAAATAAGGTTAGCATCTGTTTTAGGCCACCCATCAAGCTCCTGCATGGCAAGGCGTTTAATATTTAGAATATTTCTTCTGATTAAAAATAATATGCATCCTAGCGTAACAAGGAAAGCTAATATTTCGAAAAAGCCAATTAGAAAATTATAGAAATGAAAAGTTTCAAAATTTAAGATGGAAAGAAAACGATGTGTTCCGAAAATACCATCGATGAACATTTCAGCAACTTCTATATTAATTAGCACAAAGCCTACGTAAACAAATAAATGGAGTAGGGCTGGTATAGGGCGCTCAAACATTTTTTTTTGCCCGAGAGCAACGAGGCTCATTAACTTCCAGCGTGCCGCTTTATTATCTGAACGATTTACATCTTTTCCTAGTAAAATATTTCTTCGAATTTTTTTAGCATTTAAAAAAAACAAGCCAAATCCTGCGATCAGAAGCAGGATAAATATGATGTTTGCTAAGCTCAAGTGATTTTAATGTATTACTTCTTCCTCTTTTTATCGCGCTTAAAGGGCATGTATTTTCCCGGACGATCTTGAATATCTTTTAATAAACTATCCATGGATGCGGAAGCTGCACTTAAATTTTTGTAAAGTTTCTCGTCATTTACAAGCATTCCAGCAGAGCCTTCTCCTTTATTTATTTTTTCCATAACAGAAGAAACCTGAGATAATGCAAGGTTTGTTTGCTCAATAGTCCTACCAATATTTGCTTTTGCTAACGTATCGCTAATGGAAGAGAAATTACGAATAGCAGATGAAATTTTATCGTTGTTAGCAGCTAAGTTAGTAGCAATTAATTCAACTTTTGAGAAAATGACAGAAAGCTTATGTTTTTCGGATGCAATCATCGTGTCAAGGCGCATCGCAGAGCGATCGAATGTTTCCAAAGAGTGCTTTATATTTCCAAAGCTCTTACTTAGATTATCTCTAGTGTTTTTATCAAAAACCGCTTGAACAACTTCCATGATTGAGTCGATGGATGCTATCAGTTTTTCGGCTTTGTCTTTTAAGGGTTTAATTGCACCTTCTACGGATTGCTGCAAGGAAGGATCAATTTCTGATGTTAAAGTATCTCCATCGTTCGCAAAATTCCTGCTTTTTCCAATTACTAATTCAATAGCTTTTGCGCCTAGTAAATCAGAGCTTACAATTCTGGCTACAGTTCCTTTTGTGACTCTAAGTTTTTTATCAGAAATGGCCATCGTTACTAATATTCTTCCAGTAGTGTCAAGAAGTTCGATTTTTTTAATTCTTCCAACTTTAAATCCATTTACTTGTACTGGATTTGCTTCAACTATGCCACTTATTTGTGGGTATACTGCATAGTAAATTTCACGATTAGAAAATAAATCTTTTCCTTTCAGAAAGTTAAACCCATACACAAAAAGTAGAATAGTGGCTACAACTAGAATTCCGGTCTTAACTTCTTTTGATAGTTTCATGAGTATTTGTAACGAAATCCTTGGCTTTTTAGTTTAATGTTCAGCGGTGTTTCCTTGGGCGAATATACGAATAAAAAAAACACGAATATTGAGCCAAAAGCTACTAGCAGAGCGCCTTAATAATGTCTGAACGAGTGATAATAAAGGTTTCATCTGTTTTAAAATCACGAACTAAAACAGCACTGTTGTCCATTGTAATCATTGAAGATAATGAATCAATATGTGCCGAAATATCTACGTAAGGAAATGCAGTTTGCATGATAGTTTCAACTGGCTGAGATTTTATGTCTGGATTTTTTACAATTTTAGTGTATAGGTACTGTTCGTTCAAGGCACCAACCACACGTCCGTCATTGGTAACTGCAATTTGTGAAAAATCATTTTCCGACATTATTCGCACGGCATCTCCAATGGTATCTTTCACATTTAAGGAAATTAATTTTCCCTTTTGTGAAGACACAAGATCTTTTGCTGTAAGCCCTTTTTTGTCAAAAAAACCTTTGGAGCGCATCCATTCATCGTTAAACATTTTACCCAAGTATCTGGTTCCGTGATCGTGAAAGATAACCACTACTACCTCGCCAGCTTTGAAATTATTTTTGAGCTGTAAAAGTCCTGCAATTGCGGATCCTGCAGAATTTCCTACAAAAATTCCTTCTTGTTTTACAATTTCTCGTGTCATCATGGCAGCATCTTTGTCCGTAACTTTTTCAAAGTGATCAATGATGTTGATGTCCACATTTTTAGGAAGGAAATCTTCGCCAATACCTTCCGTTATGTAGGGATAAATTTCGTTCTTATCAATAATGCCAGTCTCTTTGTATTTTTTGAAAATAGATCCGTAGGTATCAATGCCCCAAATTTTAATATTTGGATTTTTTTCTTTTAAAAATTTTCCGGTACCACAAATGGTTCCTCCGGTTCCTACTCCTACCACCAAGTGGTCAATTTTTCCATCAGTTTGATCCCATATTTCTGGGCCAGTAGTTTCGTAATGTGCTTTTGAATTAGAAAGATTATCGTATTGGTTCGCCTTCCAAGAGTTAGGGATTTCCTTCACAAGTCTGGAGGAAACGGAATAATAGGAGCGTGGATCTTCTGGGTCTACATCGGTTGGGCAAATAATTACCTCAGCGCCAAAAGCTCTTAGTGCATCTGCTTTTTCTTTTGATTGTTTATCGGTAGTTGTGAAAACGCATTTATATCCTTTTACAATAGCAGCAATCGCTAATCCCATGCCGGTATTGCCGGAGGTTCCTTCAATGATAGTGTAACCTGGTTTCAATAAGCCAGCTTTTTCCGCATCTTCAATCATCTTTAATGCCATGCGGTCTTTGATGGAATTTCCAGGGTTGAAAGTTTCTACTTTGGCAAGTACTGTAGCTTTTACATCTTTGGTAATGCTATTTAGCTTAACCAGAGGTGTATTTCCAATAGTCTCAAGTATATTATCGTGTATTTTTTTCATAATGATTCTGTCAATAGTTAATGCAAAGATGTGCGAAGTTAATAATATATTTTGTCGTAAAAAGAATTGAAAATTAGTTTATGGTATAAATATCAAGATGTATGATTATCCTCAAACTTATTGCATTGTTAACGTTTGACCAGTTTTAATTACAACTTTATATTTTGAGTCGGTCAAAATAATTTCAAGCAAATAGTTTCCAGGTTGTACTTCTTTTGGATTAAAAAAAGTAAAGAATCCGCTTTGATCGTAATTGGTTTTGTCTGCTGCGTTGGCTTGAGTAACATCTTGGCGGCTATATTTTTGACAATACAAATATTTTACGGCTTTGCCTGATTGATCTCTAAAACATAACATACTACGCAACTCGGCAGGATTTACATTTTTGACAAATGCCCAACCTGATAATACAATTGCATTGGCTTGTGCCTGCTCAAATCGTTCCAATTTGTATTGGGCTGTTTTACTTGTATCACTTGGAATAGCATTAAGAATTTCCCCTTCGTCTTTGAACTTAAATTTTAAATACCCTATACTATCTGCCTGTTTTAATAATTGTCTTGGCATTTCTTTCCTGTGATCCATTGGTGTCCATCCGAAATTAAAATCTGATAACTCCCCTGCAGTAACGAGCGCATAGTTTTTTTCAAATTCTATTTTTTCAGCTTCTTTAGCAGGCAGGTATTTTTTATAGGTGTCGAAATGAAAATACAGAGCAAGTGCCGTAAGTAATCCGAGGTAAGGTGGTTTAAGTTTTTTGAAAACATACGGCACTACTGCAACATAACAGGTGGCTGCAAGTACTGCAGAGCTAATAGTGTATTTTGAAGATAAGGATTGTTCTAGTCCAAAGCCAAAACGAGTTAATGCAGCTAAGACTGATGTAATTAATATGAAAACTGCAAATGCAAATAAGGTGGGATTTTCTTTATATTGCTTCTTGTATGTTAGAAAAAGGCAAACTAAAGCTAAGGATACTCCAATTGCAATAGCATAGTTACTTTTCTCCGTAAAAGCTCCTCCTAAAAATGAAAATACATAACCAAGAAAACCGGTTGGATTCTCTAGTAAAGGTTTAATAATTTCTGGATGAGCGCTAGGTTTGGTATAATGAAAGAAGTAGGACTCCATTGCAAAAGCCCCTGCTGCAAGCCAAATAAGCCGTTCCTTATTAATTTTTTGCATGCTTAAAAGCATCACAAATGCACCTGCAACAAAAGTCATCATGCCGTTAGCGCTAGTATATGTAGCTATCCAGCCAATAAGAATAGAAATATAGATAGAATATTTGCCAGGCTTATTTTAAAAATATAGCGAAGTTAAGGCGAAAGCTAGCACCCACAAATTTTGCAATGCAGCCATAGGCCAGAAACTTGTTTCAAAATACCGGAAATTAAAAATCACCATCACCACAGGTAATAAGTAAATGATGCTTGCCTCATGCTTTAGTTTAAAAGATTTATATAGCATTACGGATAGTGCCAACAAGGCACCATTGCCAATTAGAATAAATGATTTAAAATTGATTTCGCCAAGTGTGTAGTATTCTAAAAGTGCAATAGTTCGATCAAAAACTAACCGGTGCTCACTATGTTGTTGAAATAGTAAGCGTATTTTTTCAAAAATAGTAGGAGCGCTGATGAAAAAACCTAGAAATTCAAGAATAGAATTAAAATCATCATAGAAAGGGAAATTGTATGAATTCTTGTTTAGGTAATAGAAGTATGTGCATATTGCAATGTCAGGTATAAGTATTGCAATTGCGTTTAAAGCTTTTTAATTTTTAAAAGTAGAAGCAAAATCGGTTTGTAGATGCTGATTATGTTGACTTTGAGATTTCAAGGCCTTGCTTGTTGGTTGGGTTATATTTTTTTTCTTCTGTTTCATTATTCAATCATTTGTTAAAGCCTAACCTGTTACAATAAAGTATCTATAGAAAAAGTTTAGCTTTCAGTGTTATTGCAAATTCTATTTGTTAATCCGGAAGGGTTAAAGTGGGTTCTGCAAAACATTAGTGTCCTGTATGTGGTAAAAATAATATATTTTAGCATTGATATTTACCGATAAAAATCAAGATTTTAATTCATTTATTAATAAATGTATAAGGAAATTACAAAATGCAGAATTTGCGGGAATGCTAATTTGGTTTCTCTTATTCATTTGGGTGAGCAATCGTTAACAGGAGTTTTCCCTAAGAATATAGAAGATAAGATTACTTCTGGTCCATTGGAGTTGGTAAAGTGCCACCCCAAAAACGATAAAGACAATGTTTGTCATTTAGTTCAGTTGCATCACTCCTATGATAGCAGCGAGATGTATGGAATGAATTATGGATACCGCTCTGGATTAAATAAATCCATGGTAAAGCATTTAAATGACATCGTAGGTCATGTGCTTGCTACTGTAAAATTATCGGAAGGAGACCTAGTCATAGATATCGGAAGTAATGATAGTACGCTTCTTCAGCAATATCCAACGGATAAAAAGTTAAAGTTAGCGGGTATTGACCCGACCGGTGTAAAATTTAAAAAGTATTACCCTGCACATATTCAATTAATTCCTGATTTCTTTTCGTTTGCAAATATTAATAAATCTTTTCCGGACAAAAAGGCGATAGTAATTACTTCCATAGCTATGTTCTATGATTTGGAAGACCCAATGTCTTTCGTAAAGCAGATTTCTGAATCGTTAGCAGAAGATGGCATCTGGGTGTTTGAGCAAAGCTATTTACCTGCGATGCTTGAAACTATTTCATACGATACTATTTGCCACGAACACCTAGAATATTATGCATTGAGGCAGATAAAATTTATGATGGATGCCTCTGATTTTAAAATTATTAATGTAGAGTTAAATGATATAAATGGGGGTAGCTTTAGGGTTACTGTTGCAAAGAAAAATGCTGCTCACCAACCTGACAGTACGGTATCGGATTTGTTTTCAAAAGAAGATAAAATGGGATTAGATACACTTGCTCCGTATCAGTTATTTGAAAAACAAGTTAAAGAACATGCACGTGAATTAGTTAACTTGATTACATCGTTACATGCAAAGGGTAAGGTAGTCTATGGCTACGGTGCATCTACAAAAGGAAATGTGTTGTTGCAGTATTGTAAGTTAACAACAAAGGAATTGCCTTGCATAGCCGAAGTAAACGAAGAGAAATTTGGTGCTTATACTCCTTTCACTCACATTCCTATTGTTTCAGAAAAAGAGGCGAAATCTAATAAGCCAGACTACTTACTTGTTTTACCATGGCATTTTAGAAAGGGCATTTTAGAAAAGGAAACGGAATACATAGCTCATGGTGGAAAATTTATTTTTCCTCTTCCAAAAATCGAGATTGTAGGTTAATGAAAAAAGCAATTATTGTTGGCCATACTGGGCAAGATGGATATTATCTTTCAAAGCTCTTGCTTAAGAATGGATATGAAGTAATTGGTATTTCAAGCAAACACACTACGGACAATAATTTTGGGATTGGACAGGTTGATATTTTGAAACAGGAAGAAGTGAAATCTTTAATGACAAAAGCAAAGCCTGATGAAATCTATTTCCTGGCAGCTGTTCATCAGTCATCTGTTGATGTAGAGGTAGATGACGGAGATTTATTTCAAATGAGTATTGATGTAAATGTTAAGGCGCTTGTAATTTTTTTAGAATGTATTCGAACCATTTCGCCAAATTCAAAAATGTTTTATGCAGCTTCTTCTCATATTTTTGGAAGTCCTGATTTATCTCCGCAAAATGAAAGCACTCCTTTGAAGCCAACTTGTGTATACGGAATAACTAAGACTGCCGGAGTTGAAACGTGTCGTTATTACAGGGAAAATTATAGTGTGTTTGTAAATATTGGCATATTTTATAACCATGAATCTCCTAGACGTGCTTCCAAATTTGTGTCTAAGAAAATTGTTGAGGGTGCTGTTGCTATAAAAAATGATAAACAAAAAGAAATCATTCTTGGTGATTTAGAATCGCAAATTGATTGGGGGTATGCACCTGATTATATGTTGGGCGTACATGAAATAATGAAGCTTTCTAAGTCAGATGATTTTGTTATTTCCAGCGGTGCTAAACATACCATCAAAGATTTTGTATTAGAGGTTTTTAATATTTTGAATTTGAATTGGAAAGAGTATGTGAAAATTGACTCAAGACTTATTACTAAAAAGCAGAAAAAAAACCTCTTTGGTGATAATTCTAAGATATTCAAATCTATAAATTGGAAACCATCAGTAAGCTTTAAAGAGTTAGTAAAAATATTAGTTGAAGAAGAGCAATTGAAATATGTCTGAAAACAAAACGCTCATATTTATCCCTACCTACAATGAAGCAGAAAATGTTGAAAGGATTTTTCAGCAGGTTAGTGCTCTTAGACTAGATGCGGATATTCTTTTTTTGGATGACAACTCGCCCGATGGTACTGGGAAAATACTGGATACTATAGTTTTTAATAATAAACAGGTGCATGTAATTCATCGTACAGGAAAATTGGGCATTGGTAGTGCACACAAGGTTGGAATTAAATATGCTTATGATAAAAGTTATCAGGTACTCATTACCATGGACTGCGACTTCACACACTCGCCCGAATATATTTTTGATTTTATAAAGAATAGTCACGAAACCGATATTGTAATTGGCTCCAGGTATATGAAAAAGGATAGCCTTGCTACTTGGAATTTATTTAGGAAATCATTAACACACTTGGGGCATTTTTTAACAGTAAGTCTGTTAGATATGCCATACGATGCTAGTGGTGCATTTAGGCTTTATAACTTAAGTAAAATTAGCTATGATGCATTTTCATTGGTAAGATCTGATGGGTATTCATTCTTTTTTGAAAGTTTATTTATTTTAAATTTCAATAAAAAGAAGATAGTAGAAATACCAATTGAGCTCCCTTCTAGAACTTATGGTACCTCTAAAATGACCTGGAAAGATGCTTGGAAAAGTCTTGAATTTTTATTGAGTTTATATATTAGGAAGCTATTTTATAAAAATACATTTACAACTAAATAACTACACGTGGATAAAGACAAGCAAGTTGAGCAAGATTGGGATATTTATTGGTCGGATAAAGATAAATCGAGCAATGTTGCTTACGATTTTTTAGCAGGCATTTACCGCAGATTAATAGTTAAGAATATTTTAAACCATTTTATAAAAAAGCATTTTACAAAAGGTCAGAAAGTACTTCATGCTGGTTGTGGGAGTGGACAAGTGGATACGGATATTAGAAAACTAATAGATATTACGGCATTTGATATTTCAGCTCATGCATTAAGGATATATAAAAAAGTAAATGGCGAAAATTGTACAGCAGTTCAAGGAAGCATTTTTTCAATGCCATTTGAGGATAACTCTTTTGATGGATTATATAATTTAGGAGTGGTGGAGCATTTTACACAGGATGAGATTCAGCAGCTTTTAATTGAATGTAAACGTGTGATAAAGTCGGACGGGAAAATAGTTGTACTCTGGCCTCCTGTATTTGGATTTACGGTATTTATTTTAGATTCCGCTCATTTTATTTTAAATAAAATATTTAAAATGAATATTAAGTTTCATCCCGATGAAATTACTCGTGCAAAATCCCGCAAACACGCGACAGAAACTTTTGAACTTGCAGGTTTTAACGTGTTGGAGTATTATTTTGGAATTAAAGATATTTTTACTCAAGTAGTTGTTGTAGCTCAAAAGCCTATTAGTTAATGAAGAAGACTTTTTCGAAATTTTTATTTTTTGATAAATTGTTTCCAAATGAGGAAGGTAATAGTGCAGTTTTCCTTTTTTTAATATTTCTTTTATATGCTATTGTGGCTGGTATTGGAATGATGCACCATGAGATGTGGAGAGATGAGATAGAGCCTTGGTTAATAGCAAGTGAAAGTAAAACGTTAACACAGTTTTTTGACAATATGAAAATGGGTTCTAATCCCTATGTGTGGTACCTCATATTGCATTTTTTAAGTTCAATTTCTTTAAGTCCAATTATTGTTCAAGTAGCACATTTTGTGGTTGCTTTGGGATCTGCATATTTAGTGTTAAGATATTCACCTTTTACACTATTGCAAAAACTTTTTCTATGTTTTAGCTATTATCTTCTTTACGAATTTGCAATTATTAGTAGAGGTTATGCACTTACGATTTTTTTCATTTTTCTTTTTTGCACTTTTTTTAAAAAATATTGGGACAAAGGGATTCCTCTAGCCGTAGTTATTTTTTTTCTAGCAAACGCTACCGGTGGATTTGGAGCAATCTTATCTATATCGTTTCTAATGTTTCTTGTAGCTAATTATTTATTTAATGAGATGTCGGAAGCAAAGAAGAAGCAAAAAATTAAATATTTTGGATGGACAGTAACATTGATATTAATCTCTATTTGGGTTGCAATAAAATCAATTTCACCACCTGAAGATAGCATCTATGCAAACTTTTGGTATTTTGAATATAATGTAGACCGTGTATTCAGCATTTTATGGAGGGTGTGGCTTGGTTATATTCCAGTTCCTGACATGTCAACTATAAACTTTTGGAACTCTAATATAATTGACATTTCCAGCCCATCTGCTGGAGTAAGATTGTTTTTAACTACATCCTCATTGCTTTTTTTGTTGTACGGTGTTCTGATGTTTTCGAAGCGCATCAGTGTGCTTGTTTTTTTTCTAGCTGGCAATGCAGGTATTTTATTGTTTTCCTACTTAAATGGCGCTATATTCATTATTAACGCCTCAAGATATAATGGATTTATGTTTCTAGTATTTGTTATTTCTTATTGGCTCATGAATTATTTTCCTGAAAAATCAAAAACGCCATTTATTTTATTCGGCAAGTTGCGTGAAAAATTTAAAATAGAAAAATATGGCTCATCCTATGTTTCTCTTTTGCTCGCTATAAATATGTTAGCAGGCGGAGTTGCATATGCAAAAGATTTTGTAAATAATTTTTCTTCTGTTCAAAATGCCGGGAACTATATAGTTGAAAATAATTACCAACGATTTGCCATGGCAGGATTTGTAGATTATGCTGTTTCTCCTATTTCAGCTTATACCAGAAAGCCAATTTATTATCCAGAAAGAGATTCATCAAGCACCTTTCCAATCTGGCTTGCTACGAAGTATTCGATGGATAACAATGTTATCATTAAACGTCTTCTTGATTATATTCACACTAACCATGATACAGTTTTAGTAGTACTTAATTTTGAATTAGGGACTTCTATTATTGGTGATGTCAATTTTGTGCATTTAATTTCTTTTAAAGAAAGCATTGTAAAAGATGAAAATCATTCTCTCTATTTAGCAGCTAAATATAATTTAGACAAAGATTTAGCTGGTCTGCCATTGCAATTATCGGAATATAAAATATCAAGCTATTTAGATTTACTTGGAGGACTGCTTCAGCAAAACAATCAGGTTGATTGCGAAAAAATTATTTCCGCTTTAGACAGCAGAGTTGGCTCTAAGTCCATAAGTCGGTATTATTTGTACAAAGGAATGATTGCCTCAAGAAAAGGCTTGGTAGACGAAGCAAAAAAAGATTTTTTAACTGAAATTAATTTAGGCTTGCAACGAGAACAGGCTTTTTTACAACTTGGTTTGTTGTACTATCAATATCAAAAACTAGATTCTGCTTTATATTATTTAGATCAGACCATTAAAATTAACCCTTCAAATTCAGATGCGCTGAGTAATATGGGGGTGATATACTATAACTATAAAAAAGATTATGTAAAAGCTGAAGAAGTTTGGGCTAAGGCAATTGCTATTAACCCTAAATATTATCAAGTGTATATTAATTTACTTTTAAATTGCCAAACAAAAAAAGATGATAATTGTTTTTCTAAGTATTTAATATTAGCACTTAATAATGGGATGTCAATTCAAGATATTCGCTCAAAAGGAATTGTTATAAGCGATCAGTTATTGTCTAGACTTGTAAAGCAATGATTTACTAACTAAACCGCAATGCTTTCACAGGAGTTATATAGGTAATAACGTAGGAAGGGAGTATCAACATTAGTAAGCAAAGTAAAAAAGTAGCAATATTCAGGAGGGCAATGTGAAATAAGTTTAGGTTAATTGGGATAGCAGATAAGTAGTACGTTGCTTCGTCCAAAGAAATAATTTTAAAATGCATTTGCAACAGGCACAGCGATATTCCAACTAGGTTTCCCCACAGCAAGCCCCGGCCAATTAAATATGCCGCATTTAGTAAAAAAATTTTCCTTACTCCGCCATTTGACATTCCTAATGATTTTAATATTCCAATCATATTTGTCCTTTCAAGTATTAAGATAAGTAATGCAGATATCATGTTAATTGCTGCTACTAGCGCCATGAGGGCGATAACCACGATTGCATTAATATCTTGCGCATCAAGCCAGGAAAAAATTTGCCTATTTACTTCTTTAATGCTTCTGGCTAAAAACTGGTAGCCAATAGTTAAATTAATTTCATCGGTAGTTTGGTCTAAATATTTGTAGTCTTTCAGCAGTATTTCAAAGCCGGCAATGCTGTTATGATCCCAGTTATTAAGCTTTTGAATATGACCAATATCTGCTATGACGTATACTTGATCAAAAACTTCCCCAAGCCCAGTAGAATAAATGCCGCAAACTGTAAATTTTCTAGCGCGCTGCTGCTGGTTTTGTATGAAGTAAATAACGATTGTGTCTTTTAATTTAATTTTTAATTTTTTGGAATGATATTTTGAAATCAATATTTTATCTGACTTAGTAGAATCAACAACGTTAAAGGCTTCTCCTTCGATTATGTTTTTATTAAAAAAATCCCAATCAAAGTCACTGCCAATTCCCTTTACTATTACTCCTTGTAAATCGCCACCGCTAATTTTATTTTTTGTTTTGATAATACCAGCTTTCGAAGCATACACTTGGATGTGTCGAATGGACTTGTATTGTTTTAGCTCTGCAATAAATGGCTGATTGGCATTTATAGGAGTGCCTTCAAATGATTCATTATTGTCGTAGTTGGTGATTTGAATGTGCGAGCCGAACCCAATTACTTTATCACGTATTTCTTTTTGAAAACCGGTTACAATAGCAACAGTAAGAATCATGATACACACGCCTAGTGTAATTCCCAGAATAGCTATATTTACAATAGGCTTTGAGAAGCCTTTATTGTTTGCTGTAATGCGTTTGGAAATGAATAATTCTACCATGAGTGTGTTTTCAATACGAATTTACTAATTTAGACTATGCGCAGTTTTTTTGCTTTTTCATTTAAGCGTCCTGTTTCTTTTCCTGAGGGGGTGCTTTGTATATTCTTAACTTATCTTGGATTATTTTTTTCTACAACTAGTAGCGGACAGCTCGAAAGCCGCCTTAAATTACAAGATATATCTCCGGAAAACATCAAAGTAGGAGCTCAGCAAACGGCAAAATATTTACCTCTAATTTCTCATAAAAATGTTGCTTTTGTTGGCAATCAAACGTCTACGATAGGAAGTACGCATGTCGTTGACACGTTGTTAGCCATGAAAGTTAATTTAAAGAAAATATTTTTTCCTGAACATGGTTTTCGAGGAGATGAAGATGCTGGAGCGCATATAAATACGTACAAGGACAAAAAAACGGGTCTTCCATGTATTTCCCTTTATGGCAAAGAGAATAAAAAGCCAAAGCCACAAGATTTAATGGATGTTGACATTGTAATTTTTGATATCCAAGATGTTGGAGCAAGATTTTATACATATATCTCCACCTTGCATTATGTAATGGAAGCTTGTGCTGAAAATAATAAGGAGCTTATAGTTCTTGATAGACCAAATCCGAATGGGTTTTACGTGGATGGTCCCGTTTTAGATATGAAGTTTACTTCTTTTACAGGAATGCACCCTGTGCCAATGGTTCATGGTATGACCATAGGTGAGTACGCCAGAATGATAAACGGTGAAAAATGGCTAAGTAGCGGTAAGCAATGCAAACTAACAGTGATCCCTGTAGAAAACTACACCCATAACGATCAGTATCAAGTGCCGATAAAACCTTCTCCTAATTTGCCAACCATGTCCTCAATTTATATGTATCCTTCCATGTGTCTTTTTGAGGGTACGCTCGTAAGTGTGGGTAGGGGGACAGATAAACCGTTTCAGCAATTTGGATACCCGGAATTAACCGGTGGTAATGTAAAGTTTACACCTGTGCCTGTTAAAGGAGCTAGCGAGAACCCTAAATACAATGGTCAGACATGCAGTGGATTTGATGTTTCTCGATATGGAGAAGTTTATATTAAATATTATAAGAAAGTTTATTTGTATTGGATAATAAATCTTTATAGTACGAGTACAGTTAAAGAAATTTTTTTTAATAATTATTTTAATTTACTAGCGGGTAATGATGTGCTTCAGCAACAAATCAAAGATGGATTATCAGAAGATCAAATTCGTAAAACTTGGGAGCCCGGATTGATTAAATTTAAACAAATCAGAAAAAAGTATCTTATATACATCGATTTTGAATGAAAGCTTTCACAGCTTTTATAAGTTATGCACGATATTGAGCCGTATTATAATTGGAAGCATATCTATACTGCCGAAGAGGACGAAAGATCTCCTTTTTATGAGAGAGTGTATAGTGAGTTTGAATTTACAAATTCTATTTATGGTTTCTGTATTCATCCTCAGTGGGATGAGATTGGTTCTCAAACAATGTTTATTAAATTGCTATGTGTCGACTATGATGAGCAATTTGCAATAATTGAATTGCTTGGCGAGTGGAACGACTGCTTGTATAACGATATCATGTTTTTAAAGCGTGATATTATTGATTTGTTAATTAATGAGGGCGTAAATAAGTTTATCTTGATAGGCGAAAATATTTTAAATTTTCATTACTCCGATGATTCGTACTACGAAGAGTGGTTGGAAGATATCTATTCCTCTGGTGGCTGGATTTCGTTAATAGGTTTTAGAGATCATGTTCTCGAAGAGTTTGAAAAGATTGATATTTTAAAATATTTTATTTCTTCCGATGAGCTAACTTCCATTCCTTGGAGAACAGTTAGCCCTGTTCAATTGTACCAAATTGTTGATGCGTTAGTTTTTAAAAAACTTACCATTGGAAGTTGAAAATGCTAATGAGCCTTAAAACTCACTTTGCAAGCATTGTTAATCTTCCTTTCATTGTAAGTTCGTTAAATCCAAAATTTTGTTTTATGAATTGAAAGGTACGTTCTTGATAGAAAAACACATGGGTAGGATCATTTTTATAGTACCATTTTTCAAAATCCATAGAAGCACTAAAAGACTCAGTCATGCAATATAGTTTTCCGCCTTTATTTAATATTCTATTTAAAAGAGTAAATTCTTTATTGGGAAAATGAAAATGTTCTATTACTTCGCAGCATGCTATGTAGTCGTATTTTTTATCAAGCAATTCTTTGTTGTTATGAAAAAATGGATCGTATTGTCCAATAGAATATCCATTGTCAGTAAGGATTTTTGAAATCACGGGGCCGGTACCTGCGCCAAAATCTAAGCCCTTATGATGCGACTTGAAATCTATTATTATTGAATTTGTGATGGGAGACACAAACTCTTGGTAATTCACATTTGTAATATCGTTTTCGTGCAGCAAGTATCTGCTTTTCTCAGTTTCTTGATCCGGCAAAAAGGATTTATCCAAAAATATTCCATAACAAGTTGTGCATTGATGGAAAATTGCTTTTTTATTTTGAAAAAATAATTTACTTTTTTCAAAGCACAGTGGACATGGGGTAGTGGAAATGAAATTCAAAGTAGGTGAGGGCTCTTTATTTCGATTTTAAAAGATGTGCAACAATTTTATCAATTGGAAAGGTAAATTCTTTTATATCTAATTTTTCTATTGCAACCCATCTGAAATTTTGAGCACCTTCTTTTTTCTCTACTTCTATTTTATTGGATAATATGGGTGCATTAAATGGTGTTAGGTTTTTTACTTGGTAATAAATACTCAGTAGTTGTTGATTGTCGTGAAAAGCAGCAGCTTGAAAAACCTCGGTAGTGTAAAAGTGTTTTATCACCTCTATGTCGCAGCCTAGTTCTTCTCCACATTCTCTTTTTACGCAATCAATCGTGCCTTCGCCCCAAATTAGACCTCCGCCAGGAAATTTTGTCATTTCATTCCCAAATCTAAATTCATCAGTGACTAATACTTGATTAGATTCATTGATAAATAACGCGTAAACTCGTATATTGAAAACAGACATTTGTTTTTTTAAATGCAAACTACAAAATTAAAATAATGAATACGGATATTTGTATTCATAAAAATGCAGTAATGAAAATTTATTCTTAAAACTTTGAGCGAGAGCGTTTTCTAAACATCACTTTGTATCCTACTGTAAAGCCCACAAACATATATGCGTCTTTATCGGTATGGTCTCCACGAATATCAACTCCAGGTTGCATGTCAACGCCTGAAGGGTTAGAAAGGTTTTGTGGAACGGTATTATTGCCAAAGATGGCAGGATCTGGGTAGGTTGTGCTAACATCATCTAAATAATCACTGAATGTTTTGCGCATACCTAGCTCAATACCTAAAGACCAATAACGATTGATGGTTAGACGGTAACCACCACCAACAGCTAATATGGGGGTAACTCTAGAATATTTTTTTTTACCTGCAATTACTCCCTGACCTTCAGTTCCTAAGGGTTGTAATGTATACCAAGTGCCATTATATTTTCCTTTGGGGTTAAAAAATACTAAACCGCCACCTGCAAATAGGTATAAATCTTTTTCTTTGCGCTTCATTCCACGTACACCTTTTATTTGGTACACGTGACCTTTTTGACTTTTTGAAAATTTAAATTCAAATTGCCCTGAAAGCTCAAGAATCCCAGACTTGAAATTTAAGTTTCTTCTACTACGAAATGGTTCTTGAGTAAGTTTATCATCCCCTCTTATAATGCCCCAATTAAGATTTAATTTTGTTGAAAAATGAGAAGCTAACGGAAAACGAATTCCTGCTCCAAGCGCTGGCCTAGTTAAAGCTAATTCCAAATCTTTTAAGCCATTTGTGCCAATTTGGTTTGCACCGCCTAAGTCGCCTAAAAAATTAGTTGCACCTAATGCACCAACTAATTCATATCGGTAAGGTGGTTTTTTCCTTCCAAAGGAACCACTTCTGCGTCTTCTTTTGCCTTGTGCATCAGCCACAGAGGCAATTAAAGAAAATAAAAGTATGAATACTAGTAGTTTACGCATGAATAAATTTGACCGCTTTGTTGCAAAGATAATTAAAATAATGTTGTATTTGAACTTTATTTTTACACATATTCAAGCGAGAAAACAAGATTTTAATCAAAATACAAAAAAATAATAGTGATATTTCTTTTAATGTCTTTTAAGATAAAGATTCAGAATAATAGAACACTTAAAGCTAAGCCGAAACAACAACCTTAGGGGCAGCTGCTAAAATTTCCTCATTTGCTGCTTTGGAAAACAATTCAAAATTCTTTACGAACGATTTTGCTAGTTCATTAGCTTTCACATCATAAGCATCCTTATTTCCCCAAGTATTTCTAGGATTTAAAATATCTCCCACTACTCCTGGGCAGGTAGTAGGCATGCTTAAATTAAATATTGGCAGAGTGTCAAATTTTACATTATCGAGCACTCCGTTTAAGGCTGCTGTAATAAGTGCTCGTGTATTTGATAATTTTATTCTATGTCCTACGCCATATTCGCCTTCGGTCCAGCCAGTATTTACCAGCCAAACGTTCACGTTATTTTCTTTAAGTTTTTTGCCTAGCAACTCAGCATATCTGGTAGGATGAAGAGGTAAAAAAGCCTTTCCAAAACAAGCCGAGAAAGTCAATGTGGGTTCTGTTACACCCATTTCAGTTCCTGCAACCTTTGCAGTATATCCAGAAATGAAATGATACATGGCTTGACCAGTAGTAAGCTTTGAAATTGGAGGCAAAACGCCAAATGCATCGCAAGTAAGAAAGAATATGTTTTTTGGAATACTGCCAACGGATGGCTCAACAGCATTTTCTATGAAATCAAGTGGATAGCCAACACGTGTATTTTCGGTAACAGAAATGTCATCGTAATTTACTTTTTTGGTGCCAGGTAAAAAGCGAACATTTTCAAGTAATGCTCCTGCCTTAATTGCTTTATAGATTTCGGGTTCTTTTTCTGCACTAAGATTTACGCATTTAGCGTAGCAACCACCCTCAAAATTGAAAATGGTTTTATCTGCCCAGCCATGTTCGTCATCTCCAATTAACCCACGATTTGGATCGGCAGATAGGGTTGTTTTTCCAGTGCCGCTTAAACCAAAGAAAATAGCAGTATCTCCTTTTTTTCCAACGTTTGCAGAGCAGTGCATGGAAAGCACTCCTTTTTCGTGAGGCAAAATATAATTTAAAAGAGTAAATATGCTTTTTTTGATTTCGCCTGTATAGCCACTTCCGCCTATAAGAATGATTTTTCTTGATAAATCCAAAATAGTAAAGTTGTGTTGTCTCGTACCGTCTGCTGCGCCTTCGGATTTGAAACCAGGTGCGTTAATAATAGTCCACTCTGGTATGAATAATTTTAGTTCATCGCTACTAGGACGGATAAATAGATTATTTGCAAATAAATTTGACCAAGGCAACTCGGTAACAACACGAATAGAAAGACGGAAGTTTACATCAGCACATGCAAAATTATCTCGCACATAAATTTCCCGGTTAGATAAGTAAGCAACTACTTTATTGTATAAAGGTTCGAACTTATCTGAGTCAAATTTGTAATTAACATCACCCCACCAAATTGTGTCTTTAGATTTTTCATCTAAAACAATAAATTTGTCTTTTGGAGAACGTCCAGTAAATTCGCCTGTATCAATAGCGAGTGCTTTCGTGTCAGTTAAAACACCTTGCTTTAAACGTAAGGTCGCTTCAGTAAGTTGTGCAGGAGTTAGATTCCAGTAAGAGGTTGAGTTATTTATTCCGATTGATTTAAGCCATTGAAGGCCCTTATCTGTTGGTTCACTCATAATTATATTTTTTTAGAAAAATTAACACCCAAATTGTGTTAAATAATCTCTATTGCCTTGAATAAATAACTTTAACATTTAGGCGGCAAAAATAAAAAAAACAATGAAAAAAATCTTACGAAACTAAATTCTGTTTATGAAAACATTTTTGATTTT
>CAYZTB010000033.1:17121-34302 GCA_964481195.1 uncultured Bacteroidia bacterium | reverse complement strand
ATTAAAAACAATCAATTTAAAAAAGCTACTTAACTTCTTCCAGCGTTGATTCGAAAAACTCCATGATGGGGTTTGCTAGTAGTTTCTTACACGCCTCATCCACTTTTTTTTGTGCAGCATCTTTTGAAGCAGCTTCTAGTTCCATGGAGATGTGTTTCCCAATTCTTACATTTTCTATTTCAGGAAGACCAATATTTTTCATGCTGCCAGTTACTGCTTTTCCTTGTGGGTCTAATAGCGCCTTGAGAGGCATTACATTGATTTCTACTTTATACTTTGGCATAATAAATATTAGTTTGTTAGTTTTCTGGTCATTAGTTTATTCATTAACGAAAGAGCGATATACAAAATTATAATTAAAGGAATACCTAAGAACTTAAAAATTAGCAAAAGTGGTATCGTAAGGAACAAAAAAATGTATCGTATTTTATTATCCTCCCAGCTAAAATTTTTGAACTTAAATGCAAACAAAGGCAGAGGTGCTACCAATAAAAAAGAAGAGATAAGAGTTAGTGCAATAACTGAATGAGGTTGCAATAAAATTTCATAGATATTGTTTTTTTCGTTAACAACAGAGCCGAATGAACTTATCTGTTCAACCGTAAACTGTCCTGTTGGGCGCAACATGTCCGTAAGTGACTCAGGAATACTTAAAGGAAGTGATGCAATTAGTATAGCATTGGCAGGAGTTGGTAGCCCTATAAAAAGATCAGTTTGTCTGGAATCAATATTAAATTTAGCCAAGCGAATGGCAGAAAAAACGGTTACCAAAAATCCTGTCATGGCTAGGTAATTTATTTCTTTCCCCAGTACAGAGTGATTACTGATAAACCCAAAAAGATCGGTATTGAAGTAAACAAAAGTTTGCGTATAAATAATCATTTTATAAAGCAGAACCCCCGGCACTACTCCAAACGAAACTACATCCGCTAACGAATCCAATTGCTTACCAAGTTCCGAGCTTACTTTGAGCATCCTAGCGACCATGCCGTCCAGCAAATCACAAATTGCAGCAAACACAACCATGTATGCACACCAAATCAAATTGCCTTCAAGCGCAAACACAATAGCAATACATCCACATATTAAATTGCAAAGGGTAATAAAATTGGGAATATTTTTTCTAATCATCTACTAACAAAAGTACGAAAAAGCAATCAGCAGCAGAAAGTGTCTAATCAGATAAAGCAAGATTCGCATACCTTTGAACAATGCATAAAAAAGAAAGACTTTGGGTGTTCTTAGCGTTAGCTTCGCTTTCTTTTGTTGCGTATAGAAACTGCTTTGAGCTCTTTATCCCCGGGGACTCCTACTCCTTTTTTGCACCCTTCGAAAATTCTGACAGTTCTACTTTGTTTGACGCAATAAAAAGAGATGCGCCTTATTTAGTGGGTTATTCACTTTTGTATTTCCTTTTTAAACTGTTTGGATTTAATTCCGCTTATTGGGTTATGACCGCTATAATACTTCACGCATTAAATGCATTTTTAGTTTATATTATTTCTAAGAAAATAATAAAACTTTTTTTGAAAAAAGACGATGTTTGGCCCTCGATTCTTGTCGCTGCTATTTTTTTGCTCTCCCCATATCAAACCGAAAACGTGCTGTGGACAGCCATAAATATTAAGTGGCTTTTCCACGCTATCGTAACTTTGTCGACCATAAATATTTGTATTGATTATTTTATTAAAGATTCTTTTAAAAAACTATTACTTATTCAGTTTCTCTTTTTATTAGGGCTTTATTCGTTTGAATTTACTTTTGTTTTGCCTCTTTTGCTTTTTGCCTTTTACTTGGCATTTCGAAAAATTAATTTGACAACAATTACCTATAAGTCTTTTTTATTACGACTCGTGTTGCCTCAAGCATTTATGCTTGTGAGTTATTTTATTGTCAGTAAATTAATTTACAACACTTGGATTTGGCATGCTGGAACACCGGCCGACTTCCTTCAAACTTCGGATTATGCAAAAACATTATTAAAATATTTTGCCAAGTTCTTCTTGCTCTATCGATATCTTCCCATAGGAGAATTTGGAAATGCATTAAAGAGCATATCCGAAAATAGTTCTCTGATGCTACTAATATTGTTAATTTTTTTATCGGTCTTGGGTTTTTCTATTTGGAAACTATTCATAAAACATAAAGCGCTAGGAATAATTTCAAGCGCATTATTTTTATGCTTTATTATCTCTTTACTCCCTGTTCTTCCTCTCGATTCCTCTTTTCTTAGTTATATTTATCCAGATCGATATGGATACATTCCATCTGTATTTTTCTATTTGTTTGTTTCTATTACTATTTCACAAGTGCTTCCAAAAGTTGTCGTTGCGCTTCTATCAGCATATGCTATTTTGTGTGTTGTGTTGCTTTCCCAAACAACTTCTGTTTGGATTCAGGTAAATACATATTGCAATCAGCTAGTAGAATCGCATAAGCCCTTTGCAGAATACGAACACGCATACTTATTAAACGTACCAGCCTACTACAAAGGAGTTGCAGCGTTCCGGTCTGCATACGAATCGACTGTAGAAATTAAAAACTCAACTCCTCCAGAAAAAATTAATGTTATTGCAGGCTGTTATCAGGATAGTGGGTCAGACTCTATTGCTTCTGTTGAGTTCAATTATAAAAGAATTACCGTTATAGGACCCAAAAGAGAAACACCTTACTTCAGCACAGCTGGTGGATGGGCTAAAAACTACGAAAATGATGACTTCCGAGTAGTTTTTGACGCATCGGGGTGCTCCTACACTATCTTTTTTAAGCAAGAAATTCCTAAAAACTCTGTATTCCTTTACAACTCCAAGGGGGCTTGGAAAAAAGCGGGGTGATTTCACAATAATTTGGTCGAAAAGTAGTTCCTTGGTAATCAATCTTTCTCTAAATCTTCTTAACTTTACTACTATATGAAAAAGTATGCAATTTGTTGTTTGATTCTGGCAATTTTTGCCCACGGATATTTAATGGCTCAGCCTCGTAAATACAGCAACGAATTTTTAGCTATTGGAGTTGGTGGCGCTTCGCAGGGAATGGCAAACTCATGCGTTTCAAGTATTAATGATGTTACTGCGGGGTATTGGAATCCGGCTGGATTACTTGGAATAAAAAATGACATGCAACTGGGGCTCATGCATTCCGAATATTTTGCCGGAATTGCAAAATACGATTACGGTGCTTTAGCAAGAAAGATAGATAGTAGCAGCGCCTTTGCAGTAAGTTTTATTCGCTTTGGAGTGGACAACATTCCAAATACCACTGAGCTTATTGATGCGGCAGGTAATGTTGATTATGATAAAATAACTCAATTCTCTGCTGCTGATTATGCATTTATAGTCTCCTATGCACGCGCCCCAAAAATAAAAGGGCTTAAGTTAGGAGGCAGTGCAAAAATAGTTCGCAGAATTGTAGGAGACTTTGCTGGCGCCTGGGGCTTTGGGCTAGATGCAGGTATACAGTATGAAAATAAAGATTGGAAATTTGGATTGATGGCTCGTGATATTTCTACCACTTTTAATGTTTGGAATTATTCCCTAACCGATCAAATGAAAGATGTTTTTATTGCAACAGGTAATGACTTGCCTACCAACTCCTACGAAATTACCCTGCCAAGAATAATTCTTGGTGCAGCCAGAAAATTTGATGTGACAAAAGACATTGGCTTATTGGCTGAATTAAATGCTGACTTGACCATGGATGGAAAACGAAACGTATTGATTAAAAGCGATCCGCTGAGTGTTGACCCTCACCTGGGATTGGAATTTAACTATAAAGAAATTGTGTACTTGAGAGGCGGAATAATGAACATTCAAAAGGAACAAGACGTAACCGGCAAGCCTACTACCACGTTAATGCCGATTTTTGGAGTAGGTCTTAAATTAAAACGCCTGATGATTGATTACGCCAAAACAGATGTGGGCGATAATTCCATAGCACTTAGTTCTCATATTATATCTGTACGATTGGATATTAACAGACAAGCTAAATAAAGTGAATGCGGAAATTTTTACGAATAAATTTATTTGTTCTTTACTGCGTTTTTCTTAACGCGAGCTACAGCTTTTCTCAGTCGTATTGGAATGAATGGATAAATTTTTCGCAGAAATATTATAAAATTCCTGTCAGTCAGAATGGTATTTATCGCTTAGACTCCCTTACACTTTCTAATGCAGGCATTTCCTTGACTTCTTTAGATGCAAGAAGCTTGCAATTATTTTTTAGAGGCATAGAACAACCTATTTATATTAAAGGCGAAGCAGATGGGATTTTCAATGCTGCAGATTACTTAGAATTTTATGGCAAAAAAAATGATGGTACGCTTGACTCTGTGCTCTACAAAGGGGATTTGTATAACAAGCCTGTACGCCAACCAAACCCGTATTACAGTTTATTTAATGACACCTCCGCCTATTTCCTGACATGGAATAATTCTACCAGTAATAAAAGAATAGTACTTGTGTACGATACCGTATTTTCTTCTTTTCCGGCCCCAGCTAATTATTTTATGAAAGAAGATGTGGTGGAATACCACTCTACGTATTACTATGGAAGATCTACTTCTACTAATATTAATTTTCCTGAATATCACGAAGTAGAAGGCTGGGCAGGAACTAATTTTTACCAAGGCACTAGCAACACAACTACCTTTAACACTAGTAACCTATATAGCTTGGGAGCTAACGCTGAAGTTAAAGTTGCCTTAATGGGAGCTTCAGATGATCCTAACACCTTAAACGATCACGATATTCGGGTTAGATACAAAGATAAGCTGGGCGTTTATACTTTGCTGGATAACTTTGCTTTTGATGGTTATCGGCTCATCGATTCCTCCTACTCCGTTCCTGCAAATACGCTTGGCGCATCAACAGAAATTGTAGTGTCCGCGCTAAATGGCCCGTTTTCTACAAGCCGAAACGCAGTGCCTTATGTGGTTTTTAAATACCCACATAATGTAAATCTTGAAAACAAAAGCGCTTTTGAGTTTTACGTTTCTGATAATCTTTCTCAGCCTAAATCAAACTATGGTTTTACAAATTTTAATGACCTAGGAGCTTCTTCCTACATTTATGATTTGACAAATAACACCAGAGTACCCGTAATTAAAAATGGCGGCACTTATAACGCTTTAATTTCTAATTCCATTTCTTCATCCAAAAAATTTTGTGTGATTAAATCTGAAAATCAATTCTTAACTCCTGCTTCTATTAAGGCAGTACGTGGAACAGGTTTTTTTACAGACTACAGCACGTTGGCTACAGATTCTGCATTTTTAATTGTCTATCATAAAAGCTTAACAACAGGCGCAACCGCATACAAAAATTACCGTGCAAGCTTAGGCGGTGGCATGCATAACGTAGTAGCTGTTGACATAGAAGATCTTTACGATCAGTTTAGTTATGGAATTCCTAAGCATCCATTTGCGATTCGTCATTTTGCAAAATATTGCTTAGACACATTTCCTTCTCCTCCTCAAAATATTTTTTTAATTGGCAAGTCTATACAAACAAACCTTGCAAGAAATACAGTTGCTGACCCTACCGGAATTAATTACTCCAATTCCTTAGTCCCATCCATAGGCTATCCTACTTGCGATAATATGCTGGTAGCAGTTTTAAATGGCAGCGGATTATCTCCTGCAATTCCAATAGGCAGGCTTGCCGCAAAAAATAATGCTGAAATAAACACCTACCTCACTAAAGTTATTGAGTTCGAACACATAGCTCCTAATCCAGACGAATGGATGAAACATGTATTGCACATGGGTGGAGGTTCCAATGCAGTACAACAAGCACAATTTGCAAGTTATCTTTACGGATACGAAAAAATTATTGAGGACACCAGCTTTGGAGGTTTTGTACATCACTTTAGTAAAAACTCTTCATCGCCAACACAAACTTCATATACGGATTCCATTAAAGGATTAATAAACAATGGCATTTCCTTAATTACATTTTTTGGGCACACATCCGCTTCCGTATTTGAATTTAACCTCCTCCCTCCGGATCAATACAAAAATAAAAATGGAAAGTATCCATTTTTTATTGCTGACGGATGTGTGGCAGGAGATATTCACCAGCCCATTCAAGGGGGACTTAGCTCCAGCGAAATTTATACACTATCCAATCAGGGCGTGATTGGCTTTTTGGCTTCATCTGGCCCAGGAACTCCCTATGAACTTGATCAGCTAACACAGTACTTATACCGAGGTATTGGCAAACATCTTTATGGAAAGTCGATAGGAAAAAGTATTCAGGCTGCCATAGATAGCATTGATGGATTAGGCATTAATCCTTACATGAATGCTGCTTGTCTGGAAATGACATTGCATGGAGACCCCTCTATAAAATTAAATGCCCCACCTCTTCCGGATTATGAAGTAAATAATACATCGGTATATTTTACACCTTCCTATGTATCTACAGATCAAGATTCTTTTAAAGTAAATGTGATTGTTAGAAATCTAGGCAAGGCTACAAAAGACAGCGTACATGTTTCTATGAAACGAACCTTTGTTGATGGTACTTCTTCTTTTTACGCTAACACTGTTTCTAAATTATATTTTAAAGATACGCTGACATTCACACTTCCGGTTGATCCACTTCGTGGAGCCGGATTAAATAAATTTGAAGTGCGCGTTGACTCTTCCAATTCTATTTTAGAGATTGAAGATTTTCTAAACAACAATATTCTATCGCCTTTTGAAATTCCTCTTTTAATTTATTCGGAAGATATCATTCCAGTATACCCATATAAATATGCCATTGTACCAAATGATACTATTACGCTTAAAGCGTACACTGCCAATCCGTTTTCAAATTCAGCAAAATATATTTTCGAAATTGATACTACCGATCTTTTTAATAGTTCACTAAAAAGCACTCAATATGTAACACAAAAAGGAGCTGTGGTTCGTGCGCCTTTTAATGCCTGGAGTCCAGCCTCGCTTCTGTTATCAGATAGCACAGTTTACTTCTGGCGAGTTCGCAGAGACACGAGCGATACGGTAAATTTCAGATGGAGAGAAAGCTCCTTTCAATACATCCCCAACAAAAGAGGCTGGGGACAATCACATTTTTTTCAATTCTTAAAAGGAGATAGGTTTAATTACATAGATACAAATCGAAATGCAAGGACTTTTGACCTAGATTATCAGAATCATTCGCTCGAAGTAAGTACTGTAAATTATACTGCCTTGGGTGGAGCAAATCATTTTAGTGAGATTTATTTTTACATGGATGGCTTACAGCTTTCTATCTTCTCTCAAATTTCTTCAGACGCTGTAAACGGTGGATATCCCGTGCCTCCTCATGTATTAGTTCATGTAATCGACCCTATCTCAGGCAAAGCTTGGCCCAACGATGGCGCTGGAATGTATGGAAGCTATCCTCAGTCTTCGCCTTACCGATTTGAATTTTATACTGGAAATGCTGTCCAGCAAGAAACGTTAAGAAAATTTTTAGAAACTACTGTGCCTTGCGGAAGTAAAGTAATTCTATACACATGCGATGATCACAACTTAGGAAATGTTGTTGGCGGAAGTGGTCCAACTACTAATCCAGGATTAGTTCAGGCATTTCAAAAAATTGGCGGAACGCAGTTTCCTAACATTCAAAATAATGTTCCATATATTTTAATTGGAAGAAAGTGCGGAAATGGCCTTGAGCTACTTGGCGCTTCTGATTCTTCGAAATTATTTTTGACTGATTCCATTTCAGTAAAAAGAGAAAGCGGAAACATCTATTCCGAAATAATTGGACCTGCTTCAAAATGGAAATCACTACACTGGAAACATGTTTCTCCCGAAGCTCTGACTAACCCTACACTTGCTGCTGCAGATACCATCGTAATCACGCTTAATGGAATAAAGCTTGACGGAACAATTGATACATTATTCAAAGGCATAACTAAAGACTCGCTTGATGTTTATGAGTTAGACAAATCTATTGATGCAAAAATATATCCTTACCTACAGCTGCTTGCCTGGGTAAAAGACACAGCATTGCGTACTCCTGCACAATTAAAATTTTGGAGGATATATTACGATGGAGTTCCAGATGCATCCTTAAATCCGATTAAGCATTATTCTTTTTATGGCCCCACCATTCAACAAGGAGATAGCATGAGCATGAGTGTGGCTATCGAAAACATAAGCGACTATAACATGGATAGTTTATGGGTGGATATTTGGGTGTATGATGCAAACAGAAAAATAGTTCCTGTAAAATCTATAAAATTAGATTCACTTTTAGTTGACAGCATCTTAATTCCAACAGTAAAATTTGGAACTGAAAATTTACCGGGCGGATTAAGTAGCTTGTGGATTGAAGCAAACCCCTACAACAACGAACATCAATTAGAGCAATATCACTTTAACAACATTGGAACAATTCCTTTTACAGTGGGTGTTGATGCCATTAACCCTTTGCTAGATGTTACCTTTGATGGAGTACATATAATGAATGGAGACCTCGTTTCTGCAAAACCTTTAGTTACTATCACGCTAAAAGACGAGAACACTTTCTTAGCCTTAAACGACACGTCCGACTTTGAAATATATATTAAGCATCCAAATAAAAATTTGTTTGAAAGGATATATTTTAGCAGTAGTTTAATTTTCGAACCGGCCTCTTTGCCAAACAATAGTTGCCGTATTAACTACAACCCAACGTTGCCGGATGGAACGTACAACCTAAAAGTGCAAGCAAAAGACCGAAGCGATAATGCATCAGGTAAAGTAGAATACATGATTTCTTTCGAAGTAATAAACAAACCTACCATCACACATGTGCTGAATTATCCAAATCCATTCTCTACCTCTACGCGCTTTGTTTTTACGCTTACAGGAACTCAGGTACCCGATTATTTTAAAATTCAAATATTAACGATTACCGGAAAAATTGTTAGGGATTTAAATAAATACGACCTGGGCCCCATTCACATTGGAAAAAATATAACCGATTATGCCTGGGATGGCAAAGATGAGTTTGGTGATCAGCTGGCAAATGGCATATATCTGTATCGTGTTATTACTCAACTAAACGGCCAATCGCTCGAACACAGAGAAAGTGGAGCTGATTCATTCTTTACGCAAGGGTATGGTAAAATGTATTTAATTCACTAGAACTTCGCTTCGCAATATTTTTTCAATTATTATTTTTACATATGCTAAAGTTTGAAAAACATATTTTTATCTGTACCAACCAGCGAGTCGCCTCTGCTCCACGAAAAAGCTGCGGAGAAATTCACGGATTGGAAATAGTTGATGCGTTCAAGAAAAAATTAAAAGAAAAAAATCTTCCCATTAAAGTACGGGCGCAAAAAACTGCTTGTCTGGATATTTGCGATTACGGACAAACGCTTGTCATTTATCCCGAAGGCGCCTTTTATGTAGGCGTAGAACTTACCGATGTGGATGAAATTATTGAAGAACACGTAATTAATAACAGGCCTGTTAAGCACTTATTGTTACATCCCGAAAAGTATTAATGACTGAGCTAGCTCCTTTCCTAAACCGTGTCGACTACCTCAATGATACTGCTGCACAAATTGCAAAAGATTTTCGCATAGCAGGAATTGAAATACATTATTCTGGTAATCTTCAAAATGCGTATGTGGAATTATTTGAGCAAATACTTCCGCACATAGATGAAATACTAAAAGGAAATTTTCAAGAATTTTATAACTTAATGTATCGAATAGATATCAGTGAAGCTCAAATTAAAAAAGCAGTTAAAGAATCTATCGACAAATCTTTTTCGGAAACCGTTACGGATCAAATTTTGAAAAGAGAGCTCTTAAAAGTAGTAATACGCAAACAGATTTCAGAAGGAAAAGAGCTGTAGCTCCATCGTTATGCCCTTTTAAGGAATACTCTCTATTTCGTATATTCGTTACGATTTTATTAGATTATTTATGGAAAAACAAACCTACCTAGGTAGCTCAGAAATAACTGCCATCGATGAGATGTACCAGCAATATTTAAATAATGGAGCCAACCTAGATGAAGGCTGGAAAAAATTTTTTGAAGGCTTTGAATTCGCAAGAAAAAATTATTTAGAGCAAGCTACAGCAGGAGTTCCTGAAAATGTTAGAAAAGAATTTGCCGTACTGAATCTCATCAATTTATATCGCTCCGTTGGTCATCTTTTTACACGCACCAATCCGGTTCGCGAGCGCAGGAAATACACGCCAACCATGGATGATATTGAAACCATTGGCTTGGCACAAAGCGATATGGATACTGTATTTCATGCAGCTACAGAAATTGGCATGCAACCATCTACATTGCGCGACTTAATAACTGAATTAAAAAAAACATATTGCAAGTCTATTGGCGTTGAGTATAAGTATATGCGAAACGTTAAAGTCATAAAATGGCTTCAGGATAAAATGGAGCCGGCTCGCAATACACCTTCTTTTTCTAAAGAGGAAAAGATGGATATCCTAAATAACATCAGCAAGGCGGTAGTTTTTGAAAGTTTCTTGCACACCAAATTTGTTGGGGAGAAAAGATTTTCGATTGAAGGATGTGAATCATTAATTCCTGCTCTGGATGCTGTTATTCGTAAAGGATCATCCCTGGGAATAAAAGAATTTGTGATTGGCATGGCACACCGAGGTAGGCTCAACGTGCTTGCCAACATCATGAAAAAAACGTACGAAGATATATTTACTGAGTTTGAAGGAAAAGAATTTGACGAGTCGCTGTTTGATGGAGATGTTAAATACCACCAGGGATATTCTTCCAACGTAGTTACTAACGATGGTAATAAAGTTCACCTCAGCCTTACCCCTAATCCTTCACATTTAGAGACGGTAGGAGGAATTGTGGAAGGAATTTCAAGAGCTAAAATTGATAAGACGTATAACAGAGATGCATCCCAGCTTTGCCCGATATTAATACATGGCGATTCTGCCATAGCTGGTCAGGGAATCTTGTATGAGATTGTACAAATGGTAAGACTCGATGCTTACAAAACTGGAGGAACCATACACATCGTTACCAATAATCAAGTAGGGTTTACAACAAACTACCTGGACGCCAGATCCTCCACCTACTGTACGGATATTGCCAAAGTTACTTTAGCTCCTGTTTTTCATGTGAATGCTGATGATGTGGAGGCGGTAACTTATGTAATTCAATTAGCTATGGAGTTTAGGCAAACGTTCCACCGCGATGTGTTTATTGATTTGCTTGGCTACCGTAAATACGGACATAACGAAGGAGATGAGCCGCGCTTTACTCAACCACTTTTATACAAGGCTATTGCTACACATCCCAATCCACGGGAAATATATATGAATAAATTGATTAGCGAATCTGTGGTAGATGAAGTGCAAGCTAAAAAAATTGAAAGTGAATTTCGAACTTTGTTAAGCGAACGCCTTAACGAGTCCAAACAAATAAAAAAAACAAAGATTACTTCTTTCCTCGAAGGACACTGGAAAGGAGTTGCCATGGCCACCGAAAAAGATTTTGAAAAATCGCCTGACACCTCGGTAGACAAAAAAGTGCTTTATGAAATTGGTAAAAAAATTACGTCACTTCCGTCTGATAAAAAATTCTTTACTAAAATTGTAAAACTCTTTAAAGAAAGAGGTGAGATGTTAAAATCCAATAAGCTTGATTGGGCCATGGGCGAAATGTTGGCTTACGGCTCTTTACTAAACGAAGGTCATTCTGTACGATTTAGCGGGCAAGATGTAGAGCGTGGCACTTTTTCACACCGACATGCTGTAATCATGCTGGAAGATGGCAAAGAAGAATATGTACCTCTTTCTACCGTTGAGAAAGATTCTAAATTTATGATTTACAACTCCCACCTCTCGGAGTATGCAGTACTGGGATTTGAATATGGATACGCCATGGCATCGCCCGATACACTTACTATTTGGGAAGCTCAGTTTGGTGATTTTGCAAATTGCGCACAGGTAGTCATTGATCAATATATCAGTGCGGCAGAAGATAAGTGGAGAAGAATGAATGGCATTTGTCTTTTTCTTCCTCACGGATACGAAGGTCAAGGGGCAGAACATTCTAGCGCAAGGATTGAGCGTTTTCTTACACTCTGTGCAGAAAACAACTTGTATCTTATTAATGCTACTACACCGGCAAACTTCTTTCACGTATTACGAAGACAGCTGAAACAACCATTCCGAAAACCACTTATTGCTTTTACCCCTAAAAGTTTATTGCGCCATCCTAAATGTGTTTCGTCTTTAGAAGATTTTTCTACCGGAGGTTTTAAAGAAATTATTGACGATGCATCTGCACAAACTAAATCAACAAAGAAAATAGTTTTCACTTTCGGGAAAATATATTACGATCTGTTAGCCAAAAAAGAAGAAATAAAAAATTCAGATATTGCCTTAGTTCGAATAGAACAAATTTATCCTTTCCCGAAAAAACAATTTGCCGATATATTGGAAAAATATAAATCAGCTACCGAGTTTTTATGGGTACAGGAAGAACCGCACAACATGGGAGCCTGGGGATATTTACTGCGCACTGTTTCTCCGCACTTGAAAGGTGGCGAGCTGCAATGCATTTCTCGTCCCGAAAGCGCAAGCCCAGCAACCGGAAGCAAAAAAACTCATGAAGTTCAGCAGAAGGAAATTGTGGACAGAGTATTTAGCCTATAGTAGTTAGTCATTAGTGTAAAAGCTTTAGAAAATACAGGGAAGACAAGTAAGAGATAAAATAAAAAAAATGAATCAATATAAAAACCTAAAAGTTTGGCAAAAGGCTATTGACCTTGTAGTAGCTACTTATAAGCTAACGGATAAGTTTCCTGAAAAAGAAAAATACGGCTTAACAAATCAAATTAATAGATGCGCTGTTTCCATAGTATCTAATATAGCAGAAGGGGCAGGCAGAAACTCTAGTAAAGAGTTTAATAATTTTCTTGGAATTGCACTTGGGTCTTCGTGTGAATTTGAAACGCAGTTTATAGTCGCAAACCGATTAAAGTATATTTCAAACTCGGAACTTACAGAAATTGCTGCTTCTGTTGAAGAAATACAAAAGATGATTTCTGGCTTAAAGAAAAATATAAGTAATAAAATACTTAACTAACTATTCAGCACTAAAAACTAACGACTCTATACTAACTACTAAAGACTCTTCACATGGCAACCATAGAAATTAAAGTACCCTCTCCCGGAGAATCCATCACCGAAGTAACTATATCTCGTTGGTTAAAAAAAGATGGAGAGTATGTCTTTAAAGATGATGAAGTATTGGAAATTGATTCCGACAAAGCTACGCTGACTGTAAGTGCAGAACAAGGTGGCGCTTTAAAAATTATTGCACAAGATGGTGATGTGATAAAGGTAGGCGCCTCTGTTGGAAGAATAGATACAAACGCCAAAGAGCCAGTAGGCAGTAAGCAGTCCGCAGTAGACAAAGAAAAGGCAGAAGTAAAAAGTCAAAAACCAGAGACAAAGCAGCCAATAACCAACAGCCAGACGCTGGCAAAAGCAGCCGCTACTCCACTGGCAAAAAAAATTATTGAAGAAAATAAATTTTCTCAAAAAATTTCCGGCACTGGCGAAAACGGAAAAATTACTAAAGCCGATGTGCTAAATGCCATGAGTAAAGGGTTTGGTGGCACCCATTCTAAACTGGGAGAAAGAAGTGAAGAGCGTAAAAAAATGTCGCCCTTACGTAAAAAATTGGCGCAACGTTTAGTGGCTGTAAAAAACCAAACGGCCATGCTCACTACCTTCAACGAGATTGACATGAGTAAAATAATGGAGCTGCGCAAAACATACAACGCACAGTTAGAAAAAAAATACGGCACCAAGCTTGGGTTCATGAGCTTTTTTACCAAAGCAGTTTGTGAGGCGTTACAACAGTTCCCCTCTGTAAATGCACAAATTGATGAAGAAGAAATAATTTATTACAACTATTGCGATGTAGGCATTGCTGTAAGCGCTCCTAAAGGGCTAGTTGTTCCAGTTGTGAGAAATGCCGAAAGTTTATCGCTTGCCGAAATCGAACTTAGCATAAAAGAACTTGCCACAAAAGCTCGCGATAATAAATTAAGCCTAGCCGAAATGACCGGAGGAACTTTTACCATAACCAACGGAGGAGTATTTGGCTCCTTGATGAGCACTCCTATCATAAACCCTCCTCAAGTTGCCATACTGGGCATGCACAACATTGTAGAAAGACCCGTTGCCATAAATGGAAAAGTAGAAATTCGCCCTATGATGTATGTTGCACTTTCCTACGACCATCGAATTATTGATGGAAAAGAGTCGGTAGGGTTTTTGGTGAAGGTGAAAGAAATGTGCGAAGACCCTGCTCGTATGCTTTTTGGAGGTAAATCACCTGATGAAATTGTAGTAGGTTTGTAAAAAATAAAATGCTTTAAGTTGAAACGTGTAATTACATACGGTCTTTTGCTAACGTTATTTTGCGCTTGTATTACCTCCTGCAAAATAAATTATTCATTTTCGGGAGCTTCTGTTTCGCCCGATGTTAAAACTGTTTCCATTCAATATTTTAAAAACAATACTACACTGGCGCCACCAACCATCAGTCAAACACTTACCGAGGCGCTAAAAGACATGTATACCTCACAAACCAGCTTGGGCATTATTAACAGAGACGGGGATTTAAATTTTGAAGGAGAAATTGTAAATTACGCCATTGTCCCTGTTGCTTTACAGAGCAATGATTTATCTGCATTAAACCGACTAACCATTACTATAAATGTTCGTTTTAATAATGTGAAAGATGAAAAGCAAAAATTTGAAACTTCCTTTTCCCGCTTTGCAGATTTTCCCAGCTCCTCGCCTATTGCAGCGGTACAGGATGAATTAATCAGGCAGATAAATGAGCAGCTGGTACAAGATATTTTTAACCGCGCAATGATTAACTGGTAGTAATTAAATGACCAAACAGGAATTCATACAATACCTATCCCACCCGGAAAATCTGAATGGGCATTCCATCGCTGCCTTGGAAAAGTTGGTTCAGGAATATCCCTATTTTCAAGCAGGAAGGATGCTGTATCTGAAAAACCTGCACAACGAAAACAGCATCGACTACGAAAAAAATCTGCACATCACATCGGCCTATGCTCCTAGCGGAAAAGTGCTTTATAATCTAATAAAGAAAAAAGTAAAAGCAAAAATTGAAGTAACAGAACTAGTTGAAAAAGAAAAATTTGTTGCGCTAGTTGAAGTTCCGAAAGAGCAAACCATTAGCTCTGCAATCGAAAAAGAAATTCTTCCAAAACTAGAATCCATTGCAATTCTTAAAGAAGAACGCATTGAAGCTATAAAAGAAATTAAAGAGATAGAAAAAGTTGATGAGTTTGATGAATTAGCAATTCTTGAAAAAGAGATGTTGCGCGAAGCGTACCGCACATCCATGACGGTAGATTTATTCCAAGAGCAAGAAGAAAAGAGTCAGAAGCAAAAAACGGCTACTCCAATTAAACAACAAAATCTTAAAACTGAAAATGCTGCTTACTCTTTTACAGATTGGATGAAAGTAGTTGGTGGAAAAACTCCCGAAATTGTTGTTGAGGAAAAGTCTGTATTTAGAAAGAACAAAACCAGTATTATAGACAACTTCTTATTGGATCAAACTGCCAAATCTGATCCTAAGCCCAAGGTGGAGTTTTACTCGGCTGAAACAATGGCTAAAAAGAGCCTCCAGGACAACGAAACCTTTGTTTCTGAGACACTTGCGAGCATATATTTAAAGCAAGGAAACCTTCCAAAAGCGCTACGAGCTTATGAAATATTGCTTGTAAAACATCCCGAAAAAATTCATATATTCGCCCCCCTTTTAGAGAAAATAAAAAAACTTTTAAAGGATCAAAAAAACAAATAAGCAGCAATATTTTAGATAAAAAGCTGTTTGAGAATAACAAAAAAGATTAACATTTAACATTTTAGATATGGCAACTTTTCTTTCAATCCTAATTATTATTGTAAGCATCCTCCTTGTATTGGTTGTTCTAATTCAGAACCCAAAAGGCGGTGGAATTTCTTCAAATTTCATGTCTTCAAACACCATTGTAGGCGCAAAGCAACAGGTAGAGCTTATTGAGCAAATTACCTGGGGTTTTATAGGAGGGCTGGTAGTTCTTTGCATTGCTTTTACCGCACTCGTAGGCACAGGCTCAACAACTGTAGAAACTAAAAGCTCCATAGTAAAAAATGCTGATATGCCTATGCCAGGCAACACTGCTCCTGTAATGCCAACTCAAGAGCAGGCTGCTCCTGCACCTGCCTCTACGCCTGCTGACAGCGCCCAATAAGGAATTGCCATCCTGTCACCTTATAAACTGACAGCTAAAGAAAGCAGAATCTTAATCACGGAAAAATTGTCCGATAAAATTGGAATCTCCGTTTTGGCATAAAATGTGACTAAAGCAATCAATAAAATAAAAATAAGTTTAACAATATAAAACACACACAACAATGGCAAAAGTAAAATTTCAACCACAGGGCGACAGAGTACTAGTACAAGCTGACCCTGCTGAAGAAAAAACTGCTGGGGGAATCATCATTCCTGATACAGCAAAAGAAAAACCACAAAAAGGAAAGATTGTAGCAGCTGGTCCGGGTAAGAAAAAGGACGAACCTATGACTGTAAAAGTAGGCGATGCAGTTTTCTACGGAAAATACGCTGGCACAGAAATCACAGTAGAAGGCAAAGAATACCTTATTATGCGTCAGGACGATGTGTTTGGGGTGATTGGGTAAAAAGTAAAGATAACGAATCAATACGAATTTTCGAATAACAGCCTTTTCCTTCATTCGCAAATTCGAAACAATTCGTTATCCGAACAATAAAGTAAAATATAAATATCTAAACTAAAATATAACCATGGCAAAAAAAATAACTTTCGATACCGATGCACGCGATGCGATGAAACGCGGTGTAGATGCTTTAGCTAATGCAGTTAAAGTAACCTTAGGTCCAAAAGGACGTAATGTAATCATTGACAAAAAATTTGGTTCACCACAAATTACAAAGGATGGTGTAACTGTAGCAAAAGAAATTGAACTACAGGATGCAGTAGAAAACATGGGCGCACAGCTTTTAAAAGAAGTGGCTTCTAAAACTGCTGATATGGCGGGCGATGGAACTACCACGGCTACCGTTCTTGCACAAGCAATTGTTACTGCAGGATTAAAAAATGTTGCAGCTGGAGC
>CAYZTB010000033.1:0-17111 GCA_964481195.1 uncultured Bacteroidia bacterium | reverse complement strand
GCGGCATTGATAAAGCTGTTGATGCGGTTGTTGCTGAATTGAAAAAGCAATCTAAATCAGTTGGCGATGACAACAAAAAAATTGAACAAGTAGCTACCATCTCTGCAAATAACGATTCCGCTATTGGAAAGTTAATTGCACAGGCAATGGCAAAGGTGAAAAAAGAAGGTGTAATTACTGTGGAAGAGGCAAAAGGTACTGAAACTACTGTTGAGATAGTAGAAGGTATGCAGTTTGACCGCGGATATGTTTCTCCTTACTTTGTTACCAACGCAGACAAAATGACTGCCGTGTTGGAAACACCGTACATCCTTTTATACGATAAAAAATTATCTACCATGAAAGAGCTTCTTCCTATTTTGGAAAAAGCAGTACAAACCGGAAAACCACTTTTAATCATTTGCGAAGATTTAGATGGTGAAGCACTTGCTACCTTGGTAGTAAATAAAATCCGTGGCTCTTTGAAAATCTGTGCTGTTAAAGCTCCGGGCTTTGGCGACCGCAGAAAAGAAATGATGCAAGACCTTGCTACCTTAACAGGTGGAACTGTAATTTCTGAAGAGAGAGGATTCAAATTAGAAAATGCTGATCTTTCTTACCTAGGAACTGCTGAGAAAATCACAGTTGACAAAGACAACACTACCCTAGTTGGTGGTGCTGGCAAAAAAGCAGATATCACTGCACGTGTAAATCAGATAAAATCTCAAATTGAATCTACTACCTCTGACTACGACAAAGAAAAACTACAGGAGCGTTTAGCAAAACTTGCTGGAGGCGTTGCAGTACTTTATGTTGGCGCAGCTACTGAAGTAGAAATGAAAGAGAAGAAAGACAGAGTGGACGATGCCTTACACGCTACCCGCGCTGCTGTGGAAGAAGGAATTGTTGCAGGTGGTGGAGTTTCTTACATCCGCGCAATTGAGTCTATAGAAAAAATGAAAGGTGCTAACGAAGACGAGGCTACCGGAATTGCAATTGTAAAACGTGCGCTTGAAGAACCACTACGCCAGATCTCTGCAAACTGCGGAATTGAAGGCTCTGTAGTAGTTCAGAAAGTTCGCGAAGGCAAAAACGATTTTGGCTACAACGCTCGTACCGATGAATACGAAAATCTTATCGCTGCCGGTGTAATAGACCCTACGAAAGTAGTACGTGTTGCACTAGAGAACGCTGCTTCTGTTGGAGGAATGATCCTTACAACCGAGTGCGTTCTTGCAGATATTAAAGAAGAAAAATCTGCTATGCCGCAAATGCCAGGTGGCATGGGTGGTGGAATGGATTACTAAGCAAACAGCCACCCCTCTCCAACTCTCCCCAAAGGGGAGAGAGGAAGGACGACAAATACAGAAACCTTCTCCGGAAATCGGAGGGGGTTTTTTGTTTTAGCCAAAGTAGAGTCTCCGCTTCGGGACTCTGCGCTTAAAATTTTATTCCTCTGCATTTTAAAAAATGCCGCACTTGCTTTAGAGATTTTTAATCTTAAATTTGGAGTAAATACCTGAACCTAAAAATACTGAAAGGTGCTGTTATACACCCCAAAATGGGCAATAACATTACTCCTTCGCAAATTTACCTGAAGCAGTCCTTCCATCTTTAGAAACGGCTTTATAAAAATATATTCCTGTTTCCAGTGAAGAAACAGAAACACCGTCACCCGACTTTAGCATTTCAAATAACACCTGCTGTCCAAGTGTGTTAAAGACTCCTACAGAAAAACCTTCCTGCTCTTTTCCTTCCAACATAAATATAAAATGGTCGGTTGCAGGGTTAGGACTAACTGTTAGAGGCAAGAGTTCCTGATTTTGTTCATTAATTGAGGTCAGGCAATTATGCACTTTACTAAAAAGAGTTTGCAACGAGTCGATGGGTTCAAAGCCTACAGGTCCTTGGGGAACGTTTAGAGATATGTAATAATTAGGAGCTACATCATTCTTCTTTGCAACGCGCAAAAACGAAGAAAGAGAAGAGTTCCCCGAGTTGGTACATCTGGTATCTGCTCCTATAACCTTTGCGCCTTGCATCGCAGCCATTAACTTACATGCTAAATCTCCGGGTTCGTTTAAAAAGCGCGCCTCCATCGAATCCAGAATTTGCTGACCTAACAAAATGTTACCTTGAATAGAATAGTTAGGCCCTGTAATATGATTTTTATAATTCATACAATTTGCTCCAGTAAATGCAGCTACTCTTGGCTTTCCATTTGAATCTAGATCAACAATGCCATATTGACGAATGGAAGCATTTCCTTGAACATCGTTTGCCTGAAGCCAAGTTATGATCTGCTGCGGACTTTGCCCTAGATTCATTTGGTTCTTTGCATTGTTTTGATTGGTGGCTATGTATGAAGCCTGCGAGTGTATCACTCCTTTCCCGGGATGAATATCGCTTATAATAACTACCCCACCGCAACCGCCACAGCCAACATTGTCAATGCAAGAAGCTCCTGCACTGCCTACTTCACCTGTCACGGAGTCTACAGCACAGATAGAAAAAGTATCCTGTGCTCGCAGGTTAACTGAAGCAAACAGAAAAGTGGCGGCAAACAACCATTGAAAAACAATGAGGATATTTTTTCTCATATAAATTAATTAAATATAGTTACACAAATAAACGAAAAAATTGCTTTCTTGAAATATAGGGATAAGAATCGTGTACAAGAGTGTCTCACTGCCGAAAACTCTGCAATAATAAAACTTCCCACACAACTCCCTATCTTTTCTCAAAGGGACTCTCCGAAGTAGTCCTTCGGACCTTTGGATGGGTGGGTAAGAGTGGGCTTGTTATATCTTTATCTCCTCCTCGTTCTTATTATAAAAATGGTATTCCAAAATATGGTGTGTGCTAACCGATTTTACATTGATGCTCTTACCATATTTTAATAACCAGCGTTGCTTACGGCTTGGTAATCCTTTGGTAAAATACGCTTCCAAAAATGGATGTACAGCCAGTGTAACATTTTTTTGATTTTGCTCTTTTACTAAATAATGTAAATCACGTTCTATCTGATCGGCAAGTAAAATAGTTGATTGCACCTCTCCGCTGCCACCGCAGCTAGGACATTTTTCTGTAGTCTTTTCCTTTACCTGTGGGCGTACACGCTCACGAGTAATTTGCACCAGTCCAAATTTGCTTGGAGGAAGAACAGTGTGTGTTGCAGGATCCGTTTTCATAAACTCCCGCATTTTTTCAAATAATGTTTTGCGGTTGTTGGGACTGCGCATGTCAATAAAATCGCAAACAATAATTCCACCAATATCGCGCAAGCGTAACTGACGAGCTATTTCTTCTGCCGCTTCCAAATTCATGGCTAAGGCATTCGTGTCCTGATCTTTGTTAGCAGGCGCTCGGTGTCCGCTGTTTACGTCCACTACATGCAACGCCTCGGTATGTTCAATAATTATGTACCCGCCCGATTTTAAATTTACCACTCTGCCAAACGAAGCTTTTATTTGCTTGTCAATTCCAAAGTGTTCAAAAAGCGGCTCCTTGCCTTTGTAATGTTTTACGATGCTCGCTTTTTCGGGAGCAATGGTATGTAAGTACGATTTTATTTTTTCGTAAAGCGTTAAATCATTTATATAAATATTTGAGAATGATGGGTTAAGCATATCCCTTAAAATAGTGATAGATCTATCCATTTCTCCAAGCATCATCTTAGGAGGAGTAGCGCCTTTCAAATTATTCCACAGGCTCTCCCATTTAGAAATTAAATCTTTTAAGTCTGTATCTAACTCGGCAACTGTTTTATTTTCTGCTACGGTTCGAATAATTACTCCAAAGTTTTTGGGCTTAATGCTTTGTACTAGTCTGCGTAAACGATCGCGCTCTTCCAGCTTTCTAACTTTTGAGGAGATAGAAATTTTGTCGGAGAACGGAATCAAAACCAAAAACCTACCCGGTATTGATACATCGGAAGTAATGCGCGGACCTTTGTTTGAAATAGGCTCTTTCATAACCTGCACCAACAGGCTCTGATTATGCGCTATCACTTTATTTACTTTTCCCGTTTTAGAAATTTCTTTTTCAAAAGAAAAATCTGCCAATAGAGACGTTGTGCTTTTTCCTTGAATGGCCAAGGAAGTAAATTTGTTTAAGGACTGATAATTGGGGCCTAAATCGAGGTAATGCAAAAAGGCATCTTTCTCGTAGCCTACATCCACAAAGGCTGCATTTAGTCCGGGCATGATTTTTTTTACTTTTCCTAGTAAGATGTCTCCTACAGAAAACCCTGCATCGGAGCGCTCGCGGTTTAGTTCCTTGAGTCGCTTGTCGTGCAAGAGTGCTATAACAACTTCTGTTGAAGTTGCGTTAATATATAATTCGCTGTTCATTTAATTAAGTGTAAGGGTGAAGTGTTGTAAAGACGGAACAAGAGAAAGATGATGCGAAATAAGAAAAGCAGAAACGACTTTCTTCATCAAAAAAAATCCGGTCAAATAAGTAGAAGGGAAAAGCTTGGAAACAGTGAGTCATTGCGACTCACTGTTTCGCCTTTCAATTATTCCTGGCTGAATTTATCGACCTTTCTTTTTATGTCTGTTTTTACGCAGGCGCTTTTTGCGTTTATGAGTGTTCATTTTTTTGCGCTTTCTTTTTTTACCTGATGGCATAGTTTTGTGTTTTTTGCAACTTACTTATTTATAGACAAGGCTATTATAGTTTGCTGCTTAATTAGTTGTTTTGTTTTAGTTTTTTAATGTATTCGTCAATATCCTTAGTAATCAACGTATCTTTTACTCTTATTTTATAGTTCTCGTAGCTATCGATCGCTTTTTGCTTTTCTCCCATCGTTAAGTAAGTATCTCCAAGGTAAACGTACATATCGATGTGGGTGGAGTCTAGTTGAAGTATTCGCTGGAAGCGTTCTATTGCCTTTTCAAACTGCCGCGAAGTTACGGAAAATAATCCAAGCTGCAGGTTTGCTTCAATATTCATTGAATCTTTTGCAATAACCTCTCTAATCAGCGTAATTCCCTTCATAGGCTGACCACCTAAAATGGAAGAGCTTTCCACAATGCAGGTTCCCAGGTTAGTTTTTGCTAAAAGGTTATCTGGGTTTAAGGCTAGTACTTTTTCAAAGCCACTGATTGCTTCCTTATAAAGCATTCCTTTATTAGAATCCTGAAAGTACCTTGCTGCCTTTAAAAATTCTGTTGCCGAAGCCATCCAGCTTTGCTCAGAATTCTCTTTTTCTGCTGCTGCATGCTTTTCCTCTAGCTTATCAAATATTTTAGCTTGCTCGGGCTTCAATGTTTTTTTGGCTTCTTCAAATTGTGCTGCAAACTCTTTATGATCCACTACTTCAGCCTTAACTTCCGATGTTGATTTAGGCGCAAAGTATAATAGCGCAGCTAAAACAACTGTAAGTAAAACAATAAGTATTTGTCTGGAAGTCATTAACTAAAGGAAGAGGCTTATTCGATAACCGGAACGCTCTTTTTCAATTTATTGCCAAAGGACTTAGCAGGTTTAAAGGCTGGAATGTTATGTGCAGGAATCATGATTGTAGTATTACGAGATATAATACGACCTGGTTTTTTTGCTCGCTTCTTTATATATAGTGTGCCAAACCCACGCAGGTAAACATTCTTTCCCTCGCACATGGAGCTCTTTACTACACTCATAAAGGCTTCAACAATGGCCATGGCTTCCTTTTTCTCTACACCTGTCTTTTCGGAGATTTTGGCAACTATATCTGCTTTTGTCATATTGTTTGTGTTTTGAATATCGATTCTTAAATAAAAAATGAGTACCGATAATACAAGACAAATATACAAATTATTATGTAAAGTATTCTATTTTTGATACTTAGAAACATGACTTAGCTCAATTATGATGCATTTTTCAAAAATAATTATTCGTTGGTATCATATTAATAAGAGGGATTTGCCCTGGAGGCATACCCAAGATCCGTACAAAATATGGCTTTCTGAGATAATTTTACAGCAAACAAGGGTTTTGCAGGGCCTACCCTATTATATTACTTTTATAAAAAAATTTCCCGCCATTCAGGACTTAGCCAAAGCTAAAGAGGGTTTAGTACTAAAAACATGGCAAGGCTTGGGTTACTATTCAAGGGCTAGAAACTTGCACCATACTGCAAAATTTATTTCGAAAGAAATGGGCGGTGTTTTTCCAAATGAATTTGAATTCATAAAAAAGCTGAAAGGTGTTGGAGATTATACCGCAGCTGCAATTGCATCTTTTGCATTTAATAAGCCACACGCAGTGGTTGATGGAAACGTGTACCGAGTTCTTGCAAGATATTTTGGAATAAAAACTGCAATAGATTCAGGTGCCGGAAAAATTGAGTTTGCTAAAAAAGCTAATGCCTTAATAGACAAAAAAAATCCTGGCATTTTCAATCAGGCCATCATGGAGTTTGGCGCTTTGCAATGCGTACCGCAGAATCCGGATTGTAACAAGTGTCCTCTGAAAAGTGGTTGCGTTGCTTTTAAAAAAAATTGGGTAGAAAAACTACCTGTCAAAGAATCAAGAACAAAAGTAAGAGTCCGACATATAAATTATTTTGTGGTGAGGTCAAGCAACAATGTGCTCATCAAGAAAAGAGTTGGAAATGATATTTGGAAAAACATGTACGACTTTCCACTAATTGAAAGTAAGAAAGCGCTAACAATAAAAAATATTTCAAAACTGATTGGAATGAAAGAAGAAGAGCTTGCACTTGAATTTGCCACTACGCATATTTTAAGCCATCAAAAAATTGTAGCAAAATTTTGGGGAGGGAAACTGCCTGCCAGCAAAATAAAAAAAATAACTCCGAATGCATTTTTTTCAAGCAAGAAATCATTGTCAAAGTATCCACTCCCAAAATTGATTGAAAATTACTTTTCTAAAATAAAGAATACAGCAAAAAAAAATGAAAAATTGGTAGTTATTTCAGAGTAAAAGCAATTATCAGAAACAGATATAATAGTGCTATAAAATTTTGGAATTTTCTTTGCTTTAAATACCTTTGTTTGTCACAAAAAATAATCGACAAATAAATATTACAACACATGGGGGGCGTTAACAAAGTAATTCTACTAGGGCATTTAGGAAAAGATCCAGACATCAGGCATTTGGAAGGAGGAGTAACTGTAGCCAGTTTTTCGGTAGCAACCTCCGAAAATTTCAGAGATAAAAATTCGGGCGAAAAGCTCGAACAAACCGAATGGCATAACATTGTGATGTGGCGCAATCTGGCGGAGAGCGTAGAAAAATCGGAACTCAAAAAAGGTGATCGTATCTATATAGAAGGAAAAATTCGTACCCGTCAGTGGCAAGATAAAGAAGGCAATAAGCGCACCAGCGTAGAAATTGTTGGCGATACCTTTACCATTATCACTCGCAAGAAAGACCGTACAGGCGAAGAAGTTGCAGCCGATGCTTCCCCTCCGGAAGAACCCGGCTCTGACCTTCCTTTTTAGTTTCGCTTTTTATAAACCAAAAAAACGAGCGCTCCATTAGCAGTTCGTACCGTTTCGTATTTTCGTAAAAATTCGTTTTAGATAGTTTAAACATGAGTATACTTTTTGCGCTAATATCTTCTTTCATTCTTCTAATCATTTCAGCATTAATTTCTGCATCCGAAGTGGCATTCTTTTCGCTATCTCCAAAAAGCAGAGAAGAGCTTAGAAAATCAAACACCACAAGAGATAAGGCAGCGTTGAAAGTTTACGAGAAACCAAAAACCTTATTGGCTACTATTTTAATTGCCAACAATTTAGCAAACATTGGCATTGTGCTTATTTCTGAAATAATTGCAAAGGAGAAATTAGATTTTAACGCTAATCCGATTTTTGCTTTTTTAATTCAAATAATAGCAGTAACCTTTTTAATCTTGCTTTTTAGTGAGGTGATTCCTAAAGTTTTTGCTAACCAGCATTCGCTAAAAGTTGCACGAATTATGGCTCTGCCTATTACTTTTTTAGAAAAACTTTTACTTCCTTTGAGTAGTATTCTTATCTACACTACTTCCTTCATTGATAAAAAAGTAAAAAAGAAAACACAACATATTTCTGTCGAGGACCTTTCGCATGCGTTGGACCTTACCATTACAGAAGATACGCCCGATTCTGAAAAAAAAATATTGAAGGGCATTGTAAAATTCGGTCAAGTTAATGTGAAGCAGATCATGATCCCCCGAATGGATATTGTGGCGTTTGACATAAAAAATGCTTACCGCAAACTGCTTGAAAAAATTCTTGAGTCCGGTTATTCGCGCGTACCCATCTACAGAGATAAAATTGACAAAATTGTTGGCATATTATATGTAAAAGACCTACTTCCCTACCTCGATCAGCAAGATGATTTTAAATGGCACTCCTTAATACGAGAACCATTTTTTGTCCCAGAGAATAAAAAAAATGATGAGATGCTAAAAGAGTTCCAACATCGAAAAATTCACATGGCCGTTGTGGTGGATGAGTTTGGAGGCACCTCCGGAATTGTTACGCTCGAAGATGTTATTGAAGAAATAGTTGGCGAGATAAACGATGAGTTTGATGATGATGATTTGGTTTATTCCAAGCTAGATAATTTCAATTATGTTTTTGAAGGGAAGATTTCGCTGAATGATCTATCCAGAAAGCTTGGCGTGGAAAGTGAATTATTTGACTTGCCCGAAGGACGGGAAGCCGATACCTTAGCAGGATTTTTAATTGAAATAACCGGAAGCATTCCTCAAAAAGGCAAGGAGACCACGTTTAAAGGACATACCTTTACCGTTGAATCGGCAGATAACCGAAAGATTAAAAGAGTGAAAATTACAATCCCCATTGAAATAACTACAGGCATATGACATTGGGAAAAATCTTTGCCTCTAAAAACTTTTTGAAGCTGTCTTGCATTATTTTTCCTGCTCTTGGAACTTTAGTTTTTTATTCCTGCGGATCCGATGCAGATGATTTACAAACTCCTAAGCCCAATGCCTATTTCAGAATTGATTTCCCCGAAAAAAAATATACGGTGTTTAGCGATTCTTGTCCTTACGAATTTGAATACCCTTCCAACTGCGCGATGGTGGTGCCAGATACAGATCCCAACTCCGAATCCTGCTGGAAAAATATTATTTACCCACGCTTTGGTGCCGAAATTAATCTGAGCTATAAGCGTGTTGACCACAATCTTAATAAATATTTAAACGATACTTGGGCCTTGGCAACACGCCATCAGATAAAAGCAAGTGGCATGCCCGAAACAGCCATCTATCGTGATAGCGCCAAAGTGTATGGCTTAATCTTTGAAATTGAAGGCAACGCAGCCTCCTCCCTGCAGTTTTTTGTTACCGATAGTACCCACCACTTTTTAAGAGGTGCACTTTACTTTTTTGCCCATCCTAATTACGATTCGCTCACGCCTGTAATAAATTTCATAAAAAAGGACGTTGAAAAGATGGTTACCACCTTAAAATGGAAGAAGATAGAGCCTATTCGACCTAAATAAAAAACTGCACTTTAGCGCCCTCTTTTTCTTCCAACCTATCCCATTTTCTTTATATTTGCAACCCATTTTAATAAAAAAATAAATTCGCAATTTCAAATGACAAAACAACTCATAAATTCCAAAAAAATAGGATTTTGAGCTTTCGCATTTCGATTTAATAATTCATAACTATGCAAAATAAAGGTGCCATTCGTTTCTTCGCTATTCTTCTAGCTTTAGCGTGCTTGTTCTATTTATCTTTTTCGTGGATAACACGTAAAATTGAAGGAGACTCAAAAGCAAATGCTGAGCTTGTTATTAACAGCGCTCCCATGGTTGAGCTTGCTAAAAAACACTCCAACGGAAATGCGGAACTTGAAAAAGCTTTCTTAGACTCTGTATTTAAAAAAACAGATCGCAACTATTTAGATTCCGTAAGTAAGCTTCCGGTTGATTTTCCTTTGTATGGATATATTTTCACCTACGAAAATTGCAAAGACCATGAAATTAATTTAGGTCTGGATTTGAAAGGCGGTATGAACGTTACACTGGAAGTATCTGTAGCGGATATCATCCGCAACATGTCTGCCAAGCCCGATGATGCAAAGTTAAATTTAGCAATAGCCAAAGCACGTGTGCGTGAAACAAAAGAGAAAATGCACTTGGCAGAATTATTTGCTGAAGAATTAAAAGCTATCGATCCAGGAGTTTCTCTTTCAAGCTACTTTAGAACCATTGAGCTAAAAGGAAAAATTGATTTTAATACTCCAGATGATGCGGTAATTGCACTTATCAAAGAACGTGTGGACGAGGCCATTGCAACTTCCGAAAAAACATTACGTGCCCGTATCGATAAATTTGGTGTTACGCAGCCAAACATTCAGAAGCTTGAAACTTCGGGCAGAATATTAATTGAACTCCCAGGCGTTAGTGACCCTGAGCGTGTACGCAGGTTATTACAAGGAACTGCTAACCTAGAGTTCTGGGAAACTTTCGATAACGAAGAAGCCATTGGCCCTCTTGTTGAAGCTGATAAACGTCTTGCAGAAATTTTAGGATTTGTTATTGCAAAAGATACTGCTAAAAAAGATTCTACTGTTGTTGCAGCAAACGTTGATACAATTCCTGCTGTAGCAAAAACTAACGACACCACAAAAGCAGATACTACATCTGCCTTTTCTCAACTTGGTTTAGGAAATAAAGATTCTGCAGCCAGCGCTTCTGCATTAAAAGCTAAAGAAGATACTTCGGCATTGGCTAAAGCAAAACGCGAGCATCCACTTTTCTATTTGCTACAACCATTTATTGATCAGCAAGGAAAAACTGTTCCCGGCCCTATTGTAGGCAGAGCGCTTATAAAAGATACTGCGCAAATTATGTCTTACTTGAATAACGATAAAGTAAAACGTGTACTTCCAGATAACATCAAGTTTGCGTGGACTTACAAGCCCGTTAAAGGAGCTGAATCTGTAACTCAATTAATTGCATTAAAAATTACTCGCAGAGATAAAAGAGCTGCTCTCTATGGTGATATCATGACGGATGCGCGCAAGGAATATGATCAGCGCCAGCAAGGTCGTCCGAATATTTCCATGACCATGACAGATGAAGCAGGTCAAACTTGGGCTGCACTTACAGGAGATAATATTGGAAAAAGCATTGCCATTGTACTTGATGGATATGTGTACTCCTTCCCTACCGTACAAGGAAAAATATCGGGTGGCGTATCGCAAATCACTGGAGATTTTACCGGACAAGAAGCGGACGACATGGTAAACATTTTGAAAGCAGGTAAGATGCCAGCGCCTGCGCGTATTGTGGAAGAAACGGTTGTGGGTCCTACCTTGGGAGCTGAATCTATTAGCTCTGGATTCCGATCTTTTGTTATTGCATTATTGACGGTTTTTGTATTTATGATGTTCTATTATGGCAAAGCAGGTATTGTTGCCGATGTAGCATTACTAGTAAATATTTTCTTCATCATGGGAGTGCTTGCATCACTTGGCGCTGTACTTACCTTACCCGGTATTGCAGGACTTGTGCTTGTAGTAGGTATTTCCGTAGATGCGAACGTACTTATTTACGAGCGTATTCGGGAGGAACTTCGAAATGGCAAAGGATTGCAGCTTGCTGTTACAGATGGATATAAGCAATCGCTTTCATCTATATTGGACTCCAACATTACAACCATTCTTTTAGGATTAATCCTATACGCATACGGATCGGGTCCGGTGCAAGGATTTGCAACCACACTTATCATTGGTATTCTTTGTTCTTTATTTTCTGCCCTCTTTATTTCTAGATTAATTATTGAAATGTTGCTTAGCAAAAAAATGGACATCTCTTTTTCGATTCCTATGACAAGCAATGCGCTATCGAAAGTAAATATCGATTTCGTTAAAAACAGAAAGTTGTATTACATTATTTCAAGTGCTATTATTATAACGGGTGCCATTTTCTTCTTTAAGAATGGCGGACTAAAACTAGGCGTTGACTTTAAAGGAGGAAGAAGTTATTACGTTCGCTTTGAAGAGCCTGTAAAAACCGAGACGGTGTCTGATGCATTGCGAATTCCTTTTGATGGGGAAGGCCGTGAGGTAAAAACGTTTGGAAGCGATAATCAAATACGAATCACTACTTCGTACATGATTGATGATACCAGCGCTACAGCCGATCAAACTGCTGAGCAGAAACTTACCGAAGGACTAAACACGCTTAACAACAAATTTGAAATTGTACAATCTCAAAAAGTGGGAGGAAGTATTTCCCGCGATTTAAGAAACAATGCCGTGTGGGCCATATTATTTTCCTGCGCGCTTATGTTTGTGTACATCCTTATCCGATTTAAAGGATGGCAGTTTGGATTGGGAGCAACCGTTGCCGTGTTTCACGATGTGGCTATTGTACTTTCCTGCTACACTATTTTTGACGGACTGATACCAATCACGCTGGAGATAAACCAGGATTTCATTGCAGCCATCCTTACCGTTATGGGTTATTCCATGACCGATACGGTGGTTGTGTTTGACAGGATACGAGAGTACCTGGGCGAAAAAGGAAAAGCCGCTCTTGTTCCCGGTGAAGAGAAAAACCGAATCATCAACTACGCGCTTAACAGCACACTTAGCCGTACCATGATTACTTCATTAACTACCTTCTTTGTATTGGTTGCCATCTTTACTTTTGGTGGCGAGGTAATTCGTTCATTTGCCTTTGCACTCTTAATAGGTATCGTAATTGGAACATACTCTTCCATCTGCATTGCAACGCCAATTGTAATTGACTTTGACAGAAAGAAAAAAGAGATTGCTTAAATAAATTTCAATAAAAAAAAGGCGCTTTGGAAATTCCAAAGCGCCTTTTTTGTTGAGTGGCACAAATGTCACCTCTAATACCATTACTGATTATATATTAGTCCATAACATTTGGTATAATGCCGATCAAGTACAAATTATACTTGGACTAAAAGATATGAAGCATCGGTATAAACGCTTTATCTCTTAAAAGAGCAGCTAATTCCGGATCAGGAATAAACATGAAGCTGTTTGATGTTTACGGAAAAGAGGTTAGGTCTTTCAATGTACATTCTGATACATTCACGTTTGATAGAAAAGAACTTAGTGCCGGAATGTACTTATATAATATTATTAGCGATCAAAAAATTATTGGTGCAGGGAAAATATTGATTGAATAAGCTGAGTACTCTTAGTATCACGCTAAGCTATCTTACCCCCTTAGGTCAGGATTATTAAATCCTGACCAGCCCTACTTATTTTATTTTTTCTTTTGTTAAAGATATATCTAAGCGAGCAAGAACAGGCATGCCAGCGCAGCGGGACGCTACGATTAACTAAGGGTGGCGGTTGGGATGGAGACTAAATGGTAAGCCAAGCTTACCTACTACTATCCCACGCAGTACAACTGCGCGGGTACAATACAAACAACAGCTTCACTGCTACGGGGTAACAAAATAGATGCTGCTTATCATGATTTTCCTAATTTAAATGTGACTAAATTAATTTTATTATTTCGTCCAGTCAATCAGGGGGCTAAAACAAGCGATTTATGTTTTAATTCCCATTATCGCTTCTACATCAACACCCAATCCTTTTGCAACGCCCGTTCCGAGTCTTGCATCTGCACGAAAGAAATGGCACAACTCACGATTAATGATTAAATCTTTTTTCTCTCCTATAATTCCATTCATTGAACCGATAATATTTGAAACAAGATTATGCCGGTCGTAATCATTCATGGCTTTGTTAAATAACCAACCGGGCTGCGTATAGTGGTCGTTATCTCCTTCACCATTTCTATCGTACCAATCAGCAACATTGCTGTCTAAAGCAATGGCGGGTTCTTTGTAGTTTTCATCTGCGTAAATTTCATCAAAACTGTTTGGAAAATAATTTGGCGAATCTTCACCATTTCCATTTACTGCCATCTTTCCATCGCGCTGATAATTTGTAACCGCATACGGACATTTGTTCACGGGGATTTGCTCATAGTTTACTCCCAAGCGATAGCGATGCGCATCGGGATAGGAAAGCAATCTTCCCTGCAAAACTTTATCAGGCGAATAAGAAATTCCATTTACCACATTGGCAGGAGCGAAAGCGCTTTGCTCCACTTCAGCAAAATAGTTTTTAGGAATTTGATTTAATTCCATTGTTCCGACATCAATCAAGGGAAAATCTTTGTGATTCCAGACTTTAGTAAGATCAAAAGGATTAAACGGGAATTTTTTTGCCTGCTCCTGTGTCATCACTTGAATTTGTAATGACCATTTAGGATAATCTTTTTTGTCAATGGCTTCAACCAAATCTCTTTGAGCGAAATCAGGGTCTTTACTTTTCATTTCAATGGCCTCATCATTTGTAAAGTTTTTAATTCCCTGCAAAGTTTTTAAATGAAACTTCACCCACACTTTTTCATTCTTTGCATTTATCATGCTGAATGTGTGCGAACCAAAACCATTCATGTGTCTGTGTCCATATGGCGTTCCCCTATCGCTCATTAGTATCAAGACCTGGTGCAAACTCTCGGGATTCAAACTGAAAAAATCCCACATCATTGTCAGGCTCTTACAATTTGTTCGCGGGTCTCTTTTTTGCGTATGAATAAAATCAGAAAATTTCTTTGCATCTTTTATAAAGAAAACAGGCGTGTTGTTTCCAACTAAATCCCAGTTGCCATCTTCGGTATAAAATTTCAGAGCAAAGCCGCGAGGATCTCTTTCCGTATCGGCACTTCCTTTTTCTCCTCCAACTTGTGAGAAGCGGGCAAACATTTTTGTTTCTTTTCCAATCTTATTGAAAATTTTTGCTTTCGTGTATTTTGAAATGTCATGTGTGACAGTAAAAGTTCCGAATGCTCCCGTACCTTTTGCGTGCACCACTCTTTCGGGAATTCTTTCCCGATTGAAATGTGCCATTTTTTCGTGTAGAATAAAATCCTGCAAAAGCAAGGGGCCTCTTGTTCCTACGCTCATAGAGTTTTCGTACTCTACAAATGGTATGCCCGAAGCCGTTGTTAATTTTTTACTTTTTTTCTTTTCGTTTTTCATTTTCTTGTACATATAAAAACCACCAAGCATTTAAAATTAAATGGTGGTTTTTAAATCAGATGTGTTCCTGTAATTGAATTAATCCAGCATTAATTTTGTAGTACTTCTGTTTTCTTCCCTTGTAACTTCTATAAAATAGATTCCCGCTACAGAATTTTTCAGTTGGAGTTTTTTATTGTACGTGCCTTTGAAGTTTTCAAGTTTATCAGCATACACCAATCCTCCAAGCTGATTCATAATCCTGATCTCAACTGTGCCTTTTTCAGGCATTTCGAAATTCAGGGTAAAGTTTTTATCATTGCCTGGGTTTGGATAAATGCTCACTGGAAAGATTGAAAAAATATTCTCATTAATTCCATTAATCACATTCAGAACTATTGTATCAGTGGCAGTACAGCTGTACTGATTAGTTACAGTAACATAATAAGTTCCTGATATATTCTGTGTGGTTGTTTGTGTGGTTGCACCTGTGCTCCATAAGTATGACGCACCCGGATTTCCCGCATTGAGTGTAAGTGTTGCAGGGAAAAGAATTGTTGTATCGTTTCCAAGATTAACAATAAGCTGAGGGTATATGGTAATATTAATTGTATCGGCTGCTATGCATGTACCATTGCTTACCGTTACACAATAAACACCTGTTGTGCAAACGTTGAGTGTAGGATAAAAAGTTCCACCGCACCAGGTATAAGATGTTCCACCGCTTATGTAAGCATTCAGTAAAATACAGCCGCAAAGTGTTGTGTCATTTCCAAGATTAAGTATTAATGACGAATAAATTGTAATCGCAGCCGATCCTATACATTGTCCGTTACTGATTGTTACCGTATAATTTCCAGGAGCCGTAACAATTATGGTTTGTGTGGTTGCACCTGTACTCCACAAATAACTTGCTCCTGCACTTGCTGAGAGTGTTAGTGAATTTCCAGGGCAGATAGTTGTCGAACCACTTGGGGTTATTGTAACTGTAGGCACAGGATTAACTGTAACTATTGTGGGTGCTGAACTTGCGCTTCCGCAAGAATTTGTTAAGGTTACTGAATAACTTCCTGAGGTAGTAACTATAATATTTTGTGTGCTTGCTCCCGTTGACCATAAATAAGAGGAATTGCTGCTTGCTGTGAGTGTTACTGAATCTCCTTGACAAAATGTTGTTGGTCCGCTTGCCGAAATGGTAGATGCGGTTGGTGATGTTCCTATAGTAACAATATTATTATGCAAGTCAATAGCTCCCGCAGTTGAAAGTCCTCTGCCAAAAAGCGATGAACCTTCCAATAAGCTGATTTGTCCATTTACTAATAAAGTACCTCTGAAAACAGAACTATCTCCTAAAGAGAATGCTCCGTTTATCTGCCAATACACATTACATAATGATGCTGAATTAATAAGTGTAACGGTTGCGAATGTGGCTGTAGATAAAGCACCATTTATTTTGAAAATAAATAAAGCATCAGGATCTCCACCACCGTCTAAAATTAAACTTCCGTTTAATGTTGCAGCAGCTCCAATGCAGTAAACATTCGGGGTAAGAATCTGACCGCTTCCTAAAGTAACTCCTATAACAGGGCCGCAGGTAAGTCCATTCAAATAACTATAGGCAGAAGCTACATCTGTTGCAGCTTGCGCTGAAGCAGGGTCTGCCACATGTTTTTGCCCCACTAATGTTCCAGGAGGAAATGCAGTGAATGCACCTACATTTGTGCCAACATCGCCTGTAACAGTTGTTGCTGCTCCAATATTGGAGAATGCTCCAACGGAGGTAAATAGCGCAAAAGTGGAAGCCGTCCCTAAGTTAGGTGCACTTTGACCAAACATAAAGGTTGGAATTAAAAACAGCGTGAAGATTATTAACGTTTTGTGTAGTTTCCTTTTCATAATATTTTTTTTAGTGAGTTGTTTATTATTGAAACCAAATATCTTCTATATCGCCTCAGAAGATTAGAATATTCGTTCAGCACACGTTTTAGTTAGCCATTCAAGCATTATTAGTGGTTGAGGAACTTTACACAAATTTGTGTAATATGCATTATGCACCGAGCAGAAAAAGGAAGTGCAACTGATTTTGGGTCAGCCTCAAAAGTTGGGGAGTAGATATAAAAAAATGAATTTCTTTGCAGAA
>CAYZTB010000032.1:0-36116 GCA_964481195.1 uncultured Bacteroidia bacterium | reverse complement strand
CTCTTTTTCATCATTTTTTAAACACACGATTGTGCAGTTCTTCGTACACCCCTTTTTATCGCGCTGCTTAAATCAATTGTAATAAGCTTATTTTTGTTCTGCTAATGGAGGTTCTTAGACGGACTGACGTTACCAGCAACCCTAAAGACAGTGCAACATTGACAATGACGAGACAATATGCTATTAGTAATTTTTTTCTAGCAATCTACAAGTCTTACGCGGTTTGACAAAGCTCCGTTAAACTATTAATATTATTTCTGTTTATTAAAAATTCATTTTCGTTAAAATATTTAATGTATTAATCTGGCGTTTTGTAATTTAATGAGCCGTGCAATCTTTCTTCATTGTAACATTTCATAAAACCATAAATACCCTAATAGTTGACCACTTATAAAAACTATTAAATATTATTTTCTATCTTCGGAAATATGAAAAAAACATTTATTGATTGGGAGATGCTTGCAGCAAACTGGATGATGGAACACGGATTTAAAATCTGTATCATAATCGTTGGGGCTTATGTAGCCAATAAAATTTTAAAGCGTTTTATTATTAAAACAGTGCGCATTGTGGTAGTGCCCGATAAATCTTTACCTCCTGAAACTGAAATTAAAAGAGAAGATACATTGATTCGAATTTTTGGCTGGTCTACTCGCATTTTAATTATATCGCTTTGCCTATTAATGATACTACAAGAAATTGGAGTGCCCATTGGCCCCATTTTAGCCGGTGCTGGTATAGTTGGATTAGCTTTTGGTTTTGGAGGTCAGTATTTAATACGGGATTTAATTACTGGATTTTTTATTATTCTTGAAAATCAATATCGTATTGGCGACAGTGTAAAGTTTGATTCTGCTAGTGGCATTGTGGAGGACATAAGTTTACGCATGACTACGCTGCGCGATTTGGATGGCACGGTGCACCATGTTCCTCATGGAGAAGTGAAGCAAGTATCTAACTTATCGAAAGATTTTGCACGCGTTAATATTAACATAGGAGTAAGCTACAGCGCAAAAATAGATCATGTAATAAGTGTGGTAAATAAAGTAGGCAATGAACTAGCAGAGGATCCTGCTTGGAAAGAAAAAATAATTAAGGCGCCACAATTTTTACGCGTTGATGATTTTGCAGACTCTTCGGTGGTTATTAAAATTCTTGGCGATACGCAAGCACTTAAACAATTTGAAGTAGCAGGAGAATTACGTAAAAGAATAAAAGCTGCATTTGACGAAGAGAAAATTGAAATTCCATTTCCTCAACGAGATATTCATGTAAAAGGCACAAATAAACTTACTTAATCCTACTTTACTTCATTGGGATTGTGCCTTGCTCCTCCTGTTTTTTCTTGCTTCTTAAGCTCTAAATCTACTTTTGCTTTTTCTAGTTCTGTCTTTTTAGATTCGGCAATAGTTTTGGCTTTTTCTAAATCTACTTTTGCTTTTTCAACATCCGCTTTTGCTTTATCAGAAATTGCTTGTGCCTTTTGAGCCTCTGAATTTGCTTTTTCCGCTTCGGCTTTTGATTTTTCTGCTGTAGCAATTTCTGCCTGTGCTTTTTTAGTAGCAGCTTCGGAGGCAGCTTTTTCTGCATTCGCCTGAGCTAGTTTTGCGTTAGCCTCTGCTTTTTCAGCATCTGCTTTTGCTTTGTCGGCTGCTGCTTGCTCCGTTTTTAGGCGCACTTCTTCTCGTGCTTTATCTGCCAATGCTTTGCTTGCTTCGGACGCTGCCTTATCGGCAGCAAATTTTTCTGCTTTGCTTTCCTCAGCTGCTTTTACCTTTTCTGCAGATGCTGTTTCAGCTTCAAGTTTTGCTTTAGCTACATCGTCTTTACTCTTTTGAGCAGCAGCAATTACGGCTTCTTGTTTAGCTTTTTCGGCTGCTGCCTGTTCGATTTTTATTTGCGCTTCGGCTTTCAATACATCAGCCTTTGCTTTATCTGCATCGTATTTTGCTTTTGCAGAATCTGCTACTGCCTTTTGTGCTGCCGATAGCTGCGCTTCTGCTTTAGCACGCTCTGCATCTGCTTTAGATTTTTCTGCTTCAGCAATTACTGCTTCGGCTTGTGCTTTTTGTGCCTCCGCCTCTACTTGCGTGGCTGTTACTTTTATCTTTTCAACTTCAGCTTTTGCGATATCCGCCTCAGCCACTTTTGCTTTTTCTTTAGCTTTTTTCCTAAATATTCTTGCAGTAATTTTTTCGGCTTTAGCTTTTTCGGCATCAGCTTTTTTCTCTTCTGCTCTTGCTATAACTGAATCGGCAACTGATTTGCGCATCATAAATAAGGCACTATCTGCATGCGATCGCGCTATAGAAGCTTCGGCTTTTGCTTTGTCCGCTTCGGCTTTTTTTAATTCTGCTTCGGCCGCAACTTTTGCAGCTTCCGCTTTTATCTTCTCTGCTTCGGCTTTCGCTTTTTCAGCCTGCGCCTGCACAATGGCCGGATCCATTTTTGCTTCTAGCCTTGCTACTGCCATAAGAGAATCCATCATGCGTTGCTCACGCTCTACGTCAATCGTTTGTACTTCTTTAATTACTTCTACAGTAGTTTCAATAGTTTCAACAACTTCTACTTCTTTCTCTACTACTTTATTTACTTCTACAACATCCGACACGCTCATTTCTTGCGTTAGGGTAACAACTTGTCCAGTTACATCAATATTTTCTACCGAAAAACCTCCTCCTTCAATTTTAAAAATATCGTAGCTGTCAAAATCCTCGCGAACCGTTGCATAATAACGCGTTCCTCCTCCGGTGATGTAAAAGTTAATATCGTCTCTTACTGTATTGATTGGATATCCCATATTTTGAGGAGTGCTCCAGGAACCATCTTCTTTCATTTCGGAATAAAAAATATCGTAACCACCCATTCCATCTCGGTAACCGTTGGAAGCAAAAAATAAAGTCTTCCCGTTTGGGTTTATATAGGTAGATGTTTCATTAAACGATGTATTTAATACAGCGCCTAAGTTTTTTGGCGATCCCCATTTGTTTCCGTTACGAATACATTGATAGATATCGTAATGTCCCGAACCTCCTTCTCTATCAGAACAGAAATACAGGTATTTCCCATCGGCAGAAATGCTGAGTCCAGTTTCATTTGCATTTGAATTTATTTCAGACACCGGCTTGGGCGTGTTCCATACTTTATCTATATACTGGCACATGTAAATATCCGACTGTCCTTTTATATCTTTTCTAAAATAAAGCGTAAGTCCATCGGCAGAAATATACATGGGTGCTTCATCGGCTAGCGTATTCCATTTAAAAGGAGCTGCTACATCCCAATTTCCTTTTGCATCTTTCAGGGAATAATAAATATCCATATCAAACTTACCAGTTACCGGACTCAGCTGCTTACCTGCATCAGCGTTGGCTCTGCGGGAGGCAAAAAACATTACTGAATTATCGATGGTAAGTACCGGATTCGTTTCTGTATAGGAAGAATTAATATTCTTTCCCGGATTTTTCATGGTCACATCCCGAGGATTACTGATTGCATTTTTTGCATTGATGCAATTACGTATTTGGCGATCTACAGATATAGGCGGATTACCTGCGTATTTGTCCTCGTATTTGAAAAACATTGCTATCGCGCTATCGGGCTGATTAGAGGCTAAATAAATTTCTCCTAAAAAATAAAACGCATCGTTGGGAGCATTTTTTTCTTCGGTATTGAAAAAATCATATCCATCTACCGTATTATTTATTGCTTTTCTTAGATATGGTAATGCACGTGGAGATTCGTCAATAGAATTATAATAACACATGCCCATTTTAAAATTTGCATTGGCGTTACTTGGTTCTGCCTCTAAAATTTTTTGCCATACTGCTTGTGCTGCATTAAACTGTCCTTTACTTAATAGTTGATTTCCGTCTTCTATCAATGGAGATAAAGGAGAAGCAGTGCTTATGGCTTTTTTTCCATCATCCGCAAAGGAAAAAATTGTGGTAAACACTAAAAAGAGCGTGCAGGTATTTTTCATTTTTTGAATATTTTATTGACAGAATTCAAGCAACAAATATAAAAAAATATTGTTAAAATTTAGCTATTATTTTTCAAACTATTATGATAAAAAATAGCTGTTTTATAGAAAACATTTTGTTATTTTTACGCCTCTAGCTTTGCTAAATTTATTTTATAAACCAAACAACACATGAAGAAGATTTTATTCTTTTTTCTGATTCTCTTTTTTTCTTCCAACGTATTACTTTTTGCACAACCTATCGCTGCAGGATATAACCACAGCGTGATCCTTTGCGGCAGCGGTACATTAAAAGCATGTGGAGGAAATTGGGATGGAGAACTTGGCGATGGCACATTTACGCAAAGAAATAGTCCAGCATCTGTACAAGGTCTTAGTAACATTACATCCATAGCTGTTGGGGATTATCATACGCTTGCACTTAAAAATGATGGTACCGTTTGGGCTTGGGGATATAATGGGGACGGACAACTTGGTGATGGAACTACTACTGACAGAAACGTACCCGTTCAAATAACAAGCTTGAGTAACATTATAGGTGTTTATGCAGGTGGGTATCATTCATTTGCATTAAAAAATGATGGTACGGTATGGGCATGGGGGTACAATGGTGATGGTCAGCTAGGTGATGGCACAACAACAGGTACAAATACACCTATTCAAATAACAGCACTTACAGGTGTAACTTCCATTTCAGCATCTTATTACTATTCTTTAGCATTAAAAAGTGATGGCACTGTTTTATCCTGGGGATATAATGGGGATGGAGAGCTGGGCGATGGAACTTTCAATAACAGATTTACACCAGGACCTGTAAGTTCATTAACAGGTATTACTCAAATTGATGCAGGATACTACCATGCCTTAGCAAGAAAAAGTAATGGGACAGCCTGGTCTTGGGGCGCAAACTGGTCGGGCGAATTAGGTGATGGAACATTTAACGACAGTAACGTTCCTATATTAGTTACTTCGCTATCAAACGTGGCAGCAGTTTCTGGTGGATCAGAATTTTCTCTTTTCCTCAAGATGGATGGTACCGTTTGGTCGGCTGGATATAATGGCTATGGTAATTTGGGCGATGGCACTTTTACCGACAGACAAACACCCGTTCAAGTCTTAAATCTTTCTTCAATTTCAAATATTTCTGCTGGTAGTTATCATAGCATTGCTTTAAAAAACGATGGTACTTTTTGGGCTTGGGGAGATAATAACAATGGACAAGTAGGCGTTGGCACATCTAATAACGAGGTGTTATCTCCACAACTAATGAAAGATTGCTGCAACAACCTGCCAGACCTTGCGCTTTCAGATACTTGCGTAGTTGATACTATTGAAATTGGAGGCACCTCGCAAACCTATTTCTTTATTAAAAATCCTGCTTGTGGCGTACTAAATGTAACAAACATTACAAGCAACAATGCTGCATTTTCATTTTTTCCTACTTCTGCAAATATTTCAAATAATGATTCTATACTTATTACTGTTTCCTTTTCTCCTACTATATTAGGGAACAACACAGGCACCCTAACTATTTTTAATAATGTAAACGACACCACCATGTGTCTTGCAGGATATTGTATTCAAGCACCCGTCATTACACACAGTCCCTCTTCTTTCAATAGGAACCTTAACTGCGATGATGCTACAAGCTCTACCTTAAATATTGGAAACACAGGACCTGGCACGCTCACTTTTAATGCAGCGCCTGAAGCATCTTCAACTAACGCAATTTTTTACGATGGATTTGAAAGCGGCAACATTTCTTCCTGGAATAACGAAGGTGGCGCGTATACATATACCGTGATAAATGCAGGTTCTGCTAATGGAACAAAAAACTTATATATGTCGGGAGGAAGCACTGGATGGTTGGATGGAATTAGCCATAGCGTTACTCCCTCACAGCCCTCTTACATTTCTTTTAAAATAAAATCTGCATTGGGAAATTTAGGAGAAAGTAACGATGTATTAATTGGTCAAACTTCGGACATATCATCAACTGGACCTTTATCCTATTTATGGATTGACAACAATAATAAAACAGTAAATATGTATACGGGTTGGTCCGGCACCCTAACTGTTCCGCTTAAATTTAACAAGTGGCATAAAATTGAATACCGAAATATCAATTTTACTACTCATAAATTTGATTTTTACATTGACGGAAACTTGTTGCAATCAAACATAACATTTCAAAATCAAAACATCAATAGCATTGATATTATTCATTTGTATTCTTACAATACCAATAATTGCTATTTTGATGAGATAGTAGTCGGGAATTTTCCTGAATGGCTTTCAGTAAGTCCAGCCTCTGGCACCGTTGCTACTTCAGGGTCTCAAAATCTATCGGTACAGTTTTCATCAAATGGACTCATTGCCGGCACCTACTACGGAAATCTATCTGTTAATTCTAATGATCCTACGACTCCCCTGTTGCAAATACCTTGCACACTCAATGTTGCAGGAAGCCCAAACATTAACTTAACTCTTGTCAACTCTTGTCCAACGTATTCTACCATCATGGTTGGCGCAACAGAACAAAACACATTTCTTATTGAAAACTTAGGTTGCGATACACTATTTATTTCTAATGTATCAAGCTCTTCATCGCATTTTACGATAAACTCATTTCCAGCAAAAATAAGTCCGTACTCAAGCGCAAACATGTTTATTTCATTTGCTCCTACCACCGCTGCAAATCACAGCACCACTATCTTGATTCAGAACAACGATGCCGATACTTCCTTTTGTTTGCAAGGAGTTTCAATTCCTGCTCCTACTGTTTCTGTTGCTCCCACTTCTTTTAGCGTTACCGTAGCTTGTGGTGGAACCTATAACGATAATTTATTTATTCAAAACATCGGTGCTGCAGATTTAAATTACAACCTCACAGTAACCGGACAATCTCAAAAAATAACATATTCCGAATCTTTTACACAAGGAGTAACACCTACTACACAAATTACTTCTTGGGTTGCATTCAGGCAGTTGTTAGTTCCACACACATACAGCAAATTGAAAATTAGCGGCTCACAAAATCCAACCGGAATAACGCTAACAGACCCTACTGTTATTGCTAACATAGCCAATGCGATGAACACGCTCACGCCCTACTCTTTTACTACGGGAGGAAATATGTGGACTGTAGGAATTAACAACTGCAACTCAGGTGTACAATTTGCAGTAAATACAACAGTATGTTCCTGTGGCGGAGGTGCAACTTCATACCTAATTAGACCGGAGATAGGAACCCAAAATTGGGGAGGTATTAGCGGCACAGTTTGTAATGCGCCTAGCCAAACAATGACCCTTGAGTTTACATTTGACGACTTCAACTGGCTTACTGCTTCACCAATTACCGGAACCGTAACACCTACAAACACCACCACCGTTTCTTTAAGTTTTAACTCTGCCGGATTATCTGCAGGCACATACACATCAACCATTCATGTAAATTCAAACGACCCCGCTACACCCATAGTTAATGTGCCTATTGTATTTAATGTTGTAGGAAATCCACAAATGGGTACAACTTTATTTGACCCTACCACTCAAGGCGCTTCACCACCTTGCATGAATTTAGATTCGATAATGGCATTTACTACAAGCATAGATTCAATATTAATTTCTAACAGCGGCTGTGATACGTTACGCATAGATAGTCTTAAAATTTCACCGTCTGAATTTACGGTGCTTTCTTATGTTGCAAAAGTTCCTCCTGGGCAGAACAGAAATATTCTTGTGAAATTTTCTCCTACATCAGCCGGTACTTTTTCCGGCTCATTGGATATTTTCACAAACGACCCTGACACTTCTATTTGTTTGCATGGAAAAGCATTTCCGCAACCTACAATTGGCTTAAGTCCCAATTCTTTTAGTGTTACTATTTCCGGCTGTAATGGCATAGCTACTCAAACATTAACTGTAAATAATACAGGAGGAAGCACCTTAAACTACAATTCTTATTCCGGAATTTCTACTCCTGGGGCGTTCAAATATGGATTGGTTACTAACTCTAGCAGTTCTAATGTTTCCGTTATAGATTTAATATCCAACAAAGTTGTTGGAAGTCCTATTACAGTTGGAAATTTTCCATGGCGAATTGCAGTTCGTCCGGATGGATTGTTTGCTTACTCTTCAAACAGAAACGGCAATTCTATTTCTGTCATTAACTTAACCACCAAAACAGTAACTGCCACCATTCCTTTTGGCACACAGCCGGGAGGTATTTGCATTACTCCGGATGGAAAATTTGCATACGTTGGAGATCATACTGGCACTACAGTTAAAAAAATTGACCTTACCTCAAATACAATTGTTGCTACCATTACTAACCCAAACTTACTGGATGGAAAAGATTTAGCTATATCTCCTGATGGCAAAAAAGTATATGTTACCACAGAAAATAATGGACTAACAGTAATTAATGTATTAAACAATGTAGTTATTGGCAACTTACCAAGCGCTAACAGTCAAGGACATTCAATTGCGCTATCGTTAGATGGCACAAAGGCATATGTTTCTGAAGCAAACAATGACTTAATTAGAGTAATTAATACAGCCAGTCTAACAACCATCACAACCATTTTCGGATTTAATCAAGTTCAAGGCATCGACCTTTCGAACGATGGGAATTTTTTATATGCAATAGACAAATACAATCAAAACATTAGAAAAATAAGCACTGCATCTAACACCATTGTTGCTACGCTTTCTGACCCTCGCTTATATAATGGATGGGATATTATTGTATCGCCTAACGGAAAAAAAGCGTTTGTCTCCAATGAGTCTCCGAATAATGCAAACGAAGATGTCATAGTAATAGATCTAACAAGCTTTACTATTTCAGGAACCATTACAACAACGGTTGGTACTCGCGGAATGGCGACTAACAAGTTTGCAACTTGGTTAACAGAAGCGCCTCAATCAGGTTCAGTTCCAACTGCCAGTTCTGGAAGTGTTGTGCTGACATTTAATGCAGCAGGCCTAAATGCTGGAACGTATGTTGCTCCGATATACTATCATTCTAACGATCCTTTAAATCCAGTTACGCTAGCCACTTGCACCATGACCATCCTTGGCGCTCCTGTAATTACACCTACAAAAAATTGCCTTTATCTAGATTCCATCATGGAATTTACCACTAACAAAGATTCATTATATTTTAAAAATACCGGTTGTGATACGCTTAAAATTTCAAACATCACAAAACAAACATCGCTATATACCATCAACACAAATACGTTTAGCATTTTACCCGGAGATTCGGCAAAACTTATTGTAACTTTTTCTCCTATAGCCGCTGGTACATTTTACGATACGTTGGATGTAATTAACAACGATGCGCTAAAGCGTATTTGCCTTTTAGGTAAAGCATTTCTTAAACCCGTCATTGGAATTACGCCTACCTCTTTTACGGTAAATGTAAATTGTACCGACACCATTCAGGATACAATATTTGTTTCCAACACAGGCGGAAGCATACTGAACTATAATTTAGTGGAAGAAGTTATTTATGACTCTACCAGAACGATAAGCTTAAACACGAGTGGACAAGTAAGCAACTTCGTTTACTCGGGGTTACCTCCAAGCGATTCGTTGAAACTCGTTATTACTCTAAATGGCGATTTTAATTCGGGCTCAGAATATGCGGAACTTTATATTGACGGAACGTACCTAGGTATTATTAGTGACAATAATTTAAATAACACCGATATGTTTTTTTATTATTCATTTGGTGGGGCGCAAGTTTCTAATTGGCTTTCAGATGGAACAATTACAGTTACACTAGATAATTCGCCCAATGTTGGCAGTGGTGGATTTCACAGAACCAGATTGATGTTGCCTGGCATGAGCTGGTTATCTGCTGCTCCTACTTCCGGTTCTGTACCGGCAGGCTCAGTCGATACGGTTATTGTTGTTTTTAACTCAAGCAACTTAATAGTTGGGCAATACATCGGAAACATTTACATCAACTCAAATGATCCACTCAATAATTCAATAGCAGTTCCTTGTACCTTAAATGTTAATGGTGCAGCAGATTTTCAGTTTGTTGGACTCAGCGATGTAATTCAAACTAACTGCCTGAACTTGGATTCCATCATGGAATTTACTACAAGTTCAGACACTATATTTTATGCAAACGTAGGCTGCGATACTTTGTTTGTTGATAGTGTAAAGTTTTCTTTACCACAATATTCCGCTGGCCCTATTGATCCCTATGTATTACCCGGAGACACAGGAGGTTTTGTAGTAAATTTTGCTCCAATTTCTACAGGCACTTTTGCTGCAACTGCCAGCTTATATACCAATGATTTGGACACAACATTCTGCTTAATAGGAAAATCTTTCCCAAAACCTGTTATCCACTATTATCCCAGCTCATTCAGCGTAACGCTTACCTGTTCAGACACAATTTCTCTTCCATTGGCAATCTGCGATTCAGGTGGAAGCATTTTATATGTACAACTAGAAAAAAGTGCAACAAAAATAAAAGCGCTCTTGTTAGGTGCCGATTATGCCAACTACTATACTGATGTTCAGTCCAAGTTAATGGCTACCGGAAAATTTACAGCAGTAGATATTTTCGAAACAAGATTCGGAACTCCCACCTTATCCCAATTACAAACATATGATGCAGTATTAACCTGGAACAACTATAGCTATCAGAACGCCACACTTTTAGGAGATGTTCTGGCCGATTATGTTGATGCAGGCGGAGGTGTGGTTGTTGCCATGTACACGGTTGGAAACAATGCGCGAATATTGGGAAGATTTGATTCTCAAAATTACTGGTGCATCAACGTACCTTCAAATAGTTACAGCACCTATGGAGCCCAAACCCTCGGAACAGTTTATGATCCAACACATCCGATCATGGAAGGTGTTTCTGTTTTGAATGCAACTAATCCCACAATCAGCACTAACTCGGCAATCATGCCAGGTGCTATTAAAATTTCAGATTGGTCGGGAGGAAAACCACTTGTCGTAACTAAGCTCATTAATGGGCACAGAAGAGTTGACCTGGGAATGCGGCCTGAATCGAACAGTGTAGATGGCAGTGAATGGAATTCGACTTCGGACGGAGGACTACTAATTGCAAATGCTTTGTTGTGGAGTTCCAACAAAACGGTGGATTGGATGGTACTAAGTGCTGATTCAGATACAGTCAGTGTAAATAATTGCGACACGATTCAAACTTCTTTTATTTCAACCGGACTCCTGGCAGGAACCTATACCACTAACATCATTATTACTTCGAATGATCCGTTGAGTCCGTCAGACACCATTCCTGTAACTTTAACAGTAGTGGGCACAGCTGATTTTAATTTTGTGGCACTTAGCGATACTGTGGCTACACTTTGTCTCGATTTGGATTCAATCATGGAGTTTACAACAAGCCGCGACACCATATTCTTCACCAATCTTGGCTGCGACACATTGTTTGTTGACAGTGTTAAATTTTCTCTGTCTGCTTATACTCTTGGAAATTACGATCCGTACATTATACCAGGAGATACTGGTAGTTTTGTTGTGAACTTTTCTCCAGTCTCGACAGGAACATTCACAGGTACAGCAAGTTTATATACCAATGACCTTGATACAGTTTTTTGTTTGAAAGGAAAAGCATTTGCAAAACCTGTTCAATGTCATAATCCAAATTCCTTTTACGAACACTTTTTAGTTTGTAATGACTCCTTACTCGATACGCTGGAAATCTGTAACTCAGGTGCGGGAAATTTAAATTATAATTTATGGTCTCCATATGGAAGAAGTGCTGTATTTAACGGAAGTGGAGCAAGTATTTCCACCCCTCTGAACATCGATCAAAATACCGGTTCTCCAGGTTTAACTATGGAAGCATGGGTGAATCCAGCTAGCACATCTGGCGGATATCATCATGTGGTTAGCACAGATAATGGAGGGTATGATTGGTCTATTCTCAGAATAGGAAGCTTGTGGTATGTTTTCACAGGCGAAAATGTACGAAGTACTGGAATGACCGCAACTCCAAACCAATGGCAACACGTTGCAGCAGTCTTTATCCCAGGTACTGGTATTAATTTCTATTTGAATGGCAACCTTGCTACAATTCCATTTATAGGTCTTGATGCGAGCGACAACAGCATTAGCATAGGAAGAAATCCGGGCTTTGGTGAATACTTTGACGGAAAAATTGACGAAGTGCGAGTGTTTAATAAGCAACTCAGTCAATCTGAAATAAATGATGGAATGCGCAAGACTCTTAATGGAAATGAAAATGGATTATTAGGCTATTGGAATTTTGACGATAGTACAGCAACGGATTTTTCAACAAACACCAATGACGGTACTCTTAATGCAGGTGCCTATATTACTGTTCCCAATGTATCTTTCTTACCTGCTTCAACAGGAACTGTTAGTCCATCGGGCACATATTCTGTTCAGGTGAAATTTAAGAAAGCAGGCTTAGCTCCCGGCACACACAATTTCCCAATATACCTAAACTCAAACGATCCTCTTAACTCTGTCGATACAGTAAATGTAACTTTTGATATTGATGCGCTTCCACCTGCTCCAACAGCAAGCAGTAATTCTCCTGTTTGCGATGGAACAAATTTAAGTTTAACAGCAAGCACCATTATAGGTGCTACGTATTCCTGGAACGGTCCTAACGGATTTACATCCACCACACAAAATCCGGTCATTACCGGAATTAGCACAGCTGGTTCTGGATCCTATTCTGTAACTGCAACTATCAGTGGTTGTCCGCAGGGTCCAGCTGGTACAACTACCGTCATCGTAAATCCTGCACCTTCAACTCCAACAGCAGGAAGTAACGGAACCGTTTGTTCTGGCACTACATTAACACTTTCTGCAACAACAATATCCGGTGCAACTTATTCTTGGAACGGCCCCAACGGATTTACTTCTACTTTACAAAATCCATCTATACCGGGTGTAACAACTGCAGCATCGGGAACTTATTCCGTAACTGCATCGGTGCCAGGATGTCCTCCAACATCTGCTGCAACCACAACCGTTGCTGTAAATCAAACTCCAAATGCTCCAACAGCTGGCAGCAACGCACCAATCTGTGCAGGAGATGATTTGAGCTTAACTGCTAGTACAATTTCAGGAGTTACATACGCATGGACAGGACCAAATACATTCAGTTCAACCTTACAAAATCCAAACATTACAGCAGCTACTACAGCAGCAACAGGAACCTACTCAGTATTTGCAACACAAAATGGATGCGCTGGACCAAAAGGTACAGTTGTAGTAATTGTGAATCCAGCTCCGGGAGCACCAACTGCAGGAAGCAACAGCACGGTTTGCTCCGGCACAACGCTTTCATTAACTGCTAGCACAATACCAAGCGCTACGTATGCATGGTCTGGGCCAAATTCATTTACCTCTACATTAAAAGACCCAACAATATCTGCTGTTACATCTGTACATGCTGGAACTTATTCTGTAACTGCCACTGTACCGGGTTGTCCTACCAGTCCAAGCGGAACGGTAGTTGTTGCAGTAAATCAAACTCCTGCTGCTCCAACTGCAGGAAGCAATTCTCCTGTTTGTGTTGGAAATGATATTAGCCTGACTGCAAGTACAATTTCTGGGGCTACTTATTCTTGGAACGGACCAAATAGTTTCACAAATACATTACAAAACCCTATTATAATCGCTGCAGGAACAATTGCATCAGGAACATATTCTGTAAGTGCAACAGTTGGAGGATGTACGGGGTCAAAAGGAACAACTGCTGTAATTGTTAATCCTGCTCCGGGCGCACCCATTGCAGGAAGCAACAGTACAGTTTGTTCTGGACAAAATTTATCCTTGACAGCAAATACTTTTTCAGGCGCATCGTATAGTTGGATGGGGCCAAACGCTTTTAGTTCTTCATTGCAAAATCCTTTTATTACAAATGCAGCAACTTCTGATGCAGGAACTTATTCGGTTACTGCAACAGTTGGTGGTTGCCCTACTAGTCCAACAGGAACAGTTCTTGCTTCAATAAATCAATCGCCAGCAGCTCCTACAGCAGGAAGCAATAGTCCGGTTTGTTCTGGAAGTACTATTTCTCTTACAGCAAGTACTATATCAGGAGCAATTTATTCTTGGACAGGACCATTAAGTTTTACATCAACACTTCAAAATCCGAGTATAGCTTCTGTGACAACTGCGCGAGGCGGAACGTACTCAGTTTCTGCAACTGTTAGCGGATGTCCTAGTCCGGCAGGAATTGTATCGGTTATTGTAAATCAAACTCCAGCTGCTCCTAGTGCAGGAAGTAACAGTCCGATTTGTTCTGGCTTTACTTTAAGCTTAACAGCAAATACAATTTCAGGTGCTACATATTCGTGGACGGGTCCAAATTCTTTTTCCAATACTTCACAAAATCCTTCCATTGCTGGAATATCTTCTTCTGAAGCAGGAACTTATTCTGTAAATGTTTCTGTGAATGGATGTATAGGACCTAATGGAACTACTTCTGTAGTAGTAAATAATTCTCCTTCTTCCCCTACTGCAGGAAGTAACAGCCCAGTTTGCTCCGGACAAACACTTAGTTTAAATGCCACCACCATATCTGGCGCTACGTACGCTTGGTCTGGACCAAATAGTTTTTCATCTACCTTACAAAATCCAACTATATCAGGCGTAACTACACTTGCTAGTGGTACCTATTCTGTTTCTGCAGTCGCTGGTGGTTGTCCGCCAAGTGCTCCCGGCACCGTTTCAATAACAATTAATCAAACTCCCGCTGCTCCAACTGCTGGAAGCAATACACCGGTTTGTTTAGGAACAACACTAAGCTTAACGGCAAGTACAATTTCAGGAGCAACATATATTTGGACAGGACCAAATGCTTTTTCTGATGCAACACAAAATCCAACTATTTCAAGTGTACCAAGCACAGGAGCAGGAACATATTCTGTAAATGCTACCGTAAATGGTTGCACAGGTCCAATTGGAACAACATCGGTAGTTATTAATCTTCCTCCATCAGCACCTACAGCCGGAAATAATAGTACCATCTGTTCAGGACAAACATTAAGTTTAACTGCTAGTACTATTTCAGGCGCAAACTATTCTTGGTCTGGACCAAATAGTTTTACCTCTACTTTACAAAACCCAAATATTACAAGTGCAACTACTTCTGCTAACGGAACTTATTCGGTAATTGCATCGGTTGGTGGATGTCCTGCTAGCACCGCAGGGACAACTTTAGCTACCATAAATCAAACTCCTACTGCTCCTGCTGCTTCAAGTAATAGTCCGGTTTGTGCAGGATTTACGTTAAGCTTAACAGCAAGCAATGCTGGCACAACATACTCGTGGACTGGTCCAACTAGTTTTACAAATACAAATCAAAATCCTACCATTGCTTCTGCAGGAACTATAAACGCGGGAACGTATTCTGTAACTGCTAGTTCACTTGGCTGTACAGGCCCTGTTGGAACAACATCTGTAATAGTAAATACTATTCCTGCTGCTCCAACTGCTTCAAATCAGAATGGGTGTATTGGAAATACAATTCCTGATTTAACAGCAAGTGGTACAAATATTCAGTGGTATGATAACTTGTTAAATTTAGTTGGCAGTGGTAGTCCGTTTACACATGGACAAACTGCGGTGGGCTCTTACACGTACTCTGCTTCACAAACCGTAAATGGATGTACAAGTCTTTCTACCACCATCACACTTACAATTAATGCACTTCCCGTTAAACCAAATGCAGGTGCTGATGTTTCTATTTGCTATGGAAATACAATTCCTGATTTAACAGCAAGCGGTACAAATATTCAGTGGTATAACTCCTTAGGAAATTTAGTTGGAACTGGTAGCCCGTATGCTACTGGAGTAACTGCGCCTGGCAGCTATACTTTTTTTCCAACACAAACAAACACGGTAACTACTTGCGAGAGCTTAAAAGATACCGTTGTACTAACAATAAATTCTATCGCACCACCTGTAGCACCGGATGTAGCGGTTTGTGCCGGAAACCCTATACCACCACTTGTTGCAACAGGAACAGGTATACAATGGTTTGACAATGGAATGAATCTTGTATTTAGTGGGAACTCGTATAACACCGGACAAACTGCTGTTGGCACTTACACCTACTATGTAAGTCAAACAAATACCGTAACCACTTGTTCTAGTCCTGTGGATACTGTTTATTTAGTAATTAGCTCACAACCAACTGTAGCGCCAATAGCGCAAAACAACAGCGCATGTTTTGGTTCTGTAATTCCTAATTTAATTGCAAGCTCCGGAACTATTATTAATTGGTATAGCGATGCTGGATTAACAAATTTGTCATTCACCGGCAATCCGTTTAATACAGGCTTAACAGCAGTAGGTTCATACACGTATTTTTTAACTGATAGCACACCTGGTTGTCCGGAAGGTCCTGCAGCACAGGTGATGCTAAAAATAAATTCATTGCCTGCTTCATTAAGTGTGAATGACACAGCAAGTTGTTTTGGAAACACTACTCCTGCATTAATAACTGCCGGAACAAATATCCAATGGTACAACTCAGCTTTGGTTGTGGTTTCTACCAACGATACATTTGCTACCGGACAAACCGCAGTAGGCACTTACACCTATTACGTTACTCAAACAAATTCGATTAATGGTTGTGAAAGTTTACGCGATACTATTTTGCTTACCATTCATGCGTTACCAAACAAACCTCTTGCGCTTGATACGGTTGTCTGTTCTGCAGCAACAATTCCTAATTTAACTACTACAGGAACAAATGCTCAGTGGTACAATGCTTCAAACATTCTGGTATTTACAGGAAATTCTTTTGCAACCGGACAAACTGCTCCCGGCACTTACACATATTATGTTACTCAGCAAGATGTAAGTACAGGATGTGAAAGCGTTACCGATACATCAACGCTTAGTATTATGCTTTCGCCTCCGGTACCAGTTGCAAATAACGTAGCCGTTTGTTTAGGAAATCCTATTCCACCGCTTACTTCTACAGGTACAAATATAAAATGGTATAGCAATTCAAATTTAACAACTCTTGTTTTCACTGGCAATACATTTAATACCGGACAAACTACTGTTGGTGTTTACACGTATTATTTAACTGATAGTTTAATAGGATGTGTAAGTAGCTCTGCTGATTCGGCAATGTTAACAATTAGCGCACCTCCTGTAACTCCAGTTGCCGCTAACAATACAATTTGTTATGGTGCTACTCCCACTCTTACTTGCACCGGAACAAATCCACAATGGCACAGCGATGCTACACTCATCAATGTAGTTGGAACAGGAAATACATTTAACACCGGACTGACTAGCGTTGGAACATATACTTATTATGTAACAGATTTCTCTTCGGGTTGTGGAAAATCTTTAGCTGATACGGTTGTACTTAGCATTAACCCTACTCCACTTGTTACTACTAATACATATACAACTACTATTGTTCAGGGCAGCGCAACAAACCTAACAGCGTACAACGCAATAACCTATGTATGGTCTCCTGTTTTTGGATTAAATAATTCTACAGGAAATACCGTGGCTGCATCTCCTACCGTAACCACTACATACACAGTAAGTGGCACCAATGCTTATGGATGTACTAACAGCGTAAGTATTTTGGTAATTGTAAATCCATTAAGTGTTGCATCTGTATCCGATCCAATTCAAAACGTAAACATTTATCCTAATCCTGCTATTGGAAGCTTTACGTTGGAATTCAATACTACCTTGGAATCGCCAATGGAAATTTATTTATTAAATACCTTGGGCGAACGTGTTAGAGAAATAAAAACAACTCCAAATTATTATGGAGGGCTAATGCAACACAAATACATCATTGATGCAAACACACTTACCGAAGGAGTTTACAATGTAGAAATCGTTACTAATTCTGGAAGCGTAAATAGAAGAGTTATTATTTTTAGATAGTATTCATATGACCACTTGAAACCGAATTACAGAAACGCAGCAGCTCTAAATGCGAGCTATGCGATGCTTCTGATTCTTTAAAATAGGTACCGTACTATCAAGAAGGATAGCCCCGTAACTGAATGTGTTAATGGGAATTTAATTGTGCTGCTGACTAAGTTTTTAAAGAAGACAAATTAAGTCACAACCTTGTCCCGCTTTACTCCCAAACATCATGACAAGCATATTCATGCTTTTCTTTTTTCTCAGGCTTTTGTGTGTTGGCTCCACCTTTCTTTGCTAGTATCATTAAGTTAATAATGCGGGAGCGTTCCTTTTCAATTTCTACACGAAGTTTTAAATCTGTTTCAAGGTCAAAATATATTTGTCCGTCAATAATAGTTTTGTCTGCTTTTGCATAAATCGAAAGTGGATTGTCTGTCCACAATACTAAATCTGCACTCTTACCTACTTTAATACTGCCCATGGTATTATCCAAATGCATAAGCTTGGCAGGATTAAGCGTAACAAATTTTAATGCTTCTTCTTCAGATAATCCACCGTACTTGATAGCTTTTGCTGCTTCCTGATTTAGTCTTCTACTCATCTCCGCATCATCAGAATTAAAAGCAGTTAGCACGCCCATTTTATGCAGGATAGCACCATTGTAAGGGATGGCTTCCTTCACTTCCATCTTATATGCCCACCAGTCAGAAAAAGAAGAAGCTCCAGCACCGTGGCTTTTCATTTTATCTGCCACTTTATACCCTTCCAAAATATGCGTAAACGTATTTACTCTGAAGCCCATGGAATCTCCTACGTGCATGAGCATATTTATTTCGCTCTGCACATAAGAGTGACAGGTGATAAATCTTTTCTTGTCTAAAATTTCTGCCAGTGCATCCAGCTCAATGTCTCTTCTAAAACTTGGCATGCTCTGACTAGCTTTGTATTCTTTAGCTCTTATAAAATGATCGTAATACACTTGCTCCACGCCCATTCTAGTTTGCGGAAAACGCACGGTGTTATTATCTCCCCAATTACTTTGTTTCACATTTTCTCCCAGCGCAAATTTAATGAATCCATCGGCACCTTTAATTTTCATTTCCTCCGGAGATTTTCCCCAGCGTAATTTCACCACTCCTGATTGTCCGCCAATAGGGTTTGCAGAACCGTGTAAAAGCTGTGCTGCTACTACTCCTCCAGCTAAGTTTCTGTAAATGTTTATGTCCTCGCAATCGATCACATCTCCAATACGAACTTCTGCGCTCGATGCCTGAGCACCTTCATTTGCCCCACCACTAATTGCAATGTGTGAGTGTTCGTCAATAATTCCGGGAGTAAGATGCTTGCCGGTTCCGTCAATAATTTTTGCTTTTACTGTTTTAGGTGTTGATAGGTTATCGCCAATTCGGACAATTTTCCCTTCGGTAATCATTACATCCTTATTCTTTAAAACACCCTCTGCTTCGTTAGTCCATACGGTAGCGTTCTTAATAATTACTGCATCCCAACGATTCCACCATTTTTCTAACATGGTGGAGTCTTTTAACTTTTGTCCGTATGCAGAAAATGGGTACGTAACATCATCTAGCGTAGGATATATTTTAGAATTCTTTTTCTTTTTTGCTAATGATGCAGAATCTGCTTTTTCAGTAATGGGTGACTGGTACGTGGCTGTCCATTTTATCCAAGAGCCAAAAGGTAATTGTCCTTTCCCTTGAAGTGTAAGTGGATTGTCTTTGATAACACTTCCACTTAAGCGAGTACTGCCGCTGTCGCCTTTCTGAATAAAAGTTAACGTTATCAACTTCCCGTCTAACGAAAATTTGGTAGCTGTTTTAGAAGAATCATCACCAACAACTTCTGCTTTCAACTTTTCTATTTCGCCCGAAATTTTTAAAGTATTAGATTTGTTTTTGTAAGAAGCATGTAATTCTTCCGGCACTCCTGTGTTGTCACTCTCTAAGGTTAATTGATAATTTCCTCTAACATCCAAGGATTGCATATCGCGCAAAACAAACTGATCGCCCTGCACCCAATTTTCATAGAGGGTGGTGTTTTCATCAAAAATATTTCCCGATGTAATGATAAAATTCGCAATCATGCCTTTTCTCAAAGCACCAATTTTAGTTTGCATGCTTAGCATTTCTGCCGGAGTTTGCGTAAGTGCTTTTAAGGCTTGCTTTTCTGAAAGCCCGTACTCAATAGCTGATCTGATGTTTTTCCAAAATACTTTTTTGTCTTTTAAATCACTTGTAGTAAATGCAAATGGAATATATTTTTTCTCAAAAGCCGAAGGATTCATGGGCGCCATTTCCCAATTTTTCATTTCGCTAAGCGAAACCATGGCAGCATCATAAGGGTCTTCCACATCATAGGGAGAAGGAAAGTTAACGGGTAAAATAAATCTTGCATTCGTAGCTTTAATATCATCCATGCGCTGATATTCATCGCCACTACCCTTTATGATATATTGCATTTTAAATTCATCGCCCATTTTATCTGCTCTAAGTGCGGATAGCTTGTCGCTTACTTCAAAAATTTGGGGGAGCGACTGCAACTGACTCCAGGCTGTTAAAGAAATATTCAATTCTTTGTTAGACGCATTTTGCTTTGCATACCACTGTGCATCGTAATAAGTTTGACGTAACAACGCGATGCTACCCATAAGGGAAGAAGGATAATTTTGAGTGCTGCTTCCTTTGTCAAAAGAATACATAGCAGCAGCATTGTCTTTCAAGATAGTTTCATTTTCACTCTTATCTCCAAGCGCAACAAATACGGCTGATCCACGTGCTAATCCATCGTTTTGAAAAGTTAAAACCGAACCAAAACCCAATTTGCGCAGCTCCTCTGCTTTTTTAGAGTCATTAGCAAAAAGTTTAGATGCATCTGTCTCCGGTTTTATTGCCTGATTCCAGCCATAAGCACCTTTGGTGTTGCTTTCCATTTGCGGACCTCTTCGGTTGGAAGGACTACGCTTTACATCGGCAATACCGTAATTGGTATAGATATCTATTAATGAAGGGTAAATGCTCTTTCCTTTTAGGTCAAATACTACTGCTCCTTTAGGTGCATCAATTTTTTCTCCTGCATCCACAATTAAACCATCCTTTATAATAAGAGTTGCATTTTCTATCGTAGTTTGATAATCGATGTGAAGCTTAGCATTCACAAACGCATATACGGTATGACGCTTATCTGGAGCACCGTTAGTAGGAAATCCTGTTTGCCCAAAAAGCGATTGCCCTGCAAAGAGCGCAATGAAAACTAAAGAGAGGAGTTGTTTTTTCATAGGATAAAAATTGCAATAGCAAATGTATTGTAATTTTTAAACCTAAAAAATCTTTATGCCGGATACTTCAGAAAGTGTTTTTCCAGATAAGTAATGCTCCCTATTGCTTATTCAACATTTTAGTAATAGAAGTATCTCCATGTAGCACCTTCAAGAAATACATTCCATTAGAAAGATCTACTACTGAAATACGTTCATTAAAATCTGTACTATTGGAAGCGATAATGCCAGACTTGATTTCTTCGCCCAAAACGTTAGAAATGGAATAGCGAACATTTGCATTTGATTTTCCTGCAACGGTTACAAAAGATGTTGCCGGGTTTGGATAAATATTAATACCTGATAGGTCTGCTGTTTCTTGCATGCCAGTTGTTGCAGTTCCTAAATCTACTCCTCTGGTAGCACCGTAAATTGCCATGGTGGTTGGATTTTGAACGTAAGCTACTAGTTGAGAATTTGCTCGAACGCAGTTTGCAGGTGGGGTGATGGATACTGTTCCTGTTGCGTTACTTATTGACGTAACCTTAAAAACGCGGGACACACCGCTTTCATTTAAAGTAGCTCCAGCATTTTCGCCATTGTTTGGCTTACTTACCAAATTGTCTTCGACCAAGCAAACTATTAAATTATTTCCTGCATATGCACCTGATAAATCATAGGATACGTTAAGTGCCGGGTCATTAGCGCCCGACTGTAAGGTTAAACAAACTCCTGCCGTAGCAGCTTTTGCAATCTGTGTATTTATTGCTGAATTTATTGAAGAGACCGTTGGCGATGGGGTAATAACCATTTTGCCATTCACAAATGCTTCTGGCGTACCTTTCTGCACTCCCATATACTGACAATAAACTGTTTGGCGAGGCGAAAACTGCGCATCGCTAAATGGATCAAACCACTGACTATTCCAATAGGTAACGTGCTCTGCAATGCATATCACATTTCGTCCACTTGTTTTTTCTGCTGCAATAACTGTATTAAGAGCAACATCTGCTGCCGGGCAATAGCTACAACCCTGAGACGTAAAAAGCTCTACAACCGCAAAGGGTACAATGGGGCATTGCGCCTGCACATTTATAGCAGATAAAGAAAGCGTAAGCCCTACAGCAGCAATAAATAGTTGAAATTTTTTCATATTATATATTGTTTAATGTTTTGAAAAGAATTTTTATAGTTGCAATTTCTTACCCGAAAATAGTAAAGCGTTGCCTATTTTGCAACAGATATATGCATCCATTATTAGGAATCAGAGCATGGTATTTGATACTCCCAACTACAATTGATTGGCAAAACAGAGCACCTTTTAAGATAACCTAAATAAAATAATTTTATTAATAGAAAGAGTGTCATTGAGCAAGCATTTATTCCCTATAATTATGTAAATTTGGTTCCCTGTCCAAGTCATGAAAAAACCTGTAGTAACATTAACCCTTTTTCTGTTTGCATTAATTCTGAATGCCCAGTTTTACAGTGGCTCACAGCAAGAGTTTGGCAAAAATAGAGTTCAATATGACCAGCCTCGATTGTGGCAATGGTATAAGTTTGAAAAGTACAACGTATACTTTTACATGGGCGGCAAAGAGCTTGCCATGTACACCGCTCAAGAGGCCAAAAAAAGTATTGAAAAAATTGAGCGATTGCTTGACTATAACTTAGATGATAAAATTGAGTTTATCGTTTACAACAAACAGAGTGATTTCAGACAAAGTAATATTGGCTTAGAATACGAAGAACCCTACAACGTAGGCGGTGTTACCAAAATTGTTGGCTCAAAGGTTCCGCTTTATTTTGATGGCGATCATGCCAAATTCAACAAGCAAATCAGAGAAGTAGTTGCCGAAGTACTCATCAATCAAATGATGTATGGTGGCAGCATCCGCGATGTGGTTAAAAATTCAACCTTACTTACACTTCCTAATTGGTATATTAAAGGGCTTGTTTCTTACATCGCCAATGATTGGGATAGTGATATTGATTCCAGAGTTAAAGACGGAATTCTTGCAGGCAAATACAAAAAGTTTAACGGCATGGAAGGCATAGATGCACTTTATGCAGGGCACTCCATCTGGAATTACATTGCGGAAACTTATGGCGTCTCGGTCATTTCCAACATCCTGTATATGACCAAGGTGACTCGGAATATTGAAAGCTCTTTTCTATTTGTACTTGGCGTATCCATGAAAAATATGACCAGCGAGTGGATGAATTATTATTACACACGCTATACTACTGCGGATAGCACGAGCACAATACCCGAAAAATCGTTATTAAGAAAACCAAAAGTCACTAGAGTTTACCAGCGATACAAAACTAGTCCCGATGGGAACTACGCAGTATACACCACCAATGAATCTGGTCAATATAAGGTGTGGCTGTATGATTATAAAAGGCAAAAAGCTAAACGCATCATGAAGCGGGAGCAAAAGCTGGATCGCCCGGTTGATTATTCATACCCATTAATTAATTGGCATCCTTCTGGTGAAATAATTTCCATTATTACAGAGCGAAAAGGTGAATTACTTTTATCGTACTACACCCTATCAACTAAAAAATTAGAAAAGCTAAAAATCTTCAACTTTGAAAAAATAGCAGACTTCTCCTATTCTGACGATGGCAAAAAAATGGTGATGTCGGCAGTACAAAACGGACAAAGCGATATATTCCTTTATACGCCTGGTGCAGGAAATGCAGATCCCATCACTAAAGATATTTACGATGATTTAAATCCTAGGTTCATAAACAATTCTTCTCAAATAATTTTTGCTTCTAACAGACCCAACGACACCATTCGTTTTTTCAGCGCCTACCCTGTAAATCTGGAAGCTCGCTTGCAACCGATGGAGCATAAAGATTTATTCATTTACAACTACAAAGCAAGAAATCCTGTCCTAAGAAAAGTAACCAACACGCCCGATATAAGTGAGTCCTATCCGTTTCAATACGATGAAAACCATCTGTGTTACTTAAGCGATGAGAATGGCATTCGCAATCGCTATTTGGGTGTGTTGGATAGTGCCATAGCATACGTGGATACTGCCGAGCATTATCGATATTTCACTCGCTCGTTTCCTATCACCAATTATAGCAGCAACATTTTAGAGCAGGATATAAATTTAAAATCCAAAAAAATAACAGAGGTTCTTTTTTCAGAGAAAAAATTCCGATTATTTTCCCACGTGCTGACCGATGTTAATTCCATACCCTCCATAACACTCACAAACACGCCCTATAAAAAACTTGCCTTAAAAGAAGTAAGCAAGGAAAAACTGAAGGAAAAAGAAAAAGAAAGTGATGCCAAAATTGTTGAAACCATTGAAGTATATAAATCCGAAGAGGTAAAAGAAACGCCTAGAGATAGTAATTCGATAGATATCAATAATTATGTTTTTGAGAACGAGCCTAAAGAACAAATTAAAAAAATAACTGTCGTACCTGAGAAAAACTCTGCACCCGATACCTCTACCGCAAAAGTGGAAGTAAAAGGTTTTCAATTTCCTCAGCAAAGAAATTATTTTGTGTTCTTTACCACCGATTATGTAATTACTCAAATTGATAATTCATTCTTAAACGCCTCGTATCAAAAATTTTCTGGTCCGGGTCCTATTTTCTTAAGCCCGGGCTTCACCGGATTTTTTAAGCTAGGATTAAGCGATGTGTTTGACGATTACAAAATAACAGGTGGAGTTCGTATTTCTTCAAACTTAAAAAGTAACGAGTACTACATGAGCTATGAAAATCGCATCAAGCGATTGGATAGACAAATAATTTTGCACCGACAAGCATTGGATTACGCGCCATTCTTCAAAGTACAATCGCACATGGCAAGGCACGTTGTAAAATGGCCCTTCTCCGAAACAGCATGTATAAAAGGAACCATTGATGCTAGGCAAGACCGGACTTCCTTTTATGCGTACGACACTCCTACCCTTGCGCGACCTAATGAATTTGATTACTGGGGCGGCAGTAAGCTTGAATTTGTCTTTGACAATACCCGTAAGCGAGGCTTAAACCTATACCACGGCACTCGACTAAAAGTATTTTCGGAATATATACGTCAGCTAAATAAAAAAGAAACAGACATTGTTGTGCTGGGCACAGACATTCGCCACTACACTAAAATACATCGCGATTTTATTTGGGCGAACCGTTTAGCAGCAAGTACTTCCTTTGGAAGGAAAAAATTAATTTACTACATGGGCGGAGTTGATAATTGGTTTAGCCCAGAATTCAATTACAACACACCCATTGACTTGAATCAAAATTATGCCTACCAAACGTTAGCAACTCCCATGAGAGGATTCATACAAAATATTAGAAATGGAAACAGCTTTGCACTTTACAATACAGAATTACGCCTTCCTATCTTCCGATATTTAATGAATCGTCCATTAAAATCTGATTTCCTAAATAACTTCCAAGTAGTAGGGTTTGGAGATATAGGAACTGCATGGACAGGCAAATCTCCTTACGATGACAGCAACTCACTAAACACCCAAGTTATTGGCGGACCTCCAAGTCCTGTAACCGTTGTAATTGAAACTCGCAGAGAACCTATTGTTGGTGGCTACGGCTGGGGAATACGCAGCAGGTTGTTAGGATATTTTATGCGTCTGGACTGGGCTCGCGGATGGGAAGATGGAAAAATACAACCTCGAGTTTTCTACTGGTCTTTCTCTTTAGATTTTTAAATGTTGTGGTAGTAAATTAGACTTAGTATTTTTATTGCCGAATTCGCCCTTGCCCTTATGGGCTCTACTGGAATCGAACTATATTGCACTATAAATCAAATCCTTGAAGAATAATTTAAGTCTAATAACAATACTTATTATCTGTTGTAACATTAGTGTTGCTCAGATCTTCACCAAGAACACTACTCTTGACATCGTCACAGCAGCAGAAGTGACAGGAAGTTCATGGGTTGATTATGACAACGATGGAGATTTGGATGTTTTACCCAGCAAGATTTCTGATCTAGTTAAGCAATGACAGACACATTCTAAATGGCTAGTTATCAGGTGATTTGAAGCATGAAGTACGCCTGGTCAGACAGACTAACCTTTGAGCTACGACCCCAACGCAAATTCATAGGTTCGATTCCTCTTAGGGCTGCAATAAATATTCATGTAGCTCAGGAATTGAACCAACCCTACTCTTTAGTAGCGAGATAACAATCATTGGGCGCGACAGGTTACCGAATAAGTTTCTAAACTTTAGCAAGAATTTTCTCTAAACCAAAAAAGTTTCACCTATGTTTCACCTGGAGTTTTTCTTAGTAGCTGAAGTAAAAAAAGCCACCGCCTGAAGGTATTGAATCTCAGAGGCTATGTTGGTAGAAACGAAGGGTCGATTTATCGAACTATTTGGTTATAGACATTCTAAAAATAGTTGATTTTTGAAAAAAAATATACGAATGAAATTTATTTAGATTATTGCAAAATAATCTTCCCATTATAAACTTTATCTCCCTTAGTAACATTAATCAGATATAGCCCTGGTTTTTGGCTTGAAAGGTCTAATTCATTCATCCAATCATTTGCACGTTCCTGATATACAATTTCTCCGATATTATTAAAAATGGTAATAACTACAGGAACAGGATTGTTGACATCAGTATCATCAGGTGTAATTATTGGAACATATGTATTTATCTTTCTATTAGTTGTAGGATTTGGGAAAGTGCGCACTGGGAATCTCGAATTAGATACTGTAAATGGCGAATAAGCTTTTGTATCATCTTCCGTAGATTCGTTATTCATGCGTTGACTTAAATCTGAACATACAGGATCAGGGTCGCCAATATCTGCCGTTGTTACAGTGAGAAGTCCGCCTGCTTCACATTTAAAACCTACATCAAGAGTAACGGAAACTCCTGCCCTCATATGGACTTTAGCTCCGCTATAAATATTATAAGTACTACTACCACCTGCCACATTAAGGTCTTCTTGTACTGAGTAGGCAGCATCATAGGTAAAAGTACTTGTCTCATCAGTGATATTATAATCTCCATATGTTAGATTCATATCTTCTGGACAAGGAACATCAAATGGATTCGCATACGCGAGAAGGTTTGTTGATCCGCGATCATCAGACCAAACAGGAACGGCTTTGTTATGATAAACGTCCACTCCAATATAATCTCCAGCATATGTATTAAAAGTTGTATAAGTGGGAATCGCATCCCAATATGTATCGCTTATTTTTGTGTCTGTCCATGTGTCGCCTTGATCATAAGATATAGAGACATAGGTGTTTGCCTTAGCATTGTCAGACCTTGAATCGTAGTATGTGCAAACTAATACACCAGAAGCTTCATCACAGGCAATCCAAGGAAACCATTGATCATCATCGGTAATATCATCTTGATTTACTTTAACTGGAGCAGACCAATCATCCCCATTGTTCTCTGAACGCATCACATAAACATCAGGGTCATCCAGACACTCTGATGGAAATGTTGAATTGACACAATTATCAGAAAAATTTGTCCAAACTATAAATATGTAGCCATTTTGTTGGTTCACAGTCATGCTTGGAAAGGTATTAGCATTCATAGTTTTAGGTGTTGTCAAACCTGGAGCAGATTTCATACCATACCCACTGATATTGTATGTGTACGTTTTCCATGCATTTCCAGAATGACCATCCCCCCAAGTTGCTCCCCCGTCTACAGACCTGTTAAATGCAATTGCAAATGGTTTTACTGGTTGAGATCCTTCATTATTTTTATGCATTGTCCAGCAAGCATACACTTCACCTTCTGTGCCTGTTTGAATATTTACTCCTAAGTGATTAGTAGCTCCTGTAAGCCCAGTATGTATGTCAGCTGGTGTTGTCCAAGTGGACGTACCCGCTGTCCTCATTGTGAATTTCATCTTAGTGATAGGGCTATCAGGCCTATAAGCTGCATATAAATTGCCTTTATAACTATTTGATGATGCATCACCGTTAATATACTTTTTGTTATCTACCCATAAATGAGGCTTATCTCCATCTTCTGAAGAAATATCAGTATTAGTTCCTGGCCAAGTAGCACCCTTATCAGTAGAAGTAGCAATAACAATGTGTCCCGGTGTATCTTCTATAAAAACAAGATGATAATCTTCATCTCTATCAATAACTACAGCAGGATCAAAATTGGCATTTACGTTTGCTGGGTTTCGATCTGACCATGAGCCTGTGCTCCCAGTAGTAGTACTAGTAAAAGCATCTACTTCCTGAAGTGTAGAAAAATCGTTACTAATTTTATTATTAGAATTTAGTACATCTGTATTATTGAGGGGGCTAATAAATACTGAATTTTCAGATTCTGTGTAAGAACTAGAACTAAAAATAAGCACATCGGTTTCATCCTGAGCAAATGAATTAATACAGAATATTGATAAGGCTGCTAGAAAGATGCTTTTTTTTATCATGTGTATAAAGTATTAGAATTTTATTTCTGTATAAATAATTTATTAGTTGATTCTTTTCCATGTCCGTCATTCACTAGTATAAAATATACACCTCCAGAAAAAGAAGAGAAATTGTAATTTTCTATTTTGGAATTATCGTTTTGTGCTTTTTTGTAAATTTCTTCTCCTAGAATATTATATACAGTTATGCTAGCAATATTAAATTGTGGGGCTTTAATTGAAATATTTCCGCTTGAAGGATTTGGATAAATAGTAAATAGTAAATCATTAGTTGCATTCTGCTCACTTGAAGCTGTAGAGCATAGTGTTTTAGTAATAGTTGCAAGGCTAACTGCAAATAGAGAAGGAGAAGAAACTTGAGTAGTTGTACTACTTGCTATAGTTGTTGCTACAGTTGACAAAGTTGGAGGGCTATTTTGAATTGTCGATAAAACTAAATCATTACAATTACTATTTCCAGAAGAATCTGTTTTAACTAAATACACATCGGAAAAATTGCCTGCTACAGCCATAAAACCTGTAATTACGAATCCTGCATCAGATGTTTGTTGAACATAATTACTTTCCGTAGCAGTCCCATAGCTTTTTGCCCACTGAACATCACCTCCGTTGTCAACCTTCAATAAATAAGCATCCCCGCCTGAACTTGTTTTTCCCGTAATTATGTATCCAAAATCAGTGGTTTCTCTCATCGCAAAACCGTAATATCCACTAGCTGTATCGTTATAGGTTTTTGACCACATTAAATTCCCTATAGTATCAACTTTTAACAAATAAGTACCAGAAGAGTTGCCAAAGCTTAAAGTGTGACCCAAAAGTATATATCCTTCATCATTTGTTTGTTCAACAGAGAACCCTTCATCCCAATATGTACCTCCGAATGTTTTAGACCACTTTGCATTTCCACTTGAATCTGTTTTAGTTAAATACAAGTCACTAATTCCGGTTCCAAAACTATGAGTAGTGCCCATAATTATAAACCCACCATCGCCAGCTTGCTGAATAGAATTTCCATAATCATTATCAGACCCACCATATGTTTTTGTCCATAGTGTATCTCCGCTAGAATCAGTTTTAATTACATAAACATCACTTCCTCCAGGACCAAAACTGTCGGTTGACCCATTAATAATAAAACCTCCATCACTAGTTTTCTTGACTGTTTCACCAAAATCCCCTCTAGTTCCTCCAAAAGTTTTAAACCATAATATACTTCCTGTTGAATCAATCTTAGTTAGATAAACATCATTACCTCCTGCTCCAAAACTCTGTGTGGTTCCGCAGATGACGAATCCGCCATCTGAAGTTTGTTGAACAGATTTCCCACCCTCTGAAGCTGTCCCTCCAAAAATTCTCGTCCATAAAGTATCACCATTAGAATCTAATCTGATGATATACGCATCTAAAGATGTTCCGAAACTTTTTGTCGCACCTACTAATACATATCCACCATCAGAAATTTGCTGGACAGAATAACTAGTTTCTGGATCAGCTCCTCCAAAGGTCTTTTGAAAAGTAACCGTTTGCGAAGTGCAATTAGAAGATAAAAAAATCAATGCCATTAAATTCAATATAAACTTCATATATAATTTGTTTGTCGCAGCGTACAGACACTATTTTTCATACCAGAAATTTGCTTGCTATCTACGGGTTCTTGCCCCAAAGATACGTTTAAGCTTTTACATTGAAAAACTGTTTTTATTCTTTCCCCTCTAGGACCATGATTCTATAACGTAATAATGATAATCTGTATTGTTTGCTACTTGACACCCGTTTAAATTTCTAGTGGTGTCTTTATTTATTCTTAAATTTTTCATTTTAAAATTGCTATTGCTTATAAAATAGCATTACCTAATAGGTTATTTCAAAATAATCTTCCCATTATATACTTTATTACCCTTAGTTACGTTTATCAAATAAAGGCCTGGCTTTTGAGCTGAAAGATCTAACTCATTCATCCAATCTTTTGCTCTTTCCTTATATACAACATCTCCTATAGAATTAAAAATGGTAATAATTACAGGTGTTGGATTATTGACATCAGTATCATCAGGTGTAATTATTGGAACATATGTATTTATCTTTCTATTAGTTGTAGGATTTGGGAAAGTGCGCACTGGGAATCTCGAATTAGATACTGTAAATGGCGAATAAGCTTTTGTATCATCTTCCGTAGATTCGTTATTCATGCGTTGACTTAAATCTGAACATACAGGATCAGGGTCGCCAATATCTGCCGTTGTTACAGTGAGAAGTCCGCCTGCTTCACATTTAAAACCTACATCAAGAGTAACGGAAACTCCTGCCCTCATATGGACTTTAGCTCCGCTATAAATATTATAAGTACTACTACCACCTGCCACATTAAGGTCTTCTTGTACTGAGTAGGCAGCATCATAGGTAAAAGTACTTGTCTCATCAGTGATATTATAATCTCCATATGTTAGATTCATATCTCCTGGACAAGGTACTTCAAATGGGTTAGTAAAAGCTAATAATGTGCCGCTATACGGAGTCGTTGTTCGTCTATCTGACCAAACTGGAATCGCCTTATTATGATGCACATCAATCCCAATATAATCACCAGCGTATGAACCATAATTAGTCGGTGGAACGCCAGTCCAAGATTCATCACTTATTTTAGTGTCAGTCCAAGTATCACCTTGATCGTAAGAAATTGAAACATACGTATTGACTTCATCGTTATCCAATCGCGAATCATAGTATACACATACTAAGGCACCAGAAGCTTCGTCACATGCTATCCAAGGAAACCATTGATCATTACCGCTATCATCTGTATTTACCTTTATTGCTGAACTAGCAGTTGTCCAACTAGAACCACCATCTTCTGATTTTATCATATATATATTTGGATCTATATCACAATCAGTAGGAAAACTACACGAAGTACCATCGCCATAGTTAGTCCAAACAATAAAAATATAACCATTTTGAGGATTTACTGTCATAGATGGGAATCCATTAACGTGCATTGTTTTGTAGGTGGAACCAAGTGCATGAAAAGCAGGTAAGCCGCTAATGTTGTCTGCGATTTTTGCAGCTGTTCCCCAGGTAGCTCCTCCGTCAGTTGATTTATTAAACCCAATTGCAAATCCATCTTTCTCTTGACCTGCTCCGTTATCATGCAACCCCCAACAGGCATAAACATTCATTTGAGAGAGAGTAATAGGATCTGGACCAGTCTGAATGTTAACACCTTGGTGCCAATCCGCTGTTAATCCTGTACTAATTACTGTTGCTGTTGACCAAGAACTACCATTAAAATAGGTAGCCTTTATTTCATTATTGCTTGATTTTCGGTAGGCAGCATACATTTGGCCTTGATCGTCATTAGTAGCATTATTCGCTTTTAAAGCCTTATTGTCAATCCAGAGGTGCGGTTTATCTGGACTATCAGAATTAATTGTAGTATACGACCAATTTGCTCCATCGTCTGTAGATTTTGCAATTTGCAATTGAGAAGAAGTAACAAAGGACACATAAAAATATTCATCTCTGTCAATGACCACTGCTGGATCAACAGTAGTAAAATCTCTTAATGTATCTCGGTCTGTCCAACTGGAACCTGCATTTGTGCTTGTATTGGCATCAACACGCGAATAGTTATTTTTTAATATTCGATTATTAGAATTAAGTACGTTGTCATTATCTTCTGGACTAATAAATACAGAGTTTTCGGATGCAGTTACAGAAGCCGAGGGAGAAATTACCAGAACGTCTGTTACGTTTTGACAAATTGCAACAAGAGAAATTAGTTGAATACTAATTAATAGAATAGTTTTCTGTATGCTGAACGTGGCTATTTATGTATTATAATTTTAGAAAAATATATTTTCTGTTCAATATTTATAGAAGCAATATAAATACCTTCATCGAGCTGTCCCAGATTAAAATCAGAAGCATGACCTGTTCGAAATGAGCTTGTATGAATTAATTCTCCTATCAAGTTATAAAATTGAATGTTTGCAGCCTCAAAAGAAACTAGGTTTGTGTTAATTGTAAAATTTCCATTACTTGGGTTAGGAAATACTGAAAAAGAAAAGTCGTTGTTATTGTAATTGACAACTTCCGCTGTACTGCATAGTACATTCATTGAATAAGTAGGATTGCTTGTAGTGACAATATATGAAGTCAATGCAATGGGGCTGGAGATAGTAATCGTTGGCGAATTATATATAATAGTACTGGTGTTTCCTGTTACTACGGTTGCCGCAGTTTCCTTACATCCACTAATACCAAGCGAGTCAGTCTTAACAAGATACACATCTGCGTAATTAGCAGAGTTTGCAGATGTACCACCCATTATAAATCCACCATCAGAAGTTAGATCGATTGCATATCCATAGGTACCTGTATTTCCTCCATACATGTTTGACCATTGGACATTCCCATTTAAATCAATTTTTAATAAAAATGCATTAACAATATTATTTCCACCATCTCCAACTATGAGGAATCCGCCATCAACAGTTTGTATTACTTTGATTGAATGACTAACATGATAAGAATACGTTTTGGTCCAAAGAGTATCTCCAATGGAATCAGTTCGAATTACGTAAACGAATTGATTAAGCCCTGCCCCAAAATTACTTGTTGATCCAGTTATTAAAAAACCTCGATCACTGGTTTCTATTGCACCTTGAAAAAAATCTACGCTTGATCCACCATATGTTTTTGACCATAACATATTGCCTGAAGAATCAGTTTTCACCAAATACCCGTCAGACTGACCGGCACCGTAACTACCTGTAAATCCTGCTAAAATGTACCCTCCATCCAAAGTAGGTTTCAGGGCGATAAATTCATCTTTTGAAGTACCTCCATATTCTTTTATCCATTGTGAGTTACCAAGTGAATCTGTTTTTAAAAGAAAAGCATTTGTGCCCGTGCCTCCGGCTACTACAAATCCTCCGTCATCAGTTAAGGAAATTGAACTGGCCTTGCCACCGGCATAAGATTTAGTCCATAGCGTATCACCGTTCATGTCTAATTTTAGTAAGTAGATATATGAACCATTAGCAATTCCGGCAACAATAAAGTCACCATCAGGGAGCTGTTCAATACAAGCTCCAGATTCGTCATTTACTCCTCCATATTTTCTAAACCAAAGGGAGTCACCATTGGCATCAAAACGTGCAACTAGAATATCGGGGCTTCCAAATCCGGTAATTGTAGCAGATCCCGCCATAATATATCCTCCATCTGAAGTTTGCTTAATTGAGTTACACATATCGCCAATGCTTCCGCCATAAGTCTTTTGAAATGTGACCGTTTGTGAAATACAATTAGAAGATAAATAAACGAATGTCATTAAACTCAATATAAACTTCATGTGTAATTATTTTGTCGCAGCGTATAGACAATATTTTTCATACCAGAAATTTTCTTGCTGTATCTACGGGTTCTTACCCCAAAGATACGCTTAAGCTTTCGTGTTGAAAAATCTAATTCGTAATACTACTTTCCTTCCAGTGCAATGATTCTGGCATTTACAGCTGCTAATTCAGTTGTAAGCGCTTCTATCAGAACTTGTTGTTCCTGCACTGCTTTTATAAAAAGAGGAAAGAGTTCAGTATATTTAACTGATTTTTTACCCTTTACAGTGTCGTTTTTTGTAACAAATTCAGAAGTAGCGGGATCCAGAATAAGCGAAGGCACTATTGTATCATTTCTTGTAACCACCATGGATGGAAGTACTTGTTCAAGCTCCTGAGCAAGAAAGCCCATTTGGGTTCCTGTCATTCCATTGTCAATAGCTTTTTTCCATTCAAAGGTTACAGGACGTAACAGGTTTATGGTTGCCAGTGCATCAATGGATAATTCTTGGATATTTTTTTTCAATGTACTATCAGATGTCCATGTGTTACTAGTACAATTCGCGGTACCGTTAATGTCAAGTGTATAACCAGGAGTAGCCGTTCCAATACCAAATCTTCCTGCTGAGGTTAAAACAGTTCCTATGCCCCACTAACTAATGGTGGTTCCGGCAGAAACTGCGGCTTTATAATAATTATAAAGTTTATCTGACGCTTTATATATTTGAAAATTAGACCCAGCATCAGAGCTTTTCCATACAGATCCATCGAAATATGCATCAAAGTTCAAAGAAATGTTATCGTGTGTATAATTAAGTATTTGAAGTAATGGGTGATTGGTTGATGCAGTAGTAAATTGCATATTAGGTCCATTAACGCTACCATTAACACCTTCTAGGGCTAACATTGCAGAACCAGTACTGTTCTTTGGTACTGTTGCAGTGCCAATTCCAACTTTACCTTCTATTATAACACCATTTGTGGGAGCAGCTGTTGTTCCTGAATAGGTTGCTCCAATTGCAACGTTACCCTCTACATCCAAATTACTTTTAGGAGCTGTTGTCCCAATGCCAACTTTACCTCCAGTAATTACTTCTATTTGTGCTCCTGCAATAAATGATACAAGAGATAAGTTTACGATTAGCATTATTTTTTTCATGGTTTAAGTTTTTTTTGGTAGATTCAAGTCACTAATGCAAATAATCATCGCAAGTAAGTTGGGGTTTGAGTTCAATGGCTTGTTGCAAAAGTTGTTTCATTTCCATGGACCACTGACAGCCAAGCGCATCTATAAAATTATTGAGTTCACGGAGCAAATGAGAAGTGCAAAGTTGATGCGCCTTTGCAACGGTCTTTAGTTGAGCTACCAAACAGTCAGTAACATATACTGAAAATGGGAATCCGTTTTTGAACAGGGATTGAATGGTGTCGAACCCGCGGCTCAGAGATACGGAAAGAAAAGTAAGAGCGGAGGTTTGAAAAGTAAACAACCATCCTTTTTTGCCATTAATTTTAACGCCTGTTTCATCACCGCCTACCTGCTCGCTCATCTCTATTTGTCCTTTTATTGCCTGATATAGTGGTAGCGCTTTTGCAGATAATCGTTTCAGGATATTATCTATGCTGCCTTCGCTTATTGGTAAATGAAAACAGTGGTTGAATAATTCACGCAGTCGTTTAAAAGGTGTGTATTGATAGACGGATTGATAACCAATAATTGCTTCTATGCTTGCTCCGTATTGTATGTGATTGGTTACACCGCATGGGTAATTTCCTATTTGCTTATGCCCGCAGGTGCAGATTTTACTATAGCTCTGAAACTCTATGTATAGTGGTTTTATAGGCGGCATCTCTACTACTTGTCGCTTACTCTCAAATTGTGCTTCTATTTCTGCTAATTCATTTCCACATTGATTACAATAATCCGGTATCAACTTATGCGTTTCGTCCGGTGTGTCTGTCATTATTAATGTATGCCCTTCATGCCCGCTTTGCCCTCCCGGTTTCTTTCCACTTAGCGTTCGCAAACTACGATTTTTCCTTGTCAGGTCTGTGGAGGGAGGAATACTGCTGTTGCTGCTGTTTTTCTTTGTCAGCAATGTGTTGATTTGTACTTGTAGTTGTTTTACTAACTCTTCCAATTCTTTTACCCGTGCTTTTAATGCTACATTCTCTGCTATTAG
>CAYZTB010000031.1:0-36360 GCA_964481195.1 uncultured Bacteroidia bacterium | reverse complement strand
CGCCTCTTTCAATTGCCTCAACTCGGTTCCCGTCATACCGGCTAACGCCTCCGCCTTGTGTGCCGAACCATAGATTTCCCGTTTTATCCATAATGGCGCAAGCAGTAGCGTCAAGAGCGAGGCCATTGTCGGTGGTGTAATTGGTGAAGAAGGCTGCGCCTTGCGCATCGGCTGCAATTGGTTGTTGAGTTGATGAGTTAATAAGTGAGTGAATGGTCGGGGCCTCAAGTTTAATTATTTTAATTCCGCTTTTTGTTTGGATGCTGTAATTGCCACTGCCTCCAACAGCTGGAATTTTTATTGTGTTGGCCGGAGAAGTTTTTTCTAAAAAAAATTGTTTTGGCTTACTTGTATCCGGCAGGCTGGCTAATACAATTTGTTACGGAGCAATTAAAGAGTCTGCTGTTTTTTCTGTTTTTGAATTCTGTTCGTTGTTTTGTGAACATGAAAAAAGGTTGAGCACAACAGCAATAAAAAAAACTGTTTGAAATAGGGGATTTGTTTTTTTTGTCATTCCTTTTAAAATTTATTTTGATGTAAATATAGGTAAAGCGGGGGAGAATTTTTCATTTGTTTCTATGGTTTTTTGGTATTCAAGAATCGCTTCGCTTATTTGGCTCTTTTAAAAGCTTTGGCCGTGTGATGGCTTCCTTCGACAAACTCAGGACAGGTGTGTGGCTTTTAAATGTGCCAATTGTGTGATGGCAATAATTTTTAAATTTTTGTGCGGTGGAAAAAAATTAAAACACGTTGGGCTGTCGTGTCGGGAAAAAGTCTGCGTGATGGTCGATGTTTATTCCGGTATTGGAGATTTGAGCGATGCTGTGGAAGAAGTTAAACTTGCCAAACAAGGAAAAATTAAATTAAAATCGGCCGAAGCATTATTGGATGAATTATAAAATAGAATCATCCAAAAAGTTTGAGAAAGAATTAAAAAGACTTTCAAGGAAATATCCTTCTCTAAAAAAAAGAATTCCGAGAACTAGTAAGCTCACTTAAATAATCTCCTACACAAGGAACTCCTCTTGGTCATCATTGTTTTAAAATTCGATTAGCTATAGCATCAAAAGGCAAAGGCAAAAGCGGAGGAGCCCGAGTTATCACACACGTATACGTGAAAGGATTTGTTGTTTATCTACTTTCTATTTATGATAAATCAGAAATAGAAAATATTTCCTCGCAAGAGCTAAACGACAGGTTAAAGAGCTTGTAGTTTATTTTTAAAAAATCAGAAAAAAACTTCTTTACGGAAAATCCTACGATGTATCGTAGTTTTTGCTTTATCCATGCCGAACGACATCATTAACTATGTATTTATATAGTCGCTAAACAGTAATTAATGAGTGAGGTTTTTGTTTATTAGCGCGTATTTTGGGGGTCATACGATTCTGCATCAGAATCATTATATTTGTATAATTCCCAATAAGAACAAAAAAGAATATGATTCTGTCAATGAATCTAAAGCGCAATATCCTGCTGAGCAACACCTGAGCAATATTTATAAAACAGTTACTATTTCTTCGATGGAGGAAATGGAAAAAGATAATTATCGGCATTGGCTCAGCTTAAGCCCCGAACAAAGGTTGGCAGAACACTTGCAATTACTCTCCCAAATTTATAAAGATAAAGTTGAAAAAGCAAATGGAATATTGTTCGATAAAATACATTTTCACTAATGAATTTTTTAATTGAGAAACACAAGTCCATCCTTTTAGCACTGCTTGAAGCAAAAGTTAATTTTCTACTTATTGGTGGCTATGCGGTTATATACCATGGTTATGTGAGAACTACTGGCAATATGGATATTTGGCTCCAACCAGACAATAAAAATAAAGAGCGCTTCCTTGCCGTACTCGAAAAACATTTAGAAGATAAAAGCGGAATTGACGAAGTAAACAAATTAGATTTTACAGAGGTAGTTGCTTTTCATATCGGAAGTCCTCCCGAAAAAATTGATTTCCTTACCAAAATGGCCGGTATTAAATATGATGAAGCATTCGAACAGAGAGCATTTTTTCAATTACAAAATAATAAAATTCCTGTGCTGCATCTGAACGATCTAATAGTGAATAAGCTGTTAAGCAACCGACTGAAAGATCAGGCCGATGTAGAAGAACTGCGAAAGATAATACAAACGCGAAAGGAAAAATAAACGCATATCAAAGATGCTTTTCCTTTCAGGCTTTATTTTTCCGATCCAACCCGCAGAGTTCCCTCGAAAAGTATTGCCATTTTATTCCGATATTTGATTAATGCATAAACTAATTATTGTTTTTACCTGCACGCTTTTATGTATTAATTCGTTTTCGCAAAACTTGGATATAGATCTACTCCACTCCATCAACAGCGGCAATTCAAAATCTTGGGACAATACAAATAAAGTTATTACACAAAGCATGACACCGGTAAGCTTAGCGATGCCGGGTGCTTTTTTTATTCATGGCATTTTTTGCAAGGATAGTTTGTCAAAAAGAAATTCCATCGTTATGGGAGCTGGGCTCTTAGCATCTGGCGTAATTGCTGTTGGAATGAAATATGCTTTTAATCGACCTCGCCCTTTTATAACCTATCCACTACTCATCACTAAAAAAAGCGATGCAGGTAGTCCTTCGTTTCCATCGGGACATACATCCTCCGCATTTGCTACGGCAACATCTGTTTCGCTTTGCTATCCTAAATGGTATGTGATTGCTCCCTCTTTTTTATGGGCTAGTGCCGTTGGCTATTCCAGAATGGAACTAGGGGTTCATTATCCTAGCGATGTGCTTGTGGGTGCTATTGTGGGTGCTGGATGTTCTTGGCTGATGTGGAAAGTCAACAAAAAGTTAATAGGTAATAGGAATTAGGAAGTGGGAAGTGGGAATTAGGAATTAGGAACTAAAAGCTAAAAACTAAGAAATGGAAAAGGTATGATGGCTGAGGGCAGATGTAAGATTACAGGTTTAAGACTAAAAGTTGAAGGCCGTTCCCTTCTGCCCTTTGCCTTATAACTTACTCCACTTTTCTACCTTATCTAACCAACGTAATACTTCCTTTCAATTCTTTTTTTACACCGTTGTATAAAACTGCTTTTACAAAAAAGGCAAACGATGCGGAGTTGAGTGGCTTGCCGTTGTGTGTGCCATCCCAACAAAATGTTTTTGTATCGGAAGAGAAAACTGCCTCTCCCCATCGGTTATAAATTTTTATGGAAAAATCTTTTAGGCATTCATCCCAGCCCAGCAAGCATAACTCATCATTTTGTCCATCATCATTGGGCGAAAATGCGTTTGGCAAATAAAAACTTCCTGCATTAGGTTTATTATCGCAACTAACAGGCTGCACAAAAACAGTAACCAACGCAGTATCGGTACAACCGTTAGCATCGGCAACAATTAATGTGTAGGTAGTTGTAATAGCCGGGGATGCAGACGGACTTGTGCAAGTAGTACAGCTTAAACTTCCGGTGGGTGTCCACGAATACGTTCCTCCTCCTGTGCCAACCAGTGTGGTAGAATTTCCGGAAACAATACTTACGCTTGCTCCTGCATTTGCTGTAGGACCCGGTTGTGCAGTAACTACTGTTACTACGGACATAGAACATCCACTTGCATCGGTTACTGTTGCGGTGTAAGATCCGGCAGCCAATCCCGTTGCGGTGGGTGCACTTCCTCCCGTTGGCGACCAACTATAAGTATAAGGTGTTGCGCCTCCACTTCCAACAACGGTTGCTGTTCCGGTGTTTGAGTTGCAACCCGTTTGTGTGTTTGATGCAGTTGCCGAAACCGATGAGGGTTGCGTTACTGTTACCGTTTGAGTTTTTGTACATCCATTGGCATCGGTAACTAAGGCAGAATAATTTCCGGCTGCTAAACCTGTTGCAGTTGCTGCATTTCCTCCCGAAGGCGTCCAGCTATATGTGTAGGCTCCAGTACCTCCAGAAGCAGAAACAGTTGCCGTTCCATTATTACTTCCGCACGATGCCTGCGTAGAAGTTGCTGAAGTAGATATGGCTGTGGGCTGCGTTATGGTTACGGTTTCGGATTGCGTGCATCCGCTTCCGTCTGTTACTTGAATGGTGTACGTTCCGCCTGACAATCCGGATGCTGTTGCGCTGTTTCCACCTGAAGGCAGCCAGCTGTAAGTATAGGGCGCTGTTCCTCCACTAGCAGTAAAAGTTGCGCTGCCGTTGCTTCCTCCAAAACAAGAAATATTATTTTGGCTAGAAGGCGTAACGGTTGCTCCACCAATAGAAGTAACAGATACAGTAGATGTACCGGTACACGAAGTAGCATCGGTAATTGTTACGGTGTATACTCCGGGACTAAGTCCGGAAGCTGATGCATTTGTTCCTCCTGACGGAGACCAAGAATACGTAAAAGGTACTGCTCCGCCCGAAGGAGTAACCGTTGCAGAGCCATTACTTTGCAAACAAGCAGCCGGTGTGGCAGTGATAGTGGATATTATTCCGCCCGAAGTAACTGCAACGGTTAATGTTAGTCCAGTAGGATTACAAGCGTTATCAAATACAGTTACGGAATAATTTCCGGTAGCGAGGCCAGTTGCAATTTGTGTGGTTTGTCCGGATGGGCTCCATGAATAGGAATATGGTGCTGCTCCTCCAGTTGGTGTAACTGTTGCCGAGCCTTGCGCACAAGAGCCTGTGGATGCTACTGTGGCAGAAAAAGAACTACAGGTAGGCAACGTTACATTGAAAGAAGAAACAAATGCCTTACCGCAGGCATACAATAAATTTCCGGGAGCTAGCTGAACATCGTAAATAAAATCAGGAACTACGGTGGTAGCAATCGTAGTAAAGTTAGTGTCAAGCTGAACAATTGATTTTTGTACTCCAGCAAAAATATTATCACATTCATCAACAGCAAGTCCGCCCCACCAAAAAGGAGAAGGGTCTAATACGGCACTATTCATAAACGCTCCGTTACTTTTTCGCCATCTGCGTATGGTAGATCCATCGTAGGTATAAACATATTTTGCACTAACCGCCATGCCATTAAATCCATTAGCGTATGCTGTAGGCGAGGACACACCGCTATTGTTGATATAACCAATGCTGCCTACTTCAATAAAAGCATGATTATCTGGGAGCATGTATGCGCGAGGTAAAATAGTTGCTGCGGGGCCTTTTAAAAAAACGTTGTCCAGCACCGTAGGATAAGCAACAGACTTAGCTGATGCCATATAATAATTTCCTGTATTGTCAATTGCCAATAAAGAAATATCATGCAAATCTGTTGTGGCAGAAAGGACGTTGTAGGCAGTCATTACAGTAAGGTTGGTATCAATAGTTGCCGCTTGAAAAGTTGTTCCACCCGTTCCACCGCCAGCTATTACCATATTCTTAGTACAGTTATTATATTCTATTCTCCACATTTCATTCATCCAAACATTACCTGCATAAATTGCAGTTTGCGTGCCGGCAGAATTAATTTTTAATACCATTGGAACAGGAGGATTATAACCTTCTACAATATAACTGCTGCCCGAAGCACCATCTACCGCAAAATCTCCATACGATGGAGAGATAACTGGTGTTGCCCAAGTAAATACCCATTGCATCACTCCAGCATTATTATATTTTATCTCTTGAAATGGCGTAGCCACAGAGCCTCTGCCACCATACACATAGACATTGCCTTGTAAATCATATTCTACATCGTAGGCAGCGTTGTATCCTAAAAATGTGGGAACGATGGTCCATGGGTCAATGATTACTGTTTTTGATTTATCGTAATCCGACAAATTAAAAGTAACTACATCTCTATCTAATACAAAGGAAGATTTAATGGCAGCTTTATTGTTTTCATAAAAACTTACAGGCGCATGATCAAGGATGGTTTCAGAATATAATTTCAACGAAATATTTCCTTGTGCATCCAGCGATATTTTTTTATCGCCCGTATATTTCATTTTAATAACCGAAACATCTGCTCCTGGATGTAAAACGAATGTGTATTTAATGCCAGGTTTATCTTCCGGAAAGGAGTATTCCAAATCTATATTCGGGTAAATATTTTTGTAAGTAAGCTTTTTATAGGCAGCAGCTTTCAAGGAAGATTTACCTGAATTAAAGCTTAAGATTGAATATGTAAAATAATGATTTTCAATATATTCTGGAATAACTTCACAATTCGTATTTGCGCCTACCCATTCCAAATATGTATGGTGTGGAATCTTACGATAGATTTTTTCTTTCTCTTGCTCTTCCCTATTTTCTTTACCCTTGCGCTTGCTCTCTTTTAACTCAAAATTTGTGTACGTTAATCCTGATGCAGAAAATTCAACATCAATATTTGCTAACGAAGCACCAAAAAGCGTGGCCTTTCCGCTTCGGTTATTCTGCCAATCAAACTGACCTTTATTTTCGATGAATGCCTTATGCTCAAAGGGAGAAACGCTTGTCCAATTACTATTTTGAGCAAAAGCCGAGCTGCATAAAAGCAGAAATAAAATTATAGGTTGCTTGATCATACAGATATATAGACAAATTTAAATAACAAAGCCAAATAATACGCTGATCAAAAATATATTAAACGCTATTCTTAGTTTTTAACAGTAGCACTATTTTCACTTTGATTAAGCAACATCTTTTCAACGAGCGCTTTTAGCTCCGTAATTTGACTTTGTTGTTTTGAGATAGTTTGCTGCTGCTCTTGAATTGCTTTTACCATGGGCATAATAAAATCCACATAACGCAACGTATATACTTCGTGTTCGTTTTTAGGAGTATCTATACCAGGAAAGTTGAATCCGCTTTTTTCCACAGCTTTCTGCACGTCCTGCGCAATAAATCCAATGCGTGTTTCCCTTTCCGCCTCACTAAAATCCATGGCCCTTACCAGCGAATCCGGTGTACCCCATATCTTGTGAAGTTCTCCTGGACGAACGTTATAGATTACGGGTTTTAATTTCATCACGAAGTCTAGACCTACAACATTCTCCTGAATATTTGTTTTAAAGCGAGCATCCGAATAGGCTGTCCAGCCGGCAACAGCAGCGCGCAGACCTCCTGCCGCGATAGAAGTATTACCAACACAAACCTGATTATTACCCGTGCATTGAGCATCCACTATGCCATAACCCAGCATGGTTACATTGGTTCGAGCTACTGTGGGACCTGTTGCTGCACCTATAACAGTGCACTGCGAAAGATCTACTCCATTTGTGCCATAACCTGCTTGCGCTCCCACAGCTGTATTACTACTGCCTGAAGTTGTCCACAAAAGTGCGTTTTCGCCAACAGCTGTGTTACTTAAGCCACCCACATTTGAATTTAATGCTCCTATGCCAAATGCTGAATTATAATTTCCTGTTGTATTCATCATTAATGCCTGCATTCCAAAAGCTGCATTGTTAAGTCCAGAAGTATTTGCTCTTAAAGCACTTTTTCCTACAGCAGTAATTTGAAAACCAGTAGTATTTGAATACAATGCTTGATAACCTACTGCCACATTATCATAGCCAGTAGTGTTTGAAAGCAAGGATTGGTAGCCCACTGCAACGTTACTGTTTCCTGTATTTGCAGAGGCAATGGTGGATCCCCTCAGCGCCTCAAAGCCCACAGCCACATTAGCGTTGGTAAATGCGCCTGGCTGGTCGTTGGCATAAAACATAGCATTAGCGCCAATGGCGGTGGCATTACTTCCTGCTACATTTCTATAAAGCGCCCACCTTCCAATAGCGGTATTGTTGCCTCCCGTGGTGTTCTGCTGCATCGCACTAGCTCCGTTGGCGGTATTGTCGTTTCCTGTGGTGCTATTAAGCGCATTCATTCCGGTGGCTGTATTGCTGTTTCCTAAGATGTTGGCAAGAAGCGCATTCACTCCGGTGGCGGTATTGTTGTATCCTGTGGTGTTTAAATAAAGCGCATACGCTCCGGTGGCGGCATTCTGGTATCCTGTGGTGTTAGACAAAAGCGCACTCGCTCCGGTGGCCATATTGTAATTTCCTGTGGTGCTGTTGTTGCCTGCCTCATAACCAAAAAATGTATTAAACAGTAAATGATCAATTCTGCCTGCTCTTACATTATTCACCCTTATATTAAAAGGTATGTTATCGGTGGTGCCGATAAAATTTGTACCGTCTACCGTACCTGAATTACCTAGTGTAAGCCAGGCAGAACCTGCTGAACCTCCTTTAAGTAGCATCACCCATTTTGCTCCATCCCAATAGTAATACCCAACACCACCGCCTCCTGTTGGTGCCGAATTACTATAGACAAGTAAACTTGTTACCGCTGTACCCGTCAAGGGTGCGTAAGTAGCAACGTTGGTTAAACTTACTCTGGGAATTAACAATCCGGTTGTTGTAGAAGCTATATCTAGCATAGCAGCATTTGCCGAAGCTGTCCCAGTAGTGTTAATAGCAATGTTTTGTGCTTTTAATGTTTGCACAAAAAACATCACTACCGCTAGGCATAAAGCCTCGTTTTTAAAATGTTTCATAAGATAAATATTAAATTAATTCGCTGTAACAAATATAATCAAATACCTCCAGAGAAAACTAAAAAAAATCAATTTACATTACAGCTTTAACTAACTATTTACAAAGAAAAAACATGCTAGCTTTGAGAACTTTTGTATATGAAAAAAAAACTTCTAAAGCACTTATTACTTAGCACCGTGTGCTGTGCTTTTGCAGGACAAATCTTTAGTCAAACGCTTACCCAAACCATTCGAGGAAGCATAAAAGATGCCGATTCAAAATCGCCCATTGAATTAGCGGGCATCAAAATTTTAAATATCGATTCCAATATTTTTGCAATATCCAACTCATCAGGGAACTTTAGGTTAGCCAATGTACCGGTGGGACGACATAACATTAAAGTTTTTTTCGTAGGATACCAAGATGTTTTGCTGCAAAACATAGTTGTCACTTCCGGCAAGGAGGTGATATTAAATATAGAAATGCAAGAGAAATTTTTTGTTGGGCAGGAAGTTGAAATACTAGCTACCAAAGATAAAACCAAAGCAAATAATGAACTGGTTACTAATAGTGCAAGAAATTTTCAACGAGAAGAAACAGAACGCTATGCAGGAAGCCGTGGCGACCCTGCAAAGATGGTTGCTAACTATGCAGGTGTAGCTACAGGTAATGATGCCCGAAACGATATTATAGTTCGTGGAAATTCACCCTTGGGAGTGTTATGGCGCTTAGAAAATACGGACATTCCTAGTCCCAATCATTTTTCCTCTCAAGGAGCTACTGGTGGGCCCGTAAGTATTTTAAACAATAATTTACTGGGAGGAAGCGATTTTTTAACGGGAGCATTTCCTGCTGAATACGGAAATAAAATGGCTGCTGTCTTTGATTTGAAACTCAGAAATGGGAACAATGAAAAAAGAGAATTTACCGGTCAGTTTGGTTTGAATGGTTTAGAAACTGGCTTAGAAGGACCTATTTCTAAAAAAAATGGCAGTTCTTTTTTGCTTAACTACCGATACTCCACATTAAAATTGTTTCAACTTATGGGAATTAGCTTTGGAGTTTCCGGGCTTCCTCAATATCAAGATCTAGCGTTCAAAATGAATTTCCCTACTTCTAAAGCTGGCGTGTTTTCTGTTTGGGGAATTGGAGGCATAAGCAAGTTCTCTTTGCTGGATAGCGAGAAAGACTCATCCGACTGGAGCTTTATTAATGCTGGGGAGGATTTGGTTTTTGGCTCTAAGATGGGCGTACTTGGCATGTCGCATTTATTTTTTTATTCCGATAAAATTTCCGGAAAACTTAGCCTGTCAGTTTCCGGAACACAATTTAATGTTACTATCGACACCTTATCTTTGGATAAAAACCCATATCGCGTGTTTGTAAACGATTCCCGTGATGGGCAGTATTTTGCAAATTACACAGTTACAAATAAAATAAATTCCCATCATTTAATTAAAATAGGAATTACTTATAAAAATAATTTCTTTGACTACCGTTCGTATTATTGGTCAAGAAGAAACAAAAAATACTTAGATCAGTTCAACGATAATAATAATGCTAATAGCATTCAAGCTTTTGCTCATTGGCAATACCGCATAACTGATAAGATCACTTGGAACAACGGAGTGCATTATAACTTATTTGCATTGAGTAAAGCTTGGGCCGTAGAGCCCCGATCAGGATTGCGTTGGCAATTTCTTCCAAAGCATGCATTATCAGGCTCATTTGGAATGCACAGCCAGTCTTTGCCTTTGATATATTACTTCTACACTGCGTATGACTCAACTTCAAACAGCTATGCCCAAACCAACAAAACACTTGACCTTAGTAAAAGCATTCATTATGTTTTAGCCTACGACTATAATTTTGCAAAAGATTTTAGGCTTAAAATAGAAAGCTATTATCAAAACTTATATAATATTCCAATCGAAAAATATTCAAAAAATTCATTTTCAACTATTAATGTAGGGAATGAGTTAAATGGAATCACATTGGTTGACTCCCTTGAAAATAAAGGAACAGGCTTTAACTATGGAACAGAAATTACTATGGAGAAATTTTTCAGCAAAGGATATTATTTTCTTAACTCATTGTCTGTTTACGAATCCAAATACAAAGGCAGCGATGGCGTGTTGCGGCATACTGCTTTTAGTGGTGGGTTTGTTTTTAACACGCTGGGTGGAATTGAAATACCTACTGGTAAAAAAAATCATATCATTGGTGTAGATATAAAATTCACTATTGCCGGAGGAAACCGATACACACCTGTAGATTTACAGCAATCTATCCAACAAACCGATGCGGTGTACCTTTATGATCAGGCCTATTCAAAGCAATTTAAAAATTATCAAAAATTAGATTTGAAAATATCTTACCGTATCAATAAAAAGAGATCATCGCAATATATATTTGTAAACATCGAAAACATATTAAACCACAAAAATGTACTGCAGCAAGTATATAGCGATTCCAAAAAAGACATGGTAGAAGAGTATCAGCTTGGGCTTTTTCCCTATGGTGGTTTCAGAATCGAGTTTTAAACGACTAATCCACATGAATATCTAGCTTAAAATATTTCTATTTTATTTAAATAATTAGTACCTTTATACTATCATGAAAAAGAAAATATTTTTGTTGTTTGCTTTTGTATCCTTTCTCATTTTTACTTCTTTTTCACAAGAAGCATATGCTCCTGCAGAAAACAGTAATCCAAAAGCGTCTCCTGCTACTCCACTTTTTCAAGTATCGGCTGGTATGGTTTATTCTGGCATTGACTTAAGTAGATATATAAGTTCTATTTCTTATAAAGGTTTTCACGGAAGAATTGTAACTCATTTAGGTGGAATGTTTTTCCTCTCCACCGAATACTCTTCCTTTAAACCACACAATTCCCCTTCGGCCTGGAAAAATATTCATACAAGAAAGTTTGATTTTAACGGACATGTTTCTTTTGCCACCAATAATAATTTAACAAGAATATTTGTATTAACAGGCGCTAATCGTCATGAATGGAAAGCTACACGAACCGGCTATACTGATTTAAGTCAGCTAGGAAGTGGCATTCCGGAAGGTGATATTGTAACGGTAAAACGATGGGGCGTTAACTTTGGCTGTGGATTTACTCAAACACTTTACGAAAACATTGGAATCTTTGGTGATTATCGTTTTTGTTTTGGCAATGCAAACAATTTTGAAAAGGTGCGCATCATGGACGTTATGACAACATTAGGCCTTAACGTAACCTTTCCTCATCCTAACAAAACAAAAGGGAAAAAATCTTTTAGTATTGGCCCACGAATATATAAGTGGACGCACAAAGGTGCTTAACTACAGCAATCAATCTTATTTTGTCTCTTTAATTACTTTTTCGTAAAGCAAAATATATTGAGGCAAAATCTTATCCATAGAAAACTTACTGGCTTGCTCAAATGCATTTGTACGGTATTGCGCTAGCAACACATCATCCTTAAGTATAGATATTGCATTTTTAGCCATGTCATTTACATCGCCTACATTGCTTAACATTCCTGAGTACCCATGAATATTAACTTCTGGAATACCACCTGTATTAGTAGAAATTACAGGCACCTTAGCTGCCATTGACTCCAGCGCTGCCAAGCCAAAGCTTTCAGTTTCGGAGGTAAGAAGAAAAAGATCTGCCAGCCCGATTATTTGCTCCACATCTTTAATCTTTCCCAAAGAAAAGATGTCGCTGCAGGTTTCCAGTTCAGCACAAAGCTTATCAATGCTTGCTCTTTCAGGCCCATCGCCAACCAAAAGTAGTTTAGCGGGAATCTCCTTTCTAATTTTATCAAATACTCTTAATACATCATCCACTCTTTTCACTTTTCGAAAATTGGAAACATGTATTAATATCTTTTCACCTGAAGGGGCGTATTTTTTTCTTTTAATTTCTCTATCTGCAATTTTATATTCTTCCAAGCATACAAAATTTGGAATAACAATTATTTCCTTTTTAACTGAAAAGTTTTCCAAGGTATCAACTTTTAAACTTTCAGAAACTGACGTTACTGCATCGCTGGCATTTATAGCAAACGTAATAACAGGTTCAAAAGCCGGATCTTTGCCTATTAAAGTAATATCTGTTCCGTGCAACGTAGTTATAACTCCAATTTTAATGCCCTGAGAAGATAAAACCTGCTTAGCCATATAAGCAGCCGAAGCATGTGGGATAGCATAATGCACGTGCAATAAATCAAGCTTGTGCTTTTTAGCCACATCTGTTAACTTACTTGACAATAATATCTCGTAGGGGGAGTAATCAAAAAGCGGATAATCAATTATAGAAACCGGATGGAAAGTAATATTTTCTGAACTATCATCAAGTCTTACTGGCTTGCTATAAGATATAAAATGAATTTCATGCCCCTTAGAGGCAAGTGCCTTTCCCAGCTCAGTTGCCACTACTCCGCTCCCACCAAATGTTGGATAACATACAATTCCAATCCTCATAACATCTAGTAAAATTAATTTCCTACAGGAAGTGGTTTTTGTATCACCGGAAATTTATCTGCTTTCCAAGAAGTAATACCACCCTTTAAATCATACACATTCTTGAACCCAACACTTTTCATGTAAGAAGCAGCATTAGCGCTTCTGCCCCCTGACCGGCAATAAACATAATAGGTTTTAGCTGTATCAAGCTTAGCTATTTCAGATTTAAAATTTTCATTTTTATAGTCAACATTTACAGCATGTAAAATATAACCTTCCCTATACTCTTCAGGGGTTCTAACATCTAACACAATTGCTTCTGTATTGCTTTGAATGGCTTTTTGAAATTCAGACGGCACCATAGGCTCTACAGATAGTTGTGCTTTGCAAGAATAAAAACCAATAAATAAAAACAAAAGGAATGAAGGGATATTTTTCATAAAAGCTAAATTATTTTTCATATCTGCAAGTGTAACGTTTCTTTTTCTAAAAAAAGCTATTTAAAATCAATTAAAAAAAAGGAAAAATTATTTCATGTATTTATAGGCAATTCTCATGATATTTGTACGAATGCCCATTTTAGTTATTTTTTGATTTTCTGCATCCGGATATACCCTATTAGATAAAAAAACGTACACAAAATCCTTTTCAGGATCAGCCCAAGTAATTGTTCCGGTAAATCCTTGATGACCAAAACTTAAGTACGAAACACACTCGCAAACAGGGCTATTCTTTTTAGGATCCATTTCTGGCTTATCAAAACCTATCGCTCTTCTATTTCCTTCAGCTACGAGTGACGGATCAGCACAAAACTGACATTTGGTAAACTCAGCCACTACGGCCGAGTCAAGGTATCTACGGCCTCCATATTGCCCTCTTTGCATAAACATTTGCATCATAATCCCTAAGTCATTGGCATTAGAAAACAAGCCAGCATGGCCCGCTACACCGCCCAACATTGCAGCAGCAGGATCGTGTACATCTCCATGAACAAGCTGCTTGCGAAATTTCGTGTCGAATTCGGTAGGCACTATTCGAGTTAGCGGAAATCTTTCTCTAGGATTAAAGCCCATGGTAGTTAATCCCAAGGGGATATAAAAATTTTCTTCCACATATTCATCTATGGGCCTACCAATAACTCGTTCAATGATGCGCCACATAAATAATAAACTTAAATCGGAATATTTATACTCTAATTTATTGCTTACCGGTGAATCTATAATTTTACGCCACAAGGTATCGGTATATTCTTTTTTAATAAATAAATTATTTGCCACTCGCAATGGATAGGTATCATTTTGATTTTTGCTATATATCCCATCTACAAACTCGCCTTTCTTTAAGGTGTTTTGATAAAATGGAATCCAATCTTTAAATCCGGCTTGGTGAGACATCATATTCCGTATTTTGATATTCATCTTATTGGTTCCTTCCAATTCAGGCAAATAGTAGCATAGATAATCATCCAGTAATATTTTTTTCTCCTCATTTAGTTTCATTAAAGCAGCAGTAGTAGAAGCAATTTTAGTGATGGAGGCTAAGTCATAAATGTCATCTCTTTTAACGGGCCTATCTTCTTTGTACGTATGATTTCCAAATGCCTTATAATAAAAAACCTTTCTGCCTTTAGCTAGGAACACCTCACAACCGGGAAAAGCTTTTTCTCGTATTCCTCTCGCAACTACGGAATCAATTTCAGATAACTGGCGAGAATCTATTCCCAGCTCTTCGGGCACTGTATATTTAAATCGAATAGGTGCCGGGGTGTTAATTCCTGAGCCGAACGAAAATCTTTTGGATGCTGTAATAGGAAAACGTCCTTTCGCTGATACTCCTCCAAAAATTAATTGAGCTGAAAGGTTCATTTGATAGTCGTTGTTTTCATACGAACAAATTATTGCATCAGCCTTTATCTCATCTAGGTCAGCAAATGCATAAGGGTTTGCAAAAACATCAACAATAATTTTTGATTTTGCAGAAATAGAATTTACAAAAGTGATACTTGACTCACTCACCCCAAAATTACTTTTAGGGCTATTGTTTGTACCAAAAACCCCCACTATCACCAAATTATATTCTTCAAGGTTTTTCAGAACTCCATCTCTTTCCCCTTGACTAGCTTTACTTGATAGTGTAAAGTACTTTACAGGGGCATACATGGATAGCATTTCCTTATAAGTATTTTGATCTTTTCCACCAATCAACACACAGGCAATCTTATTCGTATCTAAATTCTGGATAGGAATAATTGCATTTTTATTTTCTAATAGTGTAATTGAATTTTCAGCGAGTAAAATATTTAACAATTCCGCATTATATGAATTTATATCTGCTGCTATATTTTCAATTTTTACAGGCTTGTACTTATTTAAACCGCACCAATATTTTGCTATTAGTATTTTTTTGCATCTAGCATCTACTTCCGATTGTGTAATAGTTCCATCAGCAATAGCATTTTTAATTCCTTCAATGGCTTTGGGTACGTTTTCGGAAAAAAGAAGCACGTCATTTCCAGCTATAAATGCCTTCACATCTACTTCTCCTGGTTTATAATATTTAGCAACACCTTGCATATTCAACGCATCTGTAAAAATTAATCCTTCAAAACCCATCTCTTTTTTTAGTAGATCCGTAACAACTGCCGGAGATAATGTAGAAGCTGTATTTTTAGTTGAATCAATTGCAGGAATGTATAAATGAGCAACCATCACGCCCCCTACTCCGTCAGCAAATAATTTTTTGAACGGGAAAAGCTCCAATGTGTCTAAGCGGGTTTTAGAATGTGAAACTACCGGAAGTGTTTTATGTGAATCTGCATCGGTATCGCCATGACCCGGAAAATGTTTTGCTACAGCCATCACGCCTTCGTCTTGCATTCCCTTCATATATAGTAATGATTTTCTGGCAACCAGGTTTTTGTTTTCACCAAACGACCTACTACTAATTACTGGATTTAGCGGATTATTATTTACATCTACAACTGGGGCAAAATTTACATGAACTCCAATTCGCTTACACTGCCGTGCTATTTCTTTTCCCATCAAATAAATTAATGAGTCTGCTACAAGCGGAAGTGCTCCAAGAGTCATCTGCCTGGGAAATGCCACTGTATTCTTCAACCTCATGTCAAGACCCCATTCACCATCAATGGAAATCATTAATGGGACTTTTGATTTGGCTTGGTAATAGTTAGTTAGTAAAGCCTGTTTATCAGGAGTGCCTTGCATAAATATTAGTCCGCCAATTCCATAAGATTGAATTAGCTTTTTGATTTCGGACGTATCTGATTTTTCATTCGAATAAGCAGCCACCATAAACAATTGACCTATTCGTTGATCGGGAGTTAATGTTTTTAAAACAGAATCTGCCCATGAAGTATTTGCGGGCTTTGTGCTACTAATTTTATCTTTTAAGAATACAGGCTGGGCATTAAGCCTAACATCAAGAAATAAGATGCTAATGAAAAAGGATAAAAAAATATACTTCATAAGAACTATAAAAATAACTCAAGTCAAAGCGCAATATTGCCTTTAATTTTTATCTTTTCAACGAAGTAGTGTTGATTGGGAGGAATTCGATTTCCTATTTTACGCGCTTACCATTTCTAATAAAAACCACAAATGCACCTGTGTAACCAGCTGCTATTAGTTTATCCTTATACTCAGTAGCTTTATCAAACTCCCAAGTAGTAAACTCACCAGCAGTATATTTGTATACACCATTATCCATGTATTCCTTTACATTTTCAGCCCCTTTAAATTTAACAGTAAACTGTGATGCCGGAATTTTGTTTGCACTTGACCCAATTTGAATTCTGTAAATTACTCCGGAATTAGATGCTGGAGGATTTGCTGTAGAAGTAGAATCTGGTTTAGCGACATTTGTAGCCGAAGTAGTCACATTTCCTGCGGGAGTATTGTTAACCTGCAGGCTTTGTCCATTTGGATTAGTAAGGTCTCCAAAAGTAGCCGAAGTGGAATATGTGGAAGAAGTAATATTCATTTCACGCTTTTTCTCATTGAAGATGAAATCTACAATGAATAGTTTCGCGCCATCAAAACTCAATGTGTATTCCGGATCTTGCAAAATAAATTTATCTCCAAATACATTGTTAATGGCGGCTTTATATTCGCCTGCCTTAGGCACATATAAAACATAACTTCCATCGGCAGTAGAAAGCGCTGGAAAACTGTTTCCAGTAGAATCAGTAGCCGTAATGCGAATATTTGCAAGTGATATTTGTCCTGCAGCCGAAAACTCATCCCGATTCACTATAATCTTACCTTCCATTCTAAAGCTTTGGACAAAAGGAATATAATATGTAGTATCCCTAGAAACAAAGAATTTTTGTTTTTGGCCATTTAATATATAAACATCTTTTAAATTTTGTAAAGGGTAAACCCCTAAATCAATTTCGCCTTCAGGCAAATGAAAATATTGACAGTACCCAAAATTATCTGTCACCATTTCAGTAGGAGAGAATATACCCGGAGCACTAACAGTTGTATTTTTTGTAGAGTCAAACTTCAAACTTCTATCAACAGAGATAACAATGTCTGACAGCGCTTGTTCATTGCCATCCATAACCTGATTCCCATTTACATCTTTGAAACAAACAATCTTTAAGTCATAATATTTTACTTTAGGCTGAGGAATATCAAACACCTTTTTGACACCTAGGTTCAGAAACATACTCCTAGAGTAGGATTTTCTTCCTTCTGAGCTAACAATACTAGATAGAAACAAATTATTGTCAACAAAAAAATCCCAATCCTTCCCCAGAAAAAAATGAAGCCTTGCATTTAAACTAATTCGTTCATTATTTGTTACTACCTCATAAAAATAACTGTTATAAGAACTAAAGAGTAAAGTTTTGTTAAAATAATACTTTTGTATAAAAGGCATTATGCGAATTGACTTATTGTATCTTCCAAAATAGTAGAAATCCTGTTGATTAATAAAACTATAGGGACCATAAAAATAAAATATGTTAATTCCCCAATTGCCTTGTATTACATTTAATCCTGCTCGAGCATTAAAAAAAGCAGGTGATTTAGCAAGAGGAGACAAAACAGTAATAGTAGAATCAAGAGCTGATGTCACATAAGTATATCCGAATATTGTATATGGAGTTATAAAACCTGATGCACTCGTTTTATAGCTTGCGCGCAACGCTATTTTTGGGGAAATTGAAGTGAAGTAAGTATTTGTGCTATCGCCTGTTTTATTATCAATTTTAAGAGCAGAAAAAGAAATATGCTCTAACAATGGACCAGCATAAAAAGTTAATTTAGAGGAAATTCTGTTTGACAAATCTGCACGATGAACGCCAGACATAAATTTATTTTCTGGAACAAGTACACCCCTATTATACCAAATTGGATCCTGAAAAAACAGTACACTAGTAGCTACTATTGAATACTTAGAGTTAAATACATATTGTGCATTTGCATTAACACTCACCCTACCACTAAAGTTGTGAAAGTAATTTCTAGTAGAATAGAATGCAAATAAGCTGCCAGTTAATTTTTTCATGTTAAATCTATAATTTAACTGAGAAGCAAATCCTAAACGACTAATTCCAGGGTCATTAACAGGGTTAGGAATTCCATTCTGACCTATAAAAGATAAACTATCATAATTATGCTGCGAAAATACTGAGGCTAATATAAAAGTAATAAAATGACCTTTAGTTATTGGACAATCAATTTGAAAAGAACCACCATAAGTATTTATTTTATTGAAATCATCTTGCAATCCATTTAATGTAGTCCTAAGAGATATTGATTTGGGGAGTTTTATATCATGAAAAATAGTTCCACTATACATCGGAAAGCCTAATGCTCCTGTTAATGCTGCGCCAACGGTGTTGTTAGAATTAATATCATATTGACCGCCAATACCCCTGCCTAAAACAGCCAATAAGGGCGAACCATAAGCATTAATATCTCCAGCACCAATTTCCCATCTCTTTGATTTATAACCAGCATAAATTCTACTACGTTGCCAAAGAAAATCACGAGCGCCAATACTTCCAAAGCCATAAAAAGGAATATTAAAAAAACGAACATTGTAGTCTAAATTATCATCATTTTTAAATAATACTGTTCCATATCCGGCAAATAATAAACTTGGAGAACTTTCAGATAAAATATTTTGAAGTCCAAGCTCAATGGTAAGTGGTGTAATTCTTCCACCTCTTAAATTATAAAATTTACTCTCTAAGTATTTATAGGTTACCGATGTTTTTTGCACTATTGAATCTGAAACTGCATTAATACGAATAGAAAATCTCTTAAAATCTCTATTCCAAATATCAGATTCATCCGGTGGAGTATAACGTACTAAAAAAGAAATTACTGTATCTCGATTTGGACGTAATTCTACAGATGTGAAATGACGATTGCCTAAAGCACCAAACATCTGAAGTGAGCTTCCTATTTCAAAATCTAACTTAACAACTTCAACACCATTTCCTTTATTTGACAATCTAAGCAGCATAGGAGTGTAGCTATTATATCTGTCAAAATATATGGAACGCTGAACAGGGTAAAGATCCCACTTCCTTCTTTGAGGAGAAGTAATATAGCATGACTTACTTACTGAATATTGATTTTTATCTGAATATAATGATCGATCCGATACTAATGTCGCACTAATTATATACGATGTACCTCCTACAATTCTTCTATCCATCGACACTCTAAATGGAATGTACTTTGTAGCACCAGGTGCAACATTTATTTCCGTCTCACCACCAGATATTAATGCCCATTCTTTAGGAACAGAAATCCGCACTTTTCCAGCAACAGATGTACTATTTGTATTAGTTATTTTTAAAATGTTAAAATACATGGAGTCCGGGCTATGTAAAGCTTTATGTTTTACAAATTCCAATTTTACTAATGAATGTTCTGATGTTTTTGCACTTAAAACATTAGCCGAATCAGGTTGTTTAATTGTATTAGGAGGTGATAAGGTTGGATTATTGGTAGGGGGTGGAGCTACAATATTAGCATTCGTAGTGTCATTTTGTAAAGAATCAGAAGCAGACTGAGCAAAAGTATTTTGCACCATCAATAACGACAATCCAAAATAAAAGGTTGTAATAATATGAAAATACCTCATTTTAAAAGCCTGCATATTTATTCATTAAATCAAAAAAATCCAAATGAACTCAATCATCGCTGTACGCGAAAGTAATAATTATTATGAATCTTAATGATGTAATTGTCTGGCTTTCAACAATTCAAATTAATGATTTATAATAAGTTAATTACATAAAACATAAAAAATAGACAATCTATTTAATTAAAACTTAAGTAAAATTTGAGCTTAAATAAAAATAGCTAGAAAAAAGCAATATCGAAAAATATATTATCCGAATACGTATCTGCAGGATTTCCCAACATGCTTCCCAATGGCAATACGCCACATCTGTAGGAAACATGAAATTGATCTGTTAGTCCTGCTCGGGGTGTTAAATATCCTCCTGGCAAAGGGTCTGGAGAACTATCTATGATTACAGTTGAAGCAGGTTGTGCAACAAGATTCACCCAAAGCGATCCTAAAAAACTACAATTAACACAGCCAATATTAGGCGTTGCTCTAACTTGAATATTTGAAAAAGGAATTGTATTAGCTGGGATAGATCCGGTAAGTGAACCATCTAAATCAGCGTCTTCAGCACTTACACTTAACTGCCAACCGGCAAAATCCGGCAAAGGCACTAGATCCTGTACATCGATTCCAATATTTGTCCAGTTATTAAGTGTAATACCGTTTTTATAATTGCCTAGTGTATTAAATACAAATTGTACATTTCCTCCTCCATAAACTGTAACACGAACAGAACCAGCTTGCGCAATGCTATTTTGCTGAATAGAAAGTAAAAGAAAAATAATTATCCAACGTATTTCCATAAAGTTCATTTAATATAGCTAATAATCAAAAAAAAACCCCGATATCATATAAAGTATCGGGGTTTTAACAAAACCAATCCTGAATACTCAGGATAAATATTAAAGTGCGTTAATATCTAAAAATACATTTGTAACATAACGATCTGCTGCAATACTTTGAGAAAGTATTGAAGTACCATTAGTTGGGTTGGTTCCTGCAGAAGCCGGAATTATACCAACAGACCAATTAATAGTAAAATCATTATCTAAAATGTCTCCACCGTTTCCAAGTACACCATTAGTTAATAAGCCATCAGTAGCATTAACTCCAGTAAACTGTCTTAGACCATTAATGATAGTATTAGAGTTATTATAAGCTAAGCCCATAGCATGGTGCGTAGTGGTAACAGTTCTTAATCCGTTAAATGCAAACAAAAAACCTACGTTATTTAATGCTAATGTTCTAACTGGATTATCTGTACCAATTAGTGTAGCATCTTCTGCTCCCATATGTAATTCAAAATTTGTTGATGATGCAATTGTAAATCTAGAGTCATAAAACCCTGTAGCGCCATTTGCAATACCTGTTTTGTAATCTGTAATAGTATTAAACACAAACTCGATATTTCCACCATTAGTTACAGAAATACGTAGAATCTGCTGAAGCGTAACTCCCAAAGGAATAACTGCCCTATCAGAAACTGGTTGAGCAAAAGCCGATCCAGTAATAATCAGCGCAATAGCTGAAGTGATGATTGATTTTTTCATAAGTGTTTATTTTGTGTTAGGGTTGGTTATTTTTATTTACAAATTTAGGTAAAAAAACAATATAACGTTCATAGTCATAGTATTTTAGGTGGAATCGATCGTCATTTTAATTAATATTTAATGTGGCTTCTATTTGTTTAACGAAAGAACTGGACAGAAGGTTACGTTGTTATAAATTACTTACATTTGCTCTAATAAGCACTAAAATAATACCATTTTAGCTATTTTCTATGAAAAATATTGCATTAACTATTATATTAGCTTCTCTATCACTTATCTGTTACTCACAAGATTTTGAAGTAGCTCCTGTTAAATTAAATTATGACTGCGAACCTGGTGAGATTCAAACTAAAACGTTAACTATAAGAAATCACGACAATAAGAGACAACAGTTTTCATTAACTGTAGTTGCTATAAAGTTTGATAGTAGTGATGCAAAAACTACACAAAACAAATCGTGTAAAGACTGGACAACTATTAATCCTCCATTGTTTGATATTAATCCCAACGAAAATATTGAAGTAAAAGTAATAATGCAAGTTCCACCTGGAGAATTTAATACTCGCGGAGCTCTAATACAGGTAAATGCTACAGAAGAACAAAATTCTTTTAATGCAGATAAACAAATTGTTAAATCAGCTATACGAGTTAGTCCTAGAATTAGTGTCAAAGTATTACAATCTCCAAAATCAAATAATAATTTTAAAGGGTCTGTTTCAAACTTAAAAGAGATTACTCAGCCAAATGACTCAATTAGACTTTTTGAAGTTAAAATATCTAATACTGGTGACAAGCTCATTGACGCAAAAATTTATCTAGTTGCTTCTAGCCTTGAAACAGCAAAGGAGTATAAAGAGCAACCAATTACACGCTCCTTATTTCCTGGCACTTCAGAGAAAATTTCAATTCCACTACCTAAAAACCTGCCAGCTGGAATGTATTCTTTGGCAGCAATTTTAGATTACTCAAATAATTCTGCATTGGAAGCAGCACAGTTAGAAATTGAAGTAAAGTGATTTATAAATCATCGCTAACCTGTTTTTATTAATAGTTATTTATATGCGCACAAGCATACTCATTGCTTTTTTCTTATTCGCTTCAATATCAATTTCTTTTTCTCAAAAGTTAATTACAACATATTACGACTCGACCAATTTAGTAAAAAAAGAAGTTTATCAAATAAATAATAAAGTCGGCAACAAAGAAGGATCTTATAAGATTTTTTTTGAAAACGGAAATTTATGGCAAGAAGGAAAATTCAGCAACAATGAACTAGTTGGCGAATGGAGTATATATTACTCAAATGCAATATTAAAACAAAAAGCAATTTTCCAAAATGGAAAAAGGAATGGCAAAACATTAAATTATTACGAGAGGGGCTCCTTGTATCAGATATTAAATTATAAAAACGATAGGCTAAATGGCAAAACTGTAACATATTACGAAAGCGGAAAGGAGATGGAAGTATCCGAGTATATTAATGACACCCTGAATGGAAACAGTAAAAGATTTTCTGAAGAAGGAAAACTAATATTAAACAGGAATTACACAAAAGGCCTAAGAAACAGATTTTGCGAAGATTATTTTGAAAATGGCAAAAAGGATGCTTTTTATACCTGCGTGAATGATAAATTTAATGGTGAGTTTATTTCATTTTACAAAGACACCATTAACGGAAAACAAAAAAAATGCAACTACATTGACGGAAAGCTAGAAGGTGCTTTTATTGGCTATTATCAAAACGGCTCTGTAATGATTCGAAGTAATTATTCAAAAAATAAATTAGAAGGAGATTATTTTCAATATTATCCAAGTGATGGTAACATCCTAAATAATGAAATCATTGCGGAAACCGGCAAATACCTTAATGATAAACGTGATGGAATCTGGAATTCCTATTATCCCGATGGAAAAAAATATACTTCTGGCAGCTACACAAATGATTTGTATAATGGCAAATGGGAAGTTTTATATCCTAACGGAAACATTAAACAAGCAGGTGCTTATGAGCTTGGAAAAGAGACTGGTCCTTGGAGCTTCTATTTTGAAAATGGGAAAGTTAGATTTCAAGGTTCCTATGAAAAGGGGTTAAAAAATGGTATCTGGAAAGAGTATTATGAAAATGAGAAATTAAAATGCACTTATAATTTCGTTGGAGGAAAACAACATGGCGAGCAAACTAACTATAACGAAATGGGTATAGCGACTTCTGTGAAGCGCTTTGCGAATGGCGCTGAAATAAAATAATGCTACTTCCCTCTCCCCTGTAAAATTATCATTACCGTATAGATAAGAATTTTAAAATCAAGAGCCAACGTCATGTTTTCGATATAGATTACATCATACTTTAAGCGCTCTACCATCTGATCTACATTTTCAGCATAACCATACTTCACTTGTCCCCAAGAGGTAATTCCCGGTCTTACTTTCAATAAATGCCTGTAGTGTGGAGCACGTTGAACTATTTGATCTATGAAGTGTTGGCGTTCTGGTCTTGGCCCAACAATTGCCATATCTCCTTTTATTACATTAAAAAATTGCGGTAATTCATCCAACCTCGTTCTGCGCATAAATTTTCCAAACTTGGTAATACGAGGGTCATTCGTGCTAGAAAGTTGTGGCCCTAGTTTTTCTGCATCCGAATACATGGAACGAAACTTATGAATCATAAATGGATCTCCGTGACGCCCAATTCTCTCATGGCTGTAAAATATACTACCCTTTGAACTAAATAACACACCAATAGCTAATGCTAAATATAATGGACTAAAAACTGTCAAAACAAATACAGAAACCACAACATCAAAAGTTCTTTTTAGAGTTTGTTGCCAAACGGGCATAATGTCTCTAGAAATTTCTATTAGAGGGGTTCCTAAAACGTTACTCATTTTTACTTGCCCAGACAAAATATCATACATATCTGGAATAATTTTTATACTGACACTAGTTTCTTCTAACTCGCCAATTATTTTTCCTAAACTTTCATGCTCGGAAGACTCAATAGCAATAATGACCTCTTCTACTCCTTTTTCTTTAATTTCATTTTTTATATCACTGATAGTCCCTAAACAAGGAATGGTACTTTCTAACGTATGAGAATATCCATTCTTATTGTCCACCATTACGAAGCCAATAAATTTATTCCCAGAAGATTTTTTTTGGGACTCCATTTCATTAAAAATATTCCAGGCAACTTCATTGCTTCCAACTAAAAGTGTATTGAATCCAATTATTCTATTATGTACTTTATAAACCGTATTACTTACATTAATAAAACGAAACAAAAATGTAAACGAAAAGTGGAAAGCAAAAACAGCAATAAAAGATTGGTAATAAGATTTATAAGAAATTATTTCATCATCCAGAATAAGTACGAAGAAAATAATAATAACACCTATAAGTGTAATAAGCAACGTTTGGCCTAACTCTTTTAGCCTTGACTTTCGAAAAATATCTTTATACGCACCTGTAGAAACATAAAGAATAGACCAAAAAACAACTATAGACAACAATCCAAAAAAGAACTTTTTATCAAAAGATAATGGAACTTCTTGTCCAAATTTAATGCTCTCAATATATACCTTTCGGAAAACATAAAAGGCTATCCATGCAGCTGAGGTTGCAAGAATATCAGCAATAATATGTTTAAGTATTAGTAGAGTTTTACTCATAACACTTTAGGTTATCTTTAATAAATAAGAATTCAATAGAGCAACTGAGAGTAAACGCTTTCATAAATTATATATTTTGTAGAGAAAACTAGAGTTGCTAACAAGTTTTACACCGTTAGTTTACGAGTTTAACATTGTCTAGATATACGTACGAAGCAGTTAGGTCAGGATCTTTAAGTAAAGAGAAAAATATTGCAAAAGTAGATGCACTTACGGCCCCAGTAACTTCATTTGTTAAGTTAATATATACTTTATTCCAGCCAGTTGTTGGGCGGAGTGTTAATGAAATACTTTGGACTTCGATGTTACTTCCTGAATATCCAATTATACCCACGTTAAAATCTGTATTACAATTATAATTTAACTCTATAAAAACAGGCGCTCCTACTTTGGGTAAGGCATATTTATTGCAAGACATCCCAAAATATGACGTTGCACTGCCAGTTAATAGCACCTCCCCACTACCCGTTAATTCAAATACTAATCCGGGCGTGTTTACAACTTTCATATTAGTATCAGGCACACCCAGATTATTACAAATGCCAGGTGATGCTCCTTCAAAATCTTCAATCCAAGAAAAATCAGCTAGTGCTGCGTATTTTGTAGTAGGATTAACTTGCGTTTTCTCACCTGCAACAAGCACGATTGATGCAACATATTTTTCATAAAAAGGATATGGTATTCTTGTTTCTGTAATTCCATTTTCCTTTATGCCAGAAAGGACAGAAATAGTGTGTGTACCTACCGTTAAAACAGGGAACGTACAAGGCAATTCGAATGCACCTACAAATTGATCATCAATATACACCCAAGCATCTAAAATTTTATTTGAAGCACTACCTTCGTTAGAATAAATGGTAGATAAAGTAATTTTGTCAATATGTACGTACGAAGGGATTGGCTCCTCCTTATTGCATCCCCAAAAAAGGACTGAAAACGTAAAACTAACAAATCCCGATATAAAAAAGTTTCTTTTCATTAATCCTGGATAAATTTCATTTTTTCTGTTATCTGAAGTGCTACATCTAATGCTCGAAGACCATCCTCTGCAGAAATGACGGTTTGCGTATTATTATTAATTGAATCAGCAAACGATTCCAATTCCATTTTTATTGCATTAGTTTCTTCTACTCTAGGGTTATCGAAAAAAATTTGCTTTATGCCTTTCTCTGCTAAGTCTATCGTTATAGCAAACGGGTCTTCGGGTTCTTTATCTAATGTTTTAATTTTTATGTATTCCGTTTTCTTTTCCAAAAAATCTACTGATAAATAGGCATCGCGCTGAAAGAATCTAGACTTACGCATATTTTTCATAGACATCCTGCTGGCCGTAACGTTAGCAACAGCACCATTATCAAATTCAATTCGTGCATTGCAAATATCCGGAGTGTCACTTACAACAGCTACTCCACTGGCGCTAATTTTTTTCACATTTGCTTTTACTACACTAAGTACAATATCAATATCGTGAATCATGAGATCTAATACTACAGACACATCCGTTCCTCTAGGATTAAATTGAGCCAAACGGTGCGTTTCAATAAACATGGGGTTATCAAAAAACTTTTGAATAGAAAGAAAGGCAGGATTAAATCGCTCAACATGTCCTATTTGAACTTTAACATCCGCCTCACTTGCCAGTGCAACAATTTCTTTAGCTTCAGCAATAGAGCTGGCAATGGGCTTTTCAATAAATACATGTTTGGAATTTTTTAAAGCCTTAATTGCATATTCGTGATGAAAAATGGTTGGCGTTACAATGTCGATTGCATCGCATGCAGCAAGTAATTCATCAACCGATTCAACTAGAGGCACCGAAAATTCTTTTTCAATCGCTTTAGCTGTCACTAAGTTCGAATCATAGAAACCCACTATTTCAAACTGAGGAATCTCTTTTAAAAGTTTCAGATGAATTTTTCCTAAATGGCCTACGCCTATTAAACCAATCTTAACCATAGTTTCTGTATGTTTGCAAAAATAAACAATACTGCACACCACTTTATGTCAATTTCTCCCAGCCAATTAAAAGACGAACCCATACACCAAGGACTTAGAGAAAGGCTTGTGAAAGAGCTTATCAAAAAAGGCATTACAGATAAAAATGTAATTCAAGCAATAGGAAAAGTCAAAAGGCATATCTTTTTTAATACGGCATTTATTAACCGGGCTTACGAAGATTTAGCTTTCCCAATTGCTGCAGGGCAAACCATTTCTCAACCATATACCGTTGCCAAGCAAACCGAACTATTAGAAATTAAACCTGGAGATAAAGTTCTTGAAATTGGAACAGGTAGTGGCTATCAAACATGTATATTAATGGAGGTTGGAGCCAGGGTGTTTTCTATTGAAAGACAAAAAGAGCTATACGATAAAACAAAATTTTTATTACCGCAGATTGGATATAACCCCAAAATGTTTTACGGTGATGGCTACATAGGACTTGAAGCTTTTGCTCCTTTTGACAAAGTTATTGTTACTGCAGGTGCACCATTTATTCCTGAACCATTAAAAAAACAGCTAAAAGTTGGCGGAAAATTAGTTATTCCAGTTGGCGAAGGAGATTCTCAAGAAATGCTATTAATTGATAAAGTGTCTGATGTTGAATATATCTCGAATAGTCATGGGATGTTCAGGTTTGTTCCTTTATTGACAGAAAAGAATCGATAGCTTGACTTTTTTCGTTTTTTATTAGTCTATTTAAGGCTCTTTAACAAATAGCTGTTAATAACAACATAACCCTTTGCTGATTATTGCTTTTCATATAGGTAGATTTGCAAATGAACCTTCATCTTGATGAAATATTAAGATGAAATAAAAAAACAATTATGAAAAAAACAATTATGTCAATGATTTTTGCACTTGTTGTAACAGGTGTATTTGCACAAGAATCGGGAGGAATGACTTCCAAAAAAGGCGAGGCAATCCTTCCTGAAGCAGATGATTGGGCAATTAGCATTAACGCTGTGCCTGTATTGAATTATTTAGGCAATATGCTAAATGGAAATGTAGCAAATGCATCTCCTACGTTTGGCTACCCAGGCACTCCGCTAGCTATTACTGGTAAACTGTTTATAGATGAGAAAACGGCATACAGAGCAATGGTTCGTCTTGGATTTGGATCTACAACTACCAATAACTATGTTGTTGATGATGCTGCTCTTGTTGCGGACCCACTATCTACTGCTACTGTTAATGATTCATGGAAAGCATCCTACAACAATATTGTATTGGGAGCTGGATATGAAATGAGAAAAGGCAAAACTCGTCTTCAAGGGTTTTATGGTGGTATGTTTATGTTTGGAATTGGTGGAGGAAAAAGCACTTACACGTATGGTAATGGCTTTACTACTACTAACACCAGTCCTACAGCTACTACAGCTTGGTCACCAATTGTAAGTGGTTCAGCAGGAAGCAGAACTACGGAGAACAAAGCAGGAAGCACATTCATGCTTGGTCTACGTGGATTTATTGGAGCTGAATATTTCATTTTCCCAAAAATGGCTGTTGGAGCTGAGTTTGGTTGGGGAGTTGGAATGAACAGCACTGGCGAAGGTGAAGTAACAACTGAAAGTTGGAACGCTGCAGCGCCTACCCCAGCTGTAAAGACTACTACAACTAAAACCGGTAAGAAGAGCACCTTTGGTATAGATACTGATGTAAATGGAACTCAGATGATTCCTACCGCATCATTGAATCTTACTTTGCATTTCTAAGTTTTGTTTATTGTTAAATAAAAAAACCTGACGAATTCGTCAGGTTTTTTTATTTATAGTCTCTTCTTATTTCCCTATCCGATTCCCTCTTCTTAATCGTGTCGCGCTTGTCGTGTATTTTTTTTCCTTTTGCTACAGCAATTTCAATTTTTGCAAAACCTTTTTTACTTTGAAACATGTGTAGCGGAATAATCGTAAGCCCTTTGTTTCGCATCGCATCTTCAATGTTTTTTAACTCCTTTTTAGTAAGCAATAGTTTGCGATCGGATGTTGGAAGGTGACCAAACTCACCGGCATTTTTATATTCTGCAATGTGCATTCCTTTCAGAAAAAGTTCTCCGCCATGCAAAATACAATGCGCATCATTAATCGTAGCTTTCCCTTCTCTAATTGATTTTATTTCAGAACCCTTCAATACAATTCCTGCAGTATATTTTTCAATAAACGTATATTCAAAGGAAGCTCTGCGGTTTCTAATATCTATCGTAGCGTTGCTCATATTAACAACAAAGGTAATAGATGAATTGATTAATAGCTTTTGGCAACTATTGCATACAACGCTGGCTTAGTTATTTGAAAAAGCTGAAATCCACTTATCAATTTCTTCTTCAAAAAAATCAAGTGGCACCCCGCCCGAACGCAGAAAGATATCGTGAAACTTTTTAATATCGAAATTAGCACCTAATGCATTTTTAGCCTTCTCACGCATTTTAAGAATATGTAACATGCCCACTTTATATGCAGTTGCTTGTCCGGGCATTACGATGTAACGTTCAATAGCTTTTGTGCATGAGTTTTCTGTATTGGGGGTATTGTCCATCAGAAACTTAATAGCCTCTTCGCGCGTCCATTTTTTTTGATGTATTCCTGTATCAACTATTAAACGACAAGCTCTCCAAAGCTCCATAGCTAGCCTACCAAAATCCGAATAAGGATCTTTGTAAAAGCCCATCTCCTTTGGCAGCAACTCGCAATAAAGCCCCCAACCTTCGCTGTAGGAAGTATAATGCGTGTACTTTCTGAATTCGGGTACATATTTAAGCTCTTGAGCAATGGTGCCCTGCATATGATGTCCTGGAATTCCTTCGTGATACGCTAAAGCCTCCATTTCATAGGTTGGCATATCAGCCATCTTATAAAGGTTTGCATAAAAAGCTCCTTTACGAGAGCCATTTGGAGTACCAATTTCATAAAATGCTTTGCCAGCAGATTTCTCTCTCCACTCCTCCACTGCTTTCACTTCCATCTTGGCCTCCGGTTTAGTATAGAATACTTCATCTAAATGCGCTTCCATGCTATCCACTATAGTTTGATAACCTGCAATCATCTTATTTTTCCCCTCTTTACCATCTGCATAATAAAACTGCTTATCATCTTTCATGAATTTAAAAAACTCTTTTAATGTGCCTACAAATTTTACTTTGTGCATGATCACTTTCATTTCTTGATGAATTCTTTCCACTTCTGCCATGCCTGTGTTAAAAATCTCTTCACCCGACAATTTGGTGGTTGTAATTTCTTCAAGCCTGTATTTATAGAAGTTTTCTCCGTCTTTAAATTTCCAAACACCATCCTCAGCTGTTGCTTTCTTTTCAAGCATAACTAAATAATTCATTAAATTTGTATAACCTACAATTACAGATTCTCTTACAGCTGATTCAGCATTTATTAATACTTCCCTTTTTTCTATTTCAGATAATGTTGTTTTGTTCATTTTGCCTTTCAAATCTTTAATAAAAATATTTTCTCCTATATTTTTAGTATCACCCATAATGTTTTTACAATCATTGTATAAATGTGCAAAAACAAATTTTGGAGGAATGATGCTTTTATCTTCTCTAATTTTTAAATTGTAGATAAGCTTATCAAAATGAGATTTGAAAAGATTTAACCTACTAACGTAAGCCAAAGCATCTTCTTTATTATCTACTACGTGTTTATTCAGCATAAAAGAAGGTAGTTCAGATTGCATTCCGTGCATTTGATTTACAGGATAATCATAGTGTCTGTAATTTGAATAATTAATTTCTCGTTCAAGCTTTCTTTTAAACAATCGGTAAGACAATAAACTTTGTTCATCCAATTTTTCTGTAGAAAATTTCTGCAACGCTACTAAATCATTTTTTGCAGCTTCCAATTTAAGGAGGCTATGCTCTTCAGATATATCATCTAATTCATGCTGCCTATCCTTTCTCCCTAGTTGAGATAAAAACTCAGGAGAGTCCATGAGGTTTCTTTCAAATATTTCATTTAGCCATATGTTTAGATGTGCAACTTCAGCACTATCAACACCTGTTGATTCTGTTTTAATATTATCTGGATCGATACAAGAGAATGAAAAAAATAAAATTAATGATACTAAAAAATAAAGATATTTAATACTCATAAAAAGATTTTATTATTATTAGTTGAATATTATTATTCAGTCAAAGGAAGCAAAAAATACAACAAACACCAACTCTGTTTTCTTGTAAAAAAAAACGCAGCAACATGCTGCGTTTTTTCAAAAAACAAGACTATAAAAAGCCAAGCAACTATTCTTTTAACACTTTCAATACTGGTCCCTTTTCTTTAATTCCAATTAATTGCATAAAATAAAGTCCACTAACATAACTTTCCATATTTAATTCGATAGCAGCACTTTGAATATCTTGTTTGTAGATTTCTTCGCCTAACATATTTAACAAGACTATCTTACCTACAAACTCCTTTTCTAAATCTACATGAAGATTATTCTGTACTGGATTAGGATAAACAGAAGCTTTAGGGAAGTCAATATTGTTTACTCCTGTTCCGTTCATAAGAACAGCTTTGGTAACAATGTACCCTACCGCTAACTTCACCATGTTATAAAAATAATCCGTATTGAAATAGCTAAGTCTATCGTTCGAGGAATGGTAACCTGGCGTAATATCGTTTTTAGACCAGGCTTCGCCTAATAATACAGCTGAGTAACCTTGTGTCCAAAAAGCAGAGTGATCGCTATCAAGGGTACCTGGGTCTACAACAAAACCAGTTAAATTTAATCCATGGGTAGAAACAACACTCAATAAATCATTTTTAATTTGATAGGAGTTAGCAATGTTCCGAACATCAATATCAAAGCGCTTATCATTATCTCCATCGTATCCAATCATATCCATATTTACCACTGCAATAATATTATCGCCATTTTGTTTCGCAGTAGAAGCATAGTTTTTTGCTCCATATAAACCAATTTCCTCTTCGTCCCATAAAGCAAATACTACAGTGTATTCAAAAGTATAATTTGACATTATTCTTGCAGCTTCTAATACCGCTGCTACTCCACTTGCGTTATCATCAGCTCCATAATCACTTACAGCATCGTAATGCGCACAGATAACAAATTTTTTTGTGGGATAAAGTGCTCCCGTTTTTGTAGCTACAATATTTCGTCCACCAGAGCTATAGTTTACTTCTACAGCAGTAATGCCATATGAATTCAAATGCTCTTTGATGTAGCTGGCTGCAACATTGTTGCCTTTAGAGCTTACTCTATTTTTGATTGTTACAGTAGATCCTTCAACCACCGTTGGGTTTTCTCCAGAAAGATCTTTAACCGTTTGAATCACGCCAGTTTTTGAAACCTGACTAATAAGTGAGCTCACTGTTTGCGAGAACCCAAATACTGAAAGAAAAATTGAAAGAGAAAGAGTAAATAATTTCTTCATAAAAATAGATTAGTAATTATTAATAATCAATTCTATTCACTACGACCATATCGAAGTACGGAATAAAATAATTAATTTCAAAATTATTTTCGTTGTATTTATAAACTATGAATTACTTATAAAAAGGTGGGGTATTGTAAAAAATTGTCTTTTTGAGGCTTTTTTACATATAATAGTTGATTTTTGTAAAAAATAAGCATCTATTTTTATTGTTAGGTTTCAAAAAATAGCGTTTAATTAAGTTAGTACATTCACATTTTATGAATTTTAACACGAAGTTTTGGAATTGGTTTATTCTAATTTTGCTTGCTATCACCTGGGGAAGTTCATTTATATTGATGAAAAGAGGGCTTGAAGTATTCTCATCTTCACAAGTAGCGGCATTAAGAATGTTTATTGCATTTATTTTTGTAATACCCTTTGCATTCAAGTATGTTAAATTATCAGACCTTAAAGACTGGTCAAAATTTTTAGGAATTGGACTTTTTGGAAATTTTATTCCCGCTTTTCTTTTTACAGCTGCAGAAACAGGGATTAGTTCTTCGCTCACTGGAATGTTAAATGCACTTACTCCATTTTTCACCCTGATAGTAGGTATACTTTTCTTTCAAGCAAAAACACAAACAAATAAGATTATTGGAATTGTAATTGGACTAATTGGAGCTGTTGGGTTATTAATTCCAGAAAACACTTCTCTCCTTGGAACAAATATTAGTTATGGAGGATATGTGATTTTAGCAACCGTATTTTACGGCATAAGTGTAAACTTAATTAGAAGATATGCCTCAAACTATCATTCCATTACAACTGCCTGTTGGGCCATCATGCTTGTAGGTCCATTCGGAGGCATTTATTTACTCACAACTGATATCAATGCAGCCATTGAACACCCACAATTTTGGAATAGCTTAGGGTACATTTGCATACTTGCAATTGGAGGCACCGCCTTATCCGTAATGCTATTTAACTTATTAGTTAAGAACACAGGTACATTATTCTCATCCTCAGTAACTTATCTAATACCAATAGTAGCAATTATGTGGGGGATTTTTGACGGAGAAATTATCTCAATTAGACAAATAGGATCAATCGGAGTTATCCTTTTTGGTGTGTATCTAGTGAATAGAAATCAGAGTAAGAAAACTACCTAATCTCGGACAATCATTACCGGAACTTTTACGCTATGCCTTACAGCTTCCAAGGTAGTTCCAAAAGCTAGATCTTGAAGGGTTTTATGTCCGTGCGCACCCATCACTAATAAATCTACATTAGACTCCAAAACAAGATCCGGAATCGAGAACTTTGGATTTCCATATCCAAGCTTTGATGTAGCTTTTAGCCCAAGCGCTTTCATCTGCACTAAATATTTACCAAGACCTGCTTCATCTGATGTTGTTTCATGATCGCCAATATCTTCACGCATCAGTAAAGCGCCTGCAGTTTCAACCACGTGAATAAGCACATACTCTGCATTGCTCCCACCCTGCTTCAAAGCCTCAACAATGGCATTGGAATCTGCAAATGAAAAATCGACAGTAACTGCTATACGTTTGTAACGACTTTCGGTAGGATAAGCCAAGTCCTGCGGAATGAGCAACTGCTTTTGCTCTCCATGCGGAGTTATAGAATCCAATTTTTCTTTTTGCTTAAATAAAGGAGCAAAGGTGATGTAAAGTAATAAGACGCCTGCTGCTGCTGTAACGGGAATCACAATAAGATAAATAGGCATTGGATTCGCTAACGTATCTACCCACTCCATAATGGTATCAATGACTAATTTTACATTTAACACAACAATAATTCCTGCCGTTAGCCAGGCGCAAACTTTTACCCAAGGCTTTATAGCAAAGTCTCCCATCTTAACTTTATCACTCGTAAAATGAATGAGAGGAATAACCGCAAAGCCAAGCTGCAAACTCAAAATTACCTGACTAAGAATTAATAATTCTCCGGTACTTTCTTCGCCATAAATACTTAACGCAATAAAAGCAGGTATAATAGCTAAGAGGCGGGTTATTAACCTGCGCAGCCAAGGTTGTAAACGCAAATTCAAATAACCTTCCATTACTATTTGCCCAGATAATGTTCCTGTTAGCGTAGAGCTTTGTCCGGCAGCAATAAGTGCAACAGCAAATAGAATTGGAGCAAACTTTGTTCCTAACACTCCTTCCAGTAATTTATGCGCATCTTGAATCTCCCCTACTTCGTACATGCCTGTTTTGTAAAAAGCCGAAGCTGCTAGAACTAAAATTGCAGCATTTACAAAAAACGCCATGTTGAGTGCTATCGTAGTATCTATAAAGTTGAATTTAATGGCGGATTTAATTCCTTCTTTTGTTCTTTCATATTTACGAGTTTGCACGAGTGCAGAATGCAAGTAAAGATTGTGCGGCATCACGGTAGCTCCTATAATTCCTATAGCGATATATAAGGCTGTTGAATCCGGAATGGATGGAATGAAACCTTTCACTAGCTCTCCAGCATCGGGCTTGGCAAAAATCATTTCAAAGATAAAAGCGATGCCAATGGTGGCTACAAGTGCCAAGATAAAAGCTTCCATCTTGCGCATTCCGTAACGCTGTAAAAAAAGTATCAGAACAGTATCTACCACGGTTATCGACACTCCCCACAACAAGGGTAAATCAAATAACAATTGAAGTCCTATAGCCATGCCAATTACTTCGGCAAGATCCATAGCTGCTATAGCAACTTCGCAAAGAATCCAATTAAAAAAATTTATTACGGGATGATAAGCTTCCTTGGAAGCTTGTGCTAAATCCATTCCTCGAACCAATCCTAACCTCGAACTTAAGCTCTGTAAAAGCAAGGCCATCAAGTTGCTCATCAACAATACCCATAGCAATGAATACCCATACTTGCTGCCACCGGCTAAATCAGTTGCCCAATTGCCTGGATCCATGTAGCCTACACTAACCAAATAAGCAGGTCCTAAAAAAGCAAAGAGCTTTTTCCAGAATCCTGAATACTTCGTAGTATCTACCGATGAGTGAACCTCATCTAAGGATTTTGTTGAATTATTTTTTCTTGCCAGCGCCAATGGAAACTAATATGTTTTTGGATATCTGATGACTAATGAAAATATGTTTCTTGTTATTTAGCTGAATGGAAAGCGACTTATCATAGGGCTGAATTGCTTTAACTTTTAGTTTACCACCTAAGATTATTCCAGATTTATCTAACAATTGCAAAAAGGCTTTGGAATGATCAACCACACCGGTCACCACATATTGCTTACCTTCTTTAACCATAGAAAGCTGAACCGACTTTTCCTTAGATATCATCATCTTACCATTCACATCCGGAATGGGATCTCCGTGCGGATCGATCTTAGGATACTTCAAAACATTATCGATGTGCTGAATTAATTTCTCGGAACGAATATGCTCCATCTGCTCAGCGATCTCATGCACTTCGTCCCACTTAAACTTTAACACCTTTACCAAAAACATTTCCCATAACCGGTGCTTTCGAATAATGCTTAAGGCAATTTTATTCCCCGAATCAGTCAAGTTCAGTCCTTTGTATTTTTTGTATTTAATATACTTCTTCTTAGCTAGCTTCTTAAGCATATCCGTAACTGAAGCAGCTGTGGTATCTAATCGTTTTGCAATGTCGTTGGTAGCAATGTTGCCACTACTGTTCTCTGCGATTTTATAAATCGCTTTCAGGTAATTTTCTTCGGTGAAAGAATTCATAGTAAAAATATTTAAGG
>CAYZTB010000030.1:21767-36893 GCA_964481195.1 uncultured Bacteroidia bacterium | reverse complement strand
TGTCTTTGGAACACGAAACCCCGCCTTTTGGGTAGGTGCTGTTATGGGCAGGTTTTCTTTTCGTCAGTCCACCGATGTTGCGCTAATGACATCCCAACCGATTGAATTAACATCTTTGTAGTTGTCAATTTTTAGTTCGACTGTCTTTGAAGAAGAGGGTGGAAAGACTTCATAAACTGTATATTCATTTGTGCTTAATTCTGTCTCTGTCTTTGAATAGTAAGTTACTCTCACAACTGCGTCTTGTATGTTGCAACGGTTGCTTTGTTTGTAATTGTGCAACTGATTTTTAATTTGTCACCCCAGAAATTTTCTTTGTAAGTGCCGTCAGCCGATAAATAGTCTGTCGGGGCAGATTGCTCTTGCATTTTCAATTCCATTTTTAATTCTTCGGGTGTTTTTGGTCTGTCAGAGTTACCCGAATTGCAACTGGATAAAATTAGAATTGCTAAGACCGAAGTAATTACGATTGTCTTTTTCATAGTTAAATTTGTTTTTGTTTTTTCCCTTCTTCAAGGGCATTCTTTATTTTTTCAACCAGAGATTTGCTAAAAATTGTAGATAATTCAAGCGATTTGATAAAATTTTCAAATGCTTTCAATACTTCAGTGGGTGTTTTAGGTTTAAGGTTTGATGACATATTTTATATTTTTAAAAGCTATTGTAAAAAAGTTATTTTCCAGAATATAAATAAGTTGAATTGACTGAAAAGTACATTGCCAGCGATGCAAAAAAACAATCTGTCATAGTTCCGTCTAATTCCCACGCTGATTTATAAAAACTTCCCATATAAGAGGATGTCGTATAATTTTCTCCATCGTAATCTAAAGCAGGGATACAGTAATAATATGTATTACCGCTTGAATTTGAAGTTGCAATGACAAGTGTTCCAGCAATGGTTTTATCTTTTACTCTTTTCAGAAGTTTAAATGTGAATTTATAAGCCGACCATCCCTTAGAAAATTCTGCACCATCATCAAAATAATATCCTTTCTTCATATCAAGCCCCGATGCAACCATTGTTTTGTATCCTTTGGTCATCCAATTATATTCTTCTTCTGTTGTGTTTTGTGCGCTTGCGTTGAAACATATCATCGTTGCAAGCACAGCAGTTAAAAATAATTTTGTTTTCATTTTATTTGATTTTTAATTTCCCTACTCATTTAGCTTTTCGGTGTCGCTCCGTTTTTAAAGTGGTCGCTGGTCTCCACTATTTTGTTTGCAATAATAGAAATTATTTGTCAAGAACTGTCAAAGTTAAACTTTTGTAACTGTCGTGTCTGTCCGCTGTGTCGTTTTTTAAACTTGCCCATAACTTGTTTATACTCGCTACGTTTTTCTACTTTATATCGCTTTAGCACCCAATAAAGGCAGGTAAAGCGATATAAAATGCAGCATGTGCTTTCGCGTTATTTTTTATCTAACACCTTTTTAATATCTGGCTTAAAGTATAAGTTGCTTTTCATGATTTTGCCGTCTTCCCTAAAAATAGGCTGGCCTTTTTCATCGAGCTTGCTCATGTTACTTTTTTGAATCTCGTCAAATATTTCTTCAATCTTATATTGAAGTCCGTGCTTAAGGATGGAGCCAAATAAAATGTACATCTTATCGCCCAGCGCATCGGCAATTTCGGTAAGGTCGCCACGCTGGCAGGCTTCTAAATATTCATTGTTCTCCTCCTGCATGAGGCGGTGGCGCAGCAAATATTCTGCTTCGGGAATTGTTCCTGAGGGCTCTTCGAGGGAGCCAATTTGAAATACAGCATGAAACTCCCTTACAGCATCTATTTTTTCGAGTAGAGATTTTTTTTCTTTGCTCATTATTTTTTTACTGCTTTGTATTCCGCATTTAATCCTGCCAGTACTTGTTTGGTAACATCCAAGGAATCGTTTACGCCCAATACTCCACCTCCACCAATGGTGTAGGCAAGCACACAATCGTAACCGTGTTTTTGGTTAAAGCGTCTGATGTATTCGTAAATAGTTTTTTGCACATCGCTGTTTGCGCCTTCCATATCGCCCATCACTTTTTCCTGGTTTTGTTCCATCAGCATAATGTCGTCACGCTTTTTTTGTAAGCCCGCCTCAATAGCCATGCCTTGTTCCTTGGAGTACGCACCTGCTCCTGCTTTTTCCATGTAGTCGCTATATTCTGCCTGAAATGCATCTACTTTAGTTTGATAAGAGCGCTGGTAGTTGGCTACTTTTTGCTCGATGGCAGCTTTTGATTTTTTTGCAAACGCATAATTTGCAAAAATGCTATCGGCATTAATATACACTACCGATTTATTGCCTGGCATGTTGCTCATAACCTCAATGGGTGGTAGCGAGGTAACAGAATCTTGCGCGGTAGCTGTTTCATTTGCTGAAGTAGATTGTCCAGAAAATTGTTTGTAATACAAAAATCCTACCGCCAGCAGCAGTACAACGTTGAGGGAAAGAGAAATGTTTTTCACGGAATGTAATTATAAATTAATGGTTGTTTTTTATTTTGATACTAATATACAAAGTATGCAAATGTAACCAGACTTTATCCTTTTTTAAGCAAGTTCATTTTATCGGCAAAGTGTGCACAGTAATCTTTTAAGTCTTCCGCTAATTTTTCCTCTCCGGTAGCGCGCTTTAAGGTATCGGCCATGGATAGCAAGCTTTGATGAAAGAACACTTTCATTTCATCCACCAGCATATCTTTGGTCCACAAGTCAATGCGCATGGTGTTGTTTTCTTTGGCATCCCAAAGGGCAATCATCACACTTTTGCAAGCGCTTTTTTCTCCTTCATCATTCGCCTCCCAATCAATGGATACGGGTAATTTGTTTTCGTCCAGCGAAACAACAAATTTAATTTCAGATTTTTTCATAGCTATATTTTATGTTCTTGATACTTTTTATTAAGGCTTATATTGTGATCTGGACAAAATTACCTGTGGGTCGCCTTCCTGCATCAATTGGTCTAATGTAATTTTTGGATTATTGTCCATGTACCTTCTTACAATTTGCCACCCTATCCATATACCGGTGCGTCCGGGAGATTCTTTTACAAAGCCTGTAGTAAAAGGCCCTTCACCTGTAAATTTAGTGATGGTTTGAATATCATTGGAGTAGAGGAGTTTATTTTTTATCAAATGCCCCCACATATTTTTTTCATTATCTACGCACCAGTCCAGCTGCATTTTTGAAAATCCTATTTTAATAGTATCGCTGGTAGCGGGCATTAGCGCATCTAATAAATAAAGCAGCTTGCCCTGATGTACCATTTCATTTAGCAGCGATGTGCTTTTACTTTTGTTGGGAAATGCTTTACTCATCCAAGCATGCGTTAAATCGCGCACCACAAATTCCTTACGCATAACAGTACGCTTGTACAAAGGGAAATGCAGCATGTCGTAAAACTTATATTGTCCTCCCAAATACATTTCTAGGCCAATGGAAAAGGTGGAGTCGTGCATTTCGATGGCGTAGTTAAAGCCGGACATCATGGCCAAAAACTTTGGCTGACCACCATGCGGCCAATAGTATTTGTAATGTTTGAGCACAACGGCTAGTTCATTTTCAACGGGTGTCATATCCGAAAATATAGCCTGACAATCGTCATAGGCCTTGCGCATCTCTTTATCATTCACAAAACGAATTATTTCGGGGGTGCAAGAGCTGTCTGCTATTCCGCCCGGACAAAGCAGGTTTCTAATAAATAAATCCGCATAGCCGGGATAAGACTTTTGTAATGCCGGCAAACCCATAGCTATATTGGAGGCGCTTAAGGCAAAAAGGTCTTTATCAAAACGATGAATTTGAGGTTTAGCAATTTCTACCTCGGATACGTTTACGTTAAGTCTGTTTTCTCCACAGGAGAAGAATAAAACAGCTGAAAAAAGCAGCAAGAGAGTGTATTTTGTAGGTAGAAATCTGAGGTGAGGCATCCTGAAAAATTTACTAATTTTGCATGTATTAATTACAAAGACAAAATTAAACTCATTAACCACACAATTTACTAAAACATGAAAAAGGTATTCACAGGACTGATGTTAGTAGTTTTTTCAATAACTCTTTTTGCTAAGGAGGGCGATACCGAAATGAAGAATTTTAGATTTGGAGGTACAGTATTACCTTCCTTATACTGGTACAAGCCCGACAATCTTAAAAAATTTAGCTCTAATGGGGTGGTTGCAAAATTTGGCGTTTTGATAAATGGGGAATATAGCCTTAGCGGAAACTTTGCTTTTGGTTTTGGCATTGGTCTTGCTTCTTCTGGTGGAAAAATGACTTTTAACGATACTGCCCGTTATTATTTTAATGACGATGCCATCATTAAACTTGCAGATACCAACGGACTTAATAAAAAATACGATCATTATAAGTTAAACAACCGCACGTACAGCGCGAGCTACTACATTTTGCCGCTTTCATTAAAAATGAGAACCAACGAAATCGGTTACATGCGTTATTTTTTTCAGCCTAGCTTAAACATAGCTTTCCGCAATAAAGTACGCGCTAAAGATGATCTTACTACGCTTCCTAAAACAGGATCGTTTTCTGGAACTACCGGGCAATCTGCCAATCAAAATAATCTAGACATTACCAAGGACATGGGCTTTATTCGTCTTTCTGCTACATTGAGCGGAGGTGGAGAGTATTACATTTCAGGATCTACTGCCATTGTATTTTCGGTGGGCTATGACTATGGATTATCCAATGTAACACAAAAAAATTCGGAGTATTTATTGCGTACAGATAGCAAGGCGCTGGAACAAAAATTTATTCAGCATGGCGTAGTGCTTTCGGTAGGAATCTTATTTTAAGCATATAAATTTTTATCTTTAATCCCTTGGCAATCATGTCAGGGGATTTTTGTTTGAGCAACAATTAAAATGCAGAAAAAGAAAACCATACAATTTATAGCCAGCTGGCTAAAAAAATATTGCGAGGCATCCGGCATGAATGGGTTTGTGGTGGGCGTTTCGGGCGGGATAGACTCTGCATTAACCTCTACTTTATGTGCGCTCACTAAAAAACAAGTTATTGTTTTAAACATGCCCCTGCTGCAACAAAAAAACCAATATGCGTTGGCGGTAGCACATATTAAGTGGCTGAAGAAAAAATTTAATAATGTTAGTTCTTTTGATGTAAATCTTACCGATACCTTTTTAGAACTTAAAAAAGCATTGCCTAAAAATGTGCAGGACGATCACAGCATGGCAAACTCCCGCTCCCGATTACGCATGCTTACGCTGTACACTTTTTCTACGCATCATAAAATGCTTGTTGCTGGCACCGGCAATAAAGTAGAAGACTTTGGCATTGGCTTTTTTACCAAGTATGGTGATGGGGGAGTGGACCTAAGCCCTATTGCGGATTTTATGAAGACAGAAGTGTTTGCTCTAGCAGCCGAGCTAGGCGTGATACCCGATATTTTAAATGCTGCGCCTGTAGATGGCTTGTGGGCAGATAACCGTACTGACGAACAGCAAATTGGTGCTTCCTACGCGGAGCTCGAAGTAGCCATGAAAACACTTGGCTCAAAAGCAAAAAATAAAAAAACATCTGCCCGAGAGAAAAAAGTAATGGAAATATACAAACACCTTCATAACATGAACGCGCATAAGATGAAGCCCATTCCGGTTTGTGTGATTCCGAAGAAGTTAAAGTGAGTTACCAACCCAACTGAAACCCTGCAGTAAGAATAGCCTGCGTGCAGGTAAAGTAATGATTGGCCTTACCGGATCCAATAACTAATACATTAGAATAATTTGCAAAGGTTTGCTTGGCAGTTGCTTCCATAAAAAAGTGCCTGAAGTCGTAGCGGAAACCAGCTTCTGCGCCTACAATCCATCCTGCTACGTGAAAACGGTTATCAAGCCGGTTGCCAAATAAAGTAACATCTGTTTTTGGAATTACTATTCCTAAGCCGGGTTTTATGATTGCACTCAGCCAGTGTTTTTTATTTGAAGAATGAAGAAATGATTTTCGTTTTAAGAAATTTCCCATCAAAAAATTTGCTCCGTTGGTATGTTCAAACTTCAAAAAATTACCCTGCAGCAAGGTGTCTTTATCCATAGCTACACCGTGTATTTGCCCTTCTATTCGTACGGTTTGATCTTGCACCATTACATATTTGCTGTGGTCAAAATTTATTTCAACACCAATATCTTTTTTGTTGTTAAAATAATACCCAAAGCGATACACATACTGCGGAATAAAAATTTCAATATTTATTATTTTATCAAAGCCCGGCCGGTCTTTTGCTTTTACATCGTACAAGGTGAAATCATAGTTATCTGTTCCACTATCATAAAAATGTATATCGCTGGTGGAATACCAATCTTTATTATAACCCCAGGCAGCATAGAAAGTTCCTTTGCCTTTTTTTGCTGCACCCGGACAGTCGCAAGATTCCTGCGAAAAGGTTTGAGTAAGAGCAAGAAAGAATAAAAAGATTAACGTTAAGCAGCGTAACATAGAGCGATGAAAAATTATTTCTTTCCCTTTTTAATATTAAATTCTGTTCTACGATTTTGAGCGTGCTGCTCCTCGGTACATTCCACCCCTTCGGTACAATGATTTACAGGTTTGGATTCTCCATTTCCTAGGGCGGTTAAGCGAGATTTATTAATTCCCTTGGATACAATGTAACTTACTGCAGCATTGGCCCGTTTTTGAGAAAGCTTTAAATTATATTCTTCCGCACCTCGGGAATCGGTGTTGGCTAAAATTTCTACATGCATGTCGGCATTGTTTTTCATAGCCTGCACTACTTTGTCAAGTTTAATGATTGCTTCGGGGCGCAAATTCCATTTTTCATATTCGTAATAAATATTTTCGATGATGGTCAGAGCGCTGTCTTTGTAAGCTTCCGATTTTTCCATCGCTACTTTTAACCAAGGGTCGTCAAAATAAATACTTATGAGCGATTGCTCCTCCATGGGCAAGAACGAAAACCGGAAGAACTTTCCGCTAGCTGATTTTAATGTGGCAACTACATGGCCTCCAGCATCTGCCAAAAACACATCTTTAAATGCCAGGGTAGAATCGTTTTCATTGAGCTGCACCAAATAATTTTTGTAGGAAGCAAGATTCACAAATTTAAACTGCCCATTTGCATCCGTTTTAGATTCTGTTATCACATTTCCTCTTTCATCTACCAGTTTAATGCTAGAGTTGCTTAATTTATTTTTTCCTTCTTTATCAGAAAATAAAATTCCTTTTAAGTCAACAATCAGTTGGCTGTCTTCCACTATCAGCATGGATAAAGTATTGGTATCGGAAGCAAGAATTTCGAATTTAAATTTACCTCCTTTGCCCATGGCAATTTCTTTTCCGCTTTTGTTGGTAAAGTATATTTTATTTGAACCTACCTGTGGGTCGGATTCATCTAGCGTTACCGCAAAGTTTTTATCGGGGGAAATATTCATGAATACAAAAGAGCCAAACGCATTGGTGGTGGTAGACTGAATGATGTTGCCACTTTCATCCAAGAGATTAACCTTTGTGCCATTGAGCGCCTTGCGCTGATCGCCAGCATATAAATTACCGGCAATAGATATATTTTTAAGACTTACATCATCTACATTAAGTGCAGTTAAGGAACTAAGATCGGGAGGAAGATTTTCGAAAACAAAAATTCCTTCTTTGCCTTTTACAATGGTGCGAATAATTTTATTTTTTGCATCGGTGAGGTAAAACTTTTTCTGATTGATTAAGGAAGGATCTGTTTCATCGATGCGCACCGTATAATTTTGGTCGGACAATAAATTTTCAAACTGAAAAAATCCGGTACCATCGGTAGAGGTTGTTTGAAGAATAGTGCCTTTGTCGGTAAGCAGAAACACTTTTACATTTTGTGCGCCATCATCCGTGCGCGTGCTCAGCAATATTTTTCCGGAGATGGATGTAATCATTCCAGAAAGTGCAAAGCCGTACAAGTCATCGCCCCCTTTTCCGCCTACGCGGTTCGAAGAAAAATAACCGCTGTTGTCGTTCTTGAAGATGATTCCAAAATCATCGCTCGATGAATTTACGGGCGGCATCATGTTGTTTGGTTTTTGCCACATTCCATTATTTTGTACCGATGAAAAAATATCCAAGCCGCCAAATCCTGCGTGGCCGTTTGATGCGAAGTATAAAATATTTTCAGGACTGATGTAAGGGAAGGCTTCGTTGGCAGCGGTGTTTACTTCTTCGCCTAAATTTTGCGGAGCACCCCAGGAATCTCCTTCGCGTTTTACCATCCAGACATCAGTGCCGCCCTGTCCGCCCGGCATATTGGAAGTAAAATACAGCGTGTTGCCATCTTTAGAAAGTGAAGGGTGACAGGTAATGTATTCATTGTTGGAAAAGGACAACTTTTTAGGGCTGTTCCAATTATTTTCCTTTTTCGCCCAAAAAATTCCCGGACGAATAACCTCGCCACGTTTTTGAGAGCCTGAATTATCAACCAGCGTGTAAAATATTTCGGAGAAATCGGAATTAAAAGTAGCAGGACCAAAATGCGCTTCTCCTGTAAAATTTTCAGAAAATAAATTCGCTTTGTTATAAATTAAGGTGTCTTTTACACGTTGCTCCATCGCCACCGAATCGTATGGCAGCGAAATAGATTTTTTATTTGCCTTTGCATAGACCAGCGATAAATAAGGGTTGCCTGTAAAATTATTTTCAGAGCGTATCAGCAAATCTTTTATACGCTCGGAAGCAAATACGATACCATCCTGATAAAAAGTGGGACAGTAGTCGGATACCGAAGAATTGACAGACCCTAAATTATATACTTTGTAGAGGGCGGGCTTCACAATAATTTCTTTCATCTCATCGCAAGCTTTTGCATACAAAGGCCCCCTTTTATCTTCGGGACTTAATTCGGAGTAGCGCACAAATTGTTTTTTGGCTTCTTCGTATTTATTATTGTTTAATAATGCTTCGCCATAATAATAATATACCATGGGATCGGCAGAGCCTTTGCTGGCTAATGTTTCGTAAACGGCTTCGGCAGCTTTGTAGTTTTTAAGAATGCGGTAGCAATCCCCCAAGCGTTTTAAGGCAGCATCGTTTTTAGCAGCGTCTCTTTTATAAAGCGGAATGGCTTTGGAAAATTCATTGTTCTCAAAATAGGAATCGGCTTTTTTATTTTCCGTTTTCATTTGTGCATAGGCGCCATCTGCCCCTTGTCCAAGAGAATAGCAAAGTAGGAAAACAATGCAAATTGTTTTTTTTATGAATCTAACAACTAACGTATTCATAACGAAGACTAAAACTATATAAATATCTTTTATCAATTTCTTTTTTATAAATAACGAGGCATTATCATTTTAGCTCCTTTAAAATTTAAATCATACCCTATCATAATCTCATGTGATGCTTTTCCGGCAATGCCAATTTTATTCATGCCATAGTCAAACGAATAACCAAATTTGAAGTAATCATTTATTTGTAATTGGGATAATACAACCCATCCATACCCTGATCTGACCGATACGCCAAGCCATAATCTTTCTTTCAATAAAACGTTTAAGCTTAGGTCAATGCTTCCCGGAGAGTTGGTAGATGATTTAATGAGCATGGTTGGATTTAAAATAACATTACCCACTTGATATGCTTTTCCGATGGGCATAAAAAAGTGTACCGCTTGTCGGGATACATTACCTCCGCTATTCAGCGAAGAAAGGTCTGCGCTAATTATTTTTCCTTGATTCAGGTGGTTGAATCCGATTCCCCAATAAAAGCTACGCGTGTAATAGTACGTTCCAAAATCTCCAGTGCCTGTAAAGCGCGAATCTCGAATGCCGATATTGTACAAATCACTTTTGTCTTTGTAGTCAATCTTAGCCCAGTTGATGGCATAATTATATGCGCCCATTCTTAATCCAAATGATAGTTTGCCTTTCAAGAACGAAATTCGATACGCATAGGATAACAAAAGTGCAGTGGTGCTTCTTGGCCCTAGATGATCAGAAATAATTTCTCCACCAACGCCAATCTTCTTTTTTTGCAAAGGCATTTGGTAGGAGAACGCTGCCGTTTGTGGTGCGCCTTCAATGCCTGTCCATTGATTTCTATATAGCAACGTAGAAGACATTTTTTCTCTACTGCCGGCAAAGGCAGGGTTTAGTGCAAGTTGATTGAACATATACTGACTATACTGCGGATCTTGCTGAGCATGCAACGCGCAACCATAGCCACTAAATAGCAGAGGCAGTAGAACGGCAATAAGAAAAATATACTTTCTATTCATTTTATTCATTCCAATAAATTAGCAAAAGCAAAAAAGCAATTGCCAAATAATTTTTTATCTCGTCAATTCAACCCATTTACTTTCAGAGAAAAGTATTCCACCTTTCCCATCAAAAAGCTCTACGATATAATAATAAGTTCCTGCCGGCAGTTCCTGTCCGGAACTATCATGACCTTTCCAAACAACATCTTTATTGTTGTATCTCGTTGCATTCCAAACATTGCTTCCCCAGCGATTAAAAATTAATACTCTGTTATCAGGAAACGCTAATATGCCATCGATGTGCCAGGTGTTATTATCGTTATCGCCATTTGGTGTGATGCCATTATAAATATGTATGATGCAATTGGGAGTACGAATAGGAAATACCGTCACAGAGTCAGAAGAAACACAAGCGCCTTTTGTTACGGTGACTACAAAGAGGGTTGTAGAATCCGGATTTGCAGAAGGGTTAGGCACCGTAGGGTCGTTTAAGTATTGCGTAGGCGTCCAACTGTATTGTGCACCTGAACTATTTCCGGTTACAATGGCATTTAGCGCAGCCGTAAAGCCGGGACAAATAGTTATGTCAGGTCCTGCATTTACAGAAAGTGTTTCTAAAATAACAGTAACGGTATCAAAGTTAGAACACCCATTTGCATTTGTTCCCAAAACAGAATAGGTTGTTGTGACATTTGGAGTGACAAAAACAGGATTACCAATTCCTGCACCAGAACTCCATATATAAGCGGCTGCTCCTGTAGCGGTTAATGAAGATTTATCGCCTAAACAAATTTTTATTGGATTTGCTGTTACAGAAACGTTTGGTCTTGGCTTAGCAAAAATGGTATGGGTAGTTCCAGCAAGACAGGAATTGTTGGAAGCAGTTACAGAGTACGTATGATTTCCGGGTGTGCCGGGATTTACATTAAATGTTGCTCCAGATGGGCCACCTGCCCATTGATATCCTGTTCCGCCCGAGGCGGTTAGTAAAACATTTGCAAGCACACAAACGGTATCTGCACTAGCAGTAATTGTTGGAGAAGGAACAGGAGTAACAGCTACAGTTGCAGTAGCGGTGATTGTGCATGAAGCGCCAAACGATAACGTATAAGTAGTTGTGGTTGTAGGGGCAACTGAAATACTTGAAGTTGTTTGTCCGCCTGCTGCCCAATTATATTCATAAGCTCCAGGGGGAGTTAGCATAGGAGTTATTGTTACAGTAGTTCCTTTACAAACAGGCGTTGAAGGACTCACGCTTAGGGTTACAGCTAGCGGACACGCAGCTAAAGGCTGTTGAAATCCCTGCGTTAATTGTATCCCGCCAACTAAATTTGTTGTAGTAATAACTGCTTCTCCAACAGAAGAAGAAATAGAAATACCTCCTGCAGAACTATAATTTCCCGTGCTGCCAATAAGTTGTGGAGCGGCCGATTGAGAAAACAAAATATGTGGAGAGAGTAGTTGTAAAATAAAAAAAGTAACCCCAATCCAAAATCCATTGGAGGAGCTAAACATTATATTACTTTTTTTATTCATTTATTTTAAATACCCATTTATTGCCGTAGTGGTTGAATTGCTTTTAATTTGTGTTCCTGTAGTTAACACAATAGGAGATTCCAAAGGGCTGTTTGTGATATCAAAATAATTACTCCTGCCAGATTTTATTTTGTGAAACGTACTCCCGTTATCGGTACTTACCTGAAAATCTGAAGTGGTGTTGTCAATATATATTTGTAAAACTACCAGTGTTTTTCCTGGAGGAACAATATAGAGAGTTGTTAGACTAGTAAGCGTAATTGGAGTTACACCAGCTAAGGTTTGAAAACCAACAAAGGATGTACTAGGCGCACCAGTTAATAGCCCGCTTGTATTATTTAATATTATAGGAAGTTTTAAACGAGTTGCTCCGGCATTATTTGCATCGCCAGCTCCTCCGTCAATAATAGTAACTCCATTAATTTTTAATGGGTTTCCCGATGATGTTGAAGAATAGTAATTAGTAACAATTACATTATAACCAACTGGCGCAGAGAAAGATCCCGCGGAAAAACTATGTGCAATAGAAGTAGCTCCGGCAATTCCTCCCGGGTAAGCGAGTGATGCATCCGAAGGGGTTGGAGAAGCTGAAATAATTCCGGAAGTGCTTATCATTTGAAAACGATCTCCGGGCAAATCATACACAAGAGAAATTATTTGATTTACTTTAACTTCTCCGGCAGTAAGCTGGTTTCCTGCAGTATTTACAATAGGAGAACTAGTATATCCATTAATACTAATTGTACATGCGCCCGAATTAGCATGGTCTGCCCTGAAAATAACAGGAAGTCCATCGTAGTACCCCGAAAAATTTCCTGGGTAATTTGTTAGGGTAAATGTATTTCCTGTTCCTCCGGAACTAAGAATTTGAGCATGAAGCGGCAGGGCTATGATAAAGCAAAAAAATAATCCCAGTAATATTTTTTTATTGAGCTGCATACAAAATAATTATTTAATCACACATCTAAAAACCCAATCTAAAAAAACAAATTACTTATATGATAGCATCACCTATCTACAACTAAGTAATTAAAACTAGAAATTTGGGAAGATATAATAGGTCGTGTATTTGCACTTACATTATGATTAATGGTAAAGCTATTTAATGTTGTAGTAACATACACTTCATGACCGCTAATTGCTGCAGCAGCTGTAGGATTTTGAGGTGTAAGTAAAACGATAGGTTGATTCACATACTTATTAAAAATCACTGTTATAAAATCTCCTAAAGTGGCACCAGGAAGAATAGAATACGTAACCTGTCCAGCTATATCTGTTCCTGAAACTGAGCCAGAGCTAACATTTGATGTATTAAAAGGATACATTGGGGCAATTTGTTGTTGAGTTTGTAAGTGCCCATCTTTCAATGCAAGAATTGTATTTGCCCCTGGAGTAGGAGATGCTCCTGCCTTAATTACGCCATTAACATAAAAGCTACTTCCATTTAATAAAGAACCTGAGACTGTAATATTCATGGACCCACTTGGATTATTAAACGTTGCAGAAGGACCATTAACTGTTAGGATGCCCCCTGTACCTGACAAGCTGCCTATTCCAACGTCCCCTCCCGAAGGCTGTAATTCTAATTTTCTTTTTACCCCTCCTTCGTCAACTTCAATTGCGCCACATCTGGCCGCAGACGTAGCATTTGTATGTATTCCCATTCTTAACGTAAAAGGAGAAGCATCCAAACTGCCTATTTGAAAAATATATTCTAAAGGAAACGTTGTTGTCTTTAAATTACTGCCTCGCGCGTCCAGTTTTGCTAGCGGATTATTCGTGCTAATTCCAATTTGTCCGTCACGTTCCAAGCGGAATGCATTGGTAAGCGAAGAGTTGGCATCAAATTGTACAACAGCGGCAGCGTTAATTATATTTATTGGGCCAAAGCCATTAATGTTTAGTGTTGGAGATGCCGGACAAACATGATTGGCTTTAAAAATTACAGAGAAGCCATCGTAGTAGCCGGTAAAATTTCCGGGATAATTTGCAATGGTATAAGCGCCTCCGGTTCCGGTACTGGAAATAACCTGAGCATTTAATTGCAGAAAAAGCAGAAACAACAAAGTCGATACATATAATCCTTTGGTTACCATTAATAATAAAAATTATTTTAACAACACTCTTTTCAAAGCCCCAGCGGCACCATTTTCAAGCCACACTCCAATAGATGATCCATTAGGAGGACTAACAACTCCATCTGCTTGACCGGCAGTAGTTGAAGTTATCACGTGTTGTCCGGCAGAAACTGCTGCAGCTCCAATTTTAACGAAGACAACTCCGCTAATAGCTATTCTTCCATCAGTACCAGATGGGATATTATCTAATGCAACCCCTGTAACTGCAGTATGAGCAGCGATATTAGTTGTAGTAACACCCATGGGGGTTGTAGGGTGGACAATTACAATTTCCCCGACATTTATACTAGCACCGCTCGCATTATTTAACCATACAAAAATTGCTTGATTATTATCTTTATTCCCATCGCCAATTCCAACAGATCCGCCAGAAAATATTGCAGAAGACCCACCAGTGCCAGGGAATTTAACAACTTGTAATTTTGCTAGAGGAGTTTTCGTGCCAATTCCAACACTGTCCGTGTTATTGGACAAGAAAATATTTGGTGCTGAGCGACTCCATGGTGCGTTTCCACTTCCTGCGGTTGCCAGCATTACCCAGGCGGGAGCTGCAGCAGTATTAGAGTTATAGTAGTATCCAACTCCGGTTCCGCCTACCATTGCAAGATTGGTGTTGTAAACAAGCAGCGAAGCTGCAGGAGAGGGAATGGTTATATTGTCTGTTATTGTTGTGAGTGCTACATTCGGGATGAGAAGGCCTTTGTTGGTTGCAGAAACATGTAACAAGGCTGAAGCATTTGGCGAAGTTGTTCCGATGCCCACATTTCCTGTTGACTCGTCAATTTGAAAGCGAACCTCTGCCGCATCTACATCGGTAATACGAAATCCTGTAATTGCCGAACCTTCCTGTCCGATGAACCATTCATTTAGTCCGGTTTTTATATTATATCCTGTTTTAAAATTACCGCCTCCGTTTTCAAGCTTTACCTCAAGCGGGTCAGAAGTTCCATACATATGAAGAAGAGAAGTTGGAATGGCTGCTCCTATTCCGATGTTTCCACCGTTGTTAAATATATTTGTATTAATTATCCAATTTGTTCCATCCCAATAAGGAGTTTGCCCTACTGCTGTGCCGTTTTGTAAAACTCCTGTTGCACCGGTAACTCCTGTGCTTCCTGTAGATCCATCAGCCCCTGTGTTTCCAGTAAAGCCAGTTGCTCCTGTAAAACCGGTAGCGCCAAATCCTGTAGCGCCAGTTACTCCTGTGCTTCCAGAAAAGCCCGTTGCTCCTGTAAAACCGGTAGCGCCAA
>CAYZTB010000030.1:0-21667 GCA_964481195.1 uncultured Bacteroidia bacterium | reverse complement strand
TACCTGTGAAACCAGTAAATCCTGTTGCACCAATTCCTGTAGCACCGGTAACTCCTGTAGCGCCAGTTGACCCAGCACCCGTTACGCCCGTTAGACCAGTATTGCCAGTAAATCCTACAATGCCTGTAGCACCAGTAGCGCCTGGAGTTCCGCCATTTGCTGCGTAAAGCGCGTAGGGAACAGACATAAACTGGGTAGTTCCCATATCATTCCCATTAACTTTTACATTTAGCCAATGTGAATTTGATCCCCACGAAACAGCTCCGAACGTACCTACAACAGGCGAGCCATTGCCAATTAATAAAGTGAAAAGTCCAAATGCATTTGTAGTAGTTGAATTTGTTTCTTGATAAGCGACAGGCCCGCCAGATGAAACAGAGTGAATGGTAAATGTTACTGTTACTGCAGTTGAAACTAAAGGATTTCCAGATCCATCTCTTGCAATAGCTTGATAATTTACGCCTTGAGGTGCCTGCGCAAAAACAGCAATAGAAAACATTAAAGAAATAATAACAGCGTAAAATTTATACATTCAAAATCAAAGGTTTATCATGAGTATGATACTAAACGTAGTTATCAAAAATAGGTTACACAAATATGGCAAAAATTAGCGAGATATGCGACTTTTATTCATAAGAAATTATCTATAAATAGATAAGGATAAAAGGCGCTAAGCAATTAATAATAATAGATATATGAAGTTTGAGCAGAGGACTAAAATCTATGAAAGGCTAAATTTATAAATTCCGATTTATTTTAAATTCCATTCTACGATTTTTTGCATGATCTTCTTCGCTGCAGGGCACCTCATCTAAGCATTGGTTTAACAAATGAGTTTCTCCAAAACCTTTAGAAACAATTCGTTCAGCCTTAATACCGTGAGAGAGAATATATTTTTTCGCTTCGTTGGCTCTTTTTTCTGACAACGCCATATTTGCACTTGCTTCTCCTCTTGAATCGGTATGTGCCGATATTTCTACAGTGAGCGTAGCATTCTTTTTTAATAGGATGCTTAATTTATTTAAAATAGCTTTTGCAGAAGACTCCAACTCCCATTCCGCTACTTTAAAATATATTTTCTCAACAACTAAAAACGGATTTGCAAATTTTCCAAAAGTTGCCTCCAGCCAAGGATCTTCTGTATAAAGTTTTGCCAATTTATTGTACTCTGGCGGAATATTTGACAATGTAAACCCTGGATTTGTGGATGCAGATTTTGCAATAATATTATCATGATCATCCATTAGCATTAATGTAGAGCCCTTAGGCAATGACGCGGAAGATTTTTCGCTGATGCTTAAATAGAATGAAGTATCGGCAGGCAGGTAATTAAATACAAAGTTCCCGTCTTTATCCGTGTTTGAATTTTGAATTATTTGTTCTTGGTCATTAATTAGAGAAAGGGTTGCATTTGCTAATGGGGTATTGCCCTTATTACTTATTACTAATTTTCCTGAAAGGTCCATTCTAATATTTTTAGGATCAACCTTAAATAATTTTAATTTATTTTTTTCTTCTGAGGAGATGCGATACTTAAAATCAGTATTTCCATTAATGATGGCAATGGTTTCATTTTCTCTATTTACTAGATAAACATCTTCTGTTTTCCACTGTGGGTCAGTAATTTTTATCGAAAGCGTATATTCTTCTTTGTTGGCTAAGTCAAGCAATAAAAAAGAGCCAAATAATCCGGTAGAAACAGTTTTTACTTCTTCATTTTTACTATTCAGCAAGGTAACTTCTACTGCGGATAGCGGAATTCTGTTTTTACCAAGCAATAAGCTACCGCCAAAAGAAAATTGATCGTCATTATTTTTTTCTTCCGAACAATCGAATGACCACATTTCAAATCCCGGAACCCCAATTTGCGTATTTCCGGTGCCTACAAAAGCATCGCTACCAATAAGGAAAGAAAACATAAAAGCTTTGGGGCCAAATGGTACATCGGGCAATTGTTTCCATTTATTTGTATAGGAATTGAATTCCCAAAAATCATCGTATCGCTTAAACGTGCCTTTTAATCCGCAGCCTACATAGCCTTTGTTTTTGTATCCAAAAGCAAACGCCCCAGCTCGTGGCCGACCTGGAAAATCAGGCATCTGTTTCCATTCGTTATTTCGGGGGTCGTATTTCCAGCAGTCAACTAAGGAGGGAGTAATTTCTTTTTTTTGTCCTAATAAAATATAGGCTTCATTTCCTATTACAAAAACAACGGCATCTTCTCTTCCCTTCCCTGGGAAATCTGCTTTTTTGGTCCATGTATTTAGTTGTGGGTCATATTCCCAAAGATCTTTATAAACATCTGTTTTGTTTCTTCCTAATGTTACATACCCTTTATCGCGAATGGAAAATCCGATAGCACCATATCGAATCTCGCCGGGGAAATCTGCTTTTTGAACCCACTTATTTATTTGAGGATCATACTCCCAAAAATCTTTTGTGCCTTCACGCATACCTTGAAATCCTGCTTGCCCGGTTCCTACATACCCCTTTTTACCTATAGAAAAAGAAACGGAAGAAATTCTGGATTCTCCGGGAAACACTTCGATGGGTCTCCATTGATCTCGCTTGGTGTCGTATTCCCAAAAATATTTTTTAAAGCTAGAGAGAGAAATGCCCGTGCCTGCATACCCAGCGCTGCTGGTAGAAAAGGCAGTTGATTTATCAATGACGGCAGAAGGGAAATTATTTTTTTTAACCCAGCGCTTTTTTTCTTGAGCCTTTATCGAAAAAGTAGTTCCAATAAAAAAAAACAGAATAATATATTGTAATGGAATACGATTAAACATAATACAAATATAGGAGAAAGAAAAGCGCGATAAAAAAAAATCAACCTACTCGGAGTCCAATAACTAGTATATCATCTACTTGGTCTTCATTTCCTCGCCAATGCTCAATGGTTTGGTCCAGAATCCTGCGTTGTTCCGGCATAGGCTTTTTATGAATATCGAATAGTAAGCTACGAAACTGACTTTGCATAAATTTTTTCCCTCTAGCGCCACCAAACTGATCGGCATATCCGTCAGAGAAGATATAAACGACATCCCCCTTTTTAACTTTCATCTTATGATTGGTGAACTTCTTAGCTTCTTTTTCTAAAAATATTCCAATAGGAAACTTATTTCCTTTTATTTCAAATATCTCTTCATCACGCACAAAGAACAGGGGGTTAAAGGCACCGGCAAATTCCAATTCATATTCTTTTTGATCAAAAGCACAAAGTGCAATATCCATCCCATCGCGCGAAGTAGAGTCTTCGTAGTTGTGCTGATGCAGCGTATCGCTTACTCCTTTGCTAAGCTCATCTAAAATTAAAGAAGGCTTGGGCTCCTGATGTTTACTCACAATTTGTTTAAGTAAATTATATCCCACAATACTCATGAATGCGCCAGGCACTCCATGGCCCGTACAATCTACGGCTGCAAATAACGCTTTGCCATTTAATTCTTCCACCCAATAAAAATCTCCGCTAACAATATCTTTAGGCTTGTATAATACAAATGAATCCGGAAGTAGCTTCTTTACAAAACTATCTGGAGGCAAAATAGCTTCTTGAATTCGTTTTGCATAATGAATGGAATCCGTTACTTGCTTATAGAACACTTCAATTTTTTGTGATTGCAGTTCTATTTCAGCTTTTTGACGAACTACCTCTGCTGTACGCTGCGCTACTTTGTCTTCCAGCATACGCTCGTTCACGTGTAAGTCCTCTCTCATTTTCAAAAGCGCAAGACCTAAATTATCTTCTTCCGAAAGCGGTTTGTAATAGGAATCAAAATTACCTCGCCCTACTTCTCCGGCAAATTCCGTAGTCAACTTCATGGTATCAATGAGTCGATTAAGCGCCATAGACATTTCACCAATTTCGTCACTGCCTTCATTAATTTTATTTTCGGGCAATATTCCTCGCGCCATTTTTAACAACACTTTTTTTACATCATCTACCGGACGAATAATAGTTTGTGCGGTAAATAATGCAATTAATACTCCGCCAATCAAAAGCATAATGCCCAACCCCTGAACAATTTTTTGCAGAAACGAAAAAGATTCGAGCATCTCCACATTCTTTTTTTTCGATTGCTCATATTGCTGAGATATTAATGCCGAGAGCTTGTTTAAAATATTTCTGGTTTTATCGTTTAAGTCACTATCTGCATCCTCTACAGAATTGCGTAGTTCAAGCCAAACTCCTGGATCATTGTCTTTTAAATTTTCGTAGCTGTCAAACGAATTTAATTGTGACATAATATATTCGTGGTGAGCTGTAAGCTCATCGAGCATTGTGAAAATATAGGAAATGGCTCGCTGATCGTCTTTATTCCACTCTTGAGAAAGCGTGTTTACGCGAATTTTTAGATCTGGGTATTCCTTGGCAATTATTTTTTTTAGCTTGCCTTTGTCTTCGTGATCTATTTGAACATTCACCCAGTTTGTAATTAGCATTTTGGAGCGCACAACGAGGTTGTTCAGCTCTTGTAAAACACTTACGGAAGGGGTGTATTGGTTTGTAATCTTATCGTTAATCTGCCTACTATCGGAAAGAGTGATGAGCGTTAATCCAAAGGCGACAAACGTTAAAAAAATTAGTGAGCCAAAACCCACTCCAATTTTACGCCCAATGGTGAATCGAAAATTCATAGTAATTTTTACACTACGAATTTACAAAAATACACGAGAAGAATGGGAGAGATTATTTTCCGCTATCGAGCAATTCGATCTTCGCCTTGAATTCGTCAGAGGTTTCTTGCTCGTACAGACTAAAATAGATGCCCATTAAGCAAACAAGGACTTCACGCTTTTTAGGGTTTAATGCATTTGCCTTAAGCGCATAAGGAAGGGCCTTTTTAAAGAGCAAAGTAGATTCATCGGTTATATTTTCAATCACTACAATATCCTCGGTAACACTCATGGCGTTAATTAGATCTACACCGTAGTTGTAGTACAGCATAGATAAATTATAATTACCCCCCCAATTATTAGTATCCAGCGTAAGCACTTGTTTGTATAAATCTTCCGTCATTCCAAAATATTGGGAATTTGCTTTAATATCTGTGCGGAATATTTTTTCGTAAACGGTAGCAAGTGCATTTTTAAATTCCACCTCTCTAAGTTTGATGTTATATTTTGGCTCTGCAATAAGGATACACTCTTTAAATTTCTCGTAGTTTTCAATAGCTACGGGGTAGTTGGCTGCATCTAACATAGAACCCGCATCGTTATAAAACGTGGAGCCTAAGTATTTTAATATTTGTCTGATAATCTGAGGATCAAAATCAAGCGTTACGGTTGCAATTTGTCCGAAATAATGAAAGCTTTGAGTTACGGAGAAAGGCTTTCCTTTGGAGGTATCCAGCTCAAGCGCTTTTTTAAGAAACGCTACTGCATTTAAACGGGTCTTTGATTTTTTATTTTGAGTTTCAAAAGTTTTGTACCACTCTTTATAAACATAGCCTCTTACATACCACGCAAATGGATCGTTGGCAGATTCAGGATTTGTGATAGCATTGTCAATTATTTCCAATGCTTTTTTAACTCTAACTTCAGCATTTACGTTTTGATCTTGTGCAAGTACAATAGCTTTTGCAACGCTATCGCGTTGAGCAAAAATATCCTGTGCGCCCAGTAAAAGTGCAAAGAACACAACCGCTATGTGGATGCTGCGTTTCATTTATTCTATTGCAATTGCAAGTGATGCTAAGGTTGAACTTACTTTCAAATTGTATTTTTCGATGTTTGATTTATTTAATTCAAACCGCTGTTTATTATTTTCAACTACAAAATTTATCCCGGAGCCTTGCTTCGCCATACCAGATTTTTCTGTAACGATTAAGGTACTCTTGCCTTTCATTTGTTTAATAACGCTTGGAAGCATGGCAGAATTATCGGCAGTAATAAATAATATATGGCAGACCCCCGTAATAGACTCACTATTGGAGTAACTCTTTATTTCAAACGTTTGTTTGCCAACACTTTTTGTGCTAAGTAGCGCAGTGAGGTCATTATAAAAAGAGGAGGTTCCTAAAACGCCAATTACAAAATTGCCTTCTTTATATTTTTCAGGCCAATCGATGTACTTAGTAAAATTATAAATGAAGGTTGCTTTAATCTTAGCGTTTGAATTATTTGGATCTGGCCCAATAGGCATGCGAACCCAATCGGCAGAAATGCAAAAAAAAGTAATAAGTATAATCAGGTATTTCCGCATGAATAATTTGTCAGATACTTAACACTAACCCATTTTTGTGCCACAAAAAATAGTTGGGCTAAAGGAGTTAATTTTAAGCCGCAAAGGTAGATAAATTAAGGAAATATGAGAATGAATGAGTTATTTAGGCCAAACGTATTTCCCTGTTTTATCAATATAACCAAAAACATAACCTTCTTTAAGTTCGTTGCTAGAAACTTTTGCCAAGCCATTTTTAAATGTAGTGAGGTAGTTAAAATTTTTATTTATCAGAATAGCGCCTTTTTTATCAATAAACTGGAATGTGGCATTTTTTGTATCAAGGCTTGAAGTAACACAGGCTAATCCATCTTTAAAATAATCACCTCCTGTTAATGTTGTTGACACAACAACCTCACCAGATTTGCTTATATAGCCATATCGTCCATTACTATATTCTCCTTTTCTGATAAGTGCCAAGCCTTCGGAAAATGGCCAAGCACGATCATATTTTATGTCTAACACCAACTTACCTGTTTTATCAATAAATCCCCACTTATCATTTTCGGATTCGCCCATTCGCACATTTGCAAGCCCTTCCATAAATTCAAAACAATCTGAAAATAAAAAGCTTATTACTACGCTGCCTGTTTTATTGATGTAGCCCCATTTATTATCCTTTTTTACTCTTGCTAGCGATTCAGAAAAATCATAAGCACCATCGTATATTGGCTTTATTACAAAGACTCCGGATTTATTTATGAAACCCATTTTACTTCCTACTTGTAACCTAGCTAAGCCTTCTGAAAACGAATAAGCATAATCACAAACAGACTCAATAAGTACTTTTCCGGTTTTATCAAAATACATCCAGCTGCCATTCATCTTACCGCTAGCTAACCCTTCCGAAAAGGGAGTTATTCTATCAAACTGAAAGGGGATTACTGTCGCTCCCGACTCGTTAATAAAGCCTCGTTTACCATCTATGCTTACGCCAGCTAAGCCTTCCGAAAAAAATTCGGCAAATTCAAATTTGGGAGCAATTACCATTTTTCCAGATTTATTTATATAGCCGTATTTCCCATTTTCCTGTGCAGGGTAAAGATCGGTTTGAGCTATCGCAAAGGAACCTTGTATTAGGAAAACAAGTGCTAAGAAAGTTTTGGTAATTAATAATTTCATTTTGCTCGTGGTTTGTGTTCCTCTGCAAAAGTTTTGCAAGAAGAAGAATATATAGGCAAATATCGCATAAAATGAGATAACATTGAAAAATAATAACACAAGATTAAATACTTTAAAGATAGATTATTAGAAGTTAAAAAGTAAAAAATTTGTACATTGTGCTTCTAAAACTATACAGATGCCAGTACAATTCCCAATTAATTTTAAGAAATGGATCGATGAAAACAGGAATCTCCTAAAGCCTCCAGTTAGCAACAAAGTAGTTTACAAGGATACCGAGTTTATAGTAATGGTTGTGGGCGGACCTAATGCCCGAAAAGATTATCATTATAACGAAAGCGAAGAATTTTTTTATCAAATAGAAGGAGATATTGTTGTAGGTATTCAGGAAGATGGAAAAGCTGTTGATGTTCCAATAAAAGAAGGTGAAATATTTTTGTTACCACCTCGGGTGCCACATTCTCCCCGAAGAGGCGCAAATTCGATTGGACTTGTCATAGAGCGCCAAAGACGAGGTGGTGAAAAAGATGGCCTTATGTGGTTTTGTGAAAAATGCAACACTAAATTATACGAAGAGCATTTTGCGCTAACTAATATTATGACTCAGTTTCAAGAAGTTTTTGGAAGATATTATGGAAGCAAAGATAATTGCACATGCAAAAAGTGCGGACATGTAATGGAGGCTCCTCAAAAAACTGATCAACCTAAACAAGAGTCAACACATTAATTCTTTATCTCCATCATAGCTATCAGCAAAAATATTTTTACTACAAGTTTCTTACTAACAGATATCGTTACGGCTCCGCTTCATGTTTAACTTCACACTATCTGCAAAAGAAAAAGAATTAAAATCTTCTTTGAAGAATAGCTTAGGCATTTCGCCTAAAAATATTTCATTATACACCCAGGCATTTAGGCATAATTCTATTGCTAAAGAAATTAGAGAAGGTGTTAGAGACAGCAATGAGCGCTTAGAATTTCTAGGAGATGCGATATTGAATGCAATTATTGCAGATTTTTTATTTCAAAAATTCCCCTATAAGGACGAAGGATTTCTTACAAAAATGAGATCAAAGATGGTAAGCAGAAATCATTTAAACCAGCTTTCCGTAAAATTGGGACTAAATAAATTTATTTCTCAAACGAGTGATCCACATATTAAATTTTCTTCAATTAACGGAGATGCATTTGAGGCACTTGTTGGAGCCCTGTATATTGACAAAGGCTTTTACGCTGCAGAGGATTTTATATTAAACAGAATATTGAAATTTCATGTTGACGTAGAAAAAATTTTGGAAACCGAAACAGATTTTAAAAGCAAACTGATAGAATGGTCTCAGCGCGAAAGGAAAGAAGTAAAGTTTACGATTGCCGATGAACAAGGCAACGGATACGATAAACAATTTGTAGTAGAAGTTCTTGTGCAGGGAGAACCTGTAGCGCAGGCCCAACATTTTTCAAAGAAAAAAGCAGAGCAGCTTTCTGCAGAAGCTACCTGTCTCAAGCTAGGCATTGCATAATTATTTAACAGAGTTTTAACTTCTTAAACTCTATAACCACAATACCTTCGTATCTTTACAGGCAATGAAGTATTTATTCATGATACCGCGCACGCTCTGGAAGTTGTGGTTTGTTCTCAATTTTTTGATTACACTGTTGCTCCTGTATCCATTCTTTTGGATTTTACTTTCGCGCGAGGCGTGGTTTGGATCTGCTTTTAAATTAATGCGCTTATGGGCTAAGTGGCTCTGTTACGCTTCGGGATTAATTCCTTCTATAAAATATGAGATAGATAAAAACAACATTCCCAGTCCATGCATTTTTGTTTCTAACCATTCTTCGTATTTAGATATCACCTTAAGCTATGTAGTAGTATCCCATTATTTTGTTTTTATAGGAAAACAGGAGCTCGACAAAGCCCCGCTATTCAGATTGTTTTTTAAAAAAATGAATATTCTTGTAAATCGTAAAAGCAATGTGGATTCTCATAAAGCTTTTTTACGAGCAGGAGAAAAAATAGACAGAGGGCAAAGTGTTTTTATATTTCCCGAAGCAACTATTTCTTCCAGTGGTCAACTAATACCATTTAAGAATGGCGCCTTTAAATTAGCTATTGATAAACAAATTCCAATTGTGCCTATCGTTTTTTTCGATAATTGGAAACATTTGCAAAATGGAGGTTTTCTTACTGCTAAGGGCAGCCCGGGAATCTTAAGAGCTACGATGCTTCCTGCAGTAGAAACAACAGGGATGACCAATGCAGATTTATTACCTTTGCGAGAGAAACTAAAGAAAATCTTACACGATAAACTGGAGCAGAATTCTTAAGGCATTATGATTGACAAAAATACCGTTGATAAATTAGCTACACTTTCTCGTTTGGAGTTTAAAAAAGAAGAACGGGAAGAAATCACAAACGATTTAAATCGGATGTTGGATTTTGTAAGTAAACTTAACGAACTTAATACAGAAGGGACAGCGCCATTAATTTATATGAGTGACGACACCAATGTTTTGCGTACTGACGTTGTAATTAGTGAGCTAACTCAAAAACAAGCCTTAAGCAATGCGCCCAAAAAAGATTCAGATTATTTTAAAGTGCCGAGGGTGGTAGAAAAAAAGTAAGCACTAAAACTCAACAAATTCCATAGGTAGTTTTTTCAGAAGCTTCGAAAACTCTTCGCCCGACTCCTTCATATCTTCATCGCGCTTATCAAAATGCCAACGCGCGTTTATATTATACCCTTCCTGAGCCATTTTATCTAATTGCATAAGCACATCCATAATAAACTTTGCTGATGTAGAATTGAAATAATCTAATTTAAACTCGAAAGTTCGTAATGCGCCTTGTCCAAATTTGTCTTTTTCCCAATACAAAACGCCCTGATATTGCACTAGCCATTCAAGGATAGGCATGTAAAACTTACTTGTATTTTCAGGACGAGATTCTCCCGAAAGCTCAAAAACGTTTTTAGTAGGATCTAAAACCACTTTTGGCGAAAAATCTGTTGGTTCAATAGTTAATGTATTCATGCTCCGAGTATATCTTATTTAGTTAATTGAAATTCTTGCCTGTACAACATAAAATGACACGCCATCTGTTACGGGTCTGAATTCGTATTCTAATTTATTGCCAGACTTAAGTGCGATATCAATAATACCTAATCCGCCATTATCACTATTAAATGGTGTTTCCTTAGCAAGCGACTCCCTGTAAAAATCTTGCAACCCTTTTTTATCAAGCGAGTTTACCATTTCAATTTTTCCGGCCAAAGCACTTACTTGATCGTTAGGAACGTGATTGCCCGTAACAATGTAATAATAATTATCCCTTTTGCTAAGCATAAAAATAGGAGGCGTAGATCGACCCATCACTCGCTGAATATCAATAGCTGCCCAGTGTTTAGCAATGTTATCTAAACACTCTACAATAATACCATATAACCGTTTTTGGGTAAGCAAATCCACATTTGAATAAGACATACTGTCCTTCAAGTTCTTTAATAAAGAAGTGGTTACTTGATGTGTAAGTTCGCCCATAAACGACATAATGACGTTTTTTTCATTCATGTAATCATGAATTTCGAGGGCTTCGGAAGTTACTTTGCTCATAAGGAAAGCTTGGGATATTGTTTTAATAAATCCAAAACAATACAACCGCTATTCGGTACAAATTTAGGATTTTTTTTCTTTACAGAAATTTTTTTTCTTTAAACTGCCCTTCGCTAACGAAGTAGTTAGGTGGTTTTTTGTTATACCTTTGCCCCAGAAATCCTATCAGTGAAGTATAAAAGAGTCCTACTCAAACTTAGTGGAGAAGCCCTAATGGGCGAAAAAGAATTTGGTATTGATCATAACCGCCTAGCAATTTACGCCACAGAAATAAAGCAGATTGCCGAAAAGGATGTTCAAGTAGCTATTGTTATAGGAGGCGGCAATATTTTTAGAGGTATTCAAGCAAAAAAAGAAAACGAATTTGACCGAGTTCAAGGAGATTATATGGGCATGCTTGCTACTGTAATTAACAGCATGGCCCTTCAGATGGCCCTTGAAAAAGCTGGCATGCAAACACGCCTGCTGTCTGCTATAAAGATGGAGCAAATTTGCGAGCCATTTATACGCAGGCGAGCCATCAGACATTTGGAAAAGAACAGAGTAGTAATTTTTGGAGCAGGGACCGGAAACCCATACTTTACAACAGATACAGCAGCCTCCCTTCGGGCCATAGAAATAGAGGCTGATATAATATTAAAAGGCACACGCGTGGATGGAATATATTCTGCAGATCCAGAAAAAGATAAATCTGCAATAAGGTTTGATAAAATTTCCTTTGATGAGGTTTACAAACGAGGACTGCAAGTAATGGACCTAACCGCCTTCACCCTCTGTAAAGAAAACAAAATTCCAATAATTGTCTTTGACATGAACAAGCCTGGCAATCTAAAAAAAGTTGTTCTGGGGGAATCGGTTGGCACACTGGTAGAATTTTAACTTTTTTTATCCCAATTTCATTTTATCTTTACGTGTTATGAAACACAAATTTTTTTTCTTTATCCTTTTAACAAACTGGTTTTATATTCATACCAATGCGCAGGACCTTTCAAAATATTCCAGTTCTCATGGCGACAGTCTAATCCAAGGCAAATACATAATTGATTCTAAAAAAGAAGCGCGCGATGCAGTAGAAAATGTGGTGCGTTATACTGGCCTTACACAAAACTTTAAAATAGTTGAAAACACAACCATCCCAACAGCAATAGCCTACAACAAACATAAAAAAAGATACATTGCCTATAATCCCGAATTTATGCTTCGGGTAAAAGACAGAACAAAATCAGACTGGGGTGCCATTAGTGTTTTGGCACATGAAATAGGACATCATCTTTCTGGCCATACGTTAATTACACGTAGAAGAGACCCTCAAGAAGAATTAGAAGCAGATCGATTTTCGGGATTTATCTTATATAAAATGGGAGCAACATTAGAAGAAGCTAAATCTTGTGCAAGCCTGGTAGAATTAAACAGCAACGAAACACATCCTCCAAAAACAGAACGACTCATTGCAATTACTCTCGGATGGCTGGATGCTAATAAGCTGGAAGAAGGAATATTTTCTGTTGATACTTCTGCCACCAATTTACTTCCACTTTTGTCATCAGATCTGGACAAGAAAAAGAAAATGCCCTATGTATATAAATGCATGATTTATGGCGACAAAAACTATTATTTTGTAGATGAAAAAAACCAAGTTATTTCCATCGATGATTATGGTCTTCCATACGTAGTAGGATATAAAGTAAAATCACAAGACGCTAGTTTCGACTGGATATTTTCTGTGCAAAGTCTAACCTACGGAGTAGATACGCGAGGGAAAATGTGGAGCAAGACATACGCAGGAGATATGATTATGGTTGGTAAGGTTTATAACATTAGCCGGTAAATCGCAACTTCCCTCTGTTGTAGGTTTTGTTTTCCTACCTTCACTTATTAATTAATTATAACATTACATGCCTCGTCCTCCAAAAAAAAATAATTTACCTCCAAATAATTCTCGACTATTTGAGAAAATAATTAAGATATTAAAAGACTCTGACAAAGCGCTTAACTACAAACAGGTTTCTGCGCGCTTAAATATTAATGACCAATCGCAAAAAATGTTGGTCAATTTTACATTAAGAGACCTTTCCAAGAAAAAGACCATTCAAGAAAAAGGCAGAGGCAGCTATACTATAAATGAAGAACGAAGTAAAAAAAACATTTCTACATCATCATCTAATTATATAACAGGCATCGCTGATATTACTTCATCAGGAGCGGCATTTATTGTTGTGGAAGGAACTAGTCAGGATGTTTATGTAGCTCCTCGCAATACGCTTAACGCCATGGATGGCGATACCGTAAAAGTGCGACTGGCGTTTTCTAAAAAAGGACGCAAGCCAGAAGGAGTTGTTGAAGAAATTGTAAAGCGCGCAAAAACAGAATTCGTTGGTACCGTGCAGCTATCGAAAGATTTTGCCTTTTTAGTTCCTGATAGTTCTAAAATTTCATTTGATCTGCATATTCCACTCGATAAAATAAATGGCGCTACGCAGGGAATAAAAGCGGTAGGCAAAATGACCAGCTGGGCCACAGGTAAAAAAAACCCACAAGGAGAGATTGTTAGAATTTTAGGTGTTGCAGGAAAAAACGATACAGAAATTCACGCCATTCTAGAAGAGTACGGACTGCCATATACATTCCCTAAGGATGTAGAAAATGCTGCCGAACATATTGCTACAACTATTACCAGCACAGAAATTTCCAAGCGCAGAGATTTTAGAAATATCACCACGTTTACCATTGACCCAGCAGATGCAAAAGATTTTGACGATGCAATCTCTGTACAAAAATTAGCAAATGGCAATTGGGAGATTGGCGTTCATATTGCTGACGTTGCACATTACGTACTAGAAAATACACCACTAGATAGAGAGGCATTTGAAAGAGCAACTTCCGTTTATTTAGTGGATCGTGTGGTGCCGATGTTACCCGAAAATCTTTCGAATGGATTATGTTCCTTACGTCCTAAAGAAGAAAAACTATGTTTCTCTGCAGTATTTGAAATGGATGATAATGCTCAGGTAAAACAACGCTGGTTTGGCAGAACCGTTATTAACTCCGACCGTAGATTTACATACGAAGAAGCTCAGCAAGTGATTGAGTCAGGAGCAGGAGATTTTGCTGCCGAAATTCTATTGCTTAACACTTTGGCAAAAAAACTTAGAGCCGAACGTTTTCGAAAAGGCAGCATCGTTTTTGATAAACTAGAAATGAAATTTCATTTAGATGAGAACGGAAACCCTATGGGAGTGTTTTTCAAAAAAATGAAAGACGCCAATTTATTGATTGAAGATTTTATGTTGCTGGCAAATAAATCAGTAGCTGAGTTTTGCTCCCCTAAATCACATGCCTCATCCGAATCTGCCACACAAAATTCAACAGGAGAAAAGAGCGCTCCATTTGTATACCGCGTTCACGACAAACCCGATGAAGAAAAATTAAAAGCATTTGCAGAGATTGCTTCACGTTTCGGATATAAGATAAATCTTAAAAATGCAATTACCGTTGCAGAAACCATAAACAAAACATTAAAAGAGTGTGCTGGCAAACCAGAATCGAGTATGATTGAAATATTAGCTGTTCGTACCATGGCTAAAGCAATTTACACAACTAAAAATATTGGACATTACGGATTGGGATTTGCGCACTACACGCACTTCACTTCGCCCATACGCAGGTATCCGGATGTGATGGTGCATCGATTGTTGGCTCAAAAACTAGATACTCATGCACCTGCCAATAAATATAATATTCAAACGCTTGAAGGACAGTGCAAGCATTCTTCGCAACGCGAAAAAATGGCGGCTGATGCCGAGCGCGCTTCGACTAAATACAAACAAGTTCAGTTTATGAAAGGCAGAGTAGGAGAAGAATTTTTAGGCACTATTTCAGGCGTAACGGAATGGGGAGTTTTTGTTGAGATTATCGAAAATAGATGCGAAGGATTGATAAGAATAAAAGACCTGCGTGACGACCAGTATATAATTGACGAAAAAAATTATTGTTTGATAGGCCGAAAATCAAAACGCAAACTCTCGCTTGGCGACAAGATAAAAATAGAAGTGCTTAGTGCCGACATGGTAAAAAAGCAATTGAACTTTGCACTTGCAGAATAATAAAAAAGAGCCAATGATTTCTCATGGACTCTTCTTATTCCTTAAATAATCATTTTATTTCGAGCTGTTCGGACGGTTATCTCGAAAAATGTAACATAAAAAAAACACCGACTCGTTTTACTGAATCGGTGTTTTGTAATTAGTAAACTGCAATTATTCGATTGTAATTTTTTTGTTTGCTACACCTTTATCAGTTCTCACTTCTAAGTGATAAATGCCAGGAGCAATTTTAGGAATAATAATTTCAGATACATTTTTATTTTCCGCAGCTTGATAGACTGTTTCTCCCAATAAGTTATAAATTTTTATCCCACTAACTTCAAATCCTTTTCCAGTCATTTCAATTTTAAATGCGCCATGACTTGGATTTGGATAAACTTTCAAATTATTATTTAGTGATATTTCATTTACAGAAGTATAGTCATCTGTAACGTTTGAAAGTGAATATCCATACGCCCCACAACCTGTAGGATGTGTAGCTCTAATTCTGTAACGAGAACTTAAGCTAGTATTTGCATCTGTATAAGATTTAGTTCCTGCCGCGTAGGCTACGGTGTTTATTAATATCCAAGAAGTGCCCCCATTTATGGTTCTCCAAATTTCATAGTTTGTAAACGAGAAACCAGAATAGTCTGTCCAATTTAATTTAAAGGTTGCCGGCATCGTAAATATTGGAACCGCTAAATGCATGGTGATGCCCGTATCAGAAAATATGCTTTCAATTCCGCAAGTATCTACAATGGATAATACATAGGCATGTGAATTAGTTTTTGGAGTAACACCTGCGCCAGCATCAATAAAAGTAGAATTTGCAGAATAAGAAACTGCACCTATTAAATTAAAAGATGGAGATCCTAAGCGATAAATTTTAAAGCTATCTATGGATGTAGTAACAGGTTTTATCCAAGAGATATGGTTTTCGGTATTATTCATGGTACTATCAACGGTGACCAAACAGATTTGTACAGGAGTAGGCGGGGATAGAACGATGACTGTTTTCTTCTTAACAAACACACAGGTAGTAGTGTCTGTAAATGTATAGGTGACCGTATGAGTGCCTGCGCCTGCAACAGTTGCATTAAAAACACTATCGCCCGAAGCAATACCAGGTCCCGTAAACACACCTCCTGTAGGAGATCCAATTAAGGTGTCGGCACTAACTAAATTACAATAGATGCTATCTAGGCCACTAATGCTGACTGTTGGAGTTGGATGAACATTTACAGAAACAGAATCAGCAATAGTGTCGTTATTTACATCAACAACAGTAAGCACATATAAAGAGGCACTAATAGGACAAACTACAATAGATGTAGTTGTTTGGCCTCCAGGGCTCCAAGCATACTTATATGGTTTAGTGCCCCCAGTAACAGCGGTAGTGCCAAGAGTAAGACAAGAGCCTTTACAAATAGCAGTATCAGGCCCAGCGTTTACAACCATTTTTGAAACAAAACCACCTGTTTTAGTTTTTAAAATAACGCCTAAATCGCCAGCTATGTAGCCAATTTTTTTAGAAGGGAAATGTATTTTGCGTAGTGCAGAAGTTACCGGAGATATCTGCGCGGTCCAACTTACACCACCGTTTTTTGTTACTTGAATAATTCCGCCATCGCCTACAGCATACCCAGTATCGGCATTTACAAAATGAATTCCAAAAATAGCATTTGGCTTTAATCCGGTCGAAGCAGATACCCAAGTTTCTCCTTTGTCAACTGTTTTATATATTACTCCACCGGTTGTAGGAGTTGATGCATCACCGCCTCCAGCATATCCAACAGAATCATTTACAAAATGAATATCGTATAATGTAGTTGTATTCGGACTGCCATTTAACTTTACTGCCCAAGTTGCTCCTCCGTTCGTGGTTTTGTAAATAGCTGCCCCACCTCCGCAAGCTACAAACGTATCTGTCTTTAAAACATGAATTCCAAAAAGGGTAGGCACTCCGGAAGTATTTATAAAAGAAGGCCAACTTGCTCCAGTATTTGTTGAAGAGGTAGAGATTCGTCCGCCCGTAGTATGATTTGCCGAATTTCCACCTACAGCAGTAAAATTTGTTTTTGAAATAAAGCCTACGTCATTAAGCTCAAAAGAAGAGTTGCCGCCAAAAATATCTGCCGACCACGTAGTTCCATTTAAACATTGTTTAAGCGTACCATTAACCTGACCCAGAATTATGGTATCGGTATTATACATTCTAACAAAAGTTTTTTCTGTAATACCCAATGAGGTTTGTTGTATCCACGTAGTTCCTCCATTTGTTGTCTTGCGTAATGTTGTTGTGGCTCCTACCACCATGCATACGTTTGTATCAGCACAATGGATGCTATTAATCTTTGCAACAGTACCCGAAATTTGCTGAAGCCATTGTGCTTGCAAGGAGCATGTAAAGAAAAATGTAAATAGAGCGCAAATAAGTAATTTTGTTTTCATGTATTTGATTTAAGTTTATGGCTTATTAAAGATGCTTTATAGATAAGATAAGTTGCATTCGGTGCGCGAAACTAAGCAAAATCTTCTTCATGCCGAAATATCTCCATATTTTGCTGTTTTTTAATAGCAATGTTATTTTGAGGTTTCGAAATACTTATTATCTTCGCAACCCTTTTTAATAAACCAAAAAACAAGCACAGTGGATACACGCAGTTACACAACCAAAGTCAGCTTTGCCAAAGAGGATAAATCTTGGCTTTTAATTGACGCAGAAAACCAAACATTAGGACGTCTAGCATCTAAAGTGGCATACCTTCTAAGAGGCAAACACAAAACAAGCTTTACTCCTCATTTGGATATGGGCGATAACGTTATTGTTATCAATGCTAAGAAAGTTCGTTTCACAGGAAAAAAACTTACGGATAAAGTTTACGTTCGCCATACTGGATATCCGGGTGGACAACGCTTTGGTACTCCTAAAGAGTTCTTGGAAAAGAAACCAGAATTTATTATCGAACGTGCAGTAAAGAAAATGCTTCCTGCAACTCGCCTAGGTGCTGCAATCATAAAAAACCTTCATGTTTTTGCTGGCGACAAGCACGAACACGAAGCTCAACAGCCTAAAGCAGTTGACCTTAAAAAGGTTTTAGAAAAAAACGCTTAATAAATAATACGATAATATTTAAAACATGGAAGCAATTCAAACAGTAGGAAGACGTAAATCTTCAGTTGCCCGAGCAATCGTTAAAAAGGGAACGGGAAAGATCATAATCAATAAAAAGGAATCTAAAGACTATTTTCCTACCATCGTGCTTCATGCACGCGTTACGCAACCATTAGTAAAGCTTGATTGTTTAAACAAGTTTGATATTCAAATCAATGTTCATGGTGGCGGAATCACTGGCCAGTCTGAGGCTATTCGCTTAGCAATTTCAAGAGCAATGGTTGAAGTGGACCCTGAATCTAAAAAAGCATTACGTGCCGATGGTCTTATGACTCGCGATGCTCGTAAAGTGGAACGTAAAAAACCAGGACAGAAAAAAGCCCGTAAGCGCTTCCAGTTTACTAAACGTTAATCGAATCATACTATTTATAACCAGAAAATTAATCTTAACCTATTATAATGTCACTCGTAACCTTTGATGAACTTTTAAAAGCCGGCTCCCACTACGGACATCTAACCCGCAAATGGAACCCAGCCATGGCTCCTTATATTTTTGGCGACAGAAATAGCATTCACATTATTGATCTTAACAAGACTAGTGCCAAGCTGAGCGAAGCAGCAAGCGCGCTTAAGCAAATTGCTAAGTCTGGAAGAAAAATATTATTTGTTTCTACAAAGAAACAAGTAAAGCAAGGCGTTGCCGAAAAAGCAAAAAGCATTAACATGCCCTATGTTACGGAGCGTTGGCCAGGTGGAATGCTTACAAACTTTGTTACCATTCGTAGATCCGTTCGCGAAATGGCTACCATCGATCGTATGCGTACCGATGGCACCATGGATTCCATGTCCAAGAAAGAACGTTTGATGTTAGAGCGTCACCGCGAAAAACTACAAACTCTTTTTGGCAGTATCGTTGAGTTAACTCGTTTGCCTGCTGCAGTATTTGTGGTAGATGTAAACATCGAACACATCGCGGTTGCTGAAGCAAAACGTTTAAATATACCAACCTTTGCAATTGTTGATACCAATTCAGATCCTAACGTGGTAGATTTTCCTATTCCTGCTAATGACGATGCAGCTACTTCTGTAGATTTAATTTTAGGAGCTATAACCAAGTCTATCGAAGAAGGATTAAGCGAAAGAAAACTTGAAAGAGAAAAAGACGGCAGCAAAGATAAAGCAGGAGCTGACGAAAACTCTGAAGATGAACAAGAAAGAGAGAAAAGCTATAATAAGAAATTGGAATTATTAGCTGCTGAAGAAGCAAACACAGGTTCTTCTAAAAAAGAAGATACCAAAGCTCCAATTAAACCTATTAAATAGAAAATATTATGAGTGCAACAGTTACTATTTCAGCATCCGAAGTTAACCGCCTACGTAAAGTTACGGGTGCGGGAATGATGGATTGTAAAAAGTCGCTTACTGAAGCAGAAGGAGACTTTGACAAAGCAATAGAAATTTTACGTAAAAAAGGTCAGAAAATTGCAGCAAGCAGAGCAGATCGAGATGCTAAAGAAGGAATTGTTCTTGCTAAAACTTCGGCTGATGGCAAAAAAGGAATATTGGTATCAGTAAATAGCGAAACAGATTTTGTTGCTCGCAACGATGATTTTGCATCTTTTGCTGAAACGGTAGCAAACATTGCTCTTGATAAATTACCAGCTTCTGCAGAAGCGCTTTTAGCTTTAACTTTTGATGGAGCACTTTCAATTGGAGAAAAACTAACAGAGCTTATTGGCAGGATTGGAGAAAAGCTTGAGATTTCTCGTTATGAGCAAATCAATACTGAAAAAGTTATTGCTTATAACCACCCAGGAAACAAACTAGCAACTCTTGTAGGATTTACAAAAAGCATTAGCGATGAAGACGGAAGAAATGTTGCTATGCAAATTGCAGCCATGGCTCCAGTTTCGCTTGACAAGAGCGATGTGCCTCAAGAAATTATTGACAGCGAACTAGAAATTGGTCGCGAACTTGCTCGTAAAGAAGGAAAGCCGGAAAACATGATTGACAAAATTGCGCAAGGAAAGCTTAATAAGTTTTATGCGGAGTCTACGCTAATCAATCAAGAATATATCCGCGATTCTAAGAAAACAGTAGGACAATACATTGCAGACATTGATAAAGACCTTAAAATTACAGGATTCAAGAGAATCGCACTAGGATAATTTAAGGCCACTTAAATATTAAATCCCATCTGTTTCAGGTGGGATTTTTTTATTCTACAAATCATTACGTTGCATATTTTTGAACTGAAAAATCTAGGATTAACTACATTCGTGACTGAATGAGCAAAAGAAAACTTTATCTGCTATCCGTTCTCAGCGGAATTATATTTTTTCTTTCCTGGCCACCCTATGGACTTCCCTTGTTGCTTTTTGTTGCGTTTATTCCTCTATTAATAATTGAAAAAGAAATTTCTTCGGAAGGGTATAAGGGAAAGCGAACTTTATTGTTTGGGCTTTCTTTTCTAGCATTTTTTATTTGGAACATTACCACCACCTACTGGGTGTATAACGCATCGGCAGGCGGAGCAGCCATGGCTATACTTTCCAACACGTTCATCATGGCAGCAGTAATGTGGACATTTCATATTGTAAAAAGTCGACTTTCGCCAACGTATATCACATCACATTCTGCCAAGTGGTTATTTCCAATTTTCTGGCTTGCCTATGAATTTTTTCATCATAGCTGGGAACTTACCTGGCCATGGTTAGGATTAGGGAATGCATTTGCATCAATGCCAAGTTTTATTCAATGGTACGAATACACCGGAACTTGCGGAGGAAGTCTTTGGGTGCTAGCATTAAATTTATCAATCTTTGATTTAATAAAATTTGATTCAAATAAAATCACCACCAATAAGAAATCGGCAAATAAAATTTTATTAGTAGCCACAGCAATATTTCTTCCCATCATTTTTTCTTTATCGTTGTATTACACCTACGATGAAAAACAGAATCCCGTAAACATAGTGGTGGTGCAGCCCAACATTGATCCTTACAGCGAAAAATTTAGCGGCTTAAATTTTGAAGAGCAGCTGGAAAAAATGTTAACACTTGCCGAGTCGCAAGTAGATTCTACAACTGAGTATTTAGTTTTTCCCGAAACGGCCCTAACAGAAAGTATTTGGGAGAACGACCTTCCGCTTACATCAAGCGTACATCACTTGCGAATGTTTATTAAAAAATTTCCAAAACTAAATATTGTAGTTGGTGCTGCCACTTGGTATTTGTATGAAAAGGGCGAGAAGCTTTCGGAAACAGCAAGAAAATTTACAAGGCAGGATGGATATTACGATGCATTTAATACTGCAATTCATCTTGATAGCTCTAACACTATTCAAACGTATCATAAATCTAAATTAGTTCCCGGTGTTGAACGAATGCCCTATCCTTTTTTGTTTGGCTTTTTAGAATCTCTTACAATAGATTTAGGAGGAACAGCAGGAAGTTTAGGAACACAGGAAGAAAGAACAGTTTTTCACCCCACCCCAGCCCTCCCGGAAGG
>CAYZTB010000029.1:33056-37075 GCA_964481195.1 uncultured Bacteroidia bacterium | reverse complement strand
TAAGGATTTAATAACTTTTTCGGTAAGTAGTACCGAAATTCTTTCGAGCGGAAGTATTTTTAAAATGGTGAACCAAGGATAGGACTCCAGCAACTTCCGAAACAGTGTCTCTTCATTATAATGTCCGGCATTTTTTAGTGTGCCTTCCAACACGGCAAGGGAGTCCTCGGCAGGTATGTTGTAATCCCACATGAGGCCTTTCATCAGTTTTAATTTTTCTTCGCGTGTGAACATAGTGATTTGGAAAGGTACAAAATTTGTATTTCTTCGTGCGCTTTATGTTTCTTTAACCACAAAGAATACACAAAGATGCTTCACACTCTGAAGGAGTCCCTTCGAGACAAAGGTCGCTAAGAACAGCAGAGATAAATAAGGACTCGAATAGTTTTGCCCCTCTGGGGCAAAGAAATCGTAAATTGTATTCTTTCTAAAAATATCAGGCCTCTCTGAGGCCGTTTTATATCCAAAAAGATGTGGTTTCTGTATTTGTTATTTCTAATGGCTATTCTCTTTGTATTGGCTGCTAATTCCCAATTCCTAATTCTTAATTCCTAATTGGCTCTTTCTATTACCTAATCCCTATTTCTATTCCCTTTGCCTATTGGCTGTTCCCTCTGCCCTATGCCCTATGGCTGCTTCCCTATTCCTTTTACCTAATGTCTTTTACCTAATCCCTATTAACTAACTTAAACAGTATCCATAAAAGATTTTTCAATTTTATTAAAAAGCAGCAATCCAAAAAATAATAAAAACAACATTACAAGTGCACTGTATCCCAAATGCATCAGGTTAACTTCTCCTCCACCTAAAAATGCATTTTTAAATGTTTCGATAATAGGTGTCATTGGATTTAGCATTGCAATTATCCTCAACTTTCCTTGCACCATGGATAAGGGATAAACAATGGGAGTAGCATACATAAGCAATTGAACACCAAAACCCATAAAGAACTGCAGATCTTTGTACTTAGTTGTTAAGGATGATATAATAATTCCAAAACCAAGGCCCAAGCCTGCCATTATCAATAACAACACGGGAGTAAAAAACACCCAAGCATTGGGATGTACGTTTGCTCCTTTAAAAAGATAATATGCAATAAATGCCAATAGCAATAAAAACTGAATGCCAAATTTTATAAGGCTAGATATTACGTTTGATAATGGCACAATCATGCGAGGGAAATACACTTTACCAAAAATACCTGCATTGGCTGTAAACGTTGAAGAAGTTCTGCTGATACAATCCGAAAAATAATTCCAAGCCGTAATCCCTGTCATGTAAAACAATAGGGGCGGGATTCCATCTGTTGGAATTTTAGCTATGTGACCAAAAATAACTGTAAAGATAAGGGTAGAAAAAATGGGTTGAATAAAAAACCACAAAGGGCCTAGCAGTGTTTGTTTGTACCCGGCAATAAAATCTCTTCTTACAAAAAGAAAAAGCAGGTCACGGAATTTCCAAATCTGTTCGAGATGAAAATTAAACCAGCCCGATTTTGCCTCAATAACATCTGTCCATTTTTCTTCTGTATCCACTTCTTATGATCAATAATTATCAACCTACATTATTGCTGGCACTATCTCCATATTCGTATTGATAGCCTTTATAATAATACTTTGAAAATTTAGGTTTTACGCTATTCAATACAAAGGCAAAGTGACCAATCTTATTGTTCTCAACCAGTTCCTGAGCAAAATTTAAGGCCTCTGTAGATCCTCTTTTTGCGTTTATCACAAATAAATTTACATCCGAGTTCATCATTAATACCAAAGCATCAGAAATAATGCCCATGGGAGGAGTATCTACAATAACATAATCGTAATTAGCACGACCAAAATTTATCAACTCTTTTAGCTGTGCGCTTAAAATAAGCTCCGAAGCATTGGGAGGTGTTGGACCGGATAATATCACATCTAGATTTTCAATTTGAGATTTAATTACTGCCTCTGAAGGGCTACACTTACCAATTAAGATGTTGCTTATTCCTAAATCACTTTTCAATTGAAGGGCAGTATGTATTTTGGGCTTATGTAAATCCAGCTCTAGCAATAATATCTTTTTACCACCCTTTGCCAGCATGGCAGCTAAATTTACTGAGCAAAAAGTTTTTCCTGCCGATGGGCTATTGGAAGTAATAAGTATTACTTTATTTTTACTTTCGACTGCTAAATACTCCAAATTTGTTCTTAATGCACGAAAAGATTCTGAAATAAATGACCTTGGAGATGTTTCAACAACTAAATAGGAATCTTTAGCTTCTTTTGTATAATAGATTTCGCCAACTACAGGCAAGGTTGTACTGTCCCGCAATTCTTCAATACTATCGATTGATCCAAAAAATATTGTTCTAAAAAATACAATTACCAAGGAGAATAAAAAACCAAAGCTTAAAAATGAATAATAGATAGTATCTAGCTTTGGCTTAACTATACCAATGGATCGTGCAGATTCCAACACAAAAATATCGGATACAATACCTGCTCTCGCGATTACTGTTTCGGCTCTTTTTTCCAATAAGTATAAATACATTTTTTCATTAACGCCCAGCTTTCGGTTAATGTTTAACATTTGTCGCTGGTTAAGAGGAACTCCTTTTAACTTACTCTCGTAAAAATGTATTTCGCCATTCGTGGAAGTGATTTTTTCATTAATTGCTTTTTCAGAATTTGCTAAGTACTTTAATATATCATTACGCAAAAGCTCAATTTTGTATTCTGATTCCTTTACTGTGGTACTTTTTTCGGTTGATGAAAAAAGCATACTATTAATATTAACTTGTAAATTATATAGTTGAGTAACAGCCCCTGTTAGGTAAACATCTTTGTTGTCGATGTAAGAGAAAGGTGGTAGTAGTTCCTTATTTAAATTTGAAACTATATAATTTCGCAAGTAATCATTTCCTTTTAGCTGTAATTCCAACCCTCGTTTATCTGACTCAAAATTCATCAATTTACCATAATAGGTCTCTTCTTCTTTGGATAAGTTTAAAATATCTTTTTGCTCTTTAAAACTATCAATTTCATTTTCTAAAGAATCTAGAATAGCGATGATTTCTCCTAATTGCTTATCAATATACACTAAGGTGTTGTCGTTAATTCTATACTTAGTTTTTAAGGAGTTTGCTATGTAAACTTCTGCTAGCGTATCTAAAAAGGTAACTGCGCGGTCAGGGTTTTCATCTTCAAGTGTAACTTCCAGAATTCCGGTGTATTCTAAATTTTCAATTTGCATCTCACTTTTATATTTAAATATGAGATTATTCAAATTATGAACTGCAAATTGGTAGGTGATACTTTGAAAGGATGCTATGGTGCTTACATTGATTGCGCTTGTTTTGTTTACTAGTAAATAAAAACTACCATTTACTATGGGTTCATTAAACTTTTGCTTAATAAGTACTGGCTCTCCATTAACTTCGTATGAAATTTCATAGCTATCTAAATCTAAAATTTTGAATGTAAAAGGAAATTCAAAATACTCTCCAGCATATACCTTAGCATTTACATAAAATGGGGTGCCAACAAATACTTCTTTGGTTTGAACTCTACCAACGATGTAATAAGATATATCTGACTTTAGCTTTGAAACTGTTGCAGCTAATAAATCAGCGGAAGTAATAACCCGCATTTCATTAGCCATTCTTTCATACGAACCATCTGACAAACCAAGCCCTCTAAATAAGCCTTCCTGATAAGAATATGTTTCTGAGCCTTTAAGCAATAACTGGCTTTTCGCTGCAAAAATTTTGGGTAGCTTATAGGAATAAAAATAGGCAGATGCAGCAGCCAAAATAAGACATAGCACAATTACCAACCAATTATTAGTAAATGCCTTAATAAACTTCTTTACATCCTTTATATCAACAATGGCATTGCTTTTTACAGGCACTTTTTGGGTATGTTGTTAATTTCCACAAATATAAGAAAATACGAATAATGCGAATGAATACAAATAATACAAATAATACTAATGAATACAAATGATACGAATGATACAAATAATGCGAATGATACTAATGA
>CAYZTB010000029.1:0-32956 GCA_964481195.1 uncultured Bacteroidia bacterium | reverse complement strand
AAATGATACGAATGATACAAATAATGCGAATGATACTAATGAATACAAATGATACAAATAATGCGAATGATACTAATGATGCGAATGATACTAATGATACAAATAATGCGAATGATACAAATAATGCGAATGATACAAATAATGCGAATGATACAAATAATACAAATAATACAAATGATACAAATAATACAAATGATACAAATAATACAAATGATACAAATAATACAAATGATACAAATAATGCGAATGATACTAATGAATACAAATGATACGAATGATACGAATGAATACAAATAATACAAATAATACAAATAATGCGAATAATGCGGATGATACGAATAATTCAAATTATACCAATGATGCAGAGGTATTAAAGGTTTTATACTTTTACGGAAAATACTATTGTCTTATGCCATTCTCCCAAGGTCAAAAAACATTTGCACTCATATTCATCATCTCATTTGCAATAATGCTCTTTTTTGCTTATCGCTCTGATCTTAAAATGATACGGATTTATTATAAAAACGTGTGGGTAGTACTCCTGGGAATAGCAGTTGTACTTACACTCTTGGTTTTTTTAATCAGGCTTACGCATTAGCTTGCCTCAAAACAAAACCGAGCGAGTACATCAAAAAAATTAGCAACCAAATTCATCCACTTTAACTAAAAAATTAGTGCTAATTAGTGGAATTCGTGGCGGAATTATTCTCCCGTAAAAACAGGCTTTCTTTTTTCCAAAAAAGCATTCACCCCTTCTTTATGATCTTTGGAATTGCCGGCTTCCTGCTGTAGTTGTTCTTCCAATTTAAGCTGAGAACTTAAATCATTTGACAACCCTTGATTAAATAATTTTTTTGTCAGACCAAATCCTATAGTAGGCATGGCAGCTAATTTTTTAGCAGCACCTAAAGCTTCCTGAGTTAAACTTTCATCCGACACAGCTTTCCATATTAAACCAAACGCTGCTGCTTGTGCAGCTTTTATTTTATCTCCCAACATAGCCATGGCTGTAGCACGCTGCATTCCTACTAAACGAGGGAGAAAAAATGTACCTGCACTATCCGGTATTAATCCAATGTTGGCAAACGACTGAATGAAACTAGCACTCTCACAGGCAAAAGTAATATCGCAAGCAATGGCAATATTAGCACCTGCTCCTGCAGCTACACCATTAACAGCACATACTACAGGCTTTTCAAGGTTTCTTATTTTAAGAATTATTGGATTATATGATTCGCGTACGATGTCTGCAATTTTCACATCAGGCGAAATTGCTTCCTGCAAATCCTGCCCCGCACAAAAGGCTCTTCCTTCGCCTGTTAAATAAACGGCACGTATTCCTTTATCGGATGCACAAACATCTAAGGCGTCTTGAAGTTCTTTGGCCATAGCTCTGTTAAAGCTATTTAAGGTTTCAGGTCTGTTAAGTGTAATTTGACCAACCGAATCCTCGATTAAAAATTTTATGAATTGATACTGCATACGTAATAGGGTTTATGCAAAGATGTATAATTATATAACAAATACTTATAAAATGTTTGCAAGATGTCAGTAAAAATGATTTTTTCGCCCTGTAAGATTCTTTATTTTAGCCCCAGAAAAATTATGGGAAATAAAACATCACCGGAAGATAATAATCTGATAAGATACGTAGCTCTTGGAGATTCCTACACTATTTGCGAAGGTGCTGCATGGGAAGATTCCTGGCCGGTTATTCTAACCGAACGATTAAGCAACAATGGAATTCCTATAACCTTAGTTGCTAACCCATCAAGAACCGGATGGACTACGAAAGATTTAATTGAGAAAGAGCTACCAATTTTCGACTCTTCCTCCACGACTTTTTCAACACTTTTAATTGGCGTGAATGATTGGGTACAAGGGGTTACCAAAGAAGCATTCCAAAATAATTTAATTCAAATAATTGATCACATTCAAAACGGATTGCCTGATAAAAGCAAACTAGTGCTCATTACCATTCCAGATTTTAGCGCCACTCCCGAAGGACCAAAATATGCGAAGGGCAGAAACATAAGCGAAGGACTGCAGGAATTCAATGCTATCATTACTACGGAGTCTGAAAAAAGAAATCTTTTTTGCGTAGATATATTTCCTGAGTCTCAAAAAATGATTCAGGATTTAGAGCTTACTTCAAAAGACAATTTGCATCCTTCAGCGAAAGAATATGCTATTTGGGAGCAAATCATTTACCCCATAGTTTATGATATTTTAAAATAATAACGCACCAATATTTCGTAAACAGAAGATTAATTTTTGCAATAAAAACCCTACATTTAAACCCATCGTAATTTCACAACATGACTTCTATTAATACGCTCAAAGCAGGAATTTTTATTTCGCTGATAGCAACAGGCTTTCTTTCTTCAGAATTTGTGAAAGTTCCTAAAACTTTTTTCATTCAAATTGAAGGCAACAGCATTATGGGCAGAACAGACTGGGAAATTTCTCGCCTTCGAGATCCTGAAACAGGTAAAATACCGGATGGCATTCGAAAAAAAGAATTGGATTTTTCGAAAACTATTCCAGGCTTTAACAATGAAAATAAATTAGCTACTCTAACTTGGGAACCAAGAGGTCCTTGGAATGTTGGAGGAAGAACACGTGCTTTTGCAGTTGATATAGCAAACCCCAATAAGCTTCTTGCCGGTAGCACCTCAGGAGGCATGTGGCTGTCAAATAATGCCGGAACCAATTGGACACAACATTGGAACGAAATCCACCAAAGCATCTCCTGCATTGCGCAAGATGCAAGGGTAGGAAAAACAAACACCTGGTATATTGGTACCGGAGAAGGTTATGGCCAATCTGCCAGCAGCACCGGAGCTTTTTATCTTGGCAATGGAATGTATAAATCTATGGATGGAGGTATAACCTGGAACTCACTTGCATCAACCGTATCGGGAACGCCACAAACATTTGATAATATCTGGGATATTATTTGGAACGTTGCAACAAATCCGGCAGATCTTACTAACGATGTAGTTTATGCAGCAACTTACGGAGGCATTTTTAAAAGCGTAAACGGAGGTAACACCTGGACTGTAGCAAAAGGAAATGCAAGCCCTTACTCCTATTTTTCGGATGTTGCAGTTACTCCTTCGGGCGCAGTGTATGCTACATTGAGTGAAGAAACTTTTTCAAACCCTCCTGCTTCGGGCGCACAAAAAGGAATATGGCGTTCTAGCGATGGGTTAAATTGGACAAACATTACGCCAGCTGGATTCCCTACAAAATACGGAAGAGTAAAAATTGGAATTTCTCCATCCGATGAAAATCAAGTTTACTTTTTTGCAGGCACTACAACAGGTTTTGGCACACCGGATACAAACTTTGTTGGCGATGTAGAATGGAATAGCTTATGGAAATATGATTACGATACATTAGCAAGCTCTTGGTTTGATCTATCTGCCAATCTTCCAACCACAGGAGGGTTGTTTGACAAGCAATCAACTCAGGGAGGATACAACATGATTGTAAAAATCCATCCAACCGATACGGCAATCGTTTTCTTGGGCGGCACAAATTTGTATCGTTCCACATCCGGTTTTTTTACACCCGACAGCACTAAATTTATTGGTGGCTATCAACAAGGCGCTACGTTACCTATTGTAAATAATTATCTTAATCATCACCCTGACCAGCATGAAGTAGTATTTGACCCAAGCAATCCCAACATCATGTATTCGGCCAATGACGGTGGAATTTTTAAAACAACAAACAACGCTGCTACTACGGTTGCCTGGACACCGCTAAACAACGGATACCTAACTTCTATGTTTTATACTGTAGCATTAGATCCTAAAAGCCCAAACGACAGCACTATCATTGGCGGCACTCAAGATAATGGAAGTTGGTTTGTAAATTCGAAAAACTCACAGGCAAACTGGGTTAGTCCAAGGGGTGGTGATGGTTCCTATTGTGCCATAGCAAATAATAAAGCCTTTTATTATTTATCCATTCAAAACGGAAAAATGATGAAGGCAACGTTGGGTGCTGCCGGAGCAGTTCAAACTTTTGCTCGCATTGATCCTATAGGAGGAAAAGGTTATCAATTCATAAATCCATATGTGTTAGACCCTAACGACAACAATGTAATGTATCTAGCGGGCGGAAAAAATTTATGGAGGAACGATGCTTTAAACTCCATACCAATGAGTGGAAATTGGGATACTATCAGCACCGGATGGACCATGTTCACAGATACTGTTCCAATAGCAAATGCAAAAATTACTGCGGTAGCTGTTTCAAAAAATCCTGCTAACACCGTGTATTATGGAACTAGCAGCAAAAATATTTATAGACTTGACAATGCAAATACCGGAATTCCTGTTCCAGTTAACATTACAGGAAATACAAGTCCGAATAATTTTCCTAACGGAGGAAATGTTAGTTGTATTGCTATTGATCCGCTGGATGCCGGAAATGTGATGGTTGCATTTTCAAATTACAATGTTTACAGCATATATTATTCGTCCAATGCAGACTCTATTGCTCCTACGTGGACCAAAGTTGCAGGAAACCTTGAACAAAATTCATCGGGCACAGGAAATGGGTCATCGGTAAGATGGATTAGCATTCTTCCAGTTTCAGATGGAATAGTTTATCTAGCAGCTACCAGTACCGGATTATATACCACCACTTTCTTAAATGGCACTTCTACCCTATGGGCTCAACAAGGTTCATCCACTATTGGCAATTCGATTTGTGATATGATTGACGCAAGAACCTTAGATGGTTTTGTAGCTGTAGCTACGCATTCACAAGGAATATTTACTTCTAAAATCACCAGCATTAACGATGTGCTTTCTAAACCAGAGGTTGAATTACCTAATTTTTATTTAGCAGTTTATCCTAATCCCGTTTCAAATGCCGCAACCATCCAATTCACTACACAACGTAACGAGCAGATTAAAATCAATTTATTTGATTTAAATGGCAAACTGGTACAAACTGTTGTCGATCAGACTTTTGCTCAAGGAAATCATCGTATAAATATCTCAAGTAACCTATTAAGCACTGGGACATATTACTGTATATTAAAAGCTGGAGCATATACGGAAACAAAAAAAATAATTATTCTAAAATAAATATTTCATGATTCAAAAAACTACTACACTTCTATTCTTCTTATTAATTATTTCATCACAAATTTTTTCTCAAGGAATATGGAGCATGAAAGCTAACCTTGGCCCGAATACAACCTATGGCCGCTCAAAAGGGGTATCCTTTGAAGTAAACGGGATTGGATACATGGGCACAGGTTACAATGGAACCGCAAGGGTGGATCTTTGGGCGTATGATCCAACGACCAACGTGTGGACTCAAAAAGCAAATTTTGGTGGTTCAAGCAGGTATGGAGCATTTGGCTTTGCTGTGAATGGTAATGGATATATTGGAACAGGATTTTCCTCTCCGAGCTACCTTAAAGATGTTTGGAAGTATGACGTAGCTGGAAACAGCTGGTCGCAGGTTGCAGATTTTGGCGGTTCTAATAGGATGGATGTTGCAAGTTTTGTAATTGGCAACAGAGCGTATGTTGGAACAGGATATGCTGGAGGTTCGGTTGTAAAAGACTTTTGGCAATACAATCCAGTTTCAAATTCTTGGTTGCAAAAAGCAAATTATGGTGGAGCTTCTCGTAGCAGCGCTACCGGTTTTGCTGTTAACGGAAAAGGCTACATCTGTTTAGGGGCAAGCACTTCTACTTATTTTAACGACATCTACCAGTATGACACAACTGCAAACACATGGACGGCAAAAGCAAATTTTCCGGGAGCAGCACGCGAAGGTGCATCTGCTTTCGTAATTAGCAATTTTGGTTACGTTGGAACAGGAGGCTCTAACAGCCTAGTAACATTGTATAATGATTTTTACAAATATGATCCTGCAGGAAATACCTGGAGCTTAATTCCAAATTTCACTGGCTCGTTGCGTAGCCATGCTTGTAGTTTTAGCATTGGAAAATCAGGATATGTAGGAACAGGCTATACGGGTGGACAGGTAAACTCTTTTTACCAATACAACAGTTGCAGTTTAACCAATACAATTACCGCTACATCTGTGTCTTGTAATGGAGGTAGCAATGCATCCATAAACTTAACAGTTGCAGGTGCCAATAATCCGGTATCGTATGCATGGTCGAATGCAGCTACTACGCAAGATCTTAGCGGATTAGCTGCAGGAGGCTACACCGTTTTAATTACGGATGCAAATGGCTGCACAGCCTCAGACTCTATCTTTGTGGCAGAGCCTTTTGTCATTTTTGATTCTATCATTCCAAATAATATCTTGTGTAAAGGAGACAGCACTGGATTAATTTATTTTGCTGTATTTGGAGGAACTACTCCATATACTTATGCTTGGTCAAATACAGAAACTACTCAAAACATTTCCGGTCTGATTGCAGGCAACTACAGTGTATTAATTACAGATGCTAATGGATGTACGAACAGTAATTCCACAACCATTACTGAACCAGGAACAGCAATAACTTATTCTATAAGCAGCACTCCAGCAAATTGTTCTACTTGTTCGGATGGAACAGCGTCCATTGTTGTATCAGGTGGCAATCAACCATATAGCTATTTATGGTCTCCTACTTCTTATACTACAGCAACAATTACCGGATTACTTCCAGGTCAATATACCGTTTGCGTAACAGACTCAAATTACTGTGTAAAGTGTGACACGATTAGCATTGGATTCAACAACAGCGTTTTCGAATACGATGCTCCTTCAATTTCCATTTTCCCTAATCCTTCTAATGGCGAATTTTATATCTCTGGCATTAAAACAAAGACAGAACTTTCAATTTATAATTGCTTAGGCGTTAAAGTATATCAAACTTCTATTAACAGGAAAAGAGAAAAGGTAAGTATAGAAACCTTATCAGAAGGAGTCTATTTCCTATACCTAAAAACAGAAGACAAGATCATTACTAAAAAGATTACGTTTCTTAAATAAAAACAGATATACAATATTATTTTTTTTGTGAGTGATATAGATTTATATAATTGGGTTACGCTTCCGCTGATTATTTTTTTCGCCAGAATATGCGATGTCTCCCTAGGCACCTTACGGCACGTAATGACTTCGCGTGGCTACAAACACATCTCTCCCTTTCTAGGCTTTTTTGAAGTATTGATATGGATTATTGTTGTCAGCCAAGTTATGAAACAAGCAAATAACTTTGCTTGTTATTTTGCCTGGGCGGGAGGATATGCTATGGGGAATTACATTGGAATTATTATTGAAGAAAAAATTGCTTTAGGACTTCAAATCATTCGAATTATTTCACATGAAAAATGCGATGAATTAATTGCTCAATTGCAGCTTGCCAATCATGGCGCCACTGTAGTTGAAGGCTCCGGATCCAAGGGGCCTGTTAAAATTATTTTCACTATTGTTAAACGGAAAAATATTGACACCCTAGTTGATGTAATCCAAAAACATAACCCGGGGGCCTTCTACTCTATCGAAGACATTCGAGATGTTAAACGCGGGGTGTTTTCCAAAAGCAATCAGCCAAGTATAAAAAAATTATTTTCTTTTCAAAAAATATCTGTAAGAAATTGAAAAACTTTTTAATTCTTCTACTCTGCATTAGTACTATAGCTACAATTATATTTATTTACTCTAAACGAAAAAACACGATGGAAGACAAAAAAATAATTTTCACTGAAAAAGCACCTAAGCCTATTGGCCCCTACAGTCAAGCTGTTTTGAAGAACAATACTTTATTTGTATCCGGACAAATAGCTATCAATCCCCAAACAGGAGTGCTTGACACCTCTTCTATTGAAAATGAAACCAATTTAGTAATGGAAAACATTAAAGCAGTTATTGAAGCAAGCTCAATGAAAATGAGCGACATTGTAAAATGCAGCATCTTTCTTTCCGATATGGAAAACTTTGGAAAAGTAAATGAGGTGTATGGTAAGTATTTCCCTGAAAACCCACCCGCTAGAGAGACGGTGCAAGTATCCGTTCTGCCCAAAAATGTTAATGTCGAGATTTCAGTAATCGCAATAAAATGATTATAATATTGTATATTCGTATTTGGCACACTATTTGAACATACTCAGCAACCAATAAACCTATTTTCATGAAAAAAACAATTTTATCAATAACAGCATTAGCATTAAGTGCTGTGTTGTTTGCACAAAACAAAGAAACAATAACAATTCAACCAACAAAAGGTAAAAGCACTTCTGAAACAGTAACTCCTGCTCCTGCAGCTTCAGAATCACAGCCTCATGCAACTCCAACACCAAGACCTAATTCTTCTACAAAACCTGCAACAGGCACTTCAGAACATCAAACATCACCAGAAGTAACTCCTAGACCAAACTCAAGTACTAGTCCGGCACCAAAAGCAACAGATCAGCAGGCTGCTCCACAACCCACTCCAAGACCAAACTCTTCAGGAAACCAGCCCATTGCTAATCCACCAAAACCACAACCAGGCCCTATGCATGGCTCACCAAAGCCAGCTAATTCTGGAGATTATGACAATGGTCAGCATAAAAACAAAGGCAAACATAAAGGCCAAATAAAACATGAAGACAAAGACAAGGATAAGGACAAAGATAAAAAAGGAAAAAAAGTTGACGATTAATTTTCGTTAGAAAAATAACCTAAATAATTTTAAGCGGGTTTAATGAAATATTAAACCCGCTTTTATTTTTACTATGGATAATTCAAAAATTTTAGCAAGCCTCAATATTGCTTCGCTAAATGAAATGCAAGAAACGGCTATTAAAACAATACTTAACAACACGGATACTATTCTCATCTCTCCTACCGGCTCAGGAAAAACCATTGCCTTTTTATTACCCCTAGTTCATTTATTAAAAAAAGAGATTAAAGAAACCCAGGCACTAATTCTTGTACCAACTCGCGAGCTGGCTCAACAGATTGAACGTGTTTTTAAAGAGATGGGAACTGGCTACAAAATCAACTGTTGCTATGGCGGTCATCCTGTTCGAATAGAAAAAAATAATTTACTTCAACCACCAGCCGTGCTAGTAGGCACTCCTGGCAGAATAGCCTATCATTTAGACAGCAATAACTTTACAACAAATAAATTATTCACTCTTATTTTGGATGAGTTTGACAAATCACTCGATGCTGGTTTTCAAGAAGAGATGTCCTTCATTATCTCCCAAATCAAGGGCTTGCAAAAAAGAATTCTCACTTCGGCAACACCATTAAAGGAAATACCTGCTTTTGTAGGAATGGGCAAAACGAGTTATCTAGATTACTCTAATTCAAAAAAACAAACCGAATCAACCTTACTTCTAAAAACAGTGAAAGCAACAGGCGTTGATAAAATGGACGCTTTGATGCTCTTGATTGGCAAACTTAATTCTCAATCAACAATCGTTTTTTGCAACCACCGAGATGCTGTTGAGCGTATTAGCGAGCAATTAAATAAGTTGAAAGTATCCCACGGCATTTACCATGGTGGTCTGGAACAAATTGATAGAGAAAAGGTTTTAATAAAACTAAAAAATGGAAGCATCCATATCTTAGTTTCTACAGACCTTGCTTCTCGAGGATTAGATATCCCTGAAATTGAAGCCATCATTCATTACCAACTTCCAACTACCGAAGAAGTTATGATACACCGCAACGGAAGAACAGCACGAATGAAAGCAAATGGCACAGCTTATTTCTTATTAAAAGAATCTGACCACTTACCACCTTTTTTAAAATCTGTGCCTGAAATCGAGAGACTACCTCAAAAATTTATTGCGCCCAAGCCCAGTGAATGGAAAACTCTTTACATCGCTGCTGGAAAAAAAGATAAGATCAATAAAATGGATATTGTAGGCATGTTATTAAAAAAAGGTAATCTAAAAAAAGAAGAACTTGGCAAAATTGAAGTATTAGATTTTTCTGCTTATGCGGCTGTTAAAAGTAACAAAATCGAAAATACATTAAGACTAATACGAGAGCAACGAATAAAAAACAAAAAAATGAAGTTTGAAATATCAAGCTAGACTCTAAAATTATTTCCATAAATTTGTACTTCATTTCAGGATAAAAACCTGACTGACACGATGATAAAAAAACTCAACCTCCGAGTACTCCCCAATGTTACGAGCAGCAGCACTGCATTACTTGAATATGTTTCTGCCGAATTAAGCATTCCCACCAACGAGATTACAGGCATCAGAAGGGTACGCCAATCCATCGATGCGCGTGGAAGGAGAACATTTGTACAAATACAAATTGAAGTTTTTATTAACGAACCCTTTCAAAAAATAATACTTAAGGAAATAATTCTTAAAAATATTTCTCAAGCAAAGTCTGTCATTATAGTTGGTAGCGGGCCTGCTGGAATTTTTGCCGCTTTTAAATTAATTGAACTTGGCTTAAAACCAATAATTATAGAAAGAGGAAAAAAAGTTTCTGAAAGAAGAAGGGATTTGGCCACCTTAACAAAAAAACACATCGTAAACCCTGATAGCAACTATTGTTTTGGGGAAGGAGGTGCTGGCACTTATTCGGATGGAAAGCTGTATACCCGCTCAACAAAAAGAGGTGACATAGAGCGCATCCTACATTTGTTTGTCATGCACGGTGCTGACGAACAAATATTATACGAAGCACATCCTCACATTGGAACTAATAAACTTCCACAGATTATTACCAAGATGAGAAAGACCATTGAAGATTCTGGTGGTGAGTTTCATTTTAACAGCAAAGTTACGGAGTTAATTATAGAAAATGATACCTGTAAAGGCGTTCAATTATCAAACGGAGAAAAAATAAAAGGCGAATCTGTTATTCTTGCTACCGGTCATTCTGCGCGCGACATTTATTTTATGCTTCAAAATCAAAAAGTGCATATTGAAGCAAAACCATTTGCCTTGGGAGTTCGCATAGAGCACCCACAAGCACTAATTGACAGTCTACAATATCATTGCACCATCAGAAGCGAATACCTTCCTCCTGCAGCTTATAGCCTAGTTCATCAAGCAAAAGGAAAAGGAGTTTTTTCATTCTGCATGTGCCCGGGAGGTATCATTGCACCTTCTATGACTAACCCCGAAGAAATAGTTGTTAACGGCTGGTCGCCCTCCAGAAGAAACAACCCATATGCTAACAGTGGCTTAGTGGTAAGTGTGGATGAAGAAGATTTTGCAAAATATAATCAATACGGTCCTTTGGCAGCCTTACATTTTCAACAAGCAGTCGAACGGAAAGCATTTATAGCTGGTGGAAGTAATTTAAAAGCACCCGCACAACGAGTTACTGATTTTATTGCCGGAAGAATTTCCGCTACACTTCCTAAAAACTCTTATTTCATTGGCACTAATTCTGTTTCCTTACGCGAGGTGTTGCCCAACAGTGTAAGCAGCAGATTACGAGAAGGGCTAATTGCATTTGGAAAAAAAATGCATGGCTATGTTACAGAAGAAGCGATTATGGTTGCAACCGAATCAAGAACTTCATCACCAGTACGAATTCCAAGAGATGCAGATTCGTTACAGCATCCACAAATAAAAGGACTTTATCCTTGCGGAGAAGGAGCAGGATATGCAGGTGGAATCGTTTCGGCTGCTATGGACGGAGAGCGATGTGCTGAGAAAGTAGCTTCCAAATAAATTAACGCTTCAGATTTTGTGTTTCAACAAAATTCCAAAAAAAATTCATCAACTCTTTTGTGTTTTCACCTACTACTCCATTGCCAATTTTCAGATTGTCAATTTGAATAACCGGAGTAATTCCCCGAGTTGTGCCAGTAATGAAACACTCTGAGCATTTTTTTAGCTCAGACACTTTTACATCTCTAACTTCTATTTTATATTTTTTTTTAGCAAGTTTTAAAATTAAATTTCGCGTTATCCCTTTTAACACATTTTCAGAAGGCGTAACAAGGGTATTGCCATTAAATAGAAAGAAATTATTTCTTGTCGTTTCCAAAAGCTTTCCACCTGCTACATATAACGTATCCTGCGCTTTACGCGATCGCCTAACATCTGCCTGATGAATGGCTGTAAGATAATTTATAGTTTTCACAACTGGCATTTCTCGAACATGGGAATAGGTAATTAACTTTACTCCCTTATCCAACCACCAATCCGGGTAGTGAGGCGTGTCTTCAATTAAAATAAATAAGTTCGGCTTAATAGATGGCAAAAAAGAGTCTAACGAATAACCACCAGTCAGCAAGAAGCGAATACCAAATTCCTTTACCTGATTTTTCTTTTGATTTTTTTTCAATAAGGTATAAATAATTTTTTCAATCTTATCATTGCTAAGCGGTAATTTCAATTTCATTTCCTTAGCAGAATTGCTAAATCGGGATATATAGTCATGTACAAGAAAGGGCTTTCCGGCATACGTTCTCATATAATCAAATACCCCATAGCCTCTAAGCATTACCAAATCTGAAATGCCAATTTTGATATTATCCTTCTTGATGATTTTGCCATTTGCATAGCTATAGTAATTCATAATATTGTAGTTTAAAAATAAGTGCGAATATACGGGGTCTTCTGTTATCTATTTCTCGCAGAGACGCTCCGAAGGAGTCCTACAGACAAAGAACGCAGAGGAATACAAATCTTATTACGACTGTTCTTAGTGACCTTTGTGTGATGCATCTCTGTGTTCTTTGTGGTTAAATGCTGCCAAAAAAAACAGAAAACACAAAGAGCACAAAGAAATACAAAATTACTAAGGCTGTTCTTGGCGAACTCAGCGTCTCTGCGTGAAATCATTTTTTTATTATGCACCAAAATAATTAGTGGAAATTCGTGCAATTCGTGGCTAGATTTATAATAATATGTTTGTTTTACTAATCACTAATTTAACTAATTAACACGAAACAATTGATTTGCCATACACTCAATATACGAATGCCGACTATTTTCGTCTTTTTTATTCGTAAATTCGTGCACCTTGATAAAGCGCTAAATTGAATTTTTCATCCAAACATATAGAAGTCGTTATTAATGAATTTGCCAAACTACCGGGTGTAGGCAGAAAAACTGCTACCCGATATTTTTTGCATGTTTTAAAACAAAGCAATCAGGAAACGCAAGCATTTGCTGATTCTTTGATTGAACTAAAGCTGAACCTCCAACACTGTAAGGTTTGTCACAATATTTCTGAAAAAGAAATTTGCAATATTTGCGCCAACCATAATCGAGATAAAAGCGCTTTATGTATTGTAGAAGATATACGAGATGTTATGGCGATTGAAAGCACGCAACAGTACCGAGGTGTGTATCATGTGTTAGGGGGAATTATTTCTCCGCTAGACGGAATTGGCCCTGCCGATTTGAACATTGATACACTTGTAAAAAGAATAGCTACAGGTGAAATAAAGGAGGTTATCATGGCGTTGAGTACGACCATGGAAGGAGATACCACAAATTTTTATCTATATAAACGACTAAAAGAATTCAATCTCATCATTACAACCATCGCTCGTGGAATTTCCATTGGCGATGAACTAGAATATGCCGATGAAATAACACTGGGGCGTTCTATTACTAACCGCATTCCATACGAGAGTGCGATTTCTTCAAAATGAAACTATCCGTAATCATTGTCAACTATAACGTTGAACATTTCTTAGAGCAATGTTTACATTCTGTTTATAAGGCTATTGGTAGTCTCGAAGCAGAAGTTTTTGTGGTTGATAACAGTTCTGTTGATGGATCTGTCCCAATGGTGCGAAAAAAATTTCCTCAGGTAAATCTTGTTGCCAATGAAAAAAATGTAGGGTTTTCTGCCGCAAACAATCAGGCTATTACCCAAGCGAAAGGCGAGTATATTCTTTTATTAAACCCAGATACAGTAGTTCAGGAAGATACGTTCCAAAAAACCATTCAGTTTATGGATTCGCACCCGGAGGCAGGAAGTGCAGGCGTGATGATGCTAGATGGAAAAGGAAATTTTTTGCCTGAATCAAAACGCGGACTCCCTACTCCTGCTGTTGCTTTTTATAAAGTGTTTGGACTAGCTGCTCTTTTTCCAAACTCTGAAACATTTGGAAAATATCACTTAGGCTACTTAGATAAAAACAAAACACACGAAGTAGATGTACTGGCTGGAGCGTTTATGATGATACGTAAATCTGCACTGGACAAAACCGGACTTTTAGATGAAACCTTTTTCATGTATGGAGAGGATATTGATTTGTCGTATCGAATAACGCTTGCAGGATACAAAAACTATTACTTCCCGGAAACCCGCATCATTCATTACAAAGGAGAAAGCACAAAGAAAAGTTCGGTCAATTATGTGCTGGTGTTTTATAACGCCATGGCCATCTTTGCTAAAAAACATTTTGCAAAAGATCAGGCTAAAATATTCTCCTTGCTCATCTATTTTGCAATAGCTATTCGGGCAGGTGCTGCTTTGTCAAAACGATTTATTAAGAAAATATATGTCCCGCTTTTAGATGCCACCATCGTATATGCCGGACTTTTTTTTATAAAAGATTATTACGAACACAACATTAAATTTGTAGAAGGAGGCGCCTATCCTGATAATTTAGTTTTTTCAGCTTTTGTCATTTATGTTTTCATTTGGATATTTTCCATATTTATCAGTGGCGGCTATGACAAGCCGGTGAAATTACAGAAGATAGCACGAGGAATTTTTTGGGGCACTGGGGTGATTCTTTCTATCTACGCACTTCTACCAGAAGCATATCGTTTTTCTCGTGCACTTATTCTCATAGGAGCTTCTTGGGCTACCATTTCGATAATTTTCTCTAGAATGACGCTCCATTTAATTGGTATCAAAGAATTTATTTTAGAAGGGAGCAGTTCTAAGCGATTAGTAATAGTAGGTGATGAAAGTGAATTTAAGCGGGTTTTTGCTTTACTTAAAGAATCTACCATTAAAAACTCTTTTATAGGATTTGTTAGTGCTGATGGGACAGAGTACAAAACAGATCCTTACTTAGGTAAATTTAGTCAGCTACAAGAAGTAATTGATGTATATAAAATTGATGAAGTAATATTTTGCGCTAAAAATGTCAGCTCAGAGAAAACTATTGCAGCTATGACTGAATCTGATATTGAATTTAAAATAGCTCCGCAGGAAAGCTTTTCTATTATTGGCAGTAACTCAATAAATACTGCCGGTGAGCTTTATTCTATCGATGTAAACTCTGTAAATAAGCCTTCAAATAAAAGAAAAAAAATAATTATAGATACTTCATTATCAATACTATTACTAATATTATCTCCACTTTTAGTTTTAATAATTAAAAATCCAATAAACTTCTTGTTAAACTGCTTAAAAGTATTAATTGGCAACAACACTTGGGTTGGCTACGATCAAACTCCAGAATTCTCAGAAAAAAGAAAAGGAATCCTATTTCCTGCCGATGCCTATAACGATAAAAATATAGGTCAGGAAATGTCTGAACGCTTGAACAAGCTGTACGCAACGGATTACCATGCTATAAACGACATCAAAATAGTTTTGAAAGGGATTCGAAACTTAGGTAGATAAAAAAAAGCCAAATGCAATTTACATTTGGCTTTTACAGATTTCGATTCTTATTTCAACTCAAAACTTTCTGTACTAAATCAGCAGCTTCTTGCAATTCAATTGCCGAGTGTACTTTTAAGCCCGATCCATCAATAATCTTTTTTGCTTCAACAGCATTAGTGCCCTGCAAACGCACAATGATAGGAACATTGATAGTACCCATGTTTTTATATGCATCTACCACACCCTGAGCCACTCTGTCACATCGTACAATTCCGCCAAAGATGTTAACCAGAATAGCCTTTACATTCGAGTCTTTTAATATAATTCTAAACGCCTGTTCTACCCTAGCTGCATTGGCTGTGCCGCCTACATCCAAAAAGTTTGCCGGCTCACCTCCAGATAGTTTAATAATATCCATGGTAGCCATTGCTAGCCCTGCTCCATTAACCATACACCCTACGTTACCATCTAACTTAACATAATTCAATTCATGCTTACCTGCTTCAACTTCAGTTGGATCTTCTTCTAAAAAATCTCGCATTGCAGCATAATCAGGATGACGGAAAAGAGCATTATCATCTAATGCAACTTTAGAATCTACCGCTATAATTTTATCATCGGATGTTTTTAATAGTGGGTTGATTTCAAATAAAGCAGCATCGATAGTCACGTATGCTTTATAAAGCGATGCTACAAACTTTACCATATTCTTAAAGGCTGTACCGCTTAATCCTAAATTGAAGGCAATTTTTCTGCATTGGAAATCACGCAAGCCTACTTTAGGATCCACTTCTTCTTTAAAGATTTTCTCGGGTGTTTTAGCTGCTACTTCCTCAATCTCCATTCCACCTTCCTGAGAATAAACAATCATGTTTCTCCCCGTATTTCGATCAAGCATCACGCTCATATAAAACTCCTTGGTTGCTGATTCTCCAGGGTAATATACATCTTGTGCAATCAATATCTTATGAACTATTTTCCCTTGAGGACCTGTTTGATGAGAAACAAGCTTCATCCCTAATATCGCGCTGGCCTTTTCCTTAACATCATCCAGCGTTTTAGCTAGCTTAACACCCCCTGCTTTTCCTCTTCCTCCTGCATGCACTTGCGCTTTAACAATCCATATTGGAGTGTTTGTTTGCTTTTGAAGTTCTTTCGCTGCATCAACTGCCTGCTCCACTGTTTCCGCTACAATACCTTCTTGAATGGCTACTCCAAAAGATTTTAAAATTTGCTTACCTTGATATTCGTGTAAATTCATAAGAAATATAAATAAGTATGTGTACGTTTTTAATTGAAATCAACTGAACGAATATAGTAACTATTTGTATTTTCACTACTCTAATTTTATTAAACGTTTGAACAATTTTACAATTATCAGGAACAGAAAAAATTAAATGATATCTATTAAAGACATACATAAAACATACAACACTCTTGAGGTACTTAAAGGTGTATCGCTTGAAGTAAAGAAAGGTGAAATTGTATCTATAGTTGGAGCTTCAGGTGCTGGAAAAACAACTCTTTTACAAATTATTGGAACGTTAGACAAAGCTGATAAAGGAGAGGTTACCGTAAACAACATTTCACTAAAAACTTTAGGGGAAAGAAAATTAGCAGAATTCCGAAACAAACAAATTGGTTTTGTCTTTCAATTCCACCATCTCCTACCAGAGTTTACTGCTTTAGAAAATGTATGTCTTCCTGCTTACATTGCAGGAAAAAGCAAAGTTGAAACAGAAATAAAAGCAATGGAACTACTTCACTTTCTTGGATTACAAGAAAGAGCAACCCATAAACCTGCTGAGTTATCAGGAGGTGAACAACAACGCGTTGCGGTTGCTAGAGCACTAATAAACAGTCCTTCTTTAATCCTTGCCGATGAACCTTCGGGCAACCTAGATTCCGCTAGCGCAAAAGATCTACATGCATTATTTTTTACGCTACGAGAAAAGTTTCAGCAGACTTTTATCATTGTTACCCACAATGAAGAGTTAGCAAACATGGCAGACCGTAAGCTAACTATGAAAGACGGAAACATTGTTTAATTTATTCTTCCTTAATTTTTCAGAAAGCAAACTTCTGCTCCTTCCTAACTTGTCCATCAAATCTAAAGCGTGCATAGTAATCGCCCTTGGGTAAGTTTGAAGTATTAAACTCATAGCTAAACTCATAGGAGCCTTTATTTCTAGGCACATCGGTAAAAAACATTTGCACGACATGCCCCTGGGAATCATATACCCCAAAAGTTACAAGTCCGTTCGAGTAAATTTCATAGTCAAATTTCCCTCTAATTTTTGCCGGCACCCCTGAGTGTGCCGAAGTACCATTTGGATCTGACGCATAATCAATTTTATATTTAGGCATTTCCTTTCCTGTGAGTTCAGAAACAAACACCTGCAGCTTCTTGCTAACCTCATCATTACCTCCAATATCTTCCATGGGCTTGTCATCAGATATTACCCAAATTGCATTCTGCGCTATAGAATTAGCATACCATTTATTCAAATCAATAAATTGAGAAAGTTTTACCAGACTAGTATCTGCCATCTTACCAACTTTAAAAACAGAGCTCGTATCAGGTGATGAATTATGAGCCTGACAACACATGCCCGAAAGCGTAAATGTTTTGGTTTGATTAGGCAGTAGCGCTAACGTAACTGCTTTGTTGATTAATATATCCTGCTTCGATTCATTTTCCGAATCTAACTTTCTGCCCGCCTCAACAGCTATATTAATTGACTTACTCTGCAGATTTTTTATTTTAATTTTTATCACATCTCCCAGGTGACCTCCTTTGCCTTTAATGGTAGCAGTAATAATTTTCTTTTTAATAGCTTCTTCTACAGAAATGCCTTTATCTGCATTGGCAAAAACCGAATGCAACATTCCAGTTAGTAATATGAGCATCATGGGGAGGATGAGTGATGTCTTCATAGTAAATAAGTTTTAAGAGCGTAGTGTTGAAAACGCTTAGCACAATAAAATATTTTATAGAAATGCTTAAGAGAACTAAATAAGAATCTCTTAGGAAGTATGTTTAGCTAAAAAATCGTTTATGTTAGCTTCAATTCGACTCAACACATTAGCGGAATTTGCAGGAATAAATTTTTCACCCAATATATTTTCGTATAGCTCAATGTATCTTTTTGAAATACTGCTTACTACTTCTTCCGTCATCTCTGGCACTTGCTGTCCGTCCTTACCTTGAAACCCATTCGCCATTAACCATTCTCTCACAAACTCTTTTGAAAGTTGCTTTTGTGGCTCTCCTTTAGATTGTCTTTCTGCATAACCTTCTTTATAAAAATAACGGGAAGAATCTGGAGTATGAATTTCATCAATCAGATAAATAACACCATCTTTTTTCCCAAACTCATATTTAGTATCTACTAATATTAATCCCATTTTATCGGCAAGCTTTGTCCCTCTTTTAAATATAGCTCGTGTATAGCTTTCTAACTTCTCGTAATCTTCTTTCGATACAATTCCTTTTTTAATAATTTCTACTCTAGAAATATCTTCATCATGACCAACAGATGCTTTTGTGGAAGGAGTAATAATGGGCTCTGGAAACGTATCGTTCTCCTTCATGCCTTCGGGCAATATCACTCCACACAACTCCCGTGCGCCAGATTTATAGGTCCGCCAAGCATGACCGCTTAGATAACCCCGTATAACCATTTCTACTTTAAACGGCTCACACATTTTACCAATGGTAACCATTGCATCGGGAGTGGCTACCATCCAATTAGGAACAATATCAGAAGTTGACTTTAAAAACTTCTCTGCAATTTGATTAAGCACTTGACCTTTGCAGGGTATCCCTTTAGGCAAAACAACATCAAAAGCAGAAATTCTGTCGGAAACAATCATTACAAGTAACTCATCATTGATGTTGTACACATCACGCACCTTACCCTTGTAAAAACTTTTTTGTTTTGGAAAATTAAAATGCGTGGAAGTAATCGCCTCCATAGTTAAATGTTATTTTCCGTTTTCAGTATTTCTTTCATAAGCATCAATAACGCTCCTTACTATTTTATGTCGCACCACATCAGAACCATCTAGGTGAATAAAATCTAAGCCATTAATTCCGCCTAATATTTTTTCGGCATTTAATAATCCCGATGGATGATTTCTTGGTAAATCAACTTGTGTAATATCGCCTGTAATTATAAACTTGGCTGTAGTTCCCATCCTAGTTAAAAACATTTTTAACTGACCTGCCGTAGCATTTTGTGCCTCATCCAAAATTACATACGCATGATCCAATGTTCTTCCTCTCATAAATGCCAGTGGTGCAATTTCCAATATCCTGTTCTCCATATAATACTGCATCTTTTCTGCCGGTATCATATCGTACAACGCATCGTACAAAGGCTGAAGATAAGGATCCAGTTTCTCCTTCATATCTCCAGGCAAAAAGCCAAGGCTCTCCCCTGCTTCAACGGCTGGTCTACACAAAACAATTCTGCGCACTTCTTTATTTTTTAATGCACGTACTGCCATCGCAACAGCCGTGTAAGTTTTTCCGGTTCCTGCTGGACCTATTGCAAATATTACATCGTTCAGCTTGGCGCTTTCCACCATTCTTTTCTGATTGGCAGTTCTTGCCTTTACAACAATGCCATTGTTTCCAAAAACAATAACATCATTTATATCCGACTGAGAAACCAGTAAATGCCCATCGTTCCCGGAAAGGATTTGTTCAATGATATCTTCCGACATTCTGCCATGGCCGGCAAAATAATGCTGTAACGCCTGCATTCTTTTTTCAAAAGCATCAAGCTCATCTTGCTCACCCAATACTTTAAGCGTGTCGCCACGAGCAACAATTTTAAGCTTTGGAAATTGTTTTTTAATTAGATGAAGGTTTCGGTCGTTTATCCCGTAAAACTCTACAGGATTGTCGGAATCAATGCGGATAAGTAGTTCGTTCAAGTAGGTTGATTTAGTTGATTATTTTGTAAATCATTAATTGTAATTACCTTTGCCTAGCAAAGTAAAGAAAAAATGACTGTATCTTTTTAACAATTAGTGAACATTTAAGAAGTTCTAATAACTTCTTTCATTAAAAAAAAGAATAAAGCTGTGCCTGTAATTACCCTCACCACTGACCTAGGTCTCCACGATTATTACGTTGGGGCTTTAAAAGGATCTATCCTTAGTCAGATGCCTGAAGTAACAATTATTGACGTTACCCATTCGGTTCCTGCATTTGACATTCGGCATGGCGCTTATGTTTTACGTCAAGCTTACCAAAGCTTCCCGCTAAACACAGTACATATTCTGGGAGTTAATGCCGAAGAGAATGCAAATCAAAGTCACGTTGCTATTTATTGTGACGGCCACTATTTTATTGGCACCGATAATGGCATATTCTCCCTATTATTTGATAAAATACCAGATAAAATTTACGACCTAAGCAACATCCGGCAAGAATCTGATTTACTAATCTTTCCGATGAAAGATATATTTGTAAAAGCAGCCTGTCACTTAGCCCGAGGAGGCACACCCGAAGTGCTGGGAACAAAACAGGAATCAATTAAAAAGGTAGACACGATAAGACCAGTATTTAAAGACCAAACTCTGCACGGCACCGTTGTGTATGTTGATTTTTATGGAAACTCGGTTGTTAATATATCGAAGCAATTTTTTAACGACTCCGTCAAAGGAAAGAAATTTGCAATTGAGTTTTCCGGAGAAGAAATAACTGAAATTTCTCAGCGCTATAACGAATCTGCTAATGGCAACATTATTGCATTATTTAATTCAGCAGGGCTGTTAGAAATAGCACAGGTTCAAGATAACGTTTCACGTTTATATAACCTTACTGTTGGCAGTGCAGTTATGGTTAGAATGATGTAATCTCGCCTATTCACATTCCTTACTTCAGCGAAAATTCCACAGCATTCGTCTATCAATACTGCTTAACCGTCTATAATTAACACTGCGCTATGCTCTAACTGCGTAAAACTAAGTATCAAGAGTATTTATTATGTATAAAAAAAACATCGTATTCTTTTACCTTATTATTCTGAGTTGCAGCCTGTTTGCGCAAACCAAAACAAAAAGCACCGCAGACCCATATGTATTTTTAAACGGAAAAACCTTTGTGGTTAGCGTATATTCCTTTGACTCAGAAAAAAATACAAACAGCTCAACATACGATGAAATTGTGTTTGTAAATGGCAAGTTTTATTCAAAAAATATGGGCGAAACATATAGCTATAAGCCTGATAAATATACTTGCAAAGCAAATCAAAATAGCGATACAATTTCATTCGTAGCATTTTCTCACAACCAAACAGACGGGATAGAAATTTTTTGGCAAGGGACGATAATAGGCAATCAAATAAAAGGAACTAAGCATTGGTTTTCAAAAGGCAGTACAAATATGTTCTCGGGCTTCTTAAAATACGAAGAGGCAGCAAAGTAACCACCTCTTGCACTCTCGATTAAATCGCAACCACAAATTACGTAGTTTCGTGCTATGAAGTTAACAGCTCTAATCCTTTCGATTACATTTCCAGGCTTGTTACTTTCGCAAATCACACACGATGGATTAGAGTTTAGCAACACAAACTTCTTATTTCCTAAAGCAGAAAATTGGATAAATAAAATAGACACCATTGAAGTTACTAATACTTCAGATAAGACCATACACCTTTTACGGCTCGATGACCCGCGTTTTTTTGAAATTCGGTTTCCACAAAAGCCCATTGAGCCCGGCAAAACAGAAATTATTGAAATAATTTTTACACCCAAAGAAAAAGGCCCTTTCAATTTCACTTTTCCATTTTATCACAGTGCTTCCTTAGCGCCAATACAAATTAATTACAGCGGCAACATCAAGAGCTTTGATGAATTTTCCAAACAAGCTTGCCCCTCTTTCAAAAACCCAAACTTAAAACCTGCCCTATTTGAAATGGAAGTCCTTGTCATAGATTCTGTAACTAAAAAATCGCTTTCATATTCAGCATTGGAAATTGCGAAGGGGGAATATTTTCAAAAAATTAAAACAGACACAAATGGCATCTTCCGTCAAAACACTGGCGTAAATTTTTATACCATCACAGCCGATCATGCAGGATACCAAACTAAATCTATCAGCCGAATATTTAACCCTAAAAAAAACAAAACAACAATTGCACTAGTTTCTTTTAACGAAATAACTCCTACTGACAGCAGCATAATTACTCCACCTGAAATTCAAAATATACCTACAACCACATTTGAGCTAAGCAAATACAAAAAAAACAATATTGTTTTTCTGATAGACAAATCATCTAGCATGAACAAACCTGACTGCATGCCTTACCTGCAAACAGCTATGATGGAGCTTGCAAAAATGATGAGGGCGGAAGATCGCATTACAATCATCACCTATGCAAACACATCCAAAATAGTTTTATCGGGAACACCAGGCAATGAAACAAAAAAAATAAATTCTGTTATCTCCGAATTAAAATGTGGGGGTAGAACCGAAGGCGGAAAAGCAATACTTACTGCCTACCAAAACGCGGAAGAAAATTTTATCAAACACGGGGTAAATCAAATAATTATTGCAACCGATGGAGGCTTTAACGGCTTATCTGAAAACGAAGGCGAACTTATGAACCTTGTAGCAGAATATGTAAAAAAGGATATCACACTCTCTGTACTGGCTTTTGGAGAAAATAGATATGGCAAAGCACACATTACACGGCTTGCCAAGCAAGGTGAAGGATTCTATTTGTTTGTTGCAAATCAAGATGCTGCAAAAAATCAATTGAATGCAGCTATTAAGGCCATATCCAAAAAATAATATCGTCCCCACTCTTCAACAATTGTTGAAAAAATAATTTGCTTTTACTTACTGATGCCTTACCTTTGTGTTGAAAGTAATTTTTAATACTAAAAAATATGAAAAAACATCTTTTACTCACAGCTGTGATAATACTATTTTGCACTGCAATAAGTTTTTCACAAAATGTATATGTCACTAAATCCGGCAGCACCTATCACACTAAATATTGTAAATATTATTCTAAAAACTCTGAAGAAATACCCCTTTGGAAAGCCAAAGGACCTTATGGAAAAACTCCTTGTCCAAAATGTAAACCTCCCGTAAACGAATCTAAGACCCCTGCTAAAAAGAAGCCAGCTCCTAAGCCAAAGCCCGCGCCTCCTAAAAAGTAAATGTTGACTTTTACTTACTGAATTAGAGGATAACTTGCTTTGAGATATCGACAAAAATTAGGTATAATTGCTATCTATAATTTCTCCTTATGAAAAAAATATTATTAGCATTATTTTTTTTGCATTCATTTTTTCTGCTTGCACAAAATCAAGACTCAATTTACCTTAGAAACAATTACGATAAAGCTGAGTATCGCATAACCATGCGAGATGGAGTTAAATTATTTACACTTGCTTATACGCCAAAAGATAAAACAAAAAAATATCCAATACTTTTAAAACGTACTTGCTACAACGCATCGGACTATAATGACTATAGACCCTTTAGCCAACCCTCTAAATATTTAGTGCAAGACAAATACATTTTAGTTTTTCAAGATGTGCGTGGCAGGTATTTATCAGAAGGCACGTTTGATAATATGCGTCCAAATATTCCGGGTAATGATTTAAAAAACAAAACGGCAATTGATGAAAGCTCCGACACCTGGGATGCCATTGATTGGCTGGTAAAAAATATTAAAGAATGCAATGGCAAAGTAGGCATGCTCGGCATCTCCTACCCGGGTTTTTATACTTCTGCTGCCTTACCTGATGCTCACCCAGCCCTCAAAGCATCATCGCCCCAAGCTCCCATAGCAGATTTTTTCTTTGATGATTTTCATCACAACGGAGCATTTTTACAAAGCTACACAGGGGCATTTTCTGTTTTTGGCTATCAACAGGAAAAACCTTCTGATAAAGATTGGTTTATTGACAAAGAAGAAAGACTTTTTAAAAACAAGGCAAAAGATGGATATGATTTTCATTTACGACAGGGCCCGTTAAAAAATATTACTGCTAAATATCATTACGATAATTTTTTCTGGCAACAAATTATTGACCATCCCAACTACGATGAGTTTTGGAAAAAAAGAAATTTATTGCCTCATCTTAAAAACATTACTCATGCCGTAATGACGGTGGGCGGTTGGTTTGATGCCGAAGATTTATATGGGGCCTTAGAAACTTATAAAACAATAGAAAAAAATAATCCTAAAGCAAAAAATACAATCGTAATGGGTCCTTGGGCACACGGAGCCTGGTCGCGCGAAAATGGCACGTGCACACTCAACCATATTTATTTTGGCGATAGCATCTCTACTTTTTACATGAAGGAAATAGAACGTAAGTTTTTTGCTTACTATTTAAAAGACGAAGGGAATAATTCTTTGCCCGAAGCATACATGTACGATACAGGATTAAAAAAATGGAATCAGTATACTGTCTGGCCGCCCAAAGCCGACAACACCACCTTGCACTTTAACAAAAAGGGAAAGCTTTCCATCAATAAACCTGTTGATGAAAAATTAAGCTTTGCTTATGAAAGCGATCCTGCTAAGCCTGTACCCTATCGCTCCGAAACTGAAGGGTTAACATTTACGCCTAGAGCATTTATGACGGACGATCAGCGGGATGCTTCTCGCAGAACTGATGTACTAACGTTTGAAACAGATACCTTGCCCGAAGATTGGACTTTAGCTGGAGAAATCATTGCGAAGCTCATGGTATCTATGACCGGCACCGATGCAGATTTTATTGTAAAATTAATTGATGTATATCCCGACAATCAACCCAAGTACGAACACAACCCAGATAATATCGTAATGGCTGGATATCAGCAGTTAGTGCGCAGCGAGGTGTTTAGAGGCAGATTCCGAAATAGCTTTGAAAAACCAGAGCCGTTTACTCCCGGAAAAATTACTGAGGTAAAATACAAGCTTCAAGATGTATTACATACGTTTAAAAAAGGACACCGCGTCATGATTCAAATTCATAGCACCTGGTTTCCTTACATCGATCGGAATCCACAGAAATACGTGGATAATATTTACAAAGCAAACGAAGAAGATTTTATAAAATCCACCATCACCGTTTACGGCTCTTCTACTATTGAAATTGGAAACTTTGAGCCTATTCAACCTAAAGTAAATATCAAAAAATAAATTTGAGTCGCTATTTATCAACAACTGCCAAATTCATCTTAAAAATATTTAGCTTCGTTACGTGAAGGAAACGGGTAATAAATCACAGTACGAAAAGCAATTTAATACAGAGCTTGCACGCTTAAATGCGGAGCAAAAAAAAGCGGTTGAACATATTGAAGGTCCCTTGATGGTTATTGCCGGACCCGGCACCGGCAAAACACAAATCATTGCTGCCCGCATAGGCCATATCCTAAAATCAGATTTACAAGTTGGTCCACATAACATCCTTTGCCTTACTTATACGGATGCCGGCACAGTTGCCATGCGCAATCGCTTGTTGCAGTTTATTGGACCAACAGCCTATCGGGTAAATATATTTACGTTTCATTCCTTTTGCAACAACATCATCCAACATAACCTCGATTATTTTGGGAAAAGAGAAATGGAACCCATTTCAGAACTTGAAGTTGTTCAGTTGCTGCAATCCTTGCTGAATGGACTACCATCTTCCCACGAATTAAAAAGGTTAAAAGGAGATATCTATTATGATATTCCCCGCTTAAAAGATCTTTTCCGAATGATGAAGGAAGAAGATTGGAGTCCTATTTTTATTGCCGAACAAGTAACTTCCTATTTAAACGACTTACCCAATCGCGAAGAGTTTATTTACAAAAAGGCAAATTCCAAAAAAGGAATAAAAGTTGGTGATGTAAAACAAAAAGACATAGACGCGCGCAAGGAAAAAATGGAGCTGCTCTGCGAAGCGGCTAATTTATTCCCAAAATACTGCGCTATGATGAAGGAGCGCGGCAGGTACGATTATAGCGATATGATTCTCTGGGTGCTCAATGCATTCAAAAATGATGCAGGCTTTTTGCAAAGCTATCAGGAGTGGTATCAATATTTTCTGATTGATGAATTTCAGGACACCAGTGGAGCACAAAATGAATTAATGCAGCTGCTAATAGATTTTTGGAATAACCCAAATGTATTTGTGGTTGGCGATGACGATCAGTGTATTTATGAGTTTCAGGGCGCTCGAGTAAAAAACATGACTCAGTTTTTTGAGAAATACGAGCAGGAAATGGAAGTGGTAGTGTTAAAAGATAATTACCGCTCCATACAAGATATTCTTGACGCTTCAAAAGCTGTAATTGACAATAACATTCAGCGACTTGTAAACCAGGCGCCAATCCTAAAAAAAATACCCGGCTTAACTAAAACATTGGTATCGGCAATTAACGAAAAGAATACAGAAAACAGCATACAACCGTCAATCATTCGGTATCACAATGTGCTTCACGAAGAATCCCATATCGTAGAACAAATTAGCAAGCTGAATGAAGTTGAGAATAAACTTTCTGAGGTTGCAATTATTTACGCTAAACATCGACAAGTAGAAAACATAATTACGCTTTTAGAAAAAAAAGGAATCCCCTACTCTGTTAAAAAGAAAATAAATATTTTAGAGCTTCCGGTTACTAAGCAGCTCCTGAACATTCTTGCTTATTTAAAAGAAGAAAGCGAAAAACCGCATCGTGGAGAATATTTGCTTTTTGAGCTGATGCATTATCATTTTTTGGGAATTAGCACCAGGGATGCAGCCAAAATTTCGGTTCATTGTGGAAAAAATAAATTAAGATGGAGAGATTTTCTAGCCAACTACGATGAACTAAAAAAATTAAACCTGGAAAATTACGGGGCTGTCATATTTTTTGAAGAACACCTTACTCGATGGATAGCCGATGTTGCTAACCTTACCTTGCAAATGCTTTTTGAAAAAGTATTAAATTGGAGTGGCTTGCTAAAACAAGTACTAAACGCCCACGACAAAGTATGGCAACTACAAGTAATTACAACGCTGTTTGACTTCATTAAATCAGAATCAGCAAAACAACCCTTATTAACGCTGGGTGAATTCTTGGTTATTATCTCGCAAATGCGTGAAGCGCAAATTCCGCTTTCCATCAACAAAACCGTATACGAAGAAAACGGTGTAAATCTGATAACGGCCCATTCAGCAAAAGGACTTGAGTTTAAATACGTGTTTATGATGGGCTGTACTACTGATTTTTGGGAGCGCTCCCGTGGGATGATGAATAAGTTTTCGCTTCCAGACACACTTACCTTTTCACAAAAAGACGATGAAAATAAATTAGAAAGCGCCAGAAGGTTATTTTATGTAGGCATGACTCGGGCAAAATCTCATTTACAGGTTTCGTTTGCCGAAAAAAACAACGATGGCAAATCGCTCGAGCATTCACTATACATCGAAGAGATAATTTCAAAGTCCAATGCCGTTATTGTAAACAAGCACTTGCCTGACGATAAAATATCAGAATACACAGCATTAACTCTTACCGAAAGTGTTTTACCTCAATCCGAGTTATTAGATAAAGATTTCCTAAATCAGTTTCTCGAAAAATTTGAAATGACTGCTACGCATCTAAATAAATACCTGCAATGTCCTGTTGTATTTTACTACGAAAGTATTCTGCGAGTACCTTCTGCTAGAAATGAGTACACTGCTTTTGGAACCGCTACACATAATTCCCTAAAGTGGCTTTTTGAAGAAATGAAAAAAACCGGCAAAGCATTTCCTCCGACAAATTTATTTCTCGAAGAATTTAATAAACAGCTGAGTAAACAACGCGATGCATTTAACGAGGTAGAATTTAAAAATCGCTTAGCGTATGGCGAACAAACTCTCCCTGACTACCATAACAAATACGTTTCTACATGGATTAAAGATGTAAAAACCGAATACACCATTAACAACATAGAAATTGATGGAGTTCCCGTAAATGGAAACTTGGACAAAATTGAATTCTTAAGTACAACGGAAGTAAATGTAGTAGATTATAAAACCGGAGATCCGGATAAAGGAATAAAAAAAATAAATCCCCCTTCTGAAAAAGAACCCAACGGAGGTGATTACTGGAGACAACTAGTGTTTTACAAATTATTACTTGATAATTTTAAACGCGAAAATTGGGATATGATATCCGGGGAAATTGATTTTGTAGAAAAACCTGGAATTAAGTCAAAAGATTTTGTGAAAACAAAAATCCCAATCACAAAAGATGATATTGCTATCGTAAAGAAACAGATAAAAGAAGTTTATGCTAAAATCTTGAATCACGAATTTACAATTGGGTGTCAAGATGAAAAATGCAGGTGGTGTAACTTTATTAAAGAACACTCAAATACAAATAATGAAACAAGAAAGGAAGATTAATGACTTATCTAACTACTAGAATTTTATCCGAAAAGAATTCAGCCTTTGTAGAAGCAGTTACAATATAAACTCCAGGAGCTAACTGCATATTTTCTTTCACTAGGTAATCGCCATTGGATCCTGATAAATCATTCGAATAGATTCGCTGACCTAAAATATTTGTTACCGAAAGACTTACAGGCTCAAGCCCCACTCCAGTTACAGACACCCAAAAATTTCCGCTTCCAAAACCTTCTTGCCCTACTACAACCGCAAAACCACCATTCGTACAATTAGTAATAACAGGAGGAAAAACTTGTGACATTCCGTTAAAATCTGTCTGACGTAAACGGTAATACGAAGCACCCTTTAGAGGATCATTATCTACAAAAGAATAATTTTTTATTGTAGTACTATTTCCAGCGCCATTTATAAAACCAAGTGTTTGGTAGTTTACAGCATCAGCACTTCTATCAATGGTAAAAAAATCATTGTTATCTTCAGTTGCTGTTGCCCAATTAAGATTTACTTTTTCAGAATTACATCGAGCTGAAAAGTTTAACAATTCAACAGGAAGTATATTGGTTTTCTTAACCAACACAAATGGACGACTTACAGCACCACTAAAAACTGCTGCAGGTACGGTAGAAGCTAACGAAGTGCCTATGCCCGATGTTACACAAGGTGTTCCAGGAGCTAATGCCGGTCCAGCCCAAGCTGTTCCCGTCCAATATTGTGAAGCAATATCTTCTGCGGGGCAAGAAATTCCTGCAATAGTATTTTCACTGCCACGGTATGAAAAAGTAAGATTAGAAACAGGTGCAGTCACACAATTTTCGCATTGCAATCTCCACCACCTATCAACAACCATATTGCTCGCATCAGAAGCTGGACCGGAGGGTATCATATCCGTAACGCCATTAGCTAAAGGAGTATTTGCTGTAACGGAAGTATTTGTTGAAGCAGAAAAATTATTGTTACCAGAAATCTTTTCGAATGTAAATGGTATGTAGTCTGTTGTACTAAAACCAAAGGGATAAACATATGGACCTGTTGAACTGGAAGTATTCCATTTAACAAAATTATAATCTCCTTCTGAAATGATATGACCACTTGTGCGGCTTATCCCCAAAAAGCTAGATTGATCAACAACAATATAGATTGGAACGGCAGGTGTTCCTCCATCCAATACCACAAATGCTCCATTGAGAACCAATGCGTAGCTTTGGGCAACAGATGTAGTCACAATAAAAATAAAAGACAAAATAATTCCTATTCTCATGTTACACAAAGTTATAACAAATAATTTGATTTACATAATCAATCTTATTCTAAATCATAAACAGTATCATCGCTTTTTTTCTCATGGAACACTTCATTTAATTCATCTTCAAAGAAAAATTTATTTTCTCCAAAAGCCGGCACAAGGTCATCAATCCAATTAGCTTTTTCATCGAACTTTGCAAAAAATGGCCTTCCCACCCAATCTGGATTTCTGCCCTGCAAAAACCTAAATGACATAATCTTTTGTTTTACACCATTTATTGGCACTTCGCTAACTCCTAACATTTGTACTTTACCGGGCGTGCATGACATACTTGGCCCACGTACCGTTCTGCAAACACCACTCACCTCCTGATACGCTTTTTGGAATATCTCCCAGGCCTTAACGATAGGAACAGAAAAGTAACCTTGCGCACCAGTATCTCTCGCTAAAAACATGTAATACGGAATACAATTATTATTCACTTGCTTTCTCCACATTTCTGCCCATACTTCTGGCGAATCATTAATGTTTCGCATGATTGGAGATTGAGTTCGGATTTGTGCGCCCGTACTTCTAACAAGGCGCATTGCTTCAACTACTGCTTTTGTTGACATTTCAGCAGGATGGTTAAAATGAGCCATGATAGCTAAATTTTTTCCCGACTTCACTATTTTTTCAAATAACTTTAATGTATCACTTGCATCATCGTCCGTAATAAATTTGTAAGGCCAATAACCAAGCGCTTTGGTTCCTATTCTAATAGTTTGCAAATTTGGTATTTCATTAGAGAGCAAAGGCTCAATATAGGATGCAAAACTTTTTGCCTTCATAATCATGGGATCTCCACCGGTAAAAAGCAAGTCGGTGACTTCCGTATGTTGCTTCAAATATTTTACCAATAGCTCTGTTTCGCGCATGGCAAATTTCCACTCATCCATTCCCACAAACTGAGGCCAACGAAAACAAAATGTACAATAAGCGTGGCAGGTTTGTCCATTACTTGGAAAAAACAAAACCGTCTGCCTATATTTATGCTGCATACCAGTTAACTTAGTTCCATCAATTTCCGGAACATTGTGCTCTAATTGCCCTGCAGGATGTGGATTTAGCTGCGCTCTAATTTTATTGGCAGTAATTTTTATCTCCTCTCTGCTAGCATTATTTTTTAATTGACTAGCCATTTCATCAAAATGAGCTGGCTCTAACATATCTTTTTGCGGAAATGTCAAAACAAAAATTGGATCGTTAGGCACGTTGTCCCAATTAATTAATTCTTCAACTACATAATTATTTGTTTTGAAAGGAAGCACGTTTCCTACTACTTCTACACTAAAGAGCTGTTCTTCAGATAATTTTTCCACCTGCGGAATTTGCCTAAAGTTGCTGAGTGTATATGCTTTGTACGTGTTTGATAAGTTCATATTTATATTTAATTAAATGAAATATTATTTTTTTAACCAATCAGTCATTTTCTGAATACCCTCAACAACTTTGGAACAATATGTTGAATTAAAATCATTGGGCAATGGCTCATGCGGTGGAATTAATTTAGAAGCAGCTAACGCCCTAGCACCATCAAAATCCACATAAGCCATACGTGCTGTAAACTCTGTTGCAGATCTGCTAAATGATTCTCCATGAAGTATGGCTACGCCCGTTTCTTCTAACAATCTTTCGCACATTTCTTTGGAATTATGGATGCCCTTTTTTATAAACCTATCTGAATAAAAAGAAAAATCAAGAAAAAGGTAAAAGCCTCCAACCGGATCATGAACTTCAACATTAGCTTTTCTTAGTATCGTTACACATTCCTTTCCTAAATGAGAAAGAATTTTTCGAACTTGTAATAAATACTCCTCTATCTCCGTACCTCCTTTGAAAGCTTGCACAGCTGCGTATTGAATAGGTGCGCTTACCGAAGTGTATGTTTCACTTGCAACAATTGACATTTTATCTAGCAACCATTTTAAGTTAGTAGGAAATGTAAACGTACCCAACCTCCACCCTCCTGCGCCACACCATTTAGAAAGTCCAGAGCTAATTATGGTTCCTTCCGGATAAAACTTTCCTATGGATATATGTTTCCCCTCGTGATGAAGTTGCCCATAAATTTCATCTGAAAGTATGATCACATTATTTTCACGAGCAATTTTAGCGATTGCTTTCAAATCTTCTTCTTTAAATGAAACACCATCCGGATTTCCGGGATAGTTCAAAATCATTAACGCAGGTTTTGATTTATTTTTTCTGCTTATTGCATATTCCCTAAAAAGTGCTGGCGTTAAATGCCAGCCATCTTTAAAAGAGCTGTGTATTACAGAAATATCTTTCCCTATAATCTTAGCTTGAGGTATATAGGAAACCCAACAGGGGCTCACAATAATAATTTCGCTGTCAAATACTAACTGCAATAAAAACACAAGCTCTTTAGATCCTGGTCCAATCATTACGCAATCAGCGCTTGCCTCAACGCCATCTTTTCTTCTATGAAAATCTGCAACCGCTTCACGCAAAATAGCTAAGCCCTGTACAGGCAAGTAATCTTTTTGTGGTGCATTTAATCGAAGAGACTCTACTACATTATCAGGAACAGGAAAGGGTGACTGCCCTAAACCAAATTTTATACATTCTTTCCTCTTGATATTAGCGCTTTCGAACGTTCGTTAATTGCCAAAGTATCAGACTCGTGTAGACCTTTTAAATTAGGATTAATAAATTCAATAAGTGACTTAGTTAACGCTTCCATATTAATTTATTTTTGTATTTATTTTATTCGACAATATTTATAGAGCAAAATCAAAATAATATTTTCAAATTTGCTCAATATACAAA
>CAYZTB010000028.1:0-38415 GCA_964481195.1 uncultured Bacteroidia bacterium | reverse complement strand
GGATGGAATGACGATTATCTCGATAATTTGCTTAAATTCTGATGCGGTGGCCCTGACTTTATCGCCCGCTTTATAGTTCATGAAGGAATTGTAATTTTAAAATATACATTGCAAAGATATTTAATAACACTATCTTTGAAGTATAAAAATATTAAATGAGATTTTTAGAAATTGTTTGCCTTTTTTTGTTTTCATCTTGTACGCAAGATCCTGCAATTCCTTTGCCTGCTTCGTATAAAACAAAATATGTTTTTGTGGTTGTCATGGACGGGGCACGATATTCGGAAACATGGGGAGATGCACATCAAACCTACATTCCAACTATTAAAAACCTTGCTTCACAAGGAATTATGTGTACTAACTTTTACAACGATGGGCAAACGCTTACTGTTCCTGGTCATACTGCAATCACAACGAGTTATTATCAACTCATAAATAATGGTGGACAGGAAATTCCGGAACGCTCTTCGATTTTTCAATATTACCTCTCGCAGTATTCAAAACCATTAACCGATGCATGGGTTATTTCAAGTAAAGATAAGCTAGAAGTTTTGTCTAATTGCTTGGATCCTTCTTGGTCAGGTAAATTTAGACCAAGCGTAGATTGTGGTGTGAATGGCAATGGGACAGGATATAGAGAAGATTCAATAACTTATAATCACCTGGTAGACACCTTAACAAAATTTCATCCCCACTTAGCAATTGTAAACTTTAGAGAACCCGATATGACAGCTCATTCTAATAATTGGGTAGGTTATTTGAGTCAAATACAAAAGGTTGACAAGCTTGTTGGCGATTTTTGGAATTTTTTACAAAAGGATAGCATTTATGCTGGCGTGAGCACACTCTTAGTTACAAATGATCACGGCAGAAATTTAGATGGAGTTTACGATGGGTTTGCATCGCATGGTTGCACCTGCGAAGGTTGTAGGCATATTTTTTTGCTAGGTATTGGTCCGGATTTTAAAACAAACTATATAGAAACGGAGCATTATTCGCTCGTAGATATAGCTCCAACCATTTGTGAGTTAATGGGTATTAAAATGCCTAATGCTCAAGGGAAGGTTATGAAATCAATCTTGAAGTAATCCAAAATTCTCTATGTAAGCACCTGATTCTGGAACGGAATAGTAGCTGATATTTAATTCATTACATTCATTTTTCCAATTTTCTATTTTCCAGCTCGCGCTAGAGGAGTCGAAAATTATTTTTTCAAATTCGAAATTATTTTTTATTTCTTGTATTTTAACTTTTGCATTTTTAGAAACGATAATATAATCTACCCTTAGTTTCTTAAATGCATTTTTATAGTTAGGCATCGGTTTTTTTATTACAAAAATTCGCTTGCCGTTAAATTGAATAAAGTCGTTTTTTATAGCGGTATATGCATTGTAAAAAGCATTTATGTTTTCTGATTTACAAATTTCTTGTTTTGTAATTTTCCGTTCCCACCAATTGTGTTTTATGTGAAAAAGCATTTTACTCTTGTTATTTGTAAGCGCAGAATCGGCTAAAAAGAGAGTTTGATTTCCATAAATGAAATCATAAGCTGCTACTTTCGATACATTATAAATAACTAAGGAGTTTTGTTTTTGTGCTTGATAAGCTAATGCAGATAAGTTTGAAAGTAAAAGTATTAGCGTGGAAAGGAAGGCAAATAAATATTTTGCCTTCTTAAAATAGATGTAAAGCATGATGAATACTAGCAGAGTATAAATTAGCCAAGTTTGAAAAATGGTGGTTGTAATGCCTGCAAGAATAGCGCCCGGAATTTGATCAATAAAAAGTACAGATTTATTTAATAGCCAAACCAGCAATGTGAAAACCTTTCCGCAGGCAAGACCGATGGAGGGTATGCTGCCTAAAACAAACATGGCGATTCCATAACTAAGAATTGCTGTTGCAAGGGGTATAACAACGAGATTTGAAAATAAAAAGTAATTTGGAAACTGATGAAAGTATAGTATCCCAAGAGGAAAGGTCATGATTTGCGCAGCGATAGATACGGTAGTAATTTGCCAAATTTTATTTATAAACCAATATTTGGGCTGCCACTTTTCATACAGCCAAGGTTGAATGCTAACTATACCAAGCACTGCTAAATACGATAGCTGAAATCCAACTTCCATGATTAAATAGGGATTGTAAAGAAGCAGAACAAAACATGAAACTGCCAGTGTATTAAAAATATTTGTATGATGTTTCCATGGCTGCGCAATAACTATAAAGCTAAACATAGTTGCCGATCGCAACACGGAAGGGGATAGGCCAGTTAGTATCGCGTAACCCCATAAAAGAATAAGCAATAAAAACATCTTGATGATTTTTCCGTTTTTGAAAACATCTAAGAAGAACAATAGCTGGCAGAATATTAAATATATTATTCCTACGTGCAAGCCAGATACAGCCAACACATGAATAGCTCCGCTGCTTGCATAAGCACTTACCAGATCTTGATCTAATTTATCCTTATAGCCAAGAACAAGCGCTGAGCCTACAGCAAATTCATCTCCTGTAATATTGTTGTTTTTATAAATAGCAAGTAAGGATTTGCGTATAGCAAGTGAAGTAGCTATAATTTTATTTCCTTCATTTTGCTTTAATGATGCCCATTTTCCTGAAGGCAAATAGGCTTGCTCGTAGATGTTGTGAAAGGATAAATATTGCTTGTAATTAAATTCGGAAGGATTCTGGGGTGGATTTATTTCAGAAAAATTTGTTTTTACAATTAGGTAATCGCCATAATTAATGGTTTGAACTAGGCTGTCTTTTTGAAAGTACGAAATCGCTTTGCCCGAAGTTTTTACCCAAATTCCGTTTAGTTTAATTGCTAAAACTTGTATAGATATTTTATATGACTTTTCTTTTTCTAATATCGTTTCAGTTGTCTTAACTAAGTATAAATTTTCTTTATTTGAATAGTTGCTGAAGTGGCTGGAATTATACTTTTCTGTGTTTAGAGTTGTAAGTTGAAACCCGGAAATAAAAAGAAAGGCTGATACTAGTATTCCAAATATCCAAGAGATATAGTAATGGTAATTTAGTTTTTTGAAAATAATGTGAAGCACAATTAATGCGAATAGCATTAATAGCGCGTAGTCAAATACTTTAATCTGAGTTCCAGAATATATGGCTATGATAATCCCCGCTAAGAATGGAAGCAGAATGCGAAGAAATGGGATTTGACTCCAGAAGTTTAAATTTTCAGGGCTATTTGCGGAATGCTTACGCATTTATTTTGAGTTAATTTCTTCTTCCAAAAATGGAAGAGCCAATGCGAACTAAAGTGCTTCCCTCTTTGATTGCAATTTTATAATCGCTGCTCATGCCTGAAGAAAGAAAAAGGAATTCCGGGTAGTCTTTTTTTAGTTTATCAAAAAATAATTTTAAGGAATTAAACTCCTGTTTAATCTGACCTTCGTTGGTGGTGAATGATGCCATTCCCATTAAGCCAACAATTCGAATATTTTTTAATAGTTTATAATCCGCACCTGTTAGCAGGGCTTCGGCTTCTTCAAAGCTTAGCCCAAACTTTGTATCTTCCTTAGCTATATAAATTTGCAGTAAGCAATCAATGATTCTGTTTTCTTTAATAGCACATTTATTTATTTCTTGTAAAAGTTTAAGGCTATCTACAGAGTGAATTAAGCTTACAAAAGAAGCTATTTGCTTTACTTTATTGGATTGCAAATGCCCAATTAAGTGCCACTCAATATCTTTAGGGAGTTCCTCGTATTTTTTTACTAGCTCTTGGACTTTGTTTTCTCCAAATATTTTTTGGCCCGCCTGATAGGCTTCAAGAACAATTTTGGAAGGGTAGGTTTTTGAAACTGCGACTAATTTTACAGAAGTAGATATTTCTGATTTTATTTTATTAATATTTTCTGCTATGCTCATGGGCGTATCGCGTCCTATTTTAGGAAGGGAGTTTTGTTTCGGAAAGATTGTATACAACTAGGCCACTTCTGAGTTTTGGTTCCACCCAAGTAGATTTTGGTGGCATGATGCCATTTTTATCTGAAATCTTAATTACATCTTGCATGGTTACGGGAAACAACCCAAAGCCTACGCTTGCTTTTCCGCCATCAATTACTTTTTTTAATTCTCCAAGACCTTTTATTCCACTGACAAAAAATACTCGTTTATCAACTCTCAAGTCATGTATGTCGAGCAGTGGAGACAAAACTAATTCCGTAAGCAGCTCCGCGTCCAGCTTATCTTTATGCTCTTCGGTTAGCGTTAAGGAATACCAATGCTCTTCCAGGTACATGCTCAGATTGCCCGGCTTGGTAGGTTTGTAAGGGGTAGTCCCTTTTTCTTCAATGGAGAAGTGTGTAGATAATTTTTGTAAAAAAACATCTTTACCTAAAAAGTTTAGATCTTTTATAATCCTATTATACTCATAAATTTTAAGATTGCTTTCTGCAAAAAAAGCGGCCATAAAAAAATTATAAGATTCTTCACCAGTATGATTATCGTTTTTTTGTTTTTTAGCTTTTCCTAATAGGGCAGAGGAGGAAGTTCGATGATGCCCATCGGCAATATAGATGGCGGGCATTTTAGCGAAAGCGTCAACTATAGTTTTCATGTTTTTTTCATCGCTTAGCTTCCAGAGTTTATGCTCAATTTTATCGGTAGTAGAAAAATCATAGGTAGGCTCTTGCGTAATTACGTTTGAAATAACATTGCTAATAACTGCATTATCCTTGTAGCATAAGCAAACGGGCTCAGCATTAAAGTCGCATACCTCTAGGTAGTTTTTAAGTTTCTCTTCTCTGTCTGCAATGGTATGTTCATGCCTTTTAATAACATCCGAAAAATAATCCCATATAGATGCGCAGGCAATGATGCCCGTAAACGTGTGTGACTCTTTTACTTGTTGATATACATAAATACTGTCTTCATCATCCTGCGTTAAGATTCCTTTATCTATAAACTCTAAATATTTATTTTTTATCTTTTTTAAAAGCTCGGGAGAGTTGGACCTGCTTTTGGATGAACTCCCATGCTCGGGTTTAATAACATGCAGGAACGTATACGGATTTTCTGATAGTTTGCTGTTTAGCTGCGCGGCATTGTATCCATCAACAGATCTGGATGCAACCAAGTGAACTTTGTCTTTTGAAGGGCGTATGCCTTTGAAGGGTTTTATTACAGCCATAACACTACAAATTAGGAATTATGCGAATTTACGAATGAATGCGAATTAGGAGTAGGGGATTTTTGGGATTGGGGATGAAGAGGAGTTAGGTCAATCTGTGTATGATTTATTGGGGCTAGAAGATGAGCCTTTCGGGTGTTTAAAAATATTCTATTTCTCTTCTAGTAATGCTAATTGGCACATCATTTTTATTTACGGCTGATGACCGATCCATTCTATAGAGAATTCTTTTGATCCAGTTCCCATTTTTGTCAAAAGTATATACATATTGTTTGTAGATGGCTGAATTTCACCAAAAGTGTTAACTATTTCCTTACTTACATCGTATTCTGTCACCTTCATTGCCTTGACATTGTCTTTTAAGTTCATGTCTGTTGCTGACCAATCATTTATTTTTTTCATTTGTTTACACGTTAATTGTGTAAACTTATTTCAGGACGAGACATTTCGTAATTGTCGAAGTGAAAAATTGTTTCAAGTTGATGTAGTTTTAAAATACCTGCGTGTTTTGGATTATTTACTCTCTTTTTTTTTAGTTTTCGAGAAGAGCAATTGTAAATCTAATCCACCTTCAGTGAATGTCCCATCTTATCGCGCTTGGTTTGCAGATATTTTTTGTTGTGGCTATTGGATTGTACTTCAATAGGAATTGTTTCTACTATTTCTAAGCCATAGCCCAAAAGCCCTGCACGCTTTTTTGGGTTGTTGGAGAGTAGGCGTATTTTGCTAACTCCAAGGTCGCGTAGTATTTGTGCACCCACACCGTAATCGCGGGAGTCCATTGGAAGTCCAAGTGCTTCGTTGGCTTCAACGGTATCTTTTCCTTCCTCTTGTAGCTTGTATGCTTTAAGTTTATTTAGGAGTCCAATTCCTCGGCCTTCTTGGTTCATATAAACAATAACGCCTTTGCCTTCGCGCTCAATCATTTCCATGGCGCTGTGTAGCTGAGGGCCACAATCGCAACGTAATGAGCCAAAGATATCGCCAGTCAGGCAACAAGAGTGTACGCGCACCATAATGGATTCATCCTGTTTCCAGGTGCCTTTTACAATAGCTAGGTGATCTTGGTTGGTGGTAGTTTGGGTGTAAGCAACCATATCAAAAGTTCCAAAGGGAGTGGGCAGTTGCACTTGCACTTCTCGCTTTACAATGGTTTCTTTTTCGATTCGATATGCTATTAAATCCTTGATGCTAATAATTTTAAGATTAAACTTTTTTGCAATGGTTAAAAGCTCGGGTAAACGAGCCATAGAACCATCGTCATTCATGATTTCTACAATAACTCCAACTGGTTCAAATCCAGCAAGTTCAGATAAGTCAACTGAAGCTTCGGTATGACCTGCTCTTTTAAGCACTCCACCGTCTTGTGCGCGTATTGGGAATATATGTCCGGGCCTTGCAAAGTCGGTAGATTTTATGCTTGAATCTATCAATGCTTTTATAGTCTTGGAACGATCACTTGCTGATATGCCGGTGGTGCATCCATGACCTCTTAAATCAATGGAAACGGTAAAGGCAGTTTCGTGATGTGAAGTGTTCTGCTGGACCATGGGAGTGAGGTCTAAATCCTTGCAACGGCTCTCTGTAAGTGCTGCGCAAATGAGTCCCCGGCCATGTGTAGCCATAAAATTTATTACCTCCGGTGTAGCGTTTCTCGCTGCTGTAAGGAAGTCGCCCTCGTTCTCTCGGTCTTCGTCATCCACCACAATAATAACCTTGCCTGCGCGGATGTCTTCGATGGCTTCTTCAATAGTATGGAGGGCTGTTTTCATAGTGTGTAAAGGTAGGAAATAGTTGATAGTTAATAGAGGATAGTTAATAGTTATTAGGGAATAGGCAATAAGGCAAATGGAGTAAGGCATAAGGCAATAAGGCAAAGGGAAGAGGGTATAAGGTAGATGGCAAAAGGCAGAGGGCAAGGAGGGAAGTGCAATAGGGGCAGTAAGCAGTAGACAATAAACAATAGTTAATAGGCATAAGGGAAGAAGGCAGTGGCTTGAGGGATAAGGCAGAAGGCAAAGGGGAATAAAGTAAAGAGAATAGTTAATAGGGATTAGTCATAAGGTAAAAGTGATAAGGCAAAGGGAGCAAGGCAAAAGGACAACTCCTAACTCCCAATTCCTAAACTCTTAACTCTTAACTCTTATTTCCTCGCAGTTGGCTGCCAGATGCTGGACTTTACGCCACCTAGAAATTTAAAGAAACCAATGAATAAGGCTAGGTTGGTTGTGAAGAAATGTGAAATTAAGCGTGTGGGAGGGAAATGAATTTTTAATGCAGAAAGTAGAAGATCAAAAATGAAAAGTACAATCAACAAGTTTTGTAAAATGAAAAATGCTTGAAAGGCATGCAAGTGCATGTGATGTGATTCGCCAATAAGAAGTCCCTGTATTGCATCGCCCACCAATATCCACCAGGAAATGATGGAGTTGCTTAGGTATAAGCTAATCATCAGGAAAGGACCTTTCCATCGTAATACTTTGTGGGATAAAAAACAAAACGATAAGCTATCGAATCTGAAAAGCAAATGAGAAAAGGCTTTTAAGTTTTGAAAGCTGCCGGTAGCAATTCTAACTTTTCTTTTAAATTCTATTTTCCAATCTGAAGGAACTTCCTCGAAAACCAATGCCTTTATCTCGCTAATGGCTTTGCTACCTTTTTTCAATACTTTCATGTTTATATAAAAATCATCTACCAAAAAGTTTTCAGGCACGTTTTCGTATAGACTTTTTCGCACTGCATAGCAGCCTCCAAAAGGCCCCATCATTTTGCCAAACACTTTTCCTTCGTTATATTTTATTCCTACTTCGCCTCGTATATAGGTGTTTTCGGCTTTAGAAACTCCCATACTTTTTTGCTTTATGTGTTGCATGTGGGAATCCACCAAGCCAATTTCCGGATTACTAAAATGCTTGAGTAGCTCTGTTAAAGTGTTTTTATCAAAAAGCACATTGGCGTCTGTCAGTATTAAAACATCGTGCTTGGCTAACGATTTTAGGTGATTGATAATTTTTACTTTGCCGCTTCTGCCTTCAAAATTAATAAGCTGTACCTGAGGAAATGTTTTTATAATTTTATTTGTTTGATCTGTACTAGCGTCAGAGCCAACTAGCACTTCAATTTTATCGGCAGGGTAATCAGAGTTGAAAATGCTTTCTAGCTTTTCTTTTATTACTTTTTCTTCGTTGTAGGCGGCTATAAGAATGGATACAGCAGGCTGACTCTCTCCAGCAATAACAGAGGGAGTCGCTGTGAAGATTGCGGCAATTTTTAAAAACAGGGGGTAAAAAATATAGGTATGCGCTAAAGAGAGGAGAGAGAGCCAGAATATGATTTGAAGCGCGAGCATTTTTTATTTTAACTAAATTGAATTAACTATCAAGTTCGGAGCTTCTGTTAGATTCGAAAAATGCAATTAATTTTTTTACTATTTCCTGGCTGCTAAATCGTTGTTTTGCAAACTGCAGCGCATTATCTCCTATAATTAAATATGAGATTTTATCTGTTAAGCATTTGATAATTTTTTCTGCAAAAGCTTCTGGCGTATCTGCAATCAAAATATTTTGTCCGTCTTTACAGGGTATTCCTTCGGCTCCTAAGGTAGTGGTGACGATGGTTTTTCCAAGTGCCATGCCTTCAATTATTTTTACGCGTATTCCGCTACCAGAAAGTAGAGGCACGATCATTATTCCTTTGGAGTTCATAAAATTGTAGGCATTGTCAACTTCGCCAACTACGATACAATTTTTAGAAAGCGTTAGTTTAGCTTTATTGGCATTGCGTCCTGCAATGTAGAAACATAAATTAGGAAATTTAGCTGTGATAATTGGCCACACATTTTTTAAAAACCATTCTAGTCCTTCTACGTTTGGCATCCAGTCCAATGCACCAATAAAAAACAGGGAAGGAAATTCGGCTTTGCTCTTGTCAGGAACCAGCACCGTTTCATCGTAAGGGGCAGGGCAAACGTGAATGGGTAGCTCACAGCCAAATGATTTTAGCATTTGTTCATCTCTTTCAGTAACAGAAGTAACAAGATCGTATTTGTTTAGTCTAGCTATTTCGTAATTGCGAAGTTGTCTGGCTAAAACATTCAAGTACCATCTTTTCAAAAATGACTTTTCATTTTTTGCACTTCGCTCCCAAATTTCATGTTCGATGTTATGAGAGCGCATCACAACGGTAGCATCTGAAAATGCACGAATGGTTTCGATGTATGGAGATAGGAATAGACCCTCTAATTGAATAACGTCAAATTTGTTTTTGTGAAGAATATCAATCAAGGCATCATTGTAGGCTTCGGAAATAAAACGTTCAATGTTGTATGATTTGTTTTGCAACAAGCAGGATAGTGCAGCAAATGGTTTAATGCGGTTGTCTACATCAATGGAAATAAATTGTGCAAGCTTCTTAATTTCTTCCGGCAGGTTATTAATGTCATACGGATGTTTGGACGTGTTCATGGCCAGCATGGTTACTTCACATCCATTTAAGGAAAAAGCTTTGGTGTAGTTAAAGATTCCAATTGCTCCGCCATCTTTAGGGGGGTAAACAAATTTATTGCATAGCTGCAGGATCTTCATTTTTTTCGGATGAAAATCTTTTTAAAGAAATTTAAATATGCTTCTGAGTCAAAAATGGCTGAGTCGGAAGTTGCTTTGGAGGTTAAGAATATTCCTATAGGAATTGTTACGAAGGTTGCAAGCCACATGCCTATGTAAGGAGGAAGGCCGCCATCTTGAGATAGCTTTTTGCCAATGATACTTATTACAAAAAACAAAATAAATATCACTACAGATACTACTACGGGCATTCCCAATCCACCTTTTCGAATGATAGCGCCAAGTGGAGCGCCAACAAAAAATAATATTAAACAAGATAGCGATAGCGAAAACTTTTCATGCCATTCAACGTTCATAGCAATGATAGGGCGCTCATAGCTTTCCATTTCGCTGATGTTACTTTCAATATAATATTTTTTACTTCTAGCAATATTTAACGCCATATCTAAAGTCTTAAATTGTTCGCTAGATAATTGTGCTTTAGCTGATTCGGGGTTGGTGTTAGCTAGTTGGGGCATTCCAAATTTTGTTATCTGAATGGAATCTGATTTTTTTTCCACTTGCCTATTTTTTTGAACATTGGATTCTGAAAGCATGGTAGAAAAATTTTTTTCAAATTCTAATTTTCTAAGGTCTTTAGTTATCTCTATGGAATCTATAAGTTGTTTTATTTGGCTTATGGTTAGCATTGAGTAGTTAGACTTAAATAAATCTTCATCTGTTCTTGCCATCTTAAATCCGGATAAATCAAAAAGCACCGACTGCTCTTTAAATTTACTTCTAACCAACGAAAATTTATCTCCTTTTTTAGGATCGGCCATTTCCTCGTAATTAATTCCATTATATAGAATAACTGATAAATATTGCTTGTCAGCCGTGAGCTGTAGTTTGCCGGATTCTGCAATGCTTACTTTGTTATTTCCAAGCCCCTGGGTGTGGTCATAAATCATTACGCCACTGCAATTTACTCCATCTTTATCTTTTTTTTCTAATCGCAGTGTATAGCCATCAATCCCGTTATAGAAAACTCCTTCTTTGATATTGAGTGCAGGCTTTTTTTGTTGTATGTCATAGATAAGATTTTTCATTTTAAGGTTTGCGAATGGCAGCACATTATTTGAGAATAAAAATGCACCTATGCTAGTAAGCATTGCAACAACAATTAATGGAAGCATTATTTTTTGCAAAGACATTCCAGCTGATTTTAATGCTACTAATTCAAATTGTTCGCCCATGTTTCCAAAGGTCATAAGCGAGGAAAGTAAGATTGCGAGCGGCAAGGCCAAAGGGAAAGTAGTTAGCGCAGCGTAGAAAAACAACTCGGTCAAGGTGCTGGTGTCTAGTCCTTTTCCTATTAAGTCATCAACGTATTTCCATAAAAACTGCATGAAAAGGACAAATACTGCAATAAAGAAAGTCATTAGGAATGGTCCTATATAGGACATGACTATGTATTTGTTTAATGTACGCACCATGTAAAGGTATAAAGGAATAGGGTATTAAGGGTATATTTTAAATTGAAAATTAATTTTGAAACGAAATAATAGCCTGCTTATTTTTTAAAAGTTTATACCTTTATGGCTTATTGTAAAAACATGCTTAAAGGAAAAAAAATAGTTGTTGTTTTACCTGCCTATAATGCCGCTCTTACGTTGAAAAAAACGTATGATGAAATACCTTTTGATATAGTAGATGATGTTGTTTTGGTAGATGACTGCAGTAAAGATAATACAGTAGAAATTGCTAAGCAAATAGGCATCAAGCATGTTATTCAACACGAAAAAAACAAGGGGTATGGAGGAAATCAAAAATCATGTTATGACAAAGCCTTAGAATTAAATGCTGATATCGTAATCATGTTACATCCAGATTACCAGTATACGCCTATGCTCATTCCTTCCATGGCAAATATCATTGGTAATGATTTGTACGAAGTAGTATTGGGTTCGCGTATTTTAGGTAAAGGAGCTTTAAAAGGAGGCATGCCTTTGTATAAATATATTTTTAATCGATTCTTGACGTTTGCAGAAAATGTATTGTTAAATCAAAAACTTTCGGAATACCATACCGGATATAGGGCATTCTCTAAAAAAATATTAGAAAAGATAAACTACCATGCAAATTCAAATGATTTTGTATTTGATAATCAAATGCTTTCGCAAATAGTATTTGCGGGATTTGAAATAGCTGAAGTAACTTGTCCAACAAAATATTTTAAAGAAGCCTCCTCCATAAATTTTAGCAGGAGCACTAAGTATGGACTTGGAGTTCTAGGTGTATCCTTCTTGCATTTCTTTTGCAAACTTGGAATTATGAAGTCAGAAATTTATAAAATGCGTAACTGATTTATTCCGTTACTGGAATATCTGCTGTAAGCGTTTCGGTTTTACTTTTTATTTCTACAGGAATACCTCCAATTACAGTTTGTGCAATGGCGCTATCAAATCCTACGCAGAATAAGTAATAATCTCCTCTTTTCAAATCCGGAAACATAAAGTTGGCACTAGCATCTGCTGTTACATTTGCATCATAGTAAGTAACATTTGTCCCTGGCGATTCTTTTGCACCGTATTTAATATAGACCACCGCACCTGGGATTGGTGTGCTGTGATGCTTCACGGCTCCTTGTATAGCGGCCTTTCCGCCACGGCCTTCTTTGCTGCAAGAAATTATTAGTGTTGAGAAGAATATGAGTATTAGTATTTTTTTCATAATTCTTATTTTAAAATTATTAATTTATTCATTTTGGTAGTTTCAGTAGATCGTAGTTCAATTAAATATATTCCCGAAGGTAAATTGTTTTCTAAGTCGGTTTTTGATTTAATTAATGATTGGTTAAAGATACGTTTTCCCTGCATATTATAAATTGACAAAGAATAGTTTTCTTGCTGTTTGAAGTTAGTAATTGCGATGGTGGTAATTGTAGAGGAAGGGTTTGGATAAATAATAAAATCAGCGGTGTTGTGAGTGTATTCATTTACGGGAACGGTGTTGCTATCGCCTAAATAAATGGCCACACCACCAGCATAATTTCCAATTACTAAATCCATCGAGCCATCGGCAGTTATGTCAGCCCCATGAATCATCATACGTTGTCCTTCCCAAATATTTTGAAACATGGAATCTACTAAAGTAAAATTCCCACTAAGAGTTGCGTCAATGCCTTTGTATTTCCAAATCCAACCTGTCTCTTTATAATTTCTGTTTGCTTCACTACCTACAAGTAAGTTATATTTTCCTAAACTATCGTACATAAACGGAGTGCTGTAACCAGAACAGCAGGGTTTCATAACATCTACGCCACCAAAATTACTTGTAGTTTGAGAAAAGGAAGGAAGAGTAGTAGTGCCAATATTTTCATAATAGTTTAAATTTCCTGCCCGCTCTCCAATTATTAAATCTAAATCACCGTCTCTGTCAACATCAATGAGCTGTGGTGTAGCGTAACTTCCTATATCAATAGGAGTACCACCATCATCTAAGTAATTTTGATTGGTTAATGTAAATACACATGGATTGCCAGCTCCGGCTGTGTTTGTAAAGTAAGAGATGTACCCATCGTAATCTCCAACCATCATGTCTTGGTCTCCATCTCCATCCAAATCGCCAAATGTTAAATGTTTGCTCGGAAGATTTAATAATTGAACTGAGAGGTTTGCAAAATTAGTATCTATTAAATTGAACCTTGGATTAGTGGCAGTACCAATATTTTTAAATGCATACACTCCGTAGTCATTAGTTGTAGTGCATGAATCTTTAAACATAATATAATTTGAAACTAAAAGGTCAATGAGTCCATCGCTATCAAAATCAAAGAAAACCGGATCGGCACCTTGTCCAACATCAATCATTTCATCTTGGAGTAGGTTTCTTTTTACTCTTGTAAAAATTGGCGCGTTATCGGCCCCTATATTTTTATAAAACCAAATACTTTTTACATCTACCGAAACGTTTGGTGCATTTGGTGCTACTATCAAATCTCGTTTATTATCATTGTCGACATCTAGAAAATAACCACAAGGAAAAAGACTCATATTAACAGGGATATTCCCAGAAGGAAATGTAATGTCTTTGGACGTAACAGTGGCTGCAGTAGTAGTTCCTCCATTGGTTAGGAGCGACATGCTGCAACAAGAAATATCTCCAATCAATATGTCTTTGTCGCCATCTGCATCGATATCTAAACAGACAGAACAAGATCCGGTATGTAAATTTTCTTTAAGATGGTTAATGATATTTAAAGTGTCGTAATTAATAGTTCTACAAGCACTTAAACTAATGTCACAATTATTTGGGTCTTCCTGAAAATCTCCCCAACAGCCGTTCACATCTAAAATAAAAATTAAGCTATCGCAATTGTACCCTAGCTCTTTTGATTTATTGATATGATATTCAACGATGGAGCCAGAAAAATCAAAAGTTAGTATGTCTAAGTCTCCATCTCCATCTATGTCATCAATGGTAGGGATATCTACGCGTGTGATATAAAGATTCGAAAGAGGATCCGTTGTTATGGTTGGTGTATAATCAGATTTTATGTAGTTAGATTCAAGTGTGAATTGCAAGTTGCCGGGAGTAGATGTATTTCTCCAAACCTTCACTCCTCCAACGCTAATTGCGTAAGTAAAAATATCGGGCTTGCCATCGCAGTTGTAATCTCTAAGCAAAACCCAATCTTCTAGGTGCGGAAAATGAGAGGCATATTTAAATGTAGAATCTATATAGTCTACGGTGTTGGGAGTTCCTTTATTGATATACGTAGTTACTCGATGTCCGGCTCTGTCAAAAACAAATAAATCTTTTATGCCATCACCATTCATATCAATATCTGAAAGCTGGATATAATTATGTCCACCGGCCCAAGGGTTTTTAAGCCAATTACCATTTACCTGTACTTTAATGGAATCAACTCTAGTATAATTTTGAGAAAGTAGGTTATGAGTAATAAAAAACAAAAAAGACAAAAGCATAATCAGCTTTTGTCTTTTTCTTGTCTTTAAAAATAATCTATTCAAGAAACTCGACTTTCTATTTAATTGATAGTCCATGTTTCTCTGCCGCGCAAAAGAGCGTCAAGATCGCCTTCGCCTCTAGTTTTTATTGCATCGGCTACTTGAGCTTCCATGGCTACTTCATAAGTAGTTTTATCTTGAACTAAGAATACGCCAAATGGTCTTGGCATATGTTCTGCTTTTTTAGGATCGTCAAAGAAGCGAGTTAAAAGTGTAGCTTTCATAATATCTCTCTCATCGTGTATCCATAAATCATTTGCTGAAACATCTGCAACATTAACTACAACAGGTTTGAATCCGTCTAGTTTAATTCCTTTGTCATTGTTAGCTCCAAAAATAAGTGGCTTGCCATGTTCAAGCATTAGCGTCTCCTCTTTTTTAGAGGCTTTTTCTGTAAATACTTCAAAAGCGCCATCGTTAAATATGTTGCAATTTTGGTAAATCTCTAAAAAAGATGTTCCAGTATGTTCGTGAGATCTTTTTAGCATAGTACGCAAGTGAATAGGGTCTCTGTCCATGCTACGCGCAATAAAAGTTCCTCCTGCACCCAATACAAGCGCTAGTGGATTAAAGGGATGATCTACAGAACCAAAGGGGGTAGACTTAGATACTTTTCCAAGTGGTGAAGCAGGAGAGTATTGTCCTTTTGTAAGTCCGTAAATTTCGTTGTTAAATAAAAGAACATTTACATTGATGTTTCTTCTAAGCAAATGAATCGTATGGTTTCCACCTATGGAAAGTCCGTCTCCATCGCCAGTTACTACCCATACACTAAGATCTGGTCTAGTAGCCTTTAAGCCTGAAGCAATTGCTGTTGCACGTCCGTGAATGCTATGCAGCCCGTAGGTCTCCATGTAGTAGGGGAAGCGAGACGAGCAGCCAATACCTGCTACAAAAGCAATATTTTCTCTAGGAATACCTAGGTCTGGCATCACTGTTTGTACTTGTTTTAGGATGGAATAATCTCCACATCCTGGGCACCAGCGTATTTCTTGGTCGCTGACAAAATCTTTACTAGTTAGTTTTTCTCCGGGAGCTGCTGCTGTTGTTGTGCTCATAAATTTTTTTCTATTATAAATTATTTTGCAATCTCTTTAATTTTTTCTTTTAGTTCGCTTGATGAAAAAGGCATGCCTTTAATTTTGTTAAAGTTAATTGTGTTTATTAAAAATTTATCACGAATTACTTTAGAAAACTGACCGTTATTCATCTCAGGCATTAATACTTTATCGAAGTTTTTAAGGATGCTTCCAAGATTTTTAGGAAGTGGATTCATGTATTTTACTTGAGCGTGAGAAACATCAATGCCTTCTTCGATACATTCTTTTACGGCAGTTTTAATTGAGCCGTAGGTTGACCCCCATCCAAGAACAAGAAGTTTTCCTTTTTCTTTGCCATTATCTAACTTTTGTTCTGGTATATAGTTAGCTGCTCTATCAACTTTATCCTGACGTAGCTTTACCATGAACTCATGATTATCTGGATCGTAAGAAATATTTCCTGTGTTATTTTCTTTTTCAATTCCACCAATTCTATGCTCTAAACCTTTTGTTCCTGGAATTGCCCAAGGACGAGAAAGTTTTTCATCTCTTAGATAAGGCAAGAACTTTTCTACTTTGCCCGCCTCCGTTTCTGTAACAGAATTTTTCTTGGTTGTAAAATTTACTTTTATCTCTGGAATATCTGCTGCTTTTGGAAACTGCCAAGGTTCAGCACCATTTGCAATATAGCCATCTGTTAGTAACATAACAGGTATCATATGTTCCAATGAAAGTCTGCAAGCTTCGTAAGCCATTTGGAAACAATCTGAGGGGGATGCTGCAGCCACTACAATCAAAGGGCACTCTCCATTTCTACCATAAAGTGCTTGTAATAAATCAGCTTGTTCTGTTTTTGTTGGCAAGCCTGTAGAGGGTCCACCGCGCTGTACGTTAATTATAACTAGCGGTATTTCAAGCATTACTGCTAATCCAATACCTTCTGCTTTCAATGCAATGCCGGGTCCAGAAGATCCTGTAATTCCTAAGCTACCTCCAAAAGATGCGCCAATAGCACTACATACTGCAGCGATTTCATCTTCGGCCTGAAAAGTTTTTACTCCAAAGTTTTTATGCTTTGCTAATTCATGTAAAATATCTGATGCAGGAGTGATAGGATACGTACCATAAAAAAGTGTAAGCCCTGCTTTTTTTGCAGCAGTAATTAATCCCATTGCTGTTGCTTGATTACCCATTATACTGCGGTAAATTCCTTTAGGCATTGGAGCAGCTTTTACTTCATAACGTGTAGTAAAAGTTTCCGTAGTTTCTCCGTAGTTATATCCAGCTTTTAGAACTTTAGTATTTGTTTCAATAAGTTCAGGTTTCTTTTTGAATTGTATTTTTAAAAACTCAATAGTAGGTTCCATGCTTCTGTTGTACATCCAAAGTAGGAAACCTAAAACAAACATATTTTTTGAACGATCAATTTCTTTAACTCCTAAGCCAGAACCATCCAAACAAGCGCGAGTAAGTTTAGTAAGATCAACTTGATAAAGCGTGTATTTATCTAACGAGCCATCAGTAAGTGGGTTAGCGTCTTTTGGATATTTAGCTAAACCTAAGTTTTTTGGTCCGAAGCCCTCCAGGTTTGCTATAATGGTGCCGCCTATCTTAAGATTTTTAATGTTTGCTTTTAATGCGGCAGCATTCATTACAACTAAAACATCTGATTCATCTCCTGCAGTATAAACATTTACACTTCCAAAATGTAATTGAAATCCAGATACACCTGCAAGTGTGCCTTGAGGAGCACGTATTTCGGCAGGGAAATTTGGAAAGGTACTGATGTCATTACCTAACAGAGCGCTAGTATTTGTAAATTGTGTTCCAGCAAGTTGAATTCCATCGCCAGAATCACCAGCAAAAAGAATTACAACATTTTTTAGCTCTTTGTTTTCAACTTGTTTTTTGATTTCTTCTGTGGCAGTCGTCATATAGATTTTTTAATTTTCCTAGTGAAGGCGAATTTAATAATATCTATACAAAAACATTGAAGTTTTGAGTATAAATTATTGACAAAAATAGGGGGTAGTAAGGTTAGTAAACGCTATCTCCTCGGAGTTTACGGAATCTTTTCCTAGCTTCTATGGTATATAGGCTACCTGAGAATTTAGTGAGCAACTCTTCATACATGTTTTTAGCCTTTTCAAGGTCTTTAAATTGAAATTCGTTCAATTCGGCTAGTTTAAAAAGTGCGTCATCTCCTAGTATATCCCAAGAATAATCCTTGATGATTTTGGCTAAACTTTCGGATGCTTCTAGAAATTGACCTTTTTTAGCATAAATTTTATACTTTTTATATAATATATCGTCCGCTAAAGATGATTGAGGGAACGCAACAAGGGTTGAATCAAGTAGTGCAAATGCTTTATCGTTTTGATTTCTATACGAATAAAGGTCAGCCTTTGAAAACATACTCAAAGCCAGCGAATCACCATCTTCTTTTAAGTTGTCGCTTATTGTGAGGGAGAGTTCCATAGCATCGTTAGCGATAAGTTTTTGAGTAGCAGCTTTTAAAATATCAAGCTGAGCTTGCGCCCATTTGAATTCGCCATTATAATACGAAAGTTTGGCATTTCTAAATTTCGCCTCTTGCCCCAATGGTTCGTGCTTGAAATCTAGTTCTACCTGCGAATAGAGTAGTGAGGCGTCCCAAATTTCACCTGTCATAAGCAAAATATTACCTAATTCAAGTTTAGCTTCTGCTTGAATTTGAATGTTGATGCTAGGTAAATTTATTACTTCATTTAAGAGTTTTTCAGCTTCTGAGGGGCTGTGCAAATAAAACGCCTTTAAATGCGCTAAGTTATTCATCAGCAAAGCTGTTGATGCATTTTTGCCGAGCTCGTTAAGGGAGAGGTTGAAATTATTTTCTAATTCCAATAATTCTTCTTTTGAATAGGAATATTGCTCCGTAATTTTTTTATAAAGTGCATTAAGCAATTCCATTCGTGCGCTGATGTAAAAATAATTTTCTTTTCCTTTTTCAATGACGTATTTAAAACATTTTGTGGCATTTTCATAATCCTCGTTTGTAACGCATAGTTTTCCCAGCGCCATTATTCTATTACCATCTTCGCGAAAACGTTTGTCGAGCGCTTTGGATTGAACAAATGCGGCATTGAAATTTTTCTCTTGAATGAAAAACCAAATAAGCATTTCGGAAAAAACAATTTTATCTGGCTGCGACTGTATTTTTTTAAGTAATTCAGTTTTTATGATTTCATTTTTAGCTTTATCTTTTTCCTCGCCAAAAGATATTTGCAATCCGTTTTGAACAGTTTGAATTTGTTCTGGGTAAGTTAAAAGTAAATTCATGTATTCGTTTACCATGCCGGGTAGGTCTCCTCGTTTGGAGTAAACATCCGCTATCTCAACATGAAAAGGATAAAATCCATTTAACAACTTTCTGCCTCGAGCATAGGTTGCTATAGCAAGATCCCACTCCTTTAATTGTGTAAATGAATTTGCAAGTGAAATTATTTGCCTTTGGTCCGGTTGTAATTGTTTAACAGCTTTTTCATATTCTGATTTGCTCTTGGATTCGTTGCCTGCATCAGCGTATAAGGTGCCTAAATCTACAACGTAGTTAAGGTTTTGAGGGTATTTTTTAATGACCTTTTTAATTATTTTTTCTGCTTTATTAAACTCTTTAAGTTTAGTTAGGCATAGTAGATAGGGGTCGTAATAGGTAATGCCGTCTTTGGTGTCAAAAAACTTTTCGTAATAAACTATAGCTTTATCGTATTCTTTGTTTTGCAAATATTGAAAGGCTAATTTTTCATCACTTGTAGATTGAGAAAAACAAGCTAATGATAATAGGCAGCTACTAACTAAAAGAAAAAATATTTTGTTTAATCTATTCATTGAATTTATTGAGTATCTGCAATTGTAGGCGCAGATTTTTGAATTGAATCGAGTTGGTTGGCAGATGTGTTCGCGATTTTAATAGCGCTTTCTATGGTGCTTAGTATTCGTTGGGATTCATTTATTTCATTAACGACAAATTGCTGTGAATTATTTTTTGTAATTAGGTCAAACGATAAATCTTGTTTTAAATTTGAGAGTTGTTTTATCGATTCATGCAGTGCTAGCTCCAACGAATGTTTATTGTTAAGTAAATTTTGAATATTTTTTGAAAGCTCTACTTGTTTGGAGAGTAATAATGCATTGTCTTTTTTTATAGTGTCTCCGGAAAGTATATTTGCTAAGTCAAAACATTTGCTCTGTAGGCTCGCAGAATCAATTTGTATTAGTGTGTTCTTGCAAGAATCTAGTATTGAAATCGTACTGTCAATGGCTTTTATCTCACGCTGGTAGTCTGTTTTTAATTTGCAAGATTCTAAACCCATGCTTACGAAGAATATTGCAAGTATTAATCGTAATGCGATGGTTGATAGGGTATGATACACGCGTAGGGTTTTTTAATTAGAAGCCAATTTATTAAGTTGGGTAATGGCTTCTTCAACAGAGTTTGAAACAGTAAACACCGTGTTTAGCTTGGTAATCACTAAAAGCTCATTTATTCTTTTTCCAACGTTAGCAATTGCTGTTTCGCCACCAGCTTTTCGTGATTTGGTTAGTATTTGAATAAGAATAGTAAGCCCACTGCTATTCAAATATTTTAACGCTCCTAAATCTATAACAAAGCGTATGTGGTTGTTTAAAATAATGTCATTTACATCTTGCATCAATTGATCCGCCTGACTTTTTTCAATTAGATCGCCCTTCAAAGTCACAATGTGAATCTGACCTTCCTTTTTGATGTTGTATTCAAAGATCATGGGTGTGGTGGTTTATTAGGTTAATTTTTTTTATGCTGACATTTACCTGTTTCTGCTAGTGTTTTACAATTTCCATAAAGATTTAAAGAATGAGAGGAAATATTGAAGTTTAATATATCACCCATTTTATTTCTTATTTGCTGAATGCGAGGATCGCAAAACTCCATGACGGTGCCACAATCTTCGCAAATTAAGTGATCGTGTTGTTTGTACTCATAAGATTTTTCAAAAAGCGAAATATTTTTTCCAAAATGATGCTTCACAACTAAATTACATTCAAGCAGTAATTCAATGGTGTTGTAAACGGTAGCTCTGCTGACTTGTAATTTTTTGCTTTTTAATTTAGAGTAGAGGGAGTCAATATCAAAATGACCGGTATCGCTATATATTTCATTTAAAATTGCAAAACGCTCGGATGTTTTGCGATGTCCTTTGACTTCTAAGTAAGAAGTAAAAATATTTTTTACGGATTCAGAAACGTTCGCCATTCTTTAGTGTTGAAGTTGCTAATATACGAATCAAATTATGTTTATGAAAATAGGTTTATCTAGTAAGTTAATTTGTATCAAATCGGAAAACTTGCTGGACGCCATTTACTTTTTTGATTTTTGTAATAAGAGCAGTTAAGTGTTTAGTGTCATTTACAAAAAGCATAATTTTTCCTTCAAACACGCCATCGTTCGTGTCAAAACTCAGTGAGCGCATATTGATGTTATGTTCGCTCGAAATTACTTTTGTAAGGTTGTTTACAAGTCCAACTCTGTCTGTTCCGGTAACTTTAATCCCGGCAAGGAAGGATATTAATTCCTGGCTATTCCATTTCGCTTTTACAACTCTATAAGCATAATTAGCAAGCAGTTTGGTAGCATTTGGACAATTTACTCTATGAATTTTTATTCCTTCATTTATGGTAATAAATCCAAATACATCATCTCCGGGAATTGGGTGGCAGCAAGGGGAAAGTTTGTAATCAATCTTTTCTAAGTTATCTCCTATTACTAAAAGGTCAGACTTCCCTCGTACGTTACTTACTAGTTTCTCAATCGTTACGTTTTCTTTAGCCTCCTTACTTGGTTTATTCTTTTCTTTTCTGAAGTCTTTAATTTCAGTAGGCTTAATATTTCCTATGGCTATTCGGTACTGAAGCTCTTGTGCGTTAGGCAATTTAAATACACTTACCACCTTATTGATGTTTTCAGTTTCATAAGGGATCTTTAAAATCTTAAAACGCTTTTCTAAAATGATAGATCCTTTTTCGGCAATCATTCTTCGATCTTCTTTGAGGGCAGCTTTAATTTTAGATTTTGCTTTTGCGGTAACAACATAGTTTAACCATTCCTGCTTTGGTACTTGCTTGCTTGAGGTTAATATTTCCACTTGATCGCCACTTTTTATTTCGTGACTAAGTGGTACTAGTTTGTGATTTATTTTTGCGCCAATACATTGCTCGCCAATTTTGGTATGAATGTCAAATGCAAAATCAAGGGCTGTCGATCGAACAGGTATGGTTTTCATTTCTCCTTTCGGTGTGAAAACAAATATTTCATCTGAAAATAAATTTAGCTTGAAGTCGTCTAAAAAGTCTAGGGCATTTTCATCAGCACTATCCAGCATGTGGCGAATTTGTTTTAGCCATTCGTCAAACTGAGTTTCTTTTTCAGCAGCCTCTTCGTTTCCAACTTTATATTTCCAATGTGCTGCAAAGCCACGCTCTGCAATTTCATCCATTCGCTCAGATCGAATTTGTACTTCCACCCATTTTCCTTCTGGACCCATCACCGTTGTGTGCAGTGCTTCGTATCCATTTGCTTTGGGTGTAGAAATCCAATCGCGAAGTCGCTCTGGATTAGGGTAGTAAAAATCTGTTACAAGAGAATAGACTTTCCAGCAATCGGCTTTTTCGGATTCTGGTTTGGTTTTAATAATTACTCGAATGGCTAAGACGTCATAAATCTCCTCGTAAGGAAGATTTTTTGACTTCATCTTATTATAAATTGAAAAGATTGACTTTGGCCTGCCACTCGAAATAAATTTTACTCCATTATTTGTAAGAGACTCTTTAATAGGCTCTGTAAAAAGACTAATGTATTTTTTGCGCTCAGGTTCCGATTCTTTAAGTTTTTGTTGAAGGGTATCATAAACATTTGGCTCTGTGTATTTTAAGCCAAGGTCTTCCAATTCTGATTTTATGGCATTTAATCCTAAGCGGTGTGCTAAAGGGGCATATAAGTATAAGGTTTCAGAAGCAATTTTTCGCTGTTGATGTTCGCTCATAGAGCCAAGTGTGCGCATGTTGTGCAACCTATCGGCAAGTTTGATGATGATTACGCGTACATCGTCAGAAAGTGTAAGCAACATCTTCCTGAAATTTTCTGCCTGAATAGAGAAGTTGGTAGGGTCAATAATTTCCACACCTTTTATTTTTGTTAATCCATCAATGATGAGGGATACGCGTTCGCCAAACATGCCTTTTAAATCTTCCAAGGTCATGTCTGTATCTTCCACTACGTCATGTAGCAATGCGCAAATCACAGAGGTAGAGCCCAGTCCAATTTCTTCAGCGCAAATTTGTGCCACAGAAATAGGATGATAGATGTAAGGCTCTCCGGATTTTCGTCTAGCGTGTTTGTGTGCTTCCATCGCCACATCAAATGCTTTTCGAATCATCAGTTTTTCGTCTTTCTCAAGTTTCCTTCTGCATGATTTCAAGAGCGTACGATATCTTCTAAGAAGCTCTTTATTTTCTTCTTCGGTACTAACCATTACTGCGGGAGCTGCTTTTGCCATAAAAAGGGGTTTCTCTCTACAATAATACGAAATTTTAAGGCTGTTTTTTGCTTATTAATAAACTTAGAATAGGCAGGTAACGAGAATTTATCCTGTTCCCACAACAGATAAAGTATATATTGATGCTCAGTGCGAAATAGTAAATATTATACTCAGTGATTTATCCGCTAAGGAAGTCTATTCTGAAGTGACAATAAACAATGGAGAGGCTACATTAAGTCTTTCATCTCAGCCAAGTGGTGTTTATTTTCTGCAAGTAAAAACCAAAAATGGAATGGCGGTGAGGAAGATTGTTAAGAAATAGTTAGGACTAATAGTGATACTTGCAGGAGATAACAATAATTTCTGTGTTAGTTACTTTGTAAACCAGACGGTGTTCTTTATTAATACGCCTACTCCAATGTCCAGCCAGTTCGTATTTTAAGGGTTCTGGTTTGCCGATTCCATAAATGGAGTTTCCTGAATACTATTAATGAGTTGATCAGTCCTAGAATAGATTTTTTTGTCGCGTTTCTTCCATTCTTTTAGCTGAGAAATGGCTATTAGAGTAAACGCTACAGACTTCATTTCTTTTTCCCCTTTCCTATATTTACTGAAACTAGCTCACCTCTTTCGGCCTGTCGAATAGACGTATTTAGCATTTTTCGATTTGTTTCGCTGCGTAAGAGATATTCTGCTTCATCCTGTTCTTCCTCCACAATAATGGAAATCTTTTTTTTCTTGAACAAGGTGCGAATGCTTTTCAAAAAACTTTCGTCTAGTTCGTTGGCTCTAATATGGATTTCTGTGTACATGTTTTTTGAAGATTACATTACAAAATAATCAGAGGTGAAACCTTAGGTACGTTATTTTCTTTCCTTTTGCAGTAAATAGCTTCTCGTAATGTGTTTTTATGGATTTTACTTCTTCTCTTTTGGGGTCAGAATCTCCATATAAATTGCTAGTGGAATCTAGTAGAGTAATTTTATTGTCAGCAATAACTTCCAAGGTAAATTCGTAAAACTCAGCGCTATCTGTTTTCAAGTGCAATATTCCGTTAGGCTTTAAAATGTTCTTGTACCTGTTTAAGAAAAGGGGGTGGGTTAGGCGCTTTCGTTCTTTGTTAGGCTGAGGATCGGGAAAGGTGATCCAGATTTCATCTACTTCGTCTTTTTCAAAACAGCCTTCAATAAATTCTATGGAAGTTCGCAAAAAAGAAACGTTACTTAATTTTTGCTCTTGTGCGTTTTTGGAACCGCGCCAAAGTCGCGCCCCTTTTATATCTACGCCAATAAAATTTTTTGTTGGATATTTTGTAGCTAACCCATTGGAGTATTCGCCTTTTCCGCAGCCAAGCTCCAAAACAATAGGATTGCTGTTTTTGAAATATTCAGAATTCCATTTTCCTTTTAAATTAAAACTTTCATTTCGATCTGTAAAAAGGAACTCATGAACATTGGAAAATGTTTTTAGTTCAGCAAAGCGTTGTAATTTATTTTTTGGCATTGTACTAATAGTGAATGGGTGCGAATCTACGAATGAAATACATTCGTTATTTGTATATTCGCTTTCTAATCTTTAATCCAAAACCAATGCTGGACATTGAAAAAATGTCGGATGAACAACTGCTTGATTGCCTGGGTTCGTTCAATTCTGGCCAGTTGCACATAGTTTGCGAAGAAGATGCAGAACGGGAGGGGGCTACAATCGTCATGCGCTTGGAGGAAATTGTTTTTGAACGCTTGGAAAGCGCGTTAGGTAGTGATATACGAGATGGAGAGGAAAAAGCAGATGCGTTTCTCGCAAGTGCGGTAGAAGTAATGGATATCGGGTCCCTTTTTTCCTTTATCGGCACACTCGAAGAGGTGTGATTTAAGCCATGAGAATTTTAATAGCACCGCTAGACTGGGGTTTGGGACATGCCACTCGCTGCATTCCTATCATTAGCTATTTGTTAGCGCAACACGTTGAGGTGGTTTTAGGTTCAGAGGGGAGATGTGCTGATTTATTAAGAAAGGAGTTTCCTCATCTGGAGTTTATACGCATTCCCGGTTATGGTGTTTCTTACCCCAAGGGAAGTGGAATGGCTTTCAAAATTGCTTACCAGATCCCTAAAATAGTACGAGCAATAAAACGTGAACATACATTGCTTAAAGAACTCATTCGAGACAAAAATATTTCTGCCGTAATTTCCGATAATCGATATGGACTTTGGAGTAAAGAGATTCCCTGTGTATTTATTACGCATCAATTGATCGTAAAATCTCCATTACTTGAAAAATTTGTTCGTAGGTTAAATTATAAATACATAGTCAGATTTTCTGAATGTTGGATTCCAGATTATGCGGGAGAAAATAATTTGTCAGGAGATTTGTCTCATAAATTTTTATTGCCTAACAATGCTCAGTTTATTGGTCCGCTTTCAAGATTTGTAGAAGAAAAAATACCATCTAATAAAGTGGTGAGTGGGGAAGGAGTAAAAAATATTCTTGTTCTTTTATCAGGCCCCGAACCGCAGCGCAGCTTATTAGAGTCAAAAATGCTCGATTCAATAGGCAAGCTTAAAGAAGATAATATGCACTTAAAGTTTACGGTAGTGCAAGGGATGACTGAGTTTGATAATACAAGAAAAATATCAGATCGGTTAGAGATTATTTCGCATTTAACAACCAGAGATTTACAATCAAAAATTAATTCGTCTGATTTAGTACTATGTAGGTCGGGTTATTCTACCATTATGGATTTGGCCGCCTTAAGTAAAAAAGCAATTTTTATTCCCACACCAGGACAGACAGAACAAGAATATTTGGCAATTTATTTAAGGGATAAGAAGATTGCTTATTCTGTTTCTCAAAACAATTTTATTTTGGAGGAAGCTATTCTTAAATCAAAAAATTATTCAGGTTTTAATAGCGAATTTAATGGAACCGGCTTTCAAAAAACGATGGATTCTTTCCTTGCTAAAATATTGAAAGAATAGTTTTAGCCTTTTCTTAGAGTAAAGGAAAACACAGAGCCTGCATCGGGCGTACTCATTACCTGTATGGTTTGTCCGTGCGCTTCTAAAATATGTTTTACTATAGATAAGCCTAGTCCGGTACCGCCTTGTTCGCGTGAGCGAGATTTATCTACCCTATAGAAGCGTTCGAATACTCTAGATAAATGTTCTTTTGGAATTCCGATTCCAGAATCTGCTACTTCAACTATAATTTTTTCTCCGGTATCTGAAATTTTTATGGATGAGGTGCCGTTTTCTTTTCCATAACGAACCGAATTAACAACGAGGTTTACCAGCACTTGTCGGATTCTAAATTTATCAGCAAAAACCCAAACAGGATCTTTTGGGTCATTTTTAAATTCGAGCATGATTTTTTTTTCTTTAGCTTTTAGCTCCTGAGCGTCAATGACATCCCTTACTAATTGTGCCATGTCAAAGCTATCTTCTTCAATTTCCAGTTCCCCCTTTTCTAGCTGTGTAATGCTTTGTAAATCTTCAACGATGGCAATCATTCTATCCACGCTTTTCATTCCTCGTTCCAAGTAAGAGCGGTTTATGGTTTTGTCTTCTAGTCCTCCATCCAAAAGTGTAGCAATGTAGCCTTGTATATTGAAAATTGGAGTTTTCAGTTCATGTGAAACGTTGCCTAAAAAATCTTTTCTGTAATTCTCTAATTTCTCTAGCTGTTCATTCTCTTCTTTTCTTTCCTTGCTCCATTCCGTAACTTGATAGTCAAGATGGTCTAATTCATTTTTAGTATTTATTTCCAATTTTGAGTTTCCTCGTTGTTCTTTTATCTTTTCGGATATTTTAAGAATCCTTTTTGATACCCACTTTTTGTATAGAAAGAGGGCGGCAAGTGTTACTACAAAGCAGATAAAAATATATTCTGTAGGGTTTAGCATATAGAAATAGTTAAAAATCAAATTTATATCCAACCCCTTTGATGGTCCTAAAATAATCATCACCTAATTTCTCCCTTAATTTTCGAATATGTACGTCAATGGTTCTGTCGCCCACTACTACATCACCGCCCCAAACAGAATTTAGTATTTCATTTCTGTTAAATACTTTCCCTGGTTTAGACATCAGTAGGTATAGTAGTTCAAATTCTTTTTTCGGAAAAACAATTTCTGTCCCATTTTGTTGGACTGCATATTTTTCTTTATCAATTTTTATTCCTGCAACTTCAATTATTTTTTCGGATTTATTTTTATCTATTCTTCTAAGCAGTGCTTTAACTCTACTTACAAACACGTTTGGTTTAATGGGCTTCGTAATATAATCGTCAGCACCGGAATCAAATCCTGCAATTTGTGAGTAATCCTCGTTTCTAGCTGTTAAAAAAGCGATGATGCAGTTTTTTAACCCTGAAATATTTCTTATTTCTTTACATACTTCCATGCCATTCATTTCAGGCATCATTACGTCAAGAATTATTAAATGAGGAGTTTTTTCTTTTGCAATTTTTAATGCCTCTGCTCCGTCAGGTGCTGTAAAAATAGTGTATCCCTCTTTTTTTAGATTGTAGCTTAGAAATTCTAAAATATCCGGCTCGTCATCTACTAATAGTATTTTATGTGAATTGTTATTCATGCTTGCTTTAAAGAAGTAAAGATAGTGTTTGGATTAAAACTTGAGTACCAAAGAAAGATTTATTACCCTCCCTTCGATAGGACCCCAAAGGGTGCTAAAAGTTGGCGAGTTTATAGGGCCAGAAACATAATTTCTTTGTCTTTCATCAAATAGGTTTTCTCCATTCAGTACAAGCGATGCATTTTTAAACTTTCTCTCAATCATGGCAGCCATAAAGAAAAAGTCTGGAGTTTTAGTGCCATCATCCCTATATTGATAACCCGTGTATGAGCCTTCAATGCCAAAGCGCCACTTGCCTTCTATTTCGTACGAGATAAGTGTGGCTGCCCTGTTGCGAGGAGTGTATGTAATGTAGGGTTGAATGTCATTGTATGCTTGGCGTGCCATGGTGTAGGTGTATCCAAAATAAATTTCTATATCTTGGATTGATAATCTTAAATAGGTATCCCAACCTATACTGCTGGTAGGCTTATTTTCGTTTACAAATCTTGTATAACCGGCAGAATCAGTTTTTGCAATTACGGGATTGAAAACTTGGGTAAGAAAAAATGCGTGGTTTAAATATAGAAAAGTCTCTTCTCCAATTCTTTTTTTGTAATTTATTTCAAGATTTGAACCTATGGATTTTTCTGCATTGATGGAGTCGGCTATTGGAACAATCTTTCGAAGATCAAACTCGTAATTTTGTTCTGCCAACGGGTTGGGAACAACATATCCAAATCCAATGCCGGCACGGGTATACCAATTGTCATTTAATTTGTACAGCGTAGCGATTTTTGGTAGTATGAAAGCCCCATATTTGGAATGGTAATCTGTTCGCAATCCCGTTTCAATAAATAGTTTTTTATTTGGCTTGAACGTGTTTTGGACAAATGTTCCAAAGGTTTGATAGGCAAAATTGTTAATTAGTGCTGAGTCTGCGGCATTTTTTTCAAAATCAGTAGTCCATATATTTATTCCGGCAACCAAATCGTTTTTGGCTCTTGGAATCAGGTAGGATATCTCTCCGTATCCATTTACCTGTGTTGCATCAAACCTGTATTTGTTTGTAAGTAAACCTCTGTCGAAAAAGCTAGCACTTCCTTTTGCGGTAATTACATTTTTGGATGCATTTGTGTGTGTAAAAGCAAAATCACCAGTATTGCGATTGATTTTATTTTCTTCAAAGTAGGCATGGACGGAGTCGGAATTATTTTTAAGTACTTGCATGTCGCCCCCTCTTCGCGTTTCGTAGGTTGAGGAAAAGCCAAGGGCGAGTTTTGTTTTTGGACTGATGTAAAAAAATAATCTAGGATGAATAACTAAGTTTTGAATTTTGGGAGCATCCGAAAATCCATCTTTGTTTACGTCAAATGCATTTTGGTAAGTAACTCCTGAAAAAATGGTGGCTCCGCGGTTATTTTTTTTAACGGAAATAAATCCATTGAAGTTTCGCTCAGTAAGTGATGACTGATTTACGGTGACTAAGCCTTCGGGTTTTTCGGAAGGCTCTTTAGACACTAAATTGATGATGCCGCCAATAGCTCCACCACCATAAAGTGTAGAAGCGGATCCTTTTATTATTTCTATTTGCTTTAAGTCGAGCGGAGGAACTTGCATAATGCCAAACCCTCCGGAAAATCCATCGTAAAGCGGAAGCCCATCTCGTAAAATCTGCGTGTATTTTCCGCCCAAGCCTTGAATGCGAACATTTGCATTTCCACTCGTAGCAGAGCTTTGTTGAATTTGAATTCCCGAAATATCACCTAGTAAGCTGGTAATGTTGCCTGGCTTAATTCCATTTTCCTCTGCAGTTTCCTCCGACCCTAACACTTCAACTCGCATGGGAGAATCCTCCATGCGTGCATTGGTTCGAGTGGCTGTGACAATTACCTCGTTGATAAGGTTTTCTTTGGAGCTTAATTGTACAAGCAAAAATGTATCAAGAGGGATTTCAAATGGAATTACTTTTTCGTTATAGCCAATATAATTTATTCGAATAAAATATTTCCCTTCTAAAATTTTATGAAATCTTGCCTTGCCATTTTTATCAGTTGTTATTCCTTGTGCAAGGTTAGGGATGCTAACCGCAACTCCCGGAAGTGTTTCGTTGGTGAGGCTGTCTTTTACAATTAGTGATAGATGTCCTTGTGATTTTCCTTGAATTGAAAAAAAAGTGATTAATACAATTAAGGAAACTAGTTTACTCATAATTAATAACTACAATAGTTTTAGAAAAAAAGATTCAAGTAAACTTATTTAGTTAGATAAATATATCAATAATTGCACCAAGTTTATTTTATCTTCAGTCAATAAATAAGGTGATAAAGTATTTAGATACTTATTGAGCAAGGAGTTTACATTCGATAGGCAACTTTTGCTTTCTTCACTTCGTGGAGTTCTTTGGTAATCTGATTCAGGCCTTCTATATTATCATGCAAATTATGTTTCAGCCAAACTTCGCAATCTTTAAAAGAATCAAACACGTGCATGATGGGAACAAGATCTGGAATAATGTCAATCTTCTTTAACATATCCAATGGTTGTGGTTGAACTCCTGTAAATAAAACTATCACCTTATTGTTTTGTAAATCTGTAATTGCTTCTTCCATAGCGTAAACTCCCGACTGATCGATATGAGGTACTTTGTCCATTCTGATAATCAATACTCGAATTTCGTTATTCAACTCTTTGATGAGTTCTTGAAACCTGGATGTGAAGCCAAAGAACATGGCTCCGTATAAGTGCTTGATATAAATTTTATTTTTATAAGCAAAGTTAGCATCGCCTTCATCCTCCCAAGGTTGTTCGCCATCAAACCCAGCAAGTGCTTTAACCGAAGTTCCGGATTCCGCAAGGTCGCTAGACTTTTTCATAAACAGTACGCAGGCAAGTATTAACCCTATGCCAACAGCATGAAGCAAGTTGCCAAAGACTGTTATCAATAAAACAATAATGAGTATTACAGCATCGGCTCTTGGCACTCTAATAAGGTGGCGCAACCCCTTGTAATCAATAATTCCAATTCCAACTGTTATCAAAATGCCGGCTAATACACTCAATGGAATAAGCGAAGCATATTTGCCTAATCCTAACAAAATTGTAACGAGTAGCAATCCATGAATAAATCCAGACAAGCGTGTCTTTCCGCCTGAATTCACGTTTACTACAGTACGCATTGTTGCGCCAGCACCGGGTAATCCGCCAATAAATGCAGCTGCAATATTTCCAATTCCTTGACCAATAAGTTCCTGATTGCTGTTGTGTTTTGTTTTGGTGATGTTATCTGCAATAACGGACGTAAGCAGCGAGTCAATTGCGCCTAAGGCAGCTAGCATGATGCCGAACTCAGCCATTGTCCAATACATATTTGGATCAACATTAAGGATGCTTGAAATTTTTAATTCAGGAATGCCAGATGGGATTTCTCCTATGATAGGCACATCTAATTTTAAGAAAAAAGCTACTAACGTTGAGCAAATTAGGGCAACAAGTGCGCTAGGTACCGCTTTAGTAATTTTAGGAAACAGATAAATAATTGCAATGGTAAGAGCCCCTAAACCAATGGCGGATAAGCTAATGTTTGAAAGTGGAGTTGCAACGTTTAATAAAATATCTACTGTGTTGCTTGCAGATTTATGCCCCATGAAAAGGATAAAGCTGAAACAGAATAATAATTGCTCCAATTCCCGTCATAAAGCCCGATAGAACTGGGTAGGGGATGTACTTGATATACTTTCCAATTTTTACAAGCCCAAATAATATTTGAAAACCTCCAGCCAAAAGAAAGGAGCCAATGATGATACCCATTCCTGCTTCCAGACTGCCGCTTATTTCGATCGCGCTAGCTATTACCATTGCAGAAACTACTGTCATAGGGCCGGTAGGCCACTAACTTGTGTGGCTGTTCCTCCAAATATTGCAGCAAACATGCCAAGTATCATTGCTCCGTAAATACCAGCTATGGCACCCATACCAGACTGCACGCCAAATGCTAATGCAAGTGGTAGAGCTACTACGCCTGCTGTTATTCCTCCAAAAAGGTCTCCTTTAATATGTTTTAAGACAAATAAGTTTTTCATAGTTTGTAAGATATTAAATATTGTTGAATAGGGATTGGATTTTACGATATGTAGCTGAATCAATAATTTAACATTGAGTTAACATTGAAAATGTAAAATGGTATTTACTTTGGGGAAAACAATTGACAACAGATTAATAATTATAAATAAAAACTATGGCAAATTTTCTTCAGTTCTTTGTACCTCAAGAGAAAAAATTCTTCCCTCTTTTTGAAAGAGCATCCGGAAACCTTTTGGATATATCAAAAGTTTTAGTTGAGATGATAAATACCTCTGATGTCGTAAAAAGAAAAGACCTAATAAAGCAAATAGAAAAATTAGAACATGTTGGAGACAACGTTACGCATGAAATCTTTAATGAACTAAGCGCTAACTTTATTACTCCATTTGATAGGGAAGATATTCACGAACTAGTATCTTCTTTGGATGATGTGGTGGATTTTATTCATGGTTCGGCAAAGCGTATAGAATTATACAAGGTTATTGAGCTAACCCCTTCTATGGGAAAACTTGCTGAGTTAATATTACAAGGAGCTACGGAGTTGCATAAAGCAGTTTGCGGACTTCAGGATTTGAAAAATCCTGCTAGGATAAAAGAGGCTTGTGTAAAAATTAACAGTATTGAGAATCATGCGGATGATGTATTTGATATGACCATTGCGCAGCTTTTTGACGAAGAAAAAGATGCAATCAAGATTATTAAAATGAAAGAGATTCTTTCTGCTCTTGAAACAGCAACAGATAAATGCGAAGATGCAGCAAACGCTATTCAAAGTATACTTATCAAATATTCTTAATAGAAAATAAATTATGACTCTGCTTATAATCGTTATTGCTTTAGCACTCATCTTTGATTATATCAATGGGTTTCATGACGCGGCAAACTCTATTGCAACGGTGGTTTCCACCAAAGTCCTTACGCCTTTTAAGGCGGTATTGTGGGCAGCATTTTTTAATGGGATTGTATTATTTCTTTGTCAGCATAATTTGTTTGGTTTCGAGTTTGCCGTTGCTGATACGGTTGCGAAAATTGTAAAAACAGATGCAATTACCATGTCTGTTATTTTAGCAGGATTACTATCAGCTATTTTTTGGAATTTGATAACATGGTGGTTTGGCATCCCTAGTAGTTCTTCTCACGCACTCTTAGGTGCTTTTGCAGGTGCTGCAGTAGCAAAGGCTGGGTTTGGAGTGTTGGCAAACGTTGGTAAAATATATTTAACACTAGGTTTTATAGTCTTAGCACCATTAATTGGACTTGTTGCTGCGTATATATTAACGGTTATCATTTTAAATATTTGTAAGCGAACAAGTCCTAGTAAAGCAGAGGTCTGGTTTAAGAGGTTGCAATTAGTCTCATCAGCAGCATTTAGTCTAGGGCACGGAGCCAACGATGCGCAAAAAGTAATGGGAATTATTGCTGCAGCTATGTTAGTATTTGCCAATACTGCTACACCGGATGAATACGAAAAACATACTTGGACGCATATAAAAACAACTTATAAAATTGATACAGCTTATTATGCTTTAGATTCTGCTTCACTTGCTTTAGATATAGTGGATGGTGCTGCTGTGTATTTAGCCGAGAAAAAAAGCCTTGGCAAAAAAGGTAAATCGGGAGGAAAGAATTATTTAGGATTTAAATCATCTGAGTTAAACTCCATAGTTGAAAAAGAAGGGAAAGAATATTATCAAATTTCACAAGCAGCGTTAGTGCCAGTGAGTGAGCTCAAGCCTAAAAAAGATATTGCTGATATACCTGAATGGGTACAGTATGCCTGTTTTTTGGCTATAGCCCTAGGAACATTAAGCGGTGGTTGGAGAATTATTAAAACCATGGGTACTAAGATTACTAAAGTTACACCTATCGAAGGAGTGGCTGCAGAAACAGCTGGTGCCTTAACTTTATATATCACACAATATTTTGGTATCCCTGCAAGTACCACGCACGTTATTACAGGCTCCATTGTTGGAGTAGGAATTGTGAAGAGAGCCTCTGCTGTAAGATGGGGTGTTACGCGAAACCTTCTTTGGGCTTGGATATTGACTATTCCTGTTGCCGGAACATTAGCGGGACTTATATATTATTTTTTAGAAATATTTTTATAAATAATTATAAATCAGTTGCTTATAGAATTTATTTAATTTATATAATTAAGTAATATTGCGACACAAATATTTCGACTTTTTTCGTGCCTTCCTGTCATATTTCATGTCACATTTTGGAGTCAATTATACTCGTATAATTCATAGTATAAGACATAATAGCATATATCTAGCTATGGCATAATGATTGACTTAGAGCAATCATAACAAACGAATAAAAATTAACTAACAATTTATATTATGGGAAAGATTATTGGAATTGACCTCGGAACAACAAACAGCTGCGTAGCCGTTATGGAAGGCAGCGATCCTGTTGTAATTCCGAACAGCGAAGGGAAAAGAACAACCCCTTCCATTGTGGCATTTGTAAAAGGCGGAGAGCGTAAAGTAGGAGACCCTGCAAAACGTCAAGCTGTTACAAATCCTAAACATACCATCGGATCTATCAAAAGATTTATGGGGCATACTTTTGACGAAGTAGGAAATGAAATGAAATACGTTCCTTACGAAGTAGTTAAAGGCGAAGGTGGCGTACCACGTGTGGTTATTGACGATCGTAAATATTCTCCACAAGAAATATCGGCTCTTATACTTCAAAAGATGAAGAAGACTGCCGAAGATTATTTAGGCTATGAAGTTACCGAAGCGGTTATTACTGTTCCTGCATACTTTAACGATTCACAAAGACAAGCAACCAAAGAAGCAGGCGAGATTGCAGGCTTAACGGTTAAGCGTATTATAAACGAGCCTACTGCAGCAGCACTTGCTTACGGATTGGATAAAAAATCGGTTGATAGCAAAGTAGCGGTGTTTGACCTTGGCGGTGGAACATTCGATATCTCCATCCTTGAATTAGGCGATGGCGTGTTTGAAGTAAAATCTACCAACGGAGATACGCACTTAGGCGGTGATGACTTTGACCAAAAAATTATTGACTTCCTTGCCGATGAATTTAAAAATGACGAAGGAATAGATTTACGTAAAGATCCTATGGCGCTTCAGCGTTTAAAGGAAGCTGCGGAAAAAGCAAAGATCGAACTTTCCTCTTCTACAGAAACAGAAATTAACTTGCCTTACATCATGCCCGTAGATGGTGTGCCCAAGCACTTGGTAAAAAAACTTACTCAAGCTAAGTTTGAACAAATGTGTGATGATCTTTTACAGCGTGCCTTAGAGCCTTGTAAAAAAGCATTGAAAGATGCAGGTCTTTCTACTGGCGAAATAAACGAAGTGATCTTAGTTGGCGGTATGACCCGTATGCCTAAGGTTCAAAAGATTGTTAAGGATTTCTTCGGCAAGGAGCCGCACAAAGGTGTGAACCCAGACGAAGTGGTAGCGGTGGGCGCAGCGATTCAAGGCGGAGTATTAACCGGAGAAGTAAAAGATGTACTACTGTTAGATGTTACTCCTCTCTCCCTAGGTATTGAAACAATGGGCGGTGTAATGACTAAGCTTATTGAATCAAACACTACTATTCCAAGTAAAAAATCTGAAACATTCTCCACAGCAGCTGATAGCCAGCCATCGGTAGAGATTCATATTTTACAAGGAGAGCGCCCTATGGCAAAAGATAATCGTCCACTAGGAAGATTTATTTTAGATGGAATTCCTCCAGCACCTCGCGGAGTGCCGCAGATCGAAGTAATATTTGACATTGATGCAAACGGAATGTTGCACGTAACAGCAAAAGATAAAGCAACCGGAAAATCTCAGAACATCCGCATTGAAGCAAAGAGCGGACTAAGCGATGAGGAAATTAAAAAAATGAAGCAGGAAGCAGAAGTCAATGCTGATTCAGATAAAAAAGCAAAGGAAGGAGCCGATAAAATAAATGCTGCCGATGCAATGATTTTCCAAACCGAAAAGCAACTTAAAGAATTTGGCGACAAAGTTCCTGCTGATAAAAAAGAAGGAATACAAAAAGCGCTAGATGAATTGAAAGCAGCACACGCAGCACATGATATTGCTAAGATAGATACTACACTTGCAGCACTAAACACCGTGTGGCATGCAGCATCCGAAGAAATCTACAAAGCACAGCAAGCTAGCGGAGCAACAGGAGGCAGCAGCGAGCAGCCAGGTGCTTCTGCAAATCCTAGCGACTCCAAAGACGGAGCTGTAACGGATGTGGACTTTGAGGAAGTGAAGGACGAGAAAAAATAAGTTTTGAAAAATTTGGGTGCCTGAGCTTGTCGAAGGCACCCGAATTACGAAGAGTCTGTGTAATGCAAAATAATATCTAACACAACAAAACCCTGCTTTCAAAAATGAAAGTGGGGTTTTTATTTGCTACATTTGGCATAGTAATGGCATATCGTAACAACATATTTGAACTAAGCAACCATTTAGGGAATGTACTCACAGTCGTCTCTGATCGCAAACTAGGAGTGGATAATGTAAACAACACCACAGGCGTAGCCCCACCTGATGGTTTAGTTGATTTTTATTTAGCGGATGTGGTGAGTGCAAAAGATTATTATGCATTCGGTTGGGAAATGCCCGGACGCTCATTTAATCCTACTGCTTATCGCCACGGATTTGGGGGATATGAGAAAGACGATGAAGTAAGCGGAAATGGCAACTCATATGACTTCGGTGGATTCGGATATGATCCACGATTGAACAGAAGAAAAAGTAAAGACCCAATGGGTGATGTTGCCTATCCGGGGATTTCTCCTTATGCAAGCATGAATAATAATCCAATTGCAAATGGTGATGTACAAGGACAACTTGTCGTGTACTATGGTGGTCTGTGGCCAGGCCATGATGGTGATTGCTACTTAGAACTTCAAACCTATTGGGATGCTCAGCTTCAGGCAAATGTCGCAAGGACTTTAAATGATTATCAGGCGGTTTTCTTTAATGGATCGGACAACCTGCTTACCTCTACTGCTGCTGCAAGAGGACAACAGGGAAATCAAACGGCTTTTCAATTCGCATATTATTTGCGTGACCTTTTAGATGCGCAAAGAATAGCAACGGGAAAATCTAATGAAGTATTGAATTTTGTATCACACAGCATGGGAGGAGCTCCTTCCGCAGCAATGATAGAGAGGCTTTCAAAATTAGTATATCCGAGTGATTATGAAAATGAGAGTTTAAGGGGTAAAAATATTTTTCAGCCGGGAGATTTTGGAAATGCATACTTCTTAGACCCATATCAGGGGGCTGATATAACCGCTCCATCGGCTACAAATAATTTTCAAAGATCACATTATAACTCCCTTACTGCGGTAAAAACTGCCGTTCCTATGAAAGGGATTCAAAATTACAAGGCTACACTATCTCTTACGATAGGATCAATTTTGAATCCTATTTATGGAGCTCATGATGTTGGAACATTTGCAAATTCTGATATTTTTACTCCAGGAGATGTTGCTCCTAAAAATGTTGGTGGCAAACAGGGAAGCACTGGGCATAATGCAGGGCATAATGATTCTACAAGGGAGTATAGAGGAGGAGAGGCTAAACAAGATAATACAGCAACGCCACGTTTTATACCTCGCTAAGAACAAAGTGATGAAATTAATAGTATATTTTATTGCCTTCTTTTGCTCAATGTTTTTGCTTGGCGTAGCTTCTTGCCAATCACAATCAGATAAAGAAATAGCTTATCTCAGTATTGATTCTGTTTACAAATCTGCGAAAGAAATAAAGATATATAAAAAGCTAAAAAGGGAGTTTCTAAAGGTTTGGTTTGACAGTACGAATTGCTACATGAAACAGTATTTTAAAAAGCCAATGTATTCCTGGGAGAGCGTAGATGATGTCAGAAAAATACTTAGAGTTCAGGTTGATAATATTATTCATACGCAGAATTATGATTCAGTAATTGTATTTGTTACTTATTACGCAGCCAGAATTAAAAACAATAAACAGGATAGTGAAATTTCATGCTCAGATGCTATGAAGGCAATAATTTATCCCGATGGCAAATGGTATTTTAATTGCAAGCAAAATAATTTAGGAGCCGACATGCCCGGAGATGATTTTGAAACTACCACAATGATTTTGAAAACAATGATCATATCTTCAGGGTATTTGGTGAATGGAAAGCCTGACCCACAATACATTCATAATTTCTTTATTAAGCCAGTTACTTTTCCAAAAAGTACAGAGCGGGAAGTTCCGGCAATGGGTCCCGTGAAATAATTTATGAAATGAAAATGTAAAAGCCTCAGTACGCGCTAAGCTGTATTTTGTATTGTACCCGCGCAGTTGCACTGCGTGGGGATGTAGCCTGTAAGCTCTCTTACCCCTCATCCTTCTACCTTCTCCATCACCCCTTTAAGCGCATCGTGTAATTTTTTCTTGCCTACGAACGCATCC